>NZ_JARGEO010000017.1:0-74807 GCF_029210525.1 Mycoplana sp. MJR14
CCGATCACCGGCGTCTCGATCACCAACAACCACGTGGAGATCGGCGGATACGGATACTATTCCGTCGAGAACGCCGCGCCGACGATCTCCGGCAACGTCGAATATCCGCGCGGCGGCGCGCCGGCGCCGGGCCGTTGACGGACCGGGCTGTCCGCCGGCCTCGGCCCAGAGGGGCCGGGCCATGAGGGATCAGGGCGTTGCCGTTTTCAGTCCGGCGTTGACGAGGTCTCGCCAGGCTCGGGCCGCGACGAGCTCGGAGGGAAAAAGCCCGTCGATCGCGAGGAAGCATGCGGAGGGGTCGACGGGATCGACGTTTCTGGCGGCGTTAAGGATCTCGTCCCGGCGCGGATCGTCTGCTTCCATGCGCTTGCGGACGGCCATGATCCAGAGCGCCACGACATGGGCGAAGGCGGCCGCGTCGCCGCCGGCCTGCAGGGCTTCCACGGCCGGTGCGAAGATGCGCTGCGGCAGCTTCTGCGTGCTGTCCATGGCGATCTGCAGGTTGCGATGGGCGATCGCCCTGTTGGCGAAACGGGCGAGGAGCTGCTCCCGGTAGGCGTGAAGATCGACGCCCGGCACGGGGTCTAGCGTCGGCAGCACCGCCTCCATGTGCCGGCGCACCTGGTGTACGAGTTCCGGCACGGCCATGACGTCGCGCACGTATTCCAGCCCGTGCAGCAGGCCGAGATGGGCGATCAGCGTGTGCGAGCCGTTGAGGAGCCGGAGCTTCATCTTCTCATAGGGCTCGACCGCCGTGGCGAAGATGGCGCCGCCTGCCTCCCAGGCCGGGCGTCCGCAGACGAAGTCGTCCTCGATCACCCATTGCAGGAAGGGCTCGGTTTCGAGGGCGAGGCTGTCCTCGACGCCGAGCAGGTCCTGGGCGATCGCGCGCGTCTCCCCGGTGGCGGCCGGAACGATGCGGTCGACCATGCTGCAGGGGAAGGCGCCGTTTTCCGCGATCCAGTCGGCGAGGCCCCGGTCGCGATGCGCCGCCATCTCCAGCACGAGCCGCCGCAGGATCCCGCCGTTCGACGGGAGATTGTCGCAGCACAGAACGGTGAAGGGCACAATACCCCGGGCGCGGCGAAGCGCCAGGCCCTCGACCAGGAAGCCGAGTGCCCCGGTCGGGGCATGCGGATCGGCGAGGTCGGCGGCCACGGCGGGGTGGCCGGTGTCGAGGCCGCCCGTCGCCGGGTGCAGGCCATAGGCTTTTTCCGAAACGGTAAGCGTGACGACGCGGATATCGGGATCGGCGAGATAGGCGAGCACCTTGTCGCGATCCTCTGTCGCGCAGATCCAGTCGACCGCGGCACCGATCACCTCGGCGCGGTCTCCTTCCGGCGCCCTGACCACGACCGTGTGCAGGCCGTCCTGCCGCTCGAGCGCCTCGATCGGCCCGGGCGATCGCAGGTTGACCGCGACGATGCCCCAAGGACCGAAGCTTTGCGCGAGCGCGCGCTGGGTAAAGACGGCCTGGTGGGCACGATGGAACGCCCCCAGCCCGATGTGGACGATGCCCGGGCGAAGGGCGGCCCGGTCATAGGCGGGCTGCGCGACGGATGCCGGGAGCGGTGTCGAGGCGGAGAGACGCTTCATGTTGTCAGGCCAGTCCGTAGCGAGGGTGGAGGAGGGTGCGTTCGATGCCGCGCAGTTCGGCGAGGCCCTTGAGGCGGCCGATGGCGGGATAGCCGGGCTGGGCGCCGCGCGTCAGATCGTCGAGGATCTCCTGGCCGTGGTCCGGGCGCATGGGAATGCGGTGGTCCTCGCGCCCCTGTTCGCGCCGTCGCTTCTCCTCCGCCAGCAGCGCTGCGATGACGGCGACCATGTCGGTGCCGCCTTCGAGATGCTCGTCCTCGAAGAAGGAGCAGGGAACGGTGTCCGTATCGCGGGTGACGTTGCGCAGGTGTACGAAGTGGATCCGGTCGGCAAAGCGGCGGGCGATCATCGGCAGGTCGTTGTCGGCCCGGGCGCCGAGCGAACCGGTGCACAAAGTGACGCCATTGGCGCGGCTGTCGACCTTGGAGAGCATGTGCGCATAGTCGGCCTCGGTCGAAAGGATGCGCGGCAGGCCGAGCAGCGGCCAGGGCGGGTCGTCGCCATGGGCGCAGATGTTGATGCCGACCTCTTCTGCCACAGGGGTCACTTCGGAGAGGAAGTCGACGAGGTTCGCCTGCAGGCGTTCCCGGTCGATGCCCTGGTAGGCGCGCAGCTTTTCCAGAAGCTGGTCGAGCGTGTAGCCGTCGGCGGAACCGGGCAGGCCGGCGCCGATGTTGCGCCCGAGTGCTGCGATCTTTTCGTCCGTCATCGCGGCGAAGCGCTTCGCGGCGTCCTCGACCAGCCAGTCGGGGTAGTCGGTCGCCGCCTCGGGCCGCTTCAGGATGTGGATGTCGAAGGCGACGAAATCGACGAGATCGAAGCGCATGGCCTTGGCGCCGTGGCGCGTCTCCCAGCGCAGGTCGGTGCGGGTCCAGTCGAGCACCGGCATGAAGTTGTAGCAGACGGTGCGGATGCCGCAGGCCGACAGGCGCCGCAAGGTCTCCTGCCAGTTGGCGAGGTGGCTGCGCCAGTCGCCCTTCTGCGTCTTGATGTCTTCGGAGACGGGAACGCTCTCGACCACGTCCCAGACGAGGCCGCCGGCTGCGATCTCCGCCTGCCGCTTGCGGATCTCGTCAATCGTCCAGGCCGCACCCGTCGGAACGTGGTGCAGGGCGCTGACGATGCCTTCGGCGCCGGCCTGCGCCGCGTCGCGCACCGTCACCTTGTCGACCGGGCCGAACCAGCGCCATGTGTGTCTCATCGTCTTGTCCTTGCCGTTCAGTGGGAGCCATTGAAAGTGAGTTGCACCTTGCAGGCGACCGTGCGGTCGCCGGCCTGCTCGAAGGCCTCGACCGCCCTTTCGAGCGGATAGGCGTGCGAGATGATCGGCCGCACGTCGATGACGCGGCGCGACAGCAGGTCGACCGCCTGCGCGAACTCGTCGTGGAAGCGCTGCGAGCCCCGCCAGACGATTTCCTTGCCGACCAGTGCATTGAGGGGAATGGTGATGTCGCCGGTGACGCCGACCTGGACGATGGTGCCGCGCGGCTTCACGGCGGCGAAGGCGGAGCGCAGCGCGGGGCCTGCGGCCGAGCAGTCGAAGACCACGTCGAACGTGCCCTTGTCCTTCTGCCAGGGGGCGAGCCCGTCGGGGTCCCGCGCGACGTTGACGGTGGCCGTCGCCCCCATCGCCGGCGCCCGGGCAAGGGCGGCGTCGGTCAGGTCGGTGACGACGATCTCGGCGGCGCCGGCATGGCGGGCGGCGGCGGTCGTCAGCAGGCCGATCGGGCCGGCGCCGGTGACGAGGACCCTGGCTCCGCTCAGGTCGCCGGCCTGTGCCGCGGCATGCAGGCACACCGCGAGCGGCTCGGAGCAGGCGGCTTCCGCCGGCGTGAGATCGGCTGCGACCGGATGGCACTGGACTGCCGGCACGATCAGCCGGTCGCGGAACATGCCCTGCTCGTGCGGCAGGCGCATGGCGCTGCCCATGAAGCGCATGTCGAGGCAGTGGATGGGCTGGCCGATGGCGCAGTAGCGGCACGTGCCGCATGGCTGCGACGGATTGACGGCGACGAGCATGCCGGCCTTCAGCGCGTCCGTGCCGCCGCCGACGGCTTCGACGTAGCCCGATGCCTCGTGGCCGGAGATGATCGGTTCGCGGACCTGCACCGGACCGAAGCCGCCATGCTGGTAGTAGTGGAGGTCCGAGCCGCAGATGCCGCCTGCGGCCATGCGCAGCAGCACTTCGCCCGGACCCGGCGCGCGGACCTCCTGGGTCTCGACCCGCAGGTCGCGTGTTCCGTGAAGACGTGCCACCCGTGTCAGCATGCCTGTTCTTCCTTGGTCTCGGTGAGGGAGGTGGCCCGCGCCGGATCGTCCCGCGCGGGCAGGGGTTGCATCAGCGGATCAGGCCCATTTCGGTCGGGAGCCAGAGGGTGATCCCGGGGACGAAGGTGATCAGGAGCAGCGCGATGAACAGCGGCACCAGCCAGGGCACGATCGCCATCGTGGTTCGCTCGACCGACAGCTTGGCGACGCGCGAGAGCACGAAGAGCACCATGCCGAGCGGCGGATGCAGCAGGCCGATCATCAGGTTCAGCGTCATGATGAGGCCGAAATGCACGGGATCGATGCCGAACTGCTTGACGAGCGGCAGGAGGATCGGGACGAGAATGGTGATCGCCGCGATCGTGTCCAGGAAGCAGCCGACGAACAGCATCAGCAGGTTGACCAGAATCAGGAACACCCACTTGTTGTCGGTGATCGACAGGATCGCGTCCGACAGCAGCTGGGCGGTCTGGCTGACGGTGAGCAGCCAGGCGAAGACCGAGGCGGCAGCGACGATGAAGAGCACCGCGGCGGTCGTTTCGATCGTGTCCATCGACGCCTTGGCGAGCGAGCGGAAGGTCATGGTGCGGTAGCGCACGAGGCCCAGGAACAGCGACCAGAGCACCGCGGCGACGGCGGCTTCGGTGGGCGTGAACCAGCCCATCGTCATGCCGCCGATCAGGATGACCGGGGTCATCAGCGCCATGACGGCGGAGAAGTCGAAGTACCAGTCGCAGGCGAGCAGCAGGACGAGCGCGACGAGGATGGCGTAGTTGAGCGAAAGGCCCAGGTGCATGAGGAGGTAGATGCCGAGCGGCACCATCATCACCACGAGGACTTCCAGCGATGCGCCGAAGATCATGCGCAGGCTGAAGGGCGTATCCGAGCCCCAGCGCTTGACGTAGGCGAAGGCTGCGACCGTGACCATCATCAATACAGTCATGACGACGCCGGGCACGATGCCGGCCATGAACAGGGCGCCGATCGAGACGTTGGCCATCATGCCGTAGATGACGAAGGGCAGCGACGGCGGAAAGATCGGGCCGAGCGTGGCCGAGGCGGCGGTGACGCCGACGGCGGCCTCGACCGGATAGCCGTGATCCTTCATCGCCTTGATCTCGATCGTGCCGATGCCGGCCGCATCGGCAAGGGCCGTGCCGGACATGCCGGAGAAGACCACCGAGCCGATGATGTTCACCTGCGCCAGGCCGCCCTTCATCCAGCCGACCAGCGCGACGGCGAAGGAATAGATGCGGCCGGTGACGCCGGCGACGTTCATCAGGTTGCCGGCGAGGATGAAGAAGGGAACGGCCAGCAGCGGGAAGCTCTCGACGCCGGCGATCAGCCGCTGTGCGGCGATGATGTCGGGCGCCACGTCGTAGAGGACGATGTAGAGCACGGACGAGACCGCCATCGATATCGCGACGGGCAGGCCGATGATCATCAGAAGGAGAAAGGAACCAATCAGAACCAGCATGTGATCAATCCTCTGCGTGCTGGAATGCTTCCGGCCGCTCGAGCACGGAATAGCCACGACGCATGTTGGCGACGAAGACCTGGATGGAGCGCAGGAACATCAGGACGAAGGCGACGAGCACGGTGTAGAAGACGATGTTGCGCGGCAGCGCCACGGTCACCATTTCCTCGTCGGCGACGATTTCCATGTAGCGCCACATCAGCCACGAGCCGTATGCGAAGAAACCGATCCTCACGAGATCGACGATCGTCGCCATGACGCGCGTCACCCGGGCCGGCAGGTAGTGGTAGAGAACGTCCACCTGAATATGGTGCGACAGGCGCACGCACATCACCGATCCGAGGAAGACCACGCCGATCAGGCAGTTGACGGCGATTTCCTCGGTCCAGGCGTAGCTGTCGTTCAGCACGTAGCGCGTGAAGAACTGGAGGAATACGCAGCCCGTCATCAGCCAGAACAGCGCCAGCGTGACCCAGTCCTCGAAGGAATACACCTTCAGGTCGGCTTCGACCGGCGCTTCATCGAAGGTATGGGCGAGTTCCTCAGGCGTGACCTGAGTGTGAATTTCCTGTGTCACAGACATAGAGAATATCCCGTCTCGAAAGTGTGGACGGCGCGACCCGGCCGGGTCGCGCCGTTACCGAGGTCACTTGATGGCGCGGATGGCTTCCCAGTCGGCCTTGTCGTAGCCGAACTCCTCGAAGGTCACCTTTTCGAGCACGGTCTTCTCGAAGTCGGCCTTGTCGACCTCGACGACGTTGATGCCGCGCTCCTTGAAATCGTCGACGAGAGCGGCCTCACGCTCCTCGATGATCTTCGTCGTGCGGGCTGCGGCTTCCTGCATGACCTCGACGAAGATCTTCCTGTCCTCTTCCGACAGGCTCGCCCAGCGGCTCTTGGAGATCAGGGTGTTGAGGTGGTCGACGATGTGGCCGGTCAGGATGATGTTCTTCTGAACTTCGAAGAACTTCTTGGCCTCGATGGTCGTCAGCGGGTTTTCCTGGGCCTCGACGGTGCCGTTCTGGAGCGCAAGATAGACTTCCGCGAAGGCGATCGGGGTGGTGTTGGCGCCGCAGGCGCGCGGCATCGCGAGATAGGCCGGGACGTCGGGGACGCGGATCTTCAGGCCGGCCATGTCGGCGCATTTCTCGATCGGCTTGTTCGAGGTCGTCTGGCGCGTGCCGTAGTAGCTGACGGCGGTGATGACGTTTCCGGTCTTGTCCTCATAGCCCTTGGCGAGGCGCTTGAAGACGTCGCTCTTCGTGTAGGCGATCAGATGGCTCGGATCGCGGAAGATATAGGGGAAATAGGTGACGCCGATCGGCTTGTAGTCGCGCGCGGCGAAGCTCGAGCCGGAGATGATGATGTCGACCGTGCCGAGCTTCAGGCCCTGGTTGATGTCGGCTTCCTTGCCGAGCTGCGATGCCGGGAAAACCTCGATCTTGTAGCGGCCGTCGGTCCGCTTGGCGATTTCCTCGGCCGCCCAGACGGATTCGGTGTGGAACGGTTCCGACGTCTCGTAGACGTGCGCCCATTTCAGGACGGTCTCTGCCTGGGCCGCGAAGGCGGACGCCAGGACGAGGGCGGTCGCGCCCAGGACTGCTTTCAATCTGAATGTCATTCTTTCCTCCCGAAGTGAATACAGATGTCTCTTCCCCGGTCCTGCCGCGTCCGGCGCGGCGGGATCAGTCTTCCCTTGCCTGCTCCTCCTCGAAGCTCTCAGAGAATCTCTTCTGCGCCAGCGTCAGATGCCGGCGCATCGCCTCGCGTGCGGCAGCCGGATCGGCTGCGGCGATGGCGTCGCGGATGACCTGGTGCTCCTCGAGCGCCAGTCTCCATGTGTGCGGGCCCTCGAAATAGCTCGCCAGTTTTTCGAAGTAGGGCGACGTGCGCCGGTCATAGACGAGGCCGGTGAAGCGCTTCAGCGCCGCGTTTCCGATGATGTCGATGATCGCGCCGTGGAAGGCACAGTCGAGGGCGATGGCCCGATCCGCATCGTCGAGCGCGTCCTGCATCAGGCGCAGGTTCTCGTCGAGGATCGCGACGTGCTCCGGGCGGGCGCGGCGCGCGGCCTCCTCGGCGATCGCGCTTTCGACGATGCAGCGCGCCTGCAAGATCTCGAACGGCCCGTCACCGTCCTCGGCCGGCGGCACGGCGGGGCCGGCGGTTGGCTTGCGCAGGATGTAGACGCCCGAGCCCATGCGGATCTGGATCAGGCCCTCCAGCTCCAGGACGATCAGGGCCTCGCGCACGCTGGGGCGCGAAATGCCGAACCGCTCGGCGAGCTCCCGCTCGGCCGGCAGCCGCTCGCCGACAGCGAGTTCGCCGGTCTCGATGAGCGTCCGTATCTGGTCCGCCACCTGCCTGTAGAGGCGGCGCGGCTCCAAAGCCATGAACATTGCGGTCCTCCCGGCGTGCACGTCCTCCCGTGCCCGCCTGTGGTAAAGTGGCCTTACCAATTTCTCCCATTAAATAGCATCAGCGCGGTAAGTCAACCGGCGTTTTCTCGTCGAGCCGGGGCAGGGGCACGCCATAGCGCGCCGCCAGGTCGGCAAAGGCCGCAAGCGTGGCGGGATCGAGGGTGACGCCGTGGGCATCCCTCTGCGCGGCTTCCCGCCACTCCCGGTCGCCGGGCGCCATGACCGTGCCGTTCTCGCGCACGGCGGATCCGCGCAGGGCCGCCAGGTAGCGGGCCATGCCGGCCTCGAAGGTTTCGCGGGCGACGAAGGCTTCCGGCCTGATCGCCAGGACGAAGGCGCCCATGCCGCGCGGCGTCGAGAAATCGGGGCCCTGCATCGACGGGATGTCGACGCTCAGCCGCATGCCGGTCAGGACGGCGCTCAGGATTTCGACCAGTCCCGCGAGCCCCGCACCCTTGAACCCGAATTCGCCGCCGAGCGGCGCCAGCATCTCCGCCTTGGCGGCGTCCGGCGTGTCGATGCCGCCAAGATCGGACGCGACGGCATCCGGCAGCGGCGTGCCGAGGCTGCGGTAGAGGAGCACGCGATTGTAGGGGACGGCACTGGTCGCCATGTCGAGCAGCCAGGGATCCTGGCCAGGAGCCGGAACGGCGACGGATATCGGGTTCGTTCCGTGAAAGCGGGTGGCGCCGTCGTGCAGGCGCACGATGCTGTCGGAGTTGCAGACGGCCAGGCCGATGAAGCCCTGTCGCGCCGCCTCCAGCGCATAGGCGCCGGCGGGTCCGAAATGCGAGGTGTTGCGGATCGCGACGGCGCCGATGCCGAACCGGCCGGCAAGGTCGATCGCCCGCTCCATTCCCCGGTAGGCGGCGAGGGCGCCGTGCCCGTCATCGGCATCCAACGTCTCCACCGCGCCGAAACCGGCCAGCGTGCGCAGCTGCGGCGCCCTGTTGATCCGTCCGCCGGTCAGGCCGGCGACATAATGGGCCAGCAGGCGGACGCCGTGGCTGTCGACGCCGAGGCGGGTGCCGTGCAGCATGGCGCGCGTGGCGGCTTTGGCCGTGGCATCGTCGGCGCCCGCGGCCTGCAATACCGCGCGGCAGAAACGATCCAGCGCGGCGAGCGAAACGCGCGCCTTCGCATCGGCGTGCAGCATGCGGTATTCCTCCCGGGACGCAATGTACTATGTGTACACTAGACATACACTTCGCCGCATGCAATCCCCGTCTTGACGAAGTCCACGGGGCAAAGCAGGGGACACGGCGCGGAAGGCCGCCGCCGCCGCGGAGACGGCGACAGACGGGAGCGAACGACGACATGGCAGGCAATGCATCCGGTATTGCTCCGAAGCTCTACCAGCGTGCGCGCGACGCGCTGGCATCCGAGATCGCAGCCGGTGCGCTGGCTGCGGATGCACGGCTGACCGAAAGCGGCGTGGCCGCGCGCTTCGGCATCAGCCGGGCGCCGGCGCGGCAGGCGCTGGCCGAGCTGGAGCGGCTCGGCCTGGTGCGAAAGGCCGGGGCGAGGGGATATGCGGTGGTGGCCGGCGACCTGTCGCCGAACCCCGGATCCTGCGCCGGCCAGGTCGACACGCAACCGGCGGCGGACCCGCGGATCCATTTTCTTGCGAGCTGGGAGCTGCTCTACCCGCAGATCGAGATCGAGATCGTCTCGCGCACCTCGCTCGCAAGCTGGCGGATCAACGAGGCGATGCTCGCCAAGCATCACGGCGTCAGCCGCACGGTCGCGCGCGACGTCGTGGCGAGGCTTCAGCAGCGCGGCATCGCCCGGAAGGACGACCGCGGGCGCTGGTATGCCCCGGCGCTGACGGCCAAGCATATCGACGAGCTCTACGAACTGCGATGGGTGCTCGAGCCGCTGGCGCTGGAGAAGGCGCTTCCCCGGCTGCCCAAGGCGCTGTTGCCGCGGCTGCGGCGCAATGTCGAAAGCGCCATCGCTTCGGCCGCCCCGGCGGAGGCGGAGACGCTCGATGCGTTGGAGCAGGAGCTTCACGTCGAGCTTCTCGGATACTGCGGCAACGATTCGCTGATGCGGGCGATCAGCCTGCCGCAGGCGTTGCTGGTCGCCCACCACTTCCTCTATCGCTGGACTTCGGAGCTCTTCGATACCGAGCCGTTCCTGCCGGAGCATCTGGAGGTGATCGACCGCCTCATCGCCGGCGATGTCGACGGGGCCAAGGACGCGCTGGTGCGCCATCTGCAAATCTCGCGGGAGCGGGCTATGCGGCGCATCCACGCGGTCGCGCGGGTCATCTCGCCGGATGCTCTGCCCTATCTGGAGCGGCTCGACGCAACGTAGCCTGCGCCTTACGGCAGGGCGGCCTGTGTCGCCAGCATGCGCACCTGGCGCAGCGTGTTCTCGCGGCTTCGCGTCAGGTGGTTGATCAGCGCCTCCAAGGTGCGGTGCCTGTCCCCTGCCATCACGGCATCGAAGACGGCCTGATGCTCGGCCACGGACCGTTCGTAGTCGCCGGGCACGGAGACGAAGAGCGTGTGGGTCTGCCCGAGGATGCGGGCATGCGCTTCCGAAATCGTGCGAATGCCTGCGGCAGCCACGAGGGTGCTGTGGAACGCGCGGTCGTGGAGCAGCGCCTGCGAGAGGTCGTCCAGCGAGGTGCCGGCGGCAAACCGCCGGTGCTGCTCCAGGCTGCGGGACAGGCTGCGGCACACCGTTTCGTCCAGCCGGCCGGCGTCGAAGGCGGCCTCGACGGCGCCCTTCTCGATCAGGATCCGCGCCGCATAGATCTCCTCGACGTCTTCCTCGCTGAAGCTGCGGACGACCATGCCGCGCCGGCTGGAGGTGGAGACCAGTCCGTCGGCCTCCAGCCTGAGGCAGGCTTCCTTCACCGGCGTCGGGCTGATCCCGAGGTCGGCGGCGAGATCGTTCGGCAGCAGGCGGCGGCCGCCGGGCAGCCGGCCGCTGATGATGCGCTCGCGAAGTTCCTGGTAGGCCTGCTCGGCCAGGGTGGTCTTGGTCATCGTCATGACGGGACAATCCGTCAGCGGCCATCGATAGGCAAGAAAATAAAATAAAAAATTTTTTATTTTTCCATCTGCCCGCTTTGCGCTACGACTGCCGGCGAGGAAGAGGAGGAGTGCCCCCATGAAGATCGCATCCGTCGAACCGTTCATCCTGCACCTGCCGCTGACGTCGGAGTCGATTTCGGATTCGACGCACAGCATCACCCATTGGGGCGTCGTCGGCACGAAGATCGTCACCACCGACGGGCTCGTCGGCTACGGGTTCACCGGCACGCATGCGCACCTGCCGTCCGACCGGCTGATCACGGCCTGCATCCGCGATTGCTACGCGCCGCTGCTGGTCGGCGAGGACGCATCCGACCATGCGCGGCTGTGGACCAAGCTCGCGCGCAACCCCGCCCTGCAATGGGTGGGGCGTGCCGGGATCACCCATCTGGCCCTGGCCGCCGTCGACGTGGCGCTGTGGGACCTGGCGGCGAAAAAGGCGGGGCGGCCGCTCTGGGCCTATCTCGGCGGGGCGCGGACGAAGGGCGTGGAAGCCTACAACACCGATATCGGCTGGCTCTCGTTCCGGCTGGAGACCCTGCTTGCCGGTGCCGCGAAGGCCGTCGAGGCGGATGGCTTCACCCGCCTGAAGATCAAGGTCGGGCACGACGACCCGAACACGGACATCGCCCGGCTTGCGGCCGTCCGCAAGCGGGTCGGGCCGGCGGTCAGGATCGCCATCGACGGCAACGGCAAATGGGACCTGGCGACCTGCCAGCGCTTCTGCGCGCAAGCGCGCGACCTCGACATCTACTGGTTCGAGGAGCCGCTCTGGTACGACGACGTGGCCGGGCACGCCGCGCTTGCGCGCAGCACGGCGATCCCGATCGCGCTCGGCGAGCAGCTCTACACGGCGGATGCCTTCAGCGCGTTCATTGGGGCGGGGGCGGTCGCCTATGTGCAGCCGGACGTCACACGGCTTGGCGGGGTGACCGAGTATATCCAGGTCGCCGACCTCGCCCATGCGCATCGGCTGCCGGTGGTGCCGCATGCCGGCGAAATGAGCCAGGTGCATGTGCACCTCAGCTACTGGCACCCCGCCTCGACGATCCTCGAATACATTCCCTGGATCAAGGATCACTTCGAAGAACCGATCCAGGTTCGCGACGGTGTCTACCGGCGCCCGGAATTGCCCGGCGCCAGCACGACCATCCTGGAGGAAAGCTTCACGCGCTTTGGCAAGAGCATCGGCTGACCGGCCGGCGCTCCATCCTGGCGAAGGGCGCTCAGTGCTTGCCCGGCAGGCCCTGGATGGCATAGCGGTGCAGGCGCGACGGGCTGGCGGCGGCGTTCCTGTCCGGGGTCGATACGGGAGCCCTGGGGTCGGGCGGGTCGGCGGCCGTGGCGGATTGCGCCTCGTCGGTCCGGCTGAAGGTGGTGTCGAAGGCGGTCCGGGGCCCTGCAGGCTCTTGCCGCGCACCGTCGGGCGCGGGCCTGGCCGCGGCGGTCATTGCGCCGGATCCTGCATGGTCAGGGTCAGGAAGCGGCGCAGCACCGACTCCGATGCCTGGTGCAGCGGGCCTGCGAGCGGTTTCAGCCGGGCGGTCGTGTAGCCGGCGTTGCGAAGCATGTCCTTCAGGACGCGGGCGCTGAGGTCGCTGGAGACGCTCCTGTCGTCGGTGCGCGGTTCGACATGACGGACAATGGAAGACATGGCGTCCTCCTTTCAAATGGGGGCGACACAGCGCTTTCGTTCAGCGGGGCCCGAGGACGTTCTCTATCCAAGGGCGACAGTGCGCCCATGTGCCGGGCTTGGCAAGGAAACAATTGAGGTCAATGCAAGGCAGGAAAGGAGCGGGGATCCGAGCCTGGGCACTTTTCGACGGGGCGAACTTGTTTTGAACACAATGGCCCCCTATATGACCGTCATCGGCATTGCTGGAGAGCGCTGGAATGCATCTGTCGCTCGCAATTGTCGCAGTCGCTGCCTGCCTTTGACCACGGATGTACTGGCACTGGAAGATAAGCGGCTATGAGGAAGGTCGGTGCGGTTTCGCCCCGACCTTTTTTGTTGGCGGTTGCCAGTCCGGCGCGCGGTCGTTGTTGCAAGATTTTCTGTGCGATCGATAACAATTTCGGTCGTATCTGCAGGATTTTCGCATTCGGCATCGAGTGCTTCGGACAAGGGGCGGAAAATTAAAAAAGCCGCTGCCCTTGTCTTGGACCGGTATTCCGCTATCTTATGTTTATCGAACCTTGCTAGCGACTCTTGTCCGCAGCCGAACGGCGCTTTCAGATCTCCCTTCATCGTCGATAATTCAGATCGGTCATTGTGACCGGGCCCACAAGCGATTGAAAGGAATCGTTATGAACACAGGTACCGTAAAGTGGTTTAACAGCACCAAGGGTTTTGGCTTCATCCAGCCGGATAACGGCAGCCAGGACGTCTTCGTGCATATTTCCGCCGTCGAGCGGGCCGGCATGCGCGGCCTGACCGAAGGTCAGAAGATCAGCTACGACATCGTGCAGGACAAGCGTTCGGGCAAGAGCTCGGCCGACAACCTGCAGGCCGCCTAAAGAGCTTCATTGCCCCCGTGACCACGGATGTACTGGCACGGCGGCGGCAATGCTGAGGAAGGTCGGGAGCAGTCCCGGCCTTTTGTTTTTCGATCGGGCGGCCGGTTGCGGGGCAAATCGGGCGCAAATCAGGATCAGAATTGGCAGCGCAGGCTGCGTCAGGAGACACTTTGCAGGTACTCGTCAGGGACAACAACGTCGAGCAGGCGCTTCGCGTGCTGAAGAAGAAGATGCAGCGCGAAGGACTGTTCCGTGAAATGCGGACGCGCAGCGCCTATGAGAAGCCTTCGGAAAAGCGCGCGCGCGAAAAGGCAGACGCGATCCGCCGCTCCCGCAAGCTGGCGCGCAAGAAGGCGCAGCGCGAGGGGCTGCTGCCGGCTCCGAAGAAGAAGGTTGCGCGCACGCGCTAAGAATTCCTGCTGATGCAGCCCTCGTGGCTGCATTTCGCGTTTCCGGCCCGCCCTTTCGGGCGGCGCCGGTCGCCAGGCGCCACCGCCCGGCCATATCCCCTTTTCAACGATCGAGATCGGGCGCGTCGCCCAAGGCGCGCGCCGGCGCCCGCGCCGTGCCGAAGGTTGCGCTCAAGCCGCGGCCGCCCGGCGGCGCCCATTTCCCGCCGCGAGAAAGCGCCTGCTTCAGCCACGGTCACCGGGCGGCGAACGCGTCGTTCAGGCGCATTTCGATCCATTCCCTTCGCAACGGAAAATGCCCGCGAGGTCTCTCCGCCGGACCGCGCTGCGACGGCGACGGCTGCAACCCGTCCACAACTTTCGGGCAGATCACGGTCATGTGTTGGGCGGAAAATTTGTCTGATGATTGACTTGATACATCATTGTACCTAATACCTGACTAAAATCGTCATCAAAACATCCTCCCGTAAAATGCTATATTTATCAGCATTTTAGCGGAGACCCATATTTGTGTCCGTGAAATGAAGGAATTTCCCATGGTGCTTCGAACGATCCCTCCCGTCAGCGCGGACAAAGGCTCATCGAAGCGAAAGCCGGGGAGCGGACGACATCTTCTGCTGGCGCTCCTGTCGAGTTCCGCGCTTCTGGCGCCGCTGCCCGCGCTCGCGCAATCGGCCGGGGAAGCCGGTCCCAGCACCACGCTTGAGACCATCACGGTCTATGGTGGCGGCCAGACTGCGATCGGGCCCGATGCCACGATCGTGGCAAAGGACACCTCGACGGGCAGCAAGACCGCCACGCCGATCCTCGACCTGCCGAGCTCCGTGTCCGTCGTGACCGAGGAGGAAATGCGCGAGCGCGGGGTGGCGACGCTCGACCAGGCGATTTCCTATACCGCGGGCGTCTCGACCGACATCTACGGCTCCGACGACCGCTACGACTTCTACCTGATCCGCGGCTTCTACAGCGGCGGCAGCAAGTATCGCGACGGCCTGCCAATCCGCACCCAGAACTTCACCACCAGCCGCCTGGAGCCCTACGGCATGCAGCGGATCGAGGTGCTGAAAGGGTCCACCTCGGCCCTGTTCGGCCTGAACGGACCCGGCGGCATCGTGAACGCGATCACCAAGCGGCCGCAAAGCGAGAAGTTCGGGGAAATCTACACGACGCTCGGCGAAGACCATGTCGAAACCGGCACCGATTTCGGCGGTGTTCTCGACGAGAACGGCGACTGGAGCTATCGCCTGACGGCGAAATGGCAGGACGGCAACAACGGTGCCGACTTCACCGACGACGACCGGATCTATATCGCTCCCGCGCTGACCTGGAATCCGACGGATGCCACCACGTTCACGATCCTGACCGACTACAACAAGCGCGACGGAAGCCCCGGAACCTCCATCCCGCTGGGTTCGGGCCTGGACACGAAGACCTTCCTGGGCGAGCCCGATTTCAACAACATGGACACGATCGAGCGCAATATCGGCTACTCGTTCGAGCATGACTTCGGCAACGGTCTGCAGTTCCGCCAGGTGGCCCGCCATACGAATCTCGACCTGGACTACGAGACCGTCTACGGCGCATCGGCCGATCCGACCGTGCGGCGCACCGCCTTTGCCGTCTACGGCGAACTCGAGAGCTTCGCGATCGACAACCAGCTGCAATACGACGCCAGCTTCGGCCGTTTCGACAGCCGCACGCTCCTCGGCCTGGAATACACGCGAACGACAACGGACGAGACGCGGTATGACGGCTCTGCCGCCGGCATCGACATCTACGATCCCAGCTTCTGCGGCGTTGAGTGCATCACCTGGACGTCGATCTCCAATTCCGATTTCGGGATGACCACGAAGGGGCTGTATCTGCAGGAGGAACTGACCCTCGACGACCGCTGGATCCTCACGCTCGGCGGCCGCTACGACCACGTGGATTCGTCCACCGGGTCGAGCGCCGGCTCCTATGGGGCCACGGACGAGGCCTTCACCAAGCGCGTCGGCCTGACCTACAAGGCGACGAGCGAGGTCTCGCTCTATGCCAACTACTCCGAGTCCTTCGAGCCCGTCGGTGCCAACCGCACCTCCTTCACGAGCCCGCCGCAGCCGCAGGAGGGCGAGCAGTACGAGGTCGGGGTGAAGTACGCGCCGACCGCCTTCGACGCGCTGTTTACGCTCGCCTTCTTCGATCTCACCCAGAACAACGTCGCGCAGTGGAACGCCACCTACACCGAGCAGATCCAGATCGGCCAGGTCAACGTCCGCGGCGTCGAGCTGGAGGGCAAGGTCGCGCTGACGGACAGCACCAACCTGACGCTCGCCTATTCCTACTGGGACCCGAAGATCGAGAAGGATCTCAATCCGGACCTCGTCGGCAACCGTCCGGAACGGGTGCCGAACCACCTCGCCTCGATCTGGGCCGACTACACGATCCCCGGCAACGGCACGATCGGCGACGTGACCCTCGGCCTCGGCGCGCGTTTCGTGGGCAAGACCTATGGCGACATCGCCAACACGAACGAGCTTTCGTCGAGAACGGTCTTCGATGCGGCGGTCAACTACAAGGTGACCGAGAACGCGTCGCTCCAGGTCCATGCGACCAACCTGTTCGACAAGGAATACGTCACCCATGTCGACACATGGAGCAACAGCGCCTGGTACGGCGATCGCCGGACGGTCAAGGCGACGCTGCGCTACACGTGGTGACGGAGGTCCTGATCGGGGCATGCCAGCGGGCTTGCCCCGACCGATGGCGATCATGCCGGCCTTCGGGGCCGGCATGGGCATTCGGCGGACCGAAAGACCGCCGCGACGAAGGAAACGATATGGACGAGGCTGCCCACAGCGAACAGAGCAGGCCCGGCCGCCCGCCGGGCCTTCCGCGCCGCCGGTTCCTGGCCGGCCTGGCGGCCGGTGCGCTGCTGCCCGTGACAGGCGGTTCGCGCGCTGTTGCCGCCGGCGAGGATCTGCGCTTCGTCCACGCATTCGGCGAGACCACGCTTTCGAAACCCGCGCAAAGGGTCATCTCGCTCGGCTACACGACGCAGGACCCGCTCTTGGCGCTCGGCGTGCGGCCGGTGGCGATCCGGCAGTGGTTCGGCAGCTTCCCCTACGGCGTGTGGCCCTGGGCGCAGCCGCTGCTCGGCGACGCGAGGCCTGCGATGATCTCCGGCGAAGTGTCGATGGAGCTTGTCGCCTCGCTCGCCCCCGACCTGATCGTCGGCATCGGCTCCGGCATCTCGGAAGCGGAATATGCGGTGCTGTCGCAGATCGCGCCGGTGCTGATGCAGCCGGCAGGCCTGCCGGCCTACGGCATGCCGTGGGACGAGCTGACGCTCATGCTCGGCCGGGCCGTCGGCAAGGCCGCGCTTGCCGAGGAACTGGTCGCGGCATCCCGGCAGAAATTCGCCGACGCGCGGCAGCGTCATCCCGACTGGGCCGGGAAGACCGCCGTCTGCGCCTACAACTACGGCGGCGAGACCGGGGCGTTCAGCGGTTTCGACACCCGCGCGCGCTTCCTGAAGGAACTCGGTTTCCAACCGCCGCCGAAACTGGTCGAGCTTGCGAACCCGGACGTGTTCTACACGCCGCTGTCGCCTGAGGACCTGTCGCCGCTCGATGCCGACCTGCTCGTCTGGATCTCGTCCTTCGACGTCGTTCCCGACATCGTCGCGCTGCCGATGCGGCGCACCCTGCGTGCCCACAAGGAAGGGCGCGAAGTGCTGGCCGGGGCGATCGTCGCCGGTGCGCTTTCCTTCGGCAGCGTGCTGTCGCTGCCGTTTGCGCTGAAACAGCTCGAGGCCGACATTGCGCTGGCGGTCGACGGCGACCCGTCGACCGCGGCCCGGTCGAGCGTCGCGGCGGGACTGGCGCCGTGAGAGCGGTCGCCGGCGTCATCCTCCTGCTTGCGGCGGCGGCGGCGCTGACGCTCGGCGTCGGCGTGCGGCCTGCGAGCCTTGCCGAGGTCTGGCGGGCGCTGACGGCCTACGATCCGGCCGACCCCGTCCACGTCGCGGTCGCCTCGATCCGGCTGCCGCGGCTTTTCGCCGGGCTCATCGCCGGCGCCGGGCTCGGCATGGCGGGCAGCGTGATGCAGGCGCTGACGCGCAATCCGCTCGCCGATCCGGGGCTGCTCGGCGTCAATTCGGGGGCGGCCTTCGCGATCGTGTTCGGGGCGCTGATCTTCGGCCATTCGGATGCCGGGCTGATGGCGGCGCTGGCCTTCCCCGGCGCGGCGCTGGCGGCCGTCGCCGTCTTCGCGCTCGGCGGCGGCCTGCGCGGCGAGGCCGGGCCGGTGCGGTTGACGCTCGCCGGCACGGCGCTGAATGCGCTGTTGCTGTCGCTCGTCTCGGCCGTGGTGCTCGTCCGCGGCGAGACGCTGGAAGTGCTGCGGTTCTGGGTCGTCGGGTCGCTGTCGCAGGCCGGCAGCCGCCCGCTTCTCGCCATGGCCCTGACGACTGGCGCCGGCACGGCGCTGGCGCTGGCGATCGCGCCGCGGCTCGAGGCGCTTTCGCTCGGGGCGGCGCTGGCCCGCGGGCTCGGGACCCGGCTCGGCCGCGTCCAGTTCGGCGCCCTCGTCGCCGTGACGCTGATGACGGGGGCGGCCGTCTCGGTGGCGGGCCCGATCGTGTTCGTCGGCCTGATCGTGCCGCCGATCGCGCGCCGGATCAGCGGCCATGTGCTGCGGGCGGAACTCTTCGTCTCCGCCCTGCTCGGCGCCACTCTCCTGCTTCTCGCCGACACCGCCGGCCGGCTGGTGCTGGCGCCGGCGGAGATCCGCGTCGGGATCATGACCGCGCTGATCGGTGCGCCGGTGTTCGTGCTGATCGCGCGCCGCCTGCGGCCGGGAGCGGCGGCATGAGGGCAGGGGTCTTCGTTCTCGGTGCCGTCCTGGTGTCGGCCATCCTGCTGTCCTTGATGGTCGGCCAGGTCATGCTGTCGCCCGCCGACCTGTGGACGGGCCTGTGGGGCGGCACGGGACCCGGCGCGCTGACGATGCGCGTGCTGCGCGGGCCGAGCACGCTGACGGCGCTCGGGCTCGGCGCCGTTCTCGGCATATCCGGCGCCATCTTCCAGATCCTGCTGCGCAATCCGCTCGCCGCCCCGGACGTGATGGGCTTCACGTCCAGCGCCGGGCTGGCGGTGCTTGCCGGCGTGACTGCGGGCGTTGCCGTGCCGATGCCGTTGCTGGCAGCGGCCGGAGGGCTCGCGGCGGCGGTGATCGTCGCGGCACTCTCGCTGCGGCGCGACGGATCGCTGTCGACACTCACGCTCATTCTCGTCGGCATCGGCGTCGCCTTCTTCGCGTCCGCCGCCGGCAGCTTCCTGATGACGCGGTTGCCGCCGGAGCAGGCGGCCGAGGCGCAACGCTGGCTGACCGGCTCGCTCGCCGCCCGCAACTGGAGCCACGCTGCCCAGGTTCTCGGACTCGGGGCCGTGCTGTCGCTCGCGCTCGCGGTTCAGATCAGGAGCCTGGCGCTGCTGGAACTCGGCGACGATCTGGCGGCCGGCCTCGGCGTCAAGGTCGACCGGGCACGGCGGCGGCTGGCGGCGACCGGGGTGCTGTTCGCGGCGGCCGGCGTCGCCGTGGCCGGGCCGGTTCCCTTCGTGGCGCTGATGGCGGCCCCGCTGGGCGCCCGCCTGACGGGGGCGCGAAGCCCCGCGGCACGCATCGTCGCCGCCGCGGCATCGGGCGCGGCGATCACCGTTCTGGCGGACCTTGCGGCACGGTCGCTGATCCCCGGACTGCAACTGCCCGTCGGCGTCATGACGGGCATCTTCGGCGCGCCCTACCTGCTGTGGCTTCTGGCGCGCGAAATGGAGGCTGGAGACCTTTGACCGGCATCGAACTCAAGGCCGAGGCGCTGACGCTCGGCTATGGCGAGCGGATCGTCATCCGTGATCTGTCCCTCGATTTTCCCGAGGGGCGGATGACGACCATCCTCGGGCCGAACGGCTGCGGGAAATCCACCTTGCTGAGAGCCCTCGCCCGGCTGGTGCGGCCGCAACAAGGCAGCGTGACGCTGGGCGGCGAGGACATCTTCGAGAAGGACACGCGTGCGCTCGCCCGCCGCCTCGCCATCCTGCCGCAGGCGCCACGCGCCCCGGAAGGGATCACGGTGGCCGATCTGGTCAGGCGCGGGCGGACGCCCTGGCGCGGGCTGCTCGCCCCGTGGAGCAAGGCCGATGCGGATGCCTGTGCGGCGGCGCTCGAGGCGGTGGGACTGACGGATCAGATGGAGCGTCCGCTGGACGAACTCTCCGGCGGACAGCGCCAGCGCGCCTGGATCGCGCTGGTTCTCGCCCAGGATACGCCGTGCCTGCTGCTCGACGAACCGACGACCTGGCTGGACCTCACCCATCAGATCGAGGTGCTGAGCCTGCTGCAGCAGCGCAACCGCCGGCACGGCGCCACCGTGATCACCGTCCTGCACGATCTCAATCTCGCCGCGCGCTTCTCCGACCATCTGGTGCTGCTCGGGCCCGACGGCCTGGTCTCGACCGGGACGCCGCAGGCGGTGCTGACGGAGGAAAACCTGAAGGCGGCGTTCGGCCTCTCCGCCCTGGTCATGCCCGATCCCGTCACCGGGGCTCCGATGGCCGTCCCCCGGTAGCGTGCCGGGCAGGACGGGCGGCCCGTTGCGCCGGGGCTATTTCCACATCGAGCGCATGCGCGCGCCGACGTCGATGCGGACCTGCCTTGCGCTTCGTTCGCCGGCGGCGGCGGAGACGAGCGGCCAGGTCGCCGTTTCGAAGAACTGCAGCAGCGTGGCGGGGATGAAGCGCGTCCGCGAGGCATAGACATGGCGGTCGCCCTGGGCGTGCTGGCCGCCGGTGAAGAACCGCTGCGGCGTGACCAGCGTCAGGCTGTCCTTCGCCCGCGTCATGCCGACATAGAGCAGGCGCCGCTCCTCCTCGATCTCGTGCGTGGTGCCGACGCCGAGATCGGAGGGGATGCAACCGTCGACGACGTTCAGCATGAACACCGCGCGCCATTCCTGGCCCTTGGCCGAATGGATCGTCGACAGGATGAGGTAGTCCTCGTCGAGCAGCGGCACGCCGGCCTGGTCGCTGGTCGCGTCGGGCGGATCGAGCGTCAGTTCGGTCAGGAAGCGTTCGCGGTTCGGGTAGCCTGCGGCGATCTGCTCGAGCTGCAGGAGGTCCGCCTTGCGCGTCTCGGCGTCCTCGTGGACGCGTTCCAGATGCGGTTCGTACCAGGCCCGGGCCATGGCGATGTCGGCGGGCCACGCGCCGCCCGAACGCCTGAGCCCGACCATGAGTTCGATGAAGGCTGCCCACGCTTCGCCGGTCTTGACCGGCGGCGGGATTTCCGCCAGGGCGACCAGCGGCTCCGGATCGGCTGCGATCGTGTCCAGCATCCTGCCTGCGGTCTGCGGGCCGATGCCCGGCAGCATCTGCAACAGCCGGAAACCGGCGACCCGGTCGAGCGGGTTCTGCGCGAACCGCAGGGTCGCCAGCACGTCCTTGACGTGGGCGGCATCGAGGAACTTCAGCCCGCCGAACTTCACGAAGGGGATGTTGCGGCGGGTGAGCTCCACTTCCAGCGGTCCGCTGTGGCTGGAGGTCCGAAACAGCACCGCCTGCTGCTTCAGCGTCATGCCGCCCTCGCGGTTGGCAAGGATCTGGTCGACGATGTAGTTCGCCTGGTCGTTCTCGTCCTTCACCGTCAGGAGCTTCGGGCGCTCGGCGCTTTCTCTTTCCGTCCAGAGGTTCTTGGTGAAGCGTTCGCGCGCCAGGTCGATCACGGCATTGGCGGCGGCCAGGATCGGCCGGGTCGAGCGGTAGTTGCGGTCGAGGGTGACGATGTCTGCCTCGGGCGTGAACTGCCGGGGGAAATCGAGAATATTGCGGACCGTGGCCGCCCGGAAGGAATAGATCGACTGCGCGTCGTCGCCGACCACCGTCAGGCCGCGGCCGCCGGGCTTCAGGGCCATCAGCACCGAGGACTGCAGCTTGTTGGTGTCCTGGTACTCGTCGACGAGGACATGGTCGAAGCGGTTGCCGATGTCTTCGGCGAGCTCCGGGTCGCCGACCATCTGCGCCCAGTAGAGAAGCAGGTCGTCGTAGTCGAGGACGTTCTGCGCCTGCTTGGCTTCGACGTAGCCCGCAAAGAGGTCCTTCAACTGCGCTTCCCAGCCGCTGACCCAGGGATAGACGTTGCGCAGCACCTCGGCGAGCGGCGTCTCCGAATTGACCGCCCGCGAGTAGATGGCAAGACAGGTGCCCTTGGTCGGAAACCGGCTCTCGGTCTTGGAGAAGCCGAGTTCGTGGCGGACCAGGTTCATCAGGTCGGCGGAATCCTCGCGGTCGTGGATGGTGAAGTCGACGTTCAGGCCGATCTGCTCGGCATAGATGCGCAGAAGCCGCGCGCCGATGCCGTGGAAGGTCCCGGACCAGGTGAGCGCGTCGGTCATGGCGGCGGCGTTGGCGCCGAGCACGGTGCGGCAGATGCGCTCGACGCGCCTCGCCATCTCAGAGGCGGCGCGGCGCGAGAACGTCATCAGCAGGATCCGGCGCGGATCGGCGCCGTTGACGATCAGATGCGCGACCCTGTGGGCGAGCGTGTTGGTCTTGCCCGAGCCGGCCCCGGCGATGATCAGCAGCGGCCCACCCGCGCCGCTGCCCGCCGGGCCGACCCCGTGCTCCACCGCCAGTCGCTGCCGGTCGTTGAGTTTTTCGAGATAGGCGGTGG
The DNA here is from genome assembly GCF_029210525.1 of Mycoplana sp. MJR14. Classification (NCBI taxonomy): domain Bacteria; kingdom Pseudomonadati; phylum Pseudomonadota; class Alphaproteobacteria; order Hyphomicrobiales; family Rhizobiaceae; genus Mycoplana; species Mycoplana sp. MJR14. Next base: position 22,442 of record NZ_JARGEO010000017.1, read on the forward strand.
CCGTCATGCCGGATTCCATCTTGCGCGCGATTCGAAGGCGACCATAGCAGCTTGCGAACATATCCGGAACTTTGCTCGGCGCGGCGGGCGCGGCCATGGCAGGGTCGGGTCCCGGAGAGGACTTTGCGGCGGGACGGTAGGGGAAATTCGTCGCTCGGCGGCGAAGCCCTGATCCGCAGGGGATTGCGGATAACGACAATGTGAGGGCAGGTGACCGACATTACAGAATTTTCATTTTTTTCCCGCGTTGCCTTCTGCAATGATGGCCGTATTGTGCAATGCAGCAAATTTATGAGGATTTTCATGAGGGTGTTGGCGGTGATCCTGGCCGTTGTCTTTGCCGGAGCGGCCGGGGCGGCGGCGGTCCAGTGGAAGTGGATCGATCTCGATGCCGTCTCGCAGGCCACCCTTTCGACCGCACGCGAACCGGCGCGCCAGCGCTCCGGACCGGCAAGCGTCCCCGTCGAGGTCGCCGATGCGGCGGAAACGTCTTCGACGGCCGACATCAGCGCCATCGGGACGCTGCAGTCCGACGAGTCGGTGCAGCTTGCGCCCGAGGTCGCCGGCAGGATCGCGGCGATCCGCTTCGACGAGGGCCAGCCGGTCAAGGCCGGCACGGTGCTGGTCAGCCTCGACAATGCGCTTGCCAAGGCGGAGGAAGAGGAGATCAGGGTGCGCCTCGATCTCGCCAACACCAATTATGAGCGCGCCCAGCGCATGTCGGCAAACGGCACCGGCACGACCCGGGACCTCGATTCGGCCATCGCCGAGCGCAACACCGCGACCGCCCTCCTCAACTCGCAGCGCGTGCAGCTTTCCAAGCACGATATCGTCGCCCCCTTCGACGGCGTCGTCGGCCTGCGCAGCGTCTCGACCGGAAGCTACGTCGGCATCGGCACGGCGCTGGTCAATCTGGAGAAGATCGACGTGCTGAAAGTCGACTTCAAGATTCCCGAGGCAAATCTGCAGAAGGTGAAGATCGGCCAGACGCTCGAGGTTTCCGTCGACGCCATTCCCGGCAGGACGTTTCCCGGTACCGTCTATGCGATCGACCCGATGATGGACGTCAACGGCCGCGCCATCAGCATCCGCGCCCGGCTGCCGAATGCGGATCTGGCGCTGCGGCCCGGCCTGTTCGCGCGCATCACCGTCAGGGGCCTGGAGGAGCGCAAGGTCGTCACGGTTCCGGAGGCCGCCATCGTGGCGCGCGGCCAGGACCGCTTCGTGTGGACCGTCGTGGACGGCAAGGCGCAGGAAAGCCGCGTCACGGTCGGCGCCCGCAGGATCGGCGTGGCGGAGGTGGAGGGCCTGACGGCGGGCACCGTCGTGGTGACGGCAGGCCACACCAGGCTGCGCAACGGCGCAAGCGTCGAGATCGTCGGCAACGAGACCGCCCAGGTCGAAGGCTAGGAGACGCCGGATGGGATTTTCCGAACTCTGCATCCGCCGGCCGGTCTTCGCCACGGTGCTCAGCCTGCTGATGCTTCTGATCGGCGTCGTCTCCTATGAGCGCCTGACGGTCCGCGAATATCCGAACATCGACGAGCCGGTCGTCTCCGTCGTCACCTCCTATCCCGGCGCGTCCGCGAGCATCATCGAAAGCCAGGTGACGCAGGTGCTCGAAGGCTCGATCGCCGGGATTGCCGGCATCGACGTGCTGGAATCGACGAGCCGGGCCGAATCGAGCCGCATCACCGTGCGCTTCCGCCTGGAGGTCGATCCGGACGTGGCGGCGAGCGACGTGCGCGATCGGGTGAGCCGCGTCCGCCGGCAACTGCCGGACGAGATCACCGAACCCGTCATCTCCAAGGTCGAGGCCGATGCCCAGCCGGTGATGTTCGTCGTCTTCCGCAGCGACCGGCTGAGCCCGCTGGACCTGACGGACTATGTCGACCGCAATATCGTCGACCGCTTCAAGAACGTGAACGGCGTCGCCGACGTGCAGATCTACGGCGAGCGGCGCTATGCGATGCGGATCTGGGTCGACCGGGAGCGCCTCGCCTCTCTCGGGCTGACCGTGCAGGATATCGAGGGGGCGCTCGAGGCGCAGAACGTCGAAATCCCGGCCGGCCGGCTGGAGAGCAGCGACCGCGAGTTCACCGTGCTGTCCAAGACGGCGCTGAGCAATGTCGAGCAGTTCGAGAAGATCATCGTCAAGCGCGGCGACGGCGTGCTGGTGCGGCTCGGCGAGGTGGCGCGCGTCGAGCTCGGCGCCGCCGACGAGCGGCGCTCCGGCCGTTTCAACGGCGACAGCGCCATCGTGGTCGGCGTCATCAAGCAGGCCGTGGCGAACCCGCTCGACGTGTCGGCCGGCGTGCAGTCCATCCTGCCGGACATCAACGCGAACCTTCCCGAGGGCATGACGGGCGCCATCGGCAACGACAATTCCGTGTTCATCGAGGAGGCGATCGACGCCGTCTACCACACGATCGTCGAGGCGATCGTGCTGGTGCTGGTCGTGATCGTGCTGTTCCTCCGCTCCGCCCGCGCCTCGATCATTCCGATCGTCACGATCCCGATCTCGCTGGTTGCGACCTGCGCCATCATGTACGCGCTCGGCTTCAGCGTGAACACGCTGACGCTGCTGGCCATGGTGCTGGCGATCGGCCTGGTGGTGGACGATGCCATCGTCGTTCTGGAGAACATCTTCCGCCACATCGAAAACGGGATGAAGCCGGTGCCGGCGGCGATCAAGGGAACGCGCGAGATCGGCTTTGCCGTCATCGCCATGACGCTGACGCTGGCTGCCGTCTATGCGCCGGTCGCCTTTGCCGCCGGCCGGACGGGGCGGCTGTTCCTGGAGTTCTCGCTGACGCTGGCCGGCGCGGTGCTGGTGTCGGGCTTCGTCGCCCTGACGCTGACGCCGATGATGTGCTCGAAACTCCTGAGGCATCAGGAGAAGCCGGGGCGGATCTCGGCCTTCATCGAACGCGGGCTGACGGGGCTCGAGAGCGGCTATCGAAGGCTGCTGTCCGCCTCGCTGCGGATAAGGCCCGTGGTGGCGATGCTGGCGGCCGTCGTCGCCTTCGGCAGCGTCTATTTCTACCTGCAGCTTCCCCAGGAGCTGGCGCCGGTCGAGGACCGCGGCGTGATCCGGGTCATGGGCACGGCGCCGGAAGGCTCCACGCTCGCCTATACCGAGCGCTATGCGCGGCAGGTGGAGGACCTGTTGAAGCCGGTCGCCGAGGTCGGCAGCATCCAGACCATTACGGGCTTTCCGGAGGTCAACCGCTTCCTGACCATGGGGCGGCTGAAGCCCTGGGACACGCGCGGCCGCTCGCAGCAGGACCTGGTCGCCGAACTTCTGCCCAAGCTCCGCCGCATCGCCGGCGTCAACGCCTTCGCCAGCAATCCGCCCTCGCTCGGCACCTCCAACAATGCCCGCCCGATCGAGTTCGTGCTGCAGAGCTCCAGCAGCTATGAGGAACTCGACGGGCAGACCAAGGCCTTCCTCGATCGGCTGTCCGACTATCCCGGCCTCACCAATGTCGACACCGACCTGAAGCTGAACAAGCCGGAGATGACGATCGAGATCGACCGCGACAAGGCCTCCGACCTCGGCATCGACGTGGCCGATATCGGACGGACGCTGGAGACGATGCTCGGCAGCCGCCAGGTGACCCGCTTCGAGATCGACGGCGAGCAGTATGACGTCTACGTGCAGCTCGCGGCCGCCGATCGCGCCTCGCCCGCCGCGCTGTCGACGATCTTCGTCCGGTCCGCCAGCGGCGAGATGGTGCAGCTGTCCAACCTGGTGAAGGTGACGGAAACGGTCGCGCCGCAGGAACTGAAGCGCTTCAACCAGATGCGGTCGGTCACCGTCTCGGCGAACCTGGCGCCGGGATATTCCACCGGCGAGGTGCTGGCCTACATGAACGGGCTTGCGCGCGAGGTCCTGCCGGAGAACGTGCAGACGGACGTCTCCGGCCCCAGCCGCGAATTCCTGGCCTCGGGGCAGAGCCTGGCCGTGGTCTTCGTCCTCGCCCTCGGCTTCATCTACCTCGTTCTCGCCGCGCAGTTCGAGAGTTTCCGCGACCCGCTGATCATCATGATCTCGGTCCCGCTCTCGGTGACGGGGGCGCTGGCCGCCCTCCATTTCGCGGGCGGCTCGCTGAACGTCTATTCGCAGATCGGCCTCGTCACGCTCGTCGGCCTGATCACCAAGCACGGCATCCTGATCGTCGAGTTCGCCAACCAGCAGCAGGAGGCGGGCCAAGACCGGCTCGCCGCCGTCATCGATTCCGCCGCCCTGCGGCTCCGGCCGATCCTGATGACCACCGGCGCCATGGTGCTGGGCGCGGTGCCGTTGGCGCTCGCGACGGGCGCCGGCGCCGAAAGCCGCCAGCAGATCGGCTGGGTCATCGTCGGCGGCATGTCGTTCGGGACGCTGCTCACGCTGTTCGTGGTGCCGATGGTCTATTCCGTGTTCGGACGCACGATCGAGGCCGAGGAGGCACCGAAAAACGTCGAATACCTGCCTGCGGCCGCCGCCGAGTAGCGTCAGGGACGGCGGAGCGCCTCACCCGCGCGGGGTGTTCAGCGCCTTCATCCAGCCGAGACCGTCCAGCGTCGCACCGCGCGGACGATACTCGCAGCCGACGTAGCCGGCATAGCCCAGCGCATCGATCTCGGCGAAGATCATGGCGTCGTTCAACTCGCCGGTGCCGGGCTCGTTGCGCAGGGGCACGGAGGCCGTCTGGATGTGGCCGACATGCGGCATCATCGCGCGCAGCGCCATGATCACGTCGCCATGCAGGATCTGGCGGTGGTAGATGTCGAACTGCAGCCGGACATGCGGCAGGCCGAGCTCCCTGACGAAGTCCAGGGCGCGGTCGAAGTCGTTGAGGAAGTAGCCGGGCATGTCGCGCCGGTTGATCGGCTCGATGACGAGGCCGATGCCGGCCTGCCCGGTCCGTTCGGCGGCATAGCGAAGCGAATCGCGATAGCAGCGGATCGCCTCCGGATCATCGGCGTCGGCCAGGCCCGCCATCATGTGCAGGAGCGGCGTGCCGATGACCCCGGCATAGCGAATGGCCGTGTCGACCGCGGCGCGGAACTCGTGCTTGCGATCGGGGAGGGCGGCCAGACCGCGGTCGCCCTTCGCCCAGTCGCCCGGCGGCATGTTGAACAGCGCCTGCGCGAGCCCGGCCGAGGCGAGCCGCCCGGCCACGGTCTCGGCCGGATGGTCGTAGGGGAAGAGATATTCGACGGCCTCGAAGCCGGCATCGGCGGCCGCCTGGAAGCGATCCAGGAAGGCGTGCTCGTTGAACATCATGGAAAGATTGGCGGCGAAGCGGGGCATGTCAGGCGTCCTGCTCCATGCCCGGCAGATCGACGCCGGCGATCCTGGCGAGAAGCCGGGCGACGGAGCTGTCGTCGTCGCGCCCCATGCCGGCGGCCTCCGTCATGATGAAGAGCTGCAGGGCTGCGCTTGCGATCGGCAACGGGAACTTCTGCCGCCGGCCGATGTCGGAGACGATGCCAAGGTCCTTGGTGAAGATCGACACCGCGCTGTGGGGCGTGTAGTCGCCCGACAGCACGTGCGGGATGCGGTTTTCGAACATCCAGCTGTTGCCGGCCGACTTGGTGATCACCTCGAAGACGCGGGAGATGTCGAGATCGAGGCTGCGGGCGAAGGTGATCGCCTCGCAGGCGGCGGCGATATGGACGCCGGCGAGCAACTGGTTGACGATCTTGAAGGAGGAGCCGACGCCGGGCTGGTCGCCGAGTTCGTAGACGGTGGCGGCCATGGCGTCGAGCGCCGGCCGGGCGGCGGCGAAGGCATCGGGCGAACCGGAGGCCATGAAGGTCAGCTCGCCGCTGCTGGCCCTGACCGAGCCGCCGCTGATCGGGCCGTCGACATAGTGGATGCCGCGCTCGCCCGCGCGCTTTGCGAAGTCCTTCGCCTCGGTCGGGGCCATGGTGGCGCAGGATATGATCGCCGCTCCCGGCGCCAGCGCGTCGACGGCGCCGCCTTCGCCGAACAGGACGGTTTCGGTCTGGGCGGCGTTGACCACCACGACCACGACGATCTCGGCCGCGGCGGCGGCATCGGCGGGACTGGTGCAGGCGCTGCCGCCCGCCTCCACGAGGGCGGCGAGTGCGGTGGGACTGACGTCAAAACCGCGCACGTCGTGTCCCTCGCGCAGGAGGGAACGGGCCATTCCGAGGCCCATCGAGCCCAGGCCGATCACGGCGACGGTGGCACGGCGACTGGACATGGATTTTCCCTCCCACAAATAAATCTCAGCGCTAACACTTTTACAAACCATATCCTCTAGCCAGGTTCAAGAGTTTATGTTAGCGCTGAGATAGTTTTGGGGAGGATGGTCCGACGATGCAACGGGAAGCGCCCACTCTGGCGCATGTGGCGCGGCTTGCGGAGGTGAGCGAGAACACGGTCTCGCGCGTCATCCGCAACAAGGGGCCGATCGCCGAGGAAACGCGCAAGCGGGTGATCGAGGCGATCGAAAGCCTCGGCTATGTGCCCAACCGCGCGGCCGGCTCGCTCGCCTCGTCCTCCTCCCTCATCATCGGCGTCCTCCTGCCGTCGCTGTCGAACATCGTCTTCCCCGAAGTGCTGCGCGGCATCCATGCGGCGCTTGCCGATACGCCCTACGAGGCGATGATCGGGGTGACGGACTACGATCTTTTGCAGGAGCAGAAGCTCTTGGCCTCGCTGCTCGCCTGGCAGCCCGCGGCCATCGTCACCACCGGCTTCGACCACACCGATGCGAGCCGGCGGATGCTGCTGCAGAGCGGCATCCGGGTCGCCGAGCTGATGGACATCGACGACCGTCCGATCGACATCGCCGTCGGCCTTTCCCACCGGGGAGCGGGCAGGGCGAGCGCGCGCCATCTTGCGGCGCGCGGCTACCGGCGGATCGGCTATGTCGGCCATGACTGGGCCGCCGACCGGCGCGCCCGGTTCCGCTACGAAGGCCTTCGCGAAGGGTTGCGGGAGGCCGGCCTGGCGCTGGCCGGCGAGTTCCGGTTCGAGGGCGGGAGCTCGACGATGGCGGGGCGCGAGGCCCTGGCGCAACTGCTCCGGGACGGCGGGGACGTCGATGCCGTCGTCTTTTCCAATGACGACATGGCGGTCGGCGGCTTCATGCACTGCCTGGGCGCCGGAATAGCCATCCCCGAGAAGCTGGCCCTCTTCGGCTTCAACGGCCTCGACATCGGACAGGCGTTGCCGCGGCCGCTGTCGACGATCCGTTCCAACCGGTTCCTGATCGGACGGACGGCTGCCGAGACGCTGCTGGCGGCGCGGGAACGCCCGCCGGAGCCGCAGATCATCGATACCGGCTTCGAGATCGTCGAGGGTGCCACGGCATGAGCAGGATTGCAGGAGGGATACCATGCTTCTGGGAGCGATAGCCGACGACCTGACCGGTGCGACCGATCTCGCCCTGACGCTTGCGCGCGAGGGGATGCGGACGGTGCAGACGGTCGGCGTGCCGCCCGTGGATTTCGACTTCGCAGGCATCGATGCCGTGGTCGTCGCGCTGAAGTCCCGCACCATCCCGGCGGCCGACGCCGTGGCGCTGTCGCGCGAGGCGCTTGTGTGCCTCGCCGGCGCCGGCGCCCGCCAGATCATCTTCAAGTACTGCTCGACCTTCGATTCGACGCCTGCCGGCAATATCGGGCCGGTGACGGAGGCGCTGATGGACGATCTCGGCGCGGACCTGGCGATCGTCTGCCCGGCGTTCCCGACGAACGGGCGTACGGTCTATCGCGGGCATCTGTTCGTCGGCGACCAGCTTCTGTCGGAAAGCCCGATGAAGGATCATCCGCTGACGCCCATGACCGATTCCAGCCTCGTCCGGCTGATGCAGGCGCAGACACGCTCGTCGGTCGGGCTGGTCACGCGCGAGGTGGTGGCCAAGGGGCCGGCGGCCGTGCGGGACTCCTTTGCGAAGGCGCGGTCGGGCGGCCAGCGCGTCGTCGTGGTCGATGCGATCACGGACGACGACCTGCGGGTGATCGGCGAGGCCGCCGCGGACTTGAAGCTCGTCACCGGCGGATCGGGCATCGCGATCGGGCTGCCGGAGAATTTCCGGCGTGCCGGATTGCTCGGTGAGAACACCGGAGCCCGCCGTTTCGAGGCGCCGACCGGCCGCGCGGTCATGCTTGCAGGCTCCTGCTCGGCGGCGACGCGCGGCCAGATCGAGGCTGCGATCGCCGCGGGAACGCCCTCGTTCAGGATCGATCCGCTCGCGATCGCCGAGGGCAGCGTCTCGCCGCGGGCGGTCGTCGACTGGGTGGCGGCTTCTGCCGACACGGTGCCGCTCGTCTATTCCAGCGCCGACCCCGAGGCCGTCCGAGCGGCACAGGCGCGGCTCGGCCGCGAGCGGGCCGGCGAACTGGTCGAACATTTCCTGGCCGACGTCGCCGCAGCATTGCGCGAGCGCGGCTACTCCCGCTTCCTCGTCGCCGGCGGCGAGACATCCGGCGCCGTCGTCGGCGCGCTCGGCGTGTCCGCGCTGCTGATCGGCCCGGAGATCGATCCGGGCGTGCCCTGGACGCACAGCCTCGGCGACGACCGGCCGGTGGCGCTGGCGCTGAAGTCGGGGAACTTCGGCGGCGTCGATTTCTTCTCCAAGGCCTGGAGGGTGCTGGCATGACGGCGATCCTGTCGGAAGAGACGCGCATGCGCGACGAGATCACAGCCGTCGGCAAGTCGCTGTTCGACCGGCTGTTCACCTTCGGCTCGACCGGCAACATCAGCGCGCGGCTGTCGAACGGCGAGCTGTTGATGACGCCGACGAATGCCTCGCTCGGCGCGCTCGATCCCGGGCGGCTGTCGAAATTCTCCGCCGAGGGCGTTCACCTGTCCGGCGACAAGCCCACCAAGGAGGCGTTCCTGCACCAGTGCATGTATTGCGAGCGGCAGGATGCCGGCGCCGTCGTGCACCTGCATTCCACGCACGCGGTGGCCGTCAGCCTCATCGAGGGACTGGACGAGGCCGACCTGCTGCCGCCGCTGACGGCCTACTACGTCATGCGCGTCGGCCGGCTGCCGCTCGTGCCCTACTATCCTCCGGGGGATGCCGCGCTCGCCGGGGCGGTGGCGGAGAAGGCGCGCACCAGCCATGCGGTGTTGCTTGCCAATCATGGACCGGTGGTGGCCGGGGCGACCTTGCGCGAGGCGCAATATGCCACCGAGGAACTGGAGGAGACCGCAAAGCTGTTCCTGATGCTGCGGGGCGAGCGCATCCGGCCGTTGACCGCCCGGCAGCGCGACGAGCTGGCACGGAAATGAGGCGGGCGATGCTCTCGAACGTGTCGTCTCGAATGCGCAGCGGACCCGTGCGCGGCGCCGGCCTTTGCGGTGCACAATCCGGGCGGCGTTTTTTGGTGCGCCGCCGCGACGAACTTGGATTGACTAGTCATACTTTTGCTCGTTCAATCGCAACTGATCTGGTGGACCAACCAGTAGCCAGTTGGCAGCGAGTACGGTGCATGGGCGAGCGACCAATCCTCACGCAGATGCCGAAAGTCGGGCACAGCCTCGACCGCCGCACCGCGCGTGACGTGATCGCGGAAAAGCTGATGGTGCTGATTGCGACCAACATGCTGCGTCCCGGCGACGAGCTTCCCGGTGAAAGGGAGCTGGCGCAGGTGCTGCATGTCAGCCGGGAGACGGTGCGGGGCGCGGTGCAGTCGCTCGCCGCGCGGGGGATCGTCGAGGTCTCGCACGGCAGCAGGACGAGGGTCGCCAATGTCGATCTCAGCGATCTCACCGTGACGATCGCCACGCCCAACGCCATCGACAGCTACGACCTGGATTCGGTGCATGCGGCGCGGCTGCACATCGAACTGAAGGTCGTCGGCGACGCGGCGGAGCGCGTGGATGCCGAGACCCTGGAGAAGCTCGACAGCCTGCTGGAAGCCCAGAAGCTGGGGGGTGACGACCCGATGCGCTTTCTGATCTGCGACCGGGAATTCCACCTGGCGATCTATCGCGCCTGCGGGAACGCGCTGCTCTCGGACTTCGTCACCGATCTCTATACCTACATGATGAACCACCGGCGTGTCGCCATGTCGCGCCCCGGCGCGATCGACGCTAGCTACCAGGACCATGCCGAGATCGTCGCCGCGCTGAAGCGGCGCGATCGCGACGCCGTCATCGCGGCCTTCCGGCATCACCTGACGCGCATTTACGAGACGACACGGGAATTGCTGGCCAAGGTCCAGCAAGGCCCGGAGGAGACGGGAGTGGAAACGGCACGCTGATCCGGCCATTCCGGACGGCACAACTGGGAGGGTTGGCCGCATATGCATGTAATGGTGATTGGTGCGGCAGGCATGGTCGGCCGCAAACTGGTAGAGGCGATGGCGGCCTATCCGGCGGCGGTCGGGGCGGAGGTGGACCGGCTGACGCTGGTCGACGTCATCGAGCCCGCGGTCCCCGCGGCGTTCTCCGGCGTCGGCACGGCGATTGCCGCCGACCTTTCGGAGCCGGGCGAGGCGACGCGGCTGGCCGCCATGCGCCCCGACCTGATCTTCCATCTTGCCGCCATCGTCTCCGGCGAGGCGGAAGCCGATTTCGACAAGGGCTACCGGGTCAATCTCGACGGCACGCGGGCGCTGTTCGAGGCGATCAGGCACGAGGGCCTGCGCGCGCCCTATAGCCCGCGGATGATCTTCGCCTCGTCGATCGCCGTCTTCGGCGAGCCGTTCCCGGAGAAGATCGGCGACGAGTTCTTCACCACGCCGCTGACGAGCTACGGCACGCAGAAGGCGATCTGCGAGCTCCTGCTCGCGGACTATTCGCGCCGCGGCATCTTCGACGGCGTCGGCATCCGACTGCCGACCATCTGCATCCGCCCTGGCACGCCGAACAAGGCGGCGTCCGGCTTCTTCTCCAACATCCTGCGCGAACCCTTGTCCGGCAAGGAGGCCGTGCTTCCGGTCGACGAGAGCGTGCGCCACTGGTTTGCAAGTCCGCGGTCGGCGGTCGGCTTTTTCCTGCATGCGGCGCGGATGGATACGTCCGCGATCGGCCCCCGCCGCAACCTGACGATGCCGGGGCTCTCCGCTCTGGTCGGCGAGGAGATCGAGGCGCTGAGGCGGGTCGCCGGAGAGAAGGCGGTCAAGCTGATCCGCCGCGAGCCCGACCCGGTCATCCGCCGGATCGTCTCCGGCTGGGCGACCGACTTCGACGCAAGGCGCGCCCGCGCACTCGGGTTTACGGCGGAGACGACCTTCGACGAGATCATCAGGATCCATATCGAAGACGAACTGGGAGGAAAGATCTGATGGCGCGCAGGGATGAGACGGGCAAGGGCCGAATCGCGCTCGTCACCGGCGGCGGCACCGGGGTCGGGCGCGGCATGGCCGAAGCGCTCGCCGCCGAGGGCTATGTCGTCGTCATCACCGGCCGTCGCGCGGACGTGCTGGAGGCGGCGGCTGCGGACATCGCCAGGCAGACCGGTGCGACGGTGCGGGCGGTTCCCTGCGACATCGGCGATCCCGCCCAGGTCGCAAGCCTGTTCGAGACGGTGCGCGGCGCGTTCGGCCGGCTCGACCTTCTCGTCAACAATGCCGGCTCCAACGCGCCGGCGATCCCGATGGAGGAGCTGACGTTCGAGCAGTGGAACAACGTCGTGTCCGCCAACCTGACCGGCGCCTTCCTTTGCACGCAGCAGGCGCTGAAACTGATGAAGACGCAGGTGCCGCGTGGCGGGCGGATCATCAACAACGGCTCGATTTCGGCCACCACGCCGCGGCCGCACTCCGCGCCCTATACCGCGACCAAGCACGCGATCACCGGGCTGACGAAATCCACCGCGCTCGACGGACGGCCGTTCGACATCGCCTGCGGCCAGATCGACATCGGCAATGCCGCGACGAACATGACGGCGCGGATGAGTTCGGGCGTGCTCCAGGCGAACGGCGAGGTCGCGACGGAGCCGACGATCGCCGTCGAGCACATCGCCGACGCCGTCGTCTACATGGCGAGCCTGCCGCTGGAGGCGAACGTGCTGACCATGACGGTGATGGCGACGAAGATGCCGCTGGTCGGCCGCGGCTAGCGGCCACCGGCAAAGACGCGTCCCGGCGCGGCGACAGGCGGCCCGAGGCGGGCCGCCGCCGTGGCCGGGGAAGAGGAACAACGTTCTGGGAGGAACGCAGATGGCAGGTGTCGACTTCGTCGATGTGAAAAAATCGTTTGGTGCCTTTCCGGTCATCAAGGGCGTCGACATACAGATCGAGGACGGCGAGTTCGTCATCCTGGTCGGTCCTTCCGGTTGCGGGAAGTCGACGCTCCTGCGGATGCTCGCGGGGCTGGAGAACATCACCGCCGGCGAGATCCGCATCGGCGGGCGCACCGTCAACGCGCTGCCGCCGAAGGATCGCGACATCGCCATGGTGTTCCAGAACTATGCGCTCTACCCGCATATGACGGTCGCCGACAACATGGCGTTCTCGCTGATGCTGAACGGCTCGGCGAAGGCCGAGATCGACAAGCGCGTCAATGCGGCGGCCGAGATCCTGGGCCTGACCAAGCTGCTCGACCGCTTTCCGCGCCAGCTCTCGGGCGGGCAGCGCCAGCGCGTCGCGATGGGGCGGGCGATCGTGCGCGATCCGCAGGTGTTCCTCTTCGACGAACCGCTGTCGAACCTCGACGCCAAGCTGCGCGTGGCCATGCGGGCCGAGATCAAGGAGCTGCACCAGCGGCTGAAGACGACGACCGTCTACGTCACCCACGACCAGATCGAGGCCATGACCATGGCCGACAAGATCGTCGTCATGCACGACGGCGTCGTCGAGCAGATCGGCGCGCCGCTTGAGCTCTATGACCGTCCGGCGAACCTCTTCGTCGCAGGCTTCATCGGGTCGCCGGCGATGAACATGATCAAGGGTCGCCTCGACGCGAGCGATCCGACCCGCTTCGTCGCAACCGACGGCACCGCCCTGCCGGTCAGCCGGCCGCCCGCGGCGGCGAAGGGCCGCGACCTCATCTACGGCCTGCGCCCCGAATACATGGCGCTAGCCGGCGAGGGGCTGCCGGCCGAGGTCGTGGTGATCGAGCCGACCGGCTACGAGACGCAGATGATCGTGCGCCTCGGCGGCACCGAGGTGACCTGCGTGTTCCGCGAGCGCGTCGACGTCCGCCCCGGCGAGACCATTCACCTGAAGATCGATGCCGAGCACGTGCATCTCTTCGATGTCGAGAGCGGCCGCCGGCTGTTCGATTGAATACTGTCGCGGACGGCGTGGGCGAGGGAGAGGAGCCCTGCCACGCCGTCGCCCGACGGGTGTTTCCGGCGATGCCGGGAGCCGATGCCGCAGCATTCGCCACACGGGACGGCGGATGCCGGAAACCGATGTTCCCGTAATTTTCGAGGAGGAGCTTTCATGACGTTCAAGAGACGTGATTTTCTTGCAGCATCTGCCGCAGTCGCGGGCATTGCCGGTCTCGGCATCCGCCCGTCGTTCGCCCAGACCGCGGAACCCGTGTACAAGCCCGAGGAAGGCGCCAGCCTCAGGCTCCTGCGCTGGACGCCCTTCGTCAAGGGCGACGAGGACGCCTGGCTCGCCAATACGGCGAAGTTCACCGAGGCGACCGGCGTCGAAGTCCGCATCGACAAGGAGAGCTGGGAGGACATCCGCCCGAAGGCCGCCGTCGCTGCGAACGTCGGCTCCGGCCCGGACATGGTGATGTGCTGGTTCGACGATGCGCACCAGTACCCCGACAAGCTCGTCGACATGACCGAACTCGCCACCTATCTCGGCGGCAAGTACGGCGGCTGGTATGACGGCATGAAGGGCTATGCCACGCGCGACGACAAGTTCATCGCCATCCCGCTGACGGCGATCGGCAACGCCGTCGTCTACCGCGACAGCCACATGAAGGCCGCCGGCTTCAGCGAGTTCCCCAAGGACACCGACGGCTTCCTCGAGCTGTGCAAGGCGATGAAGGCCAAGGGCACGCCGGCCGGCTTCCCGCACGGCAAGGCGGTCGGTGACGGCAACAACTATGCGCACTGGCTGCTGTGGAGCCATGGCGGCAAGATGGTCGACGAAAGCGGCGCGGTCACCATCAACAGCCCGGAGACCCTGAAGGCGATCAACTATGCCAAGGCGCTCTACGAGACCTTCATCCCCGGAACCGAAAGCTGGCAGGACATCAACAACAACCGCGCGTTCCTCGCCGGGCAGGTGTCGCTGATCGCCAACGGCGTCTCGGTCTACTATGCGGCCATGAAGGACCCGGCGCTGGCCGAGATCGCCGCCGACATCCGCACCACCAACTTCCCGATCGGCCCGGTCGGCCAGAGCGTGGAACTGCACCAGACGAGCTCGCTGCTCCTGTTCAGCCACACCAAGTATCCGGAAGCGGCCAAGGCCTACATCAAGTTCATGATGGAAGCCGACCAGATGAACGCGTGGATCCAGAGCGCGAGCGGCTATTGCTGCCAGCCGCTCAAGGCCTTCGCCGACAATCCGGTCTGGACCTCTTCGCCGATCCTTGCGCCCTATGCCAAGGCCTCCGAGACGCTGCGTCCCAACGGCTATGCCGGCCCGCTCGGCTATGCGTCCGCCGGCACCATGGCCGACTACGTGCTGGTCGACATGTTCGCCGCGGCCGTCACCGGGCAGATGACGCCGGAAGAAGCCATGGTCGAGGCGGAGCGCCGGGCCAACCGCTACTATCGCGTCTGAGCCCCCGCAGCCTCGCAGAGGGAAGGCGCGGACTCTCCCCCGCGCCTTCCCGGAACGCCCGTGCGGCACATCGATGCTGCCGCCCTGAATTTCCGTGCAACCGCATCGCCGGAGACGCCCGATGACGACCGTGACCACGACCCAGCCGACAGCGACCTCGGCGCCCTGGCTGCAGAACAACAACCTGCTCGGCTTCTTCTTCATGCTGCCGGCGGCTGTCTTTCTCGTCTGCTTTCTGACCTATCCGCTCGGCCTCGGCGTCTGGCTCGGCTTCACCGATACGCGCATCGGCCGCGACGGCATCTTCATCGGGCTCGAGAACTACATCTTTCTCGCCCGCGACAAGGTGTTCTGGCTCGCCGTCTTCAACACGCTATTCTACACGCTGATCGCCTCGATCCTGAAGTTCGCGCTCGGGTTGTGGCTGGCGCTGCTCCTGAACGAGAACCTGCCGTTCAAATCCTTCTTCCGCGCCATCGTGCTTTTGCCCTGGGTGGTGCCGACGGTGCTTTCGGCGCTCGCCTTCTGGTGGATCTTCGACAGCCAGTTCTCGATCCTGTCCTGGTCGCTGATGCGCCTTGGGCTGATCGACGGTCCGATCAACTTCCTCGGCGACCCGACAAACGCCCGCATCTCGGTGATCGCCGCCAATGTCTGGCGCGGCATCCCCTTCGTGGCGATCTCGCTGCTCGCCGGCCTGCAGACGATCCCCGCCTCGCTGCAGGAGGCCGCCTCGCTCGACGGCGCCACCCACTGGCAGCGCTTCCGCTATGTCACGCTGCCGATGCTCACCCCCATCATCGCCGTCGTCATGACGTTCTCGGTGCTCTTCACCTTCACCGATTTCCAGCTGATCTACGTGCTGACCAAGGGCGGGCCGGTGAACGCGACGCACCTGATGGCGACGCTGTCGTTCCAGCGCGGCATTCCGGGCGGGCAGCTCGGCGAAGGCGCGGCGATCGCGGTCGCCATGATCCCCTTCCTGCTCGCCGCCATCATGTTCAGCTTCTTCGGTCTGCAGCGCCGCAAATGGCAGCAGGGCGGCCAGGATTGATTGGAGAATGACGATGACCTCGACCACAAAGATCCAGCCGGACGTCCTGACCGACAATGCCGAAGGGATGAGCTACCTGAACCGCCTGCCGCGGCGGGTCATGGTTCTCTACCTGCCCATGGCCGTGTTCGTCTTCGTGCTTCTGTTCCCGTTCTACTGGATGGCGATCACCGCCATCAAGCCGAACGCCCAGCTGACGGACTACAACAACTACAGCCCCTTCTGGGTGGTCGCGCCGACGCTGGACCACATCAAGTACCTGCTGTTCGAGACCTCCTATCCGGGCTGGCTGTGGAACACGATGCTGGTGGCGGTCTGCTCGACCTTCCTGTCGCTCGCCGCCTCCGTCTTCGGAGCCTATGCGATCGAGCGCGTGCGCTTCACCGGGTCGCGGCCGGTCGGACTGATGATCTTCCTCGCCTATCTGGTGCCGCCGTCGATCCTGTTCATCCCGCTCGCCTTCATCGTCTTCAAGCTCGGCATGTACGATTCCAAGCTGGCGCTGATCTTCACCTATCCGACGTTCCTCATTCCCTTCTGCACCTGGCTCCTGATGGGCTATTTCCGCTCGATCCCGTTCGAGCTGGAGGAGAGCGCGCTGGTCGACGGGGCGACGCGCTGGCAGATCCTGATCCGGATCATCCTTCCGCTCGCCGTGCCGGGCCTGATCTCGGCCGGCATCTTCGCCTTCACCCTGTCGTGGAACGAGTTCATCTATGCGCTGACCTTCATCCAGTCGTCTGAGAACAAGACGGTGCCGGTCGGGGTGCTGACGGAGCTGGTGCGCGGCGACGTCTTCGAATGGGGATCGCTGATGGCGGGGGCGCTGTTCGGCTCGCTGCCGGTCGTGATCCTCTACTCCTTCTTCGTCGACTACTACGTGTCGTCGATGACGGGCGCGGTGAAGGAATAGCGGCGTCACCTTTCAGCACTTCTTTTCAGGGATGGATTTGCGATGAACAACTTTGACCTTTCGGGCCAGCACGCCGTCATCACCGGCGGCGCCCAGGGGCTCGGCTTTGCCATGGCCAGGCGCATGGTCGCCTCGGGGGCAGGTGTGACGCTCTGGGACATGGACGGCGCGCTTCTGGAGAGGGCGCGTGCCGAACTCGGTCCGCAGGCACGGACAGTCACGGTGGACGTGACCGACTGGACCATGGTCGAAAGGGCCACGGCGGAGACGGAGGCTGCGGGCGGTCCGATCTCGATCGTCGTCAACTCGGCCGGCATCGCCGGACCGGCGGCGCCGCTCGACACCTACGACATCGCCACCTGGAAGAAGATCATCGACGTCAACCTGCACGGCACGTTCCACGTCTGCCGCGCGATCGTTCCGGGCATGAAGGCGCGCAACTACGGGCGGATTGTCAACATCGCCTCGATCGCCGGCAAGGAGGGCAATCCGAACGCATCCGCCTACTCGGCCTCGAAGGCCGCCGTGATCGGCATGACGAAATCGCTCGGCAAGGAACTCGCCGCCTACGACATCGCCGTTAACTGCATCACCCCGGCCACGGCCGAGACCCGCATCCTCGAGCAGCTGACGCCGGAATTCATCGAGTATATGCGTTCGCGCATCCCGCGCGGCCGGTTCCTCGAGGTCGAGGAGGCGGCCTCCATGGTCGCCTGGCTGGTGTCGAAGGAAAACAGCTTCACGACCGCCGCGGTGTTCGACCTGTCCGGCGGCCGCGCCACCTATTGAGGGCGGGACGCTGTGGCCGCCCGTGCTGGCTGCTCAGGCCAGCCGGGCGATGACGCCGACGGCGATGACGGCGGCGCCGAAGACGTCGGTCGCCATGGCTATGTTCTCCGCCTTCGAGCGGTCGGCATTCATGGCGTGCTTGACCCCGTCGAGCCCGAGATAGAGCCCGCCGGTGATGCCCGCGGGGACGAGCCAGGCCGGTTCCAGGAGCGTCAGCACGCCGACGAGGCCCATGGCGAGGTTACCGAAGCCGATCTCGGTGACGAGCTTCTCGGCCTGCGGATCCTCGATCCGGAAGATTTTCGTCGCCGTGTACGAAGGCTGCGCGACCTGCCGGATGCCGGCCAGCAGCAGGCGGACGCCGACGATCCAGAAGACGAACCACTTGCCGACCAGAAAGAGCAGGGTGGCGTCGCCGCCCGACGCCTGCTCGATCAGGATCGAGACGACCGGCAGCACGACCATCAGCGCCAGGAGCATCAGCAGGTACATCGTCACCTCGCTATCGCATCGTTTTTGCCATCATAGGCTGTAGCCGCCGGACTGCCAATCCGCATCGTGGCAGACGTGCTTCAGCCATCCGGTCGAGGCTCCGGGGACGGCGCCCTGCCATCGGCTCAACCCAGCTCCAGCGTCGTCACCGCGAAAATCCCGGCGGTGTCGATCGCGGGCGGCGTGCCGCGGTACATGCGGGCGGTGACGAAGCCTTTCTGCAGCCCGGCGTCCGCAAGGCGGTCGGAGAACCGCGCGGCCGTCTCCGGCACGTCGAGATGGACCGGCCCGTCGCCGCATGCGGCCGTCAGTGCGGACAGCAGCGCGCTCGCCCCTTCCGTCTCCTCGGCAAAGAGCGGCCCGACCTTGAAGCCTTCGCGGCAAGGCCGGGCGACGCCGTAGCCGCGCAGGATACCGTCACGCAACAGCACGCGGACGATCCGCGGACCGTCCAGCCACCGGATCAGGAAGGCCGGGCGCGGGGCGGGGAAGAAACGGCGGTCGAATGTCGCGATCGCCGCGAGAAGGTCGGGCGTCGGCGCGACGATGTCGCCGGCGTCCTGCCCGGCCACCATTGCCTGCCCCGGCCGGCCGCTCCAGCGCCAGGTCTCGTAGCGGGGACGGAAGCCCATCCTGGCATAGTTCGCCTGCTGCTCGGGCACGCCGTCGAGACCGATCGTGCGGCCCTGAAGGTGCTGCATGCCGGCGTCCCACACCAGCCTCCCATAGCCGCGGCCGCGGCAGTCCGGCCGGCAGATGTAGAGGCCGATGAAGCCGAAGTCGTCGCCATAGGCGACGGCAGAGATCCCCGCCACCATCGCGCCGTCGACGAAGGCGCCGATGAAGCCGCCGGGATCGGCGGCGTGGAAGGCCGGCGCATCGTCGCGGCCGGGGTTCCAGCCTTCGCCGGCGGCCCAGTCGACCAGTTGGCCGGTTTCGGCCAGCGTGAGTGTCCGGATGACGGGTCTCGCTTCGCTCATGCCGACAGGATGGTCTGCGGGGCGAAACTTTCAAGAGGACCGCGGTAGGGTTTCGTCACCGGCGTCGCATAGGGGCCGCGCTTGGCGGTGCGCAGGCCGAGCGCCACAAGCGCTTCGGCCTGCTTGACGGCGGCGGCGACGCCGTCGACGACCGGAACGCCGAATTCGATCCGCAGGGCCGCCGTCAGGTCGGCCATGCCGGCGCAGCCGAGCACGATCGCCTCCGCCCGATCTTCCCGAAGCGCCGCGTCGATCTCGTTGCGCAGGCGGTCGCGGGCGTTCGATTGCGGATCCTCCAGCGACAGCACCGGGATATCGGCGGCGCGGACGTTGCAGCGGCCGGCCATGCCGTAGCGGTGGACGAGGTCGGCGATCGGCAGGCGCGACCGTTCCATGGTGGTCACGATGGTGAAGCGGCGGGCGATGAAGGATGTCGCGGCGAGCGCGGCCTCGCAGATGCCGAGCACGGGGATGGAGGCAAGCGCCCGGCAGGCGTCCAGTCCGGTATCGTCGAAACAGGCGATGATTGCAGCATCCGCACCCTCGCGCTCGGCCTTCGCCAGTTCGACGAGCAGGCCCGGCACGGCCAGCGCCTCGTCGTAGTAGCCCTCGATCGAGGCCGGCCCCATCGACGACGTCACGGCGACGATCTCGGTGGCCGCGGCGGCGGCGCGATGGGCCGCGTCGGCGATCGTCGCCGTCATCGACTGGGTGGTGTTGGGGTTGATGACTGCAATGCGCATTTTCGAAAGGTCCTAGGCGCGCGTGCGCCGCCGGTTGAGATAGACGATGGCGCCGACGGTCGCGACGATCACCAGGAACGAGAACAGGGTGGTGACCGTGCCGAGGGCATAGAGCACCGGCGTCGTGACGTTGGTGGTCATGCCGTAGATCTCGAGCGGCAGGGTGTTGTAGGTGCCGGACGTCATCAGCGTGCGGGCGAACTCGTCATAGGAGAGCGAGAAGCCGAACAGGCCGACGCCGATCAGGCTCGGGGCGATCATCGGCAGCACCACATGCAGGAACGTCTGCCAGGCGGTGGCGCCGAGGTCGCGGGCGGCCTCCTCGTAGGCCGGCGAAAAGCGGTTGAACACGGCGAACATGATCAGGACCCCGAAGGGCAGCGTCCAGGTCAGGTGGGCGCCGAAGGCGGACGAGTACCAGGCCGGCTGCAGGCCGAGTTGCTGGAACAGAACGCCGATGCCGAGCGAGATGATGATCGAGGGAACGACGAGGCTTGCGACGGAGAGATAGAAGAGCGGCGTGGCGCCCACGAACTTGCGGCGGAAGGCGAGGCCGGCGAGCAGCGACACCAGCACCGTGACCACCATCACCATCAGCCCGAGCGCCAGCGAGCGGCGGAAGCTGCCGCCGAAATCGCCGACCGCCTGCGTCTCCAGGAGATTGGCGAACCAGTGCAGCGAGACGCCGTTCAGCGGGAACGTCAGCCCGCCGTTCGGCCCCTGGAAGGAGAGCACCAGGATGGCCGACAGGGGCCCGTAGAGAAAGACGACGAAGAGGGCGAAGAAGACTGCGAGCACGTAGAATTCGCGGCTGCGGGGCTCCCGATGCATGGTTCACAGCTCCTTGCGGATATCGACGATGCGCAGGATGCCCGCCACCATCAACAGGACGAGGACGAGCAGGACGACGGCGTTGGCGGCTGCGGCCGGGTATTGCAGCAGCGACATCTGGTTCTTCATCATCAGCGCCACCGAGGCGCTCTGGCCGCCGGACATGACCTGCACCGTCGAGAAGTCGGCCATGACGAGCGTGACGACGAAGATGGTGCCGATCGCCATGCCGGGCTTGGCCAGCGGCAGGATGACATTGGTCAGCACCTGGAAGTTCGACGCGCCGGCATCGCGGGCGGCCTCCAGCAGCGCCCGGTCGATGCGCATCAGCGTGTTGAAGATCGGCGTCACCATGAAGAGCGTGTAGAGATGCACCATGGCGAGCACCACGGCGAAATCGGAATAGAGCAGCCATTCGACCGGCGCCGATACCAGCCCGGCCTCGACGAGGGCCGAATTGACCAGGCCGTTGCGGCCGAGTACCGGGATCCACGAGATCATGCGGATGATGTTCGACGTCAGGAACGGGACGGTGCAGATGAGGAACAGCACGGTCTGCATCGACGAGGTGCGGACGTGGAAGGCCAGGAAATAGGCCACCCAGAAGCCGATGAACAGGGTAATGGCCCAGACGATGACGGCGAATTTCAGCGTGTTCAGATAGGTCTGCCAGGTCACCCAGGAACCGAGCGTCTCGGTGTAGTTGAAGGTGACGAAGTCGGGATACATCGCCGCGAAGTCGTAGTCCCAGAAGCTGACGACGGCGATCAGCAGCAACGGCAGCAGCAGGAAGGCACCGAGGATCAGCAACAGCGGCAGCGCCTGCAGGTAGGCGGCGAGCGTCGCCATGCGGCTGACCGGCTTGCGGGTTCGTGCCTTTGAGGCAATCGTTGCGGGTTCCGTCACTGCAACCATGGGCCGTTCCTTGACTGTCGGGACGAGGCCCCTCATCCGGCTGCCGCCACCTTCTCCCCGCAAGCGGGGAGAAGGGAAACGCGGCGCGGCCGAGGCCTCTCTGATCCCCTCTCCCCGCTTGCGGGGAGAGGGCTAGGGTGAGGGGCAAATGCCGAGCCTTACGCCGCGATGAACTCGTTCCAGCGGCGGACCATGTAGCGGTCCTCGTCCATCACCGAGTTCCAGCAGGCGACCTTGCCCATGCGCTCCTCGAAGGAGCCGCCGTCGCGGACCGCGCCGGCCTTCTCCATGACCTTGCCTTCCGGCGAGAGGATGTCGCCTTGGGCCGGCTTGCCCTCGATCCAGTAGCCCCATTCGTCGGGGGACATGAATTCCTTGGCGGTCTCCATGCAGGCCGAGTAGTAGCCCTGGCGGTTGAGGTAGCCGCCGACCCAGCCGGAGGTGTACCAGTTGATGTATTCGTAGGCCGCATCGAGCTGGGCGCCCGAAAGATGGGACGCAAGGCCGAGACCGCCGCCCCAGGAGCGGTAGCCTTCCTTCAGCGGCTGGTACTTGCAGGCGATGCCGCGCGAGCGGACGGCGGCGACGGCCGGCGACCACATCGACTGGATGACGACTTCGCCGGACGCCATCAGGTTGACGCTCTCGTCGAACGACTTCCAGAAGGCGCGGAACTGGCCGTCCTGCTTGGCCTTGATCAGGAAGTCGATCGTGGCGTCGATCTCCTCCTTGGTCATGTTGCCCTTGTCGGCATACTTGATGTTGCCGAGCGCCTCCATGATCATGGCCGCGTCCATGATGCCGATCGAAGGAATGTTGAGGATCGAGGTCTTGCCCTTGAAGGCCGGATCCATGATGTCGGCCCAGGTGGTGATCTCGCGGCCGACGAGATCGGGGCGGATGCCGAGCGTATCGGCATTGTAGATGGTCGGCATCATCGTGAAGAAGCCGGTCTCGCCCGTGGCGAAGGTCTTGGCGTCCTTGCTTTCGACATAGCCGACCGTATGCGGCGCCGTGCCCTGGGCGATCACGCTGTCGGGCAGGAGCTTGCCGGTTTTAAACAGCGGCACGACCTTGTCGTAGTATTTCAGCTTCGCGGTCTCCATCGGCTGGATCACGCCGGAGGGATAGACCTTCTTCAGGATCCAGTACTCGATGTCGGCGATGTCGTAGGAGTTCGGCTGGGTGACGGCGCGCTGGGCGGCGGCATCGGAGTCCGTGGCGGTCATCTCCAGGGTGATGCCGAGGTCCTCCTTGCACTTCTTGGCAATCGCGTTGATGTTGGAGACGCCGGTGCCGAACTGGCGCAGCGTGATCGGGTTCTGCGCCCAGATGGTCGGGAACCCGGTGATGGCACCGGAGCCGGCGGCGAGGCCGGCGGCTGCCGCACCGGTCTTCAGAAGCGAACGGCGGCTGATGCCCGCCTTTGCGGAAGTCGTCTTGGTCATTGGCTGTTCTCCTTGTTTGTGATTGTCGATGCCACCGGTCGGCCGGCGGCTATTTCCCCATGCGTCCGAGCACGATCGCGTCCGCCTCGCCCCAGGAGAGCGGAACCGCATCGCCGACCCTGATCGTGGTCTCGAAGAAACTTGCGTCGTCGAGGATCGCGGTGAAGTCGTCGATGCCGGCGCCGTCGACGGTGAGCTTCACCGTCGAGCCGCGATACTCGATGTTGGAGACGATGCCGTTGAAGCCGAGGCCGGGGACGTCGGTCGGCGCGATGCGGACGCGGTCGGTCCGCACGGCGATGTCGACCGGCGCGCCCGGTTCGACCGGACCGCCCAGCGCCCGGAACCGTCCGCCGTTTGCGACCTCCAGCGTGACGGCGTCGTCCGTGCTGGCGATCGCCCGCCCGGAAATCACGTTGTGGTCGCCCATGAAGCGCGCCACGAAGGCGGTCGCCGGCCGCTCGAACACCACGCGCGGCGCCGCCGCCTGCTCGATCCGCCCGTCGTTCATCACGACAATCAGGTCGGCGAGCGCCATCGCCTCTTCCTGGCTGTGTGTGACATGCACGAAGGTGATGCCGAGCGAGGTCTGCAGCCGCTTCAGTTCCGCGCGCATGCGGATCTTCAGGAAGGGATCGAGCGCCGACAGCGGCTCGTCGAGCAGCAGCGCCTCGGGATCGGTGATCAGCGCGCGGGCGAGCGCCACGCGCTGCTGCTGGCCGCCGGAAAGCTGGGCGGGGCGGCGGGTGGCATAGGCCTCGAGCTGCATCAGCCGCAGCATGTCGAGCGCCTTCTGCCGCCGCGCGTCCTTCTCGACGCCCTTCATCTTCAGGCTGAAGGCGACGTTGTCGACGAGGTCGAGATGCGGAAAGAGCGCATAGGACTGGAACATCATCGCCGTGCCGCGCCGGGCCGGCGGCAGGTCGGTGACGACGGTATTGCCAAGCCGGATGTCGCCGTCGGTGACCGTCTCGTGGCCGGCGATCATGCGCAGGGTCGAGGTCTTGCCGCAGCCGGAGGGACCGAGCAGGCAGCAATAGGTGCCGGCCGGAATCTTCAGGCTGATCGAATGGACGGCGGTCGCCTGGCCGTAGATCTTGGAGACGGAAGCGATGTCGATTTCGGCAGCTTTGGTCACGCGGCAGCTCCTCTGGATCGCCATGGACGATGCAGGAGGCGTGCCAATTTTTTTCACGGCCGGCCAAGGCGTTGGAATCGCGGGGTTTTAATTTTCGCTGCCGAATGTTTGTGCTGCATCGCATCGATGCATGCACAAAAAACAGATATTGCGTTCAATCTTGTGGCTGGATTGGATGCAAAACTTTTGCGAAATTCGGTACGCGCCATATTCACTCATGGCGGCGTCGGCGCTAGAAAGAGGCATGGACAAGTCACTGCAGATTGCCGAGGCGCGCGTGCCGCTCGATCCGAACCAGGAGGATCGGGCGCAATTCATTCGAGATTCGCTGAGGGATGCCATCGTCGACCGGCGGCTCGCGCCGGGCACGAAGCTGTCGGAAGCGGAAGTCGGCACGCTGTTCGACGTCAGCCGGACCGTCGTCCGCGCCGCGCTGCAGATGCTGGCCTTCGAGGGGCTGGTGAAGGTCGAGCGCAACCGCGGCGCCTTCGTTTCCGACCCCACGCCGGAGGAGGCCCTGCAGGTCTTCGCCTCGCGCCGCCTGATCGAACCGGGCATCATCGCAGCGGTGATCGAACGGGTGACGGCGGCCGACATCCAGGCCTTCCGCTCCCACCTCGCGGAGGAAACGCGCCACAAGCAGGAGCGCGGCGCTGCCGCCCGCCGCGCCGAGATCAAGGCGTCGGGCGATTTTCACCTGATGCTGGCATCGGTTGCCGGCAATGCGATCCTGCAGAAGTTCATGGACGAGCTGGTGGCACGATCGTCGCTGGTGATCGCGCTCTACGGCCGCTCGGGTGCGTCGAGCTGCGGCCACAACGACCACGCCGACCTTCTCGACGCCGTGGAGGCGCGCGACGTGCCGCGCGCGCAGGCGCTGATGCTGCGCCACATCGGCCATATCGAGGCCGACCTGGATTTGAGGGTGAAGGCCGGCCTGACGCTGAAGGACGCGCTGGCGCTGTAGGCGGCTTCCGCCAGGACCATCACGCAGAAAGGCCCGCGATCGCTCGCGGGCCTTTCGCTGTCTCACAAGGGGCTGCGCTGCGTCTCAATCGAAATGCAGCTCGCGCTCGCCCTGTTCGTCGCGGATGCAGGTCTGCAGGCCGATCCTGTTCAGGATGTTCAGGAACGGGCGCGGCGGCAGCTCCTCGACGTTCGCCATCTTCTTCACGTCCCACTCGCCCGTTGCCACCAGCATGGCGGCGGCGACCGGGGGAACGCCGGCGGTGTAGGAGATGCCCTGGGAGCCCACTTCCTCATAGGCTTCCTTGTGGTCGGCGACGTTGTAGATGAACACCGTGCGTTCCTTGCCGTCCTTCACACCCTTGACGAAGTCGCCGATGCAGGTCTTGCCCTCATAGTTGGGGGCGAGCGAGGCCGGGTCGGGCAGGCAGGCCTTGACGACCTTGAGCGGTACGACCTCCGAGCCGTCGGCGAGCTTCACGGGCTGTTCGGAGAGAAGGCCGATGTTCTTCAGGACGGTGAAGACGTTGATGTAGTGATCGCCGAAGCCCATCCAGAAGCGCACGTCGGCGCCGTCCATGTTCTTGGCGAGCGAATGGACTTCGTCATGGCCGCAGAGATAGGCGCGGCGCGTGCCGACCACCGGCAGGTCGTAGTCCTTGCCGATCTCGAACATCTTGTTGACGTTCCATTCGCCGCCCTGCCACGAATAGACGACGCCGGTGAACTCGCGGAAGTTGATCTCCGGGTCGAAGTTGGTGGCAAAATACTTGCCGTGGCTGCCGGCATTGATGTCGACGATATCGACGTCGGTGACCTTGTCGAGATATTCGTCCTTGGCCAGACGCGCATAGGCGTTGACGACGCCCGGGTCGAAACCGGCGCCGAGGATCGCGGTGATGCCCTTTTCGGCGCATTCGGCGGCGCGCTTCCACTCGTAGTTCCCGTACCACGGCGGGGTCTCGCAGATCTTGTTCGGCTCTTCGTGGATGGCGGTGTCGATATAGGCGACGCCGGTATCCATGCAGGCGCGCAGCACCGACATGTTCAGGAAGGCGGTGCCGACGTTGATGACGATCTGGCTGCCGGTCTTGACGATGAGCGCCTTCGTGGCCTCGATGTCGAGCGCGTCGAGCGCATGGGCTTCCAGTACGCCCGGCTGCTTCATCGCCTTCTTTTCGTGCACCGAGGCGATGATGGCATCGCACTTCGCCTTGGTGCGCGAGGCGATATGGATGTCGCCGAGCACGTCATTGTTCTGCGCGCACTTGTGCGCCACCACCTGGGCAACGCCACCCGCGCCGATGATGAGAACGTTCTTCTTCATTTGGGGACCAACTCCTTAAGTCCAATCGTCAGACAAGTCTTCCTGCGGGGCTTTCAACCCGGGTCGTCAGGAAAGGCTCTGTTCGTAGTCCGTGTAGTCGAACTCACGGACCGTCCTGAGGCTGCCATCCAGTTCCCGGATGGCGATTGCCGGCATTTTCACGCCGTTAAACCAGTTTTTCTTGACCATCGTGTAGCCGGCGGCATCCTGGAACGAGATGCGGTCGCCGACCTTCACTTCCTGCGGGAAATCGAATTCCCCGAAGATATCCCCGGCAAGGCATGACTTGCCGCAGACCATCGCACGATGGGGTCCCTGGTTGGGGTGAACCTTCGCATTCTCACGATAGATCAGCAGATCCAGCATGTGCGCTTCGATGGACGAATCCACCACGACAAGGTTCTTGCCGTTGTAGAGCGTGTCGAGGACGGTGGTTTCCAGCGTCGTCGAACGGGTAATCGAGGCTTCGCCCGGCTCCAGATAGACCTGCACGCCGTAGTCGCCGGCAAAGCGCTTCAGCCGCTCGGCGAATTTCTCGAGCGGATAGTCGTCGCCGGTGAAATGGATGCCGCCGCCGAGCGAGACCCATTCGGCCCTTTTCAGGAGCGGTGCGAACTTCTCCTCGATCGCGCCGAGCATGCGGTCGAACAGCGCGAAATCGCCGTTCTCGCAGTTGTTGTGGATCATGAAGCCGGAGATCAGGTCCATGACCGGCTCGACCTTCTTCAGGTCCCATTCGCCGAGCCGGGAGAAGGGGCGGGCCGGGTCGGCGAGATCGAAGGTGGAGGAGGAGACGCCCGGGTTCAGGCGCAGGCCGCGGACGATGCCGGCGGACCGGCTTTCGAAGCGCTGCAACTGGCCGATCGAATTGAAGATGATCTTGTCGGCATGGGAGACGACCTCGTCGATCTCGTAGTCGGCATAGGCGACCGAATAGGCGTGGGTTTCCTTGCCGAAACGCTCGTGGCCGAGGCGGACTTCATTCAGCGACGATGACGTGGTGCCGTCCATGTAGTCGCGCATGAAATCGAAGACCGACCAGGTGGCGAAGCATTTCAGCGCCAGCAATGCCTTGGCGCCGGACAGTTCGCGCAGCCGTGCGATCTTCTCCATGTTCCGGAGCAGCTTCGACTTGTCGATCAGGTAGTAGGGCGTTTCGATCATTCTGGTCGGGTCTTTCGTGCGAGAAACGGCGCGCGCCATCCGCCGGTGCGCATGCGGCCCAAAGGCTTCGGGCCATCGTCATGTCCGTGTTGCGAACGGCCTTTGCGGTCGTCGTGTCAGGGAACTGTCATCATCAATCCGGAAGGCCCACCTGAAGGAAGGGCGATGTTGTCGTCTCTCGGCGTCCGCCGGTTGGGGAATGGTCTGGCCCGACCGTGTACAGCGCAAATGTGACGGTCGGGCTACAATCGCGCGCCGAGGCGCGACAACTCCTGACCGGTTCGAGAGAGCAAAGACAGCATGGCGCCTATCTAGCTTCACCGCCGGGGAAGTCAAGGCGAACGGGGGGCTGCCGAGGGGTGGTCCCGGCCTTGCCAAATCACGGCGGAATGGTATCTGACGAACAAGACGCGGGCTGCGTTCATGGATGGCCCGCCGAGACCGACAGCTGCGCCCCGGAGCGTCGCCCTTGCCGAGAAAATCCCAGCCCAGAAAGCCCCAGCCCGGCAAACGCCCGTCCGGCAAGCGCCTGCCCGAAAAAAGCGCTGCCGGAAAGCCGCCGTCGCGAAGGTCATCGCCGGGAAAGCCGGAGGCGGGCAAGGCCGACCGGGCCACCCTGCAGCGGGCCTTCTCGAAGCTCGGCATCTGCTCGCGAAAGCAGGCGGAGGCCTTCATCCTGGAGGGGCGGGTGCGGGTCAACGGCAAGGTGGTCACCGCTGTCGATACCTGGGTGGAGATGAATTCCGACCGGATCGAACTCGACGGCGCGGTGCTGAAGGCGCGGGCGAAGATCTACCTGGCGCTGAACAAGCCGCGCGGCCTCGTTACCACGCGGGACGATCCCGAGGGGCGCGATACCGTCTTCGACTGTCTCGAAGGCCTCGACCTGCCCTTCGTCGCGCCGATCGGCCGCCTGGACAAGGCGAGCGAGGGGCTGCTCCTGTTCACCAACGACACGCAACTGGCGCAGCGGCTGCTCGATCCCGACAAGGACGTGCGGAAGATCTACCACGTGCAGGTGTCGGGCGAGCCGGGCGAAGCGGAGCTTGTGCGGATGACGGCCGGGATCGAGGCGGACGGCCAGCTCCTGACGGCGGCGGCCGTCCGGCTGTTGCGGAGCGGGGAGAAGACCGCCTGGCTCGAGGTGGCGCTGACCGAGGGGAAGAACCGGCAGATCCGGCGCATGCTGGAAGCGCTCGGCCTGGAGTGCCTGCGTCTCGTCCGGGTCTCGATCGGCGATATCGTGCTCGGCGATCTGGCCAAGGGCGCGACCCGTTTCCTCAGCGATGACGAGGTCCGCTCGCTCCGGCGCAGCACCGGGCTCCGCGCGGATGTCGGGGCGGAGGAGACGGGTTCGGCCAGGGCGCGCAAGACGATCTGATGCCCGCACGGAACGACAGGCCGATCCGTGCCGTAGCCAATTTCAGCCGGTGGCGGTGACGGCGCCACCCGCCACCTTCAGGATCGCCGAGAAGCGCGGATCGAAGGCGCGGCCGATCGGCTCGGCGGCGGCACCGCGGGCGACCGACCAGGGATCGGTCAGGCCGAGCTGAAGCCGGGGCAGCATGCGCCCGGGCCTGTCCGCGGTCGAGGGCAGCAGCGGTTCCATCGCGGCGATCAGCCGGCGGGCGAGCGGTTCCGGCGCGCCGCCGCACAGGATGACCGTCTGCGGGTCGAAGATCGTCTCGATCAGGTGGACGCCCCAGCGCAGGTCCGTCGCGGCCGAAGCGATCCATTCGAGCACGCGGGGGTCGTCCGCTTCGGCGCGGCGACCGATCTCGTCATAGACGCCGTGGGCGGCCGGATCGATCTGCAGATGCTGGTAGAGCGATGCGAGCGAGGCGCGATGTTCGAGCGAGGTGCGCCCGGGATCGTGCGGAGAGAGCAGGGCCATGCCGATCTCGCCGCCATTGCCGTTGGCGCCGCTGTAGAGTTCGGAATTGAGGATCAGGCCGGCGCCGATGCCGTAGCCGAGATAGAGGCAGACGGCGTGATCGACGCCATGGGCCGCCCCGACCATGCGCTCGGCGGTCGCGCACGCGGCCGCGTCGTTCTGCAGGCCCACCTCGAGCCCCGTTCCGGACGCGAGCGTTTCGGCGAGAGGATATTTCTGCCAGGCCTGCATCATCCACTGGTCGTTGTCGGCGCCGTCGACGCCGAAGGGGCCGGGCATGGCGACGCCGAGGCCGACAAGGCGAGCCTCGGATTCGCGGGCAAGCGCCGAAAGCCCGTCGCGGACGCCGGCGACGAGGTCGAGCACGACCCTGGCGCCCTTCGCCGGTCCGTCGGGCGGCAGGTCCGCCTCGGCGCGGACAAGCACCGTGCCGACGAGATCGACGGCGACGGCGCGCGTCACGTGGCGATCGATCTGCAGGCCGATCGCGAAGGCTCCGCCGGGCACCAGCGCGTAGGGGGTGGACGGCTGGCCGCGCCCCTTCCTTACCGTCTCCTGCGCAACGACGAGCCCGTCGCGTTCCAGTTCGTCGATGATGTTGGAGACGGTCTGCTTGGTCAGCCGCGTGGCGCGGGCGAGATCGGCCCGCGACAGGGCGCCGTTCAGCCGCAGCGCGTCGATGATGACGCGGCGGTTGTGCGCGCTCGTGCCTTCATGGTTGGTGCCGCTCTTGGCGCGGATCGGCTGCGATCGGTTCATCCTGCAATCCCTCTTGACAGCAGTAGAAGTCTGGGAAAAACTTAAGTCAAGTCATTTGACTTAATAAGGGGCCGCAAGAGCCCCGGGGAACGGAAGCCGGTCGAACCGGCAGGATTTCAGTCCACAATGGGCATTCCCGCAGGGAATGTCGCGGATGCCGCGGACCGATGGACGGGGCGGGCGTCCCAATGCCGATCGCGATCGAAAACCAGGAGGCAGACATGTCGAATTCCATCACCAGGGCCCTGATCGGTGCCGCGCTCCTCAGCGCGTCCTTCGCCCATCAGGCGCTTGCGGAAACCACGCTGAACGCGTTGTTCATGGCGCAGGCCGCCTATAGCGAGGCGGACGTCCGCGCCATGACCGAAGCCTTCTCAAAGGCCAATCCGGATATCAAGGTCAATCTCGAATTCGTCCCCTACGAGGGCCTGCACGACAAGACGGTGCTGGCGCAGGGCTCGGGCGGCGGTTACGACGTCGTGCTGTTCGACGTGATCTGGCCGGCCGAGTATGCCAGCAACAACGTGCTGGTCGACGTCTCCGCGCGCATCACCGACGAGATGAAGAAGGGCGTGCTGCCCGGCGCCTGGACGACGGTGCAGTATGACGGCAAGTCCTATGGCATGCCGTGGATCCTCGACACCAAGTATCTCTTCTACAACAAGGAGATCCTGGAGAAGGCCGGCATCACGGCGCCGCCGAAGACCTGGGACGAGCTCGCCGCACAGGCGAAGACGATCAAGGACAAGGGCCTGCTCGCAACGCCGATCGCCTGGAGCTGGGCGCAGGCGGAAGCGGCGATCTGCGACTACACCACGCTCGTCAGCGCCTATGGCGGCGACTTCCTGAAGGACGGCAAGCCGGCCTTCCAGAGCGGCGGCGGGCTTGACGCGCTCAACTACATGGTGAGCAGCTACACCTCCGGCCTGACCAACCCGAACTCGAAGGAATTCCTCGAGGAGGACGTCCGCAAGGTCTTCGAGAACGGCGAAGCGGCCTTCGCGCTGAACTGGACCTACATGTACAACCTCGCCAATGCCGGCGCCGACAGCAAGGTGGCCGGCAAGGTCGGCGTCGTGCCGGCGCCGGGCGTCGCTGGCAAGAGCGAGGTCTCGGCCGTCAACGGCTCGATGGGGCTCGGCATCACCAGCGTCAGCCAGCACCCGGACGAGGCCTGGAAATACATCGAGTTCATGACCTCGCAGGCAACGCAGAACCAGTATGCCAAGCTGAGCCTGCCGATCTGGGCCTCGTCCTACGAGGATCCGGCCGTGACCAAGGGGCAGGAGGAGCTGATCGGCGCCGCCAAGCTCGGGCTCGCCGCCATGTATCCGCGCCCGACCACGCCGAAATACCAGGAGCTCTCGACCGCGCTGCAGCAGGCGATCCAGGAGGCGCTGCTCGGGCAGTCCTCCGCCGAGGACGCGCTCAAGTCGGCCGCCGACAACAGCGGGCTCTGATCGCCCGTGCATCACCACCGGGCGGCGGACGCCGCCCGGACCTGCC
The DNA here is from genome assembly GCF_029210525.1 of Mycoplana sp. MJR14. Taxonomy (NCBI): domain Bacteria; kingdom Pseudomonadati; phylum Pseudomonadota; class Alphaproteobacteria; order Hyphomicrobiales; family Rhizobiaceae; genus Mycoplana; species Mycoplana sp. MJR14. The sequence continues at coordinate 54,037 of NZ_JARGEO010000017.1, forward strand.
GCCGCCTGCACCTCCGCCTCGATCGGAGCTGCGGCGACTTTGACAGACCCGCGCCGGACGTGATCCTCTTTCGGAACGAGATTCCGAAGGATCGCGACCGGCCGCATCGAAGACTGAAAGGGCTGCCCGATGTCCGGCACCTGGATGAGCACCAGAGCCTGGCTCCTGATGACGCCGCTGCTCGCGGTCATGATCGCCGTGATCGGCTGGCCGATGGTCCAGACGGTCGGTCTGTCCTTCACCGATGCCAAGCTCGTCGGAACCGCCGGCACTTTCGTCGGCCTCGACAACTATGCGCGGATGCTCGCGAGCAGCAACTTCCAGCGCACGCTCGTGACGACCGTGTGGTTCGCCGTCGTCTCGGTGGGCGCGGAGATGGTGCTCGGCGTGCTCGCGGCGCTGCTGCTGAACCAGGAGTTCCGCGGCCGTACCGCCTTGCGGGCCCTGATGATCCTCCCCTGGGCGCTGCCGACCGTCGTCAACGCCACGCTCTGGCGGCTGATCTACAATCCGGAGTACGGCGCGCTGAACGCGGCGCTGACGCAGATCGGGCTGCTCGATGCGTACCGCTCGTGGCTCGGCGAGCCGGGCTCGGCGCTGACGGCGCTGATCGTCGCCGATTGCTGGAAGAATTTTCCGCTGGTGGCGCTGATCGCGCTCGCTGCGCTCCAGGCGGTGCCGCGCGACATCACCGCCGCCTCGCTGGTCGACGGCGCCGGCCCGTTCAACCGATTCCGCTTCGTCATCCTGCCCTATCTGGCCGGTCCGCTGGTGGTGGCGCTGGTGCTGCGCACGATCGAGGCCTTCAAGGTGTTCGACATCATCTGGGTGATGACGCGCGGGGGACCGGCCAACAGCACCCGCACGCTGTCGATCCTCGTCTACCAGGAAGCGTTCTCGTTCCAGCGTGCCGGCTCCGGCGCGTCGCTGGCGCTGATCGTGACGTTGCTCGTCACCCTGCTGGCGCTCGCCTATGCGGCGCTGGTGCGCAAGACGGCAGGGAGGGCCTTCTGATGGAGCGCAGGAGCCTCGCCTTTTCCGTCTTCATCCACATGGCCGCGCTGCTGCTCGCAGCCGTGATTCTGGCGCCGCTCGTCTGGCTGTTCGTCATGAGCATTTCGCCGGCCGCCGATCTCTCCGCCAAGCCGCTGCGCTGGTGGCCGCAGACCGTCGATTTCTCGCGCTACGCGCTCCTCTTGTCGACGGTGGCCAACAGCGCAGGTGCCGCCTTCACGGCCTCGCTCCGAAACAGCCTGCTCGTCTCAGGCATGGCGACGACGGCGGCGATCGCACTCGCCATCCCGGCCGGCTGGGCGGTGTCGCGAACGCCGGCGGTCGGCTGGTCGCTGTCGCTCGTCATCGCCACCTACATGCTGCCGCCGGTGGCGCTTGCCGTGCCGCTCTACATGGGGCTTTCGGCACTCGGCTTGCTGAACACCGTCTTCGGGCTCGCGCTGGTCTACCTGACGATCCTGGCCCCCTTCACCACCTGGCTGATGAAATCCGGCTTCGACACGATCCCGCGCGAGATCGAATCCGCCGCGATGATCGACGGGGCCGGGCTGTGGCAGACGCTGCGCATCATCACGCTGCCGCTGGCAGCGCCGGTGATGGCGACCTCGGCGCTGTTCGCCTTCCTGCTCGCCTGGGACGAGTTCTTCTATGCGCTGCTGTTCACCTCCGACCAGCGCGCCAAGACCCTCACGGTCGCCATCGCCGATCTCGCCGGCGGCCGGGTATCCGACTACGGACTGATCGCCACCGCCGGCGTGCTCGCCGCCCTGCCGCCGGTACTGATCGGTTTTCTCATGCAACGGGCCCTGATCTCGGGGCTGACCAGCGGCGGCGTCAAGGGATGACCAGGGCCATGACCAGGAACGAACAGACACAGCGCCCCGCAGGGCTCGTCGCGATCGATCGCGAGATGGCAAGGCAACGGGCCGATGCGGTCGCCTCCTTCCATGCGAGCGGCGAGGTGGCGGCCAGGGTGGCGGCTTCGATGCGCAAGACCGGGCAACTGCTCCTGCTCGGCATGGGCGGCTCGCATGCCGTCGGGCGCGCCGTCGAGCCGCTCTACCGGGCGCTCGGCATCGAGGCGATCGCCGTGCCGCTGTCCGAGCAGCTGGGCCAGCCGTTGAAGACCGGGGGCAGGACCATTCTGATGACGTCGCAGTCCGGCGAGAGCGCGGAGGTGCTGCGCTGGTTTTCGGAGACCGGCGGCACGCCGGAGACCTTCGGGCTGACGCTGGAAGGCGGTTCGTTCCTCGCAAGGCATGCGCCCTGCCTGGTCGGCGCCGGCGGCACCGAACTCGCCTTTGCGGCGACCCGCAGCCTGACGATCAGCCTCGCCCTGCACCTTGCCGTTCTCGCTGCGCTCGGCGACGATCCGGCCCCGGCGCTGGCGGCCCTTGCGAATACGCAGGAACCGGACATCGCGCCGGCCGTCGCGGCACTCTCCGGCGTCTCGGCCGTCGTCACCTCGGGCCGCAGGCTGCAGGGGGCCGCCGAGGCGCTGGCGCTCGGGCTGACCGAGCTGTCGCGCCGGCCGTGCTTCTCGCTGGAGGGCGGGCAGCTGCGGCACGGGCCGATGGAGATGCTGCAGCCGGAGACCGGCGTGGTGCTCTTCCGCGGCAACGATCCGACAGGGCCGCTGGTGACGGCCATGGCGGTGTCTGCGGTCGAGACGGGGGCGCCGGTGGTGATCTTCGATGCAGCCGGCGCGCCCGCCGTGGACGGTGCGGTGACGCTCGCCTTTGCGCCTGCGACCGGCCTTGCGGCGATCTTCGCCATGCTGCCGGTCGCGCAGCGGCTGATGATCGCCTTTGCCTGGGAGAGGGTGGACGACGTCGGAACGCCGGTGCGCACCACCAAGGTCACCCGGAGCGAATGATGCGGCCGCTTGCTGTCGTCGGCAACGTCAATGTCGACCTGATCCTCGGACCTGCCGCGCCCTGGCCGAAGGCCGGGACGGAAATCATCGTCGATCACGACGAGTTGCGGGTCGGCGGGGCCGCCGGCAACACGGCGCTCGCCTGGGCGGGGATCGGCGCCGACTTCGCCATCGCCGCCAATGTCGGCTCGGACCAGTTCGGCCGCTGGCTGAAGGAGGAGTTCGGCGCCCATGCGGCGGCGTGGCCGGTGCGCCCCGAGGGCACCACGCTCTCGGTGGGCATCACCCATCCCGATGGCGAGCGCACCTTCTTCACCACCCGCGGCCATCTCGCCCGCCTCGGCCTTGCCGACGTGCTTGCGGTTCTGGACGGGCCGGCGCTTGCGGGCGGCTACCTGCTGCTCTGCGGCTCCTTCCTGACGGACGATCTGACGGGCGACTATCCGGCCCTCTTCGACTGGGCCGACCGGCACGGCATCGCGGTCGCGCTCGATACGGGCTGGCCGCTGGACGGCTGGACCGAGGCCAATTGTGCCGCCGCCCGCGGCTGGCTGTCGCGGTCCCGGATCGCGCTGATGAACGAGGTCGAGACGACGACGCTCGCCGGCACCGGCGAACCCGCCGCGGCCGCTACGGCGATCCGGGCCCTGATGCCGGAGGGGGCGACCGTCGTCGTCAAGCGCGGCCCCGACGGGGCGATCGGAATCGGCAGCGACGGTGTGCTCGTTTCGCAGGACGCGCCCCGGGTGACCGTGATCGACACGATCGGCGCCGGCGACGTCTTCAATGCCGGCTTCCTGGCGGCGCTCTCGAGCGGCGAGCCGCTGGCCGGCTGCCTGCGCGCCGGCACCCACCTCGCCTCGATGGCGATTTCAACCCTTCCCCGCAGCTATGGCGGGATCGTTCGTTTCGGGGAGAGCATGCCGTGAGTGCGCTGGACATCATCGGGGTCCGCAAGACCTATGGCGAAATCGAGACGCTGAAAGGCATCGACATCGCGCTCGAAAGCGGCGAGTTCCTTGTGCTGCTCGGCTCGTCCGGCTGCGGCAAGTCGACCCTGCTCAACATCATCGCCGGACTGGCCGAGGCCAGCGGCGGCGATGTGCGCATCGGCGGGCGCTCCGTGCTCGCGGCCCATCCGAAGGACCGCGACATCGCCATGGTGTTCCAGTCCTACGCGCTCTACCCGAACCTTTCGGTCCATCGCAACATCGGCTTCGGGCTGGAAATGCGCAAGGTGCCAGCCGCAGAACGCGACCGGGCGGTGCGGGAGGTGGCGAAGCTGTTGCAGATCGAGGCCCTGCTCGACCGCAAGCCCTCGCAACTGTCGGGCGGCCAGCGCCAGCGCGTCGCGATCGGCCGGGCGCTGGTGCGCAAGCCGCAGGTCTTCCTGTTCGACGAGCCGCTCTCCAACCTGGACGCCAAGCTCAGGATGGAGATGCGCACCGAGCTGAAACGCCTCCACCAGATGCTGAAGACGACGATGGTCTACGTCACCCATGACCAGATCGAGGCGATGACGCTCGCGACGCGGATCGCGGTGATGCGCGACGGGCGGATCGAGCAGCTCGGCACGCCCGAGGAGATCTACAACCGGCCGGCGACGCTCTATGTCGCGACCTTCGTCGGCGCGCCGCCGATGAACCTGCTCGACGCCGTGGCGGACGGCGGTCGCCTGGCCCTCGGCGACAACGCCGCGCTGCCGCTGCCGCAGGCCTGGAAGGACCGCGTGCGCGACGGCCAGCGGCTGGTTCTCGGCATCCGCCCCGAGGCGCTGCAGCTCGATGCTGCGGCCGGCCCGGCGATATCGGCCACGGTGGAGGTTGTGGAACTGACCGGGCCGGAACTCGTCGTGTCCGCCAGCATCGGCCGCCAGCGGATCATGGCCTGCCTGCCGCCGCGCAGCCGCATCGCGGCCGGACAGCGCCTCACCTTCGCCTTCGAAGAGGAGGCCATGCACCTGTTCGACGCCGAGAGCGGCCTGCGGATCGCCTGATCGCTTCTTCGGGCGCCTTCGCCGGCTTCACCCGGCGGGCGTGCCGGGACGCTCTCAGCCCTCGATGCCGTGGACCGCGAGCAGGCTCTTCATCCGCTGCGCTGCCAGTTCCGGCCGGTCCAGCACGCGGGCGCGGTCTGCGAGGCGGAAGATGTCGGCATAGTGGAGCATGCCGCGGGCCGACTGCAGGCCGGCCGGCATGGTGAAATGGGCCTGGTGGCCGTTGAGCCAGGCGAGGAAGACGACGCCGCCCTTGTAGTACTGTGTCGGGGCCTCGAAGATCTTCCTCGACAGGGGCACGGTGGGCTCGATCGTGGCGCGGAAGGCTGCGACGTCGCCGGACGCCAGGGCGGCCAGCGCCCTGGAGGCTTGCGGCGCGACCGCGTCGAAGATGCCGAGCAGGGCGTGGCTGTATCTCTGTCCATCGCCTTCGATCAGTTCGGCATAGTTGAAGTCGTCGCCGGTAAAGCAGAGGACCCCTTCCGGCAGGCGGTTTCGCAGCGCCACTTCCTTGGCGTTGTCGAGCAGCGAGATCTTGATGCCTTCGACCTTGTCGCGGTTGTCCTCGATGATCGACAGCACGCCTGAGAGCGCGGCCTCGAAGTTGTCGCTGCCCCAGTATCCCTTCAATTGCGGATCGAACATGTCGCCCAGCCAGTGCAGCACCACCTTGTCGCGGGTCTGGCCCAGGATGCGGCCATAGACCTTGCGGTAGTCGTCCGGCGAGCGGGCGAGGCGGGCAAGCGCCCGGCTTGCCATCATGATCGCCCGTCCGCCATGCCGCTCGACGAAGCCGATCTGTTCCTCGTAGGCCGCGACCACGTCGTCGAGCGACCTCGCGTCGCCGGGCGAGAGCTGGTCGGTTCCCGCGCCGCAGGCGAGGTCGGCGCCGGGGACGGTGCGGGCCTCCGCGAGCGAGCGGCGGATCAGTTCCTGCGCGCCGGCCCAGTTGAGCCCCATGCCGCGCTGGGCGGTGTCCATCGCCTCGGCGATGCGGAAGCCGAGCGACCACAGGTGATGCCGGAAGGCGAGCGTCGCTTCCCAGTCGATCGCGGGCGCCTCCCAGGGCCGCGTGTCCCTGAGGGGATCCGACACCACATGGGCGGCGGCATAGGCGATGCGGTTGAAGACGGGGGGAGCCTGCGGCCGTTCGGTCGGCGTGCCCGACAGCACGTAGCGCTCGATCGTGCCGTCCGCTTTCGGCAAGGCGACTGTCGACATGGGTATCTCCTCCATCGTTTGAAAGAGGGCATAATTTAGATCGTTCCAAATTGCAAGAGCGGTGTGAGGGGCGATGAGAGGTCGGTTCGTGGCCTGGCGTATGGTGGCTGGTGCCCGGATCGCCGTGGTGCCTTTCGTGCGCCTCGTCCGCGCACCGCGTCCCGGAGGCGCGGGGCACTCCGCTCGGATCGGCGTCACTTTTGCGCGGCGAACTTGGAATAAATCTATGTAATTATTTATTTTTGCCGCGCGGCACGTTGGTCGCCGCCTCTGTTTTGGCAGCTGGTCTCGGGCGACCGCTGGCCGTGTCCGGTGCCGTCCGGAGTGTATTGCGCTTTCTCGTCATGCGCCGCGAGGCGGGTGCGCCTGATGCCCTGGCCATGTCGGACAATCGACAAATGGCGCTTGACTATTTTGGAACGATCCAATAAATCTCACCTCCGAAAGCGGCGGAGCAGGGCTGCGCGGGAGGAAATGGGTGACCAGAAGCAGGGTGACAGTCGTCGATATTGCACAGGCCGCCGGCGTGTCGAAGTCGACCGTCTCGCTCGTGCTGCAGGCGAGCCCCCTGGTCAACGAGCAGACCCGTGCGAAGGTCAATGCCGCCATCCGCGAGCTGGGCTACGTCTATAACCGCGGCGCCGCGAACCTGCGCCAGACGGCCTCGTCGAAGATCGTCGGCATCGTCGTCAACGATCTCACCAATTCCTTCTTCGCCGAGCTTGCGGTGGGCATGGACATGGTCATGCAGTCGGCCGGGTTCGTGCAGTTCCTCGCCAATACCGGCGAGAGCATCGACCGCCAGCGCGAGGTGATCGCCTCGATGCGCGAGCACGGCATTTCCGGGCTGATCATCTCGCCGGCGCGCGGCACGGAGGCTGCGGACTTCAAGCCGTTGACGGCCGCCGGCGTGCCGGTCGTCGTCGTCGTCCGCAACATTGCCGGCGCCAAGGTCTCCTCGCTGCTGTCGGACAACTATGCCGGCGCACGGCAGGCGACCGAGCACCTGATTTCGCTCGGCCATCGCCGTATCGCCTTTCTCGGCGGCTTTTCCGACACGGCCGTCTCCGGGGAGCGGATGCTCGGCTACCGCGAGGCGCTGGCCGCAGCCGGGCTCGACGTGGATGCGGCGCTGATGGTGAATTCCGCGCCCTCGCGCGCCGGCGGCGTGACCGCGATCGAACGCGCCATGCTGATCGCCGACCGGCCGACTGCCGCGCTCTGCTTCAACGATGCGGTCGCCTTCGGCGTCTGCGACGGCCTGCGCGCCCGCGGGCTCGAGCCCGGCCGCGATTTCGGCGTCGTCGGCTTCGACGACGTGATCGAGGCGGAGACCGCGGTGCCGGCGCTGACGACGGTTTCCGTCGACCCGCAGGGCATGGGCCGGCGCGCCGCGCAGATGCTCTTGAAACAGATCAATTCCGGCCGGGTGGAGGCCGAGGCGCAGGTCGCCTCGGTTCGGCTGGTGGTGCGCCAGAGTTGCGGCGCGACCTTGAAGACATGGGATGGAGGAGCCACGCATGACACAGCCTCGCACGACACGGTGGGGACTGATCGGCGCCAGCACGATCGCGCGTGAGTGGGTGATCGGGGCGATCCGCGCCACGGGCGGCGAGATCGTTTCGCTCATGAGCACCAGCGCCGAGCGCGGCCGCAGCTATGCCGCCGACCAGCGCATCGCGAAGCCGGTCACGAACCTTTCCGAGCTGCTCGCCGATCCCGAGATCGACGCCGTCTACATCTCGACCACCAACGAACTGCACCGCGATCAGGCGATCGCGGCGGCGCGCGCCGGCAAGCACATCCTGTGCGAGAAGCCGCTCGCGACCTCGCTGGAGGATGCCCGCGCCATGGTCCGGGCCGCCAGGGAGGCGGGGGTCGTGCTGGCGACGAACCATCACCTGCGCAACGCCGCCACCCACCGGGCGATGCGGGACGCCATCGCTGCGGGCCGGATCGGCAAGCCGCTCTCGGCCCGCGTGTTCCATGCGGTCTACCTGCCGCCGCACCTGCAGGGCTGGCGTCTGGAGCGGCCGGAGGCCGGCGGCGGCGTCATCCTCGACATCACGGTGCACGACACCGACACGCTGCGCTTCGTGCTCGGCGACGATCCGGTCGAGGCGATCGCCTTCAGCCACCAGGGCGGCATGGCGCGGGCGGGACTGGAGGATGCGGTGATGGGCGTGCTGCGCTTCCGGTCCGGCGTCATCGCCCAGTTCCACGACGGCTTCACGACGAAGTTCGCCGAGACGGGGCTCGAGGTGCACGGCACCGAGGGCTCGCTGATCGGCCGCAACGTCATGACGCAGCGGGCCCTGGGGACGGTGACGCTGCGCAACGTCACGGGCGAGCACGAGCTTCCGCTCGACCATCGCAATCTCTACGAGACGGCGCTTTCCGCCTTCCATGCGGCGATCGCCGGCAACGGCAAGCCGTCGGCGACCGGCGAAGACGGCGTCTGGTCGCTGGCCGCGGGGCTCGCGGTCGTCAAGGCCGCGCAGAGCGGCACCGCCGTCAAGATCGAACCTGGACTTTGAGCGACATCATGAACAAGCACATCTCGCCGGCAGAAGCGGCAGCCCTCATCCCGGACGGCGCGGTCGTCTCGGTTTCCTCCTCCTCCGGTCTCGGCTGCCCGGACCTGATGCTGAAGGCGATCGGCGACCGCTTCGAGGCGAGCGGCCATCCCAAGAACATCACCACCCTGCACCCGATCGCGGCCGGCGACATGAGCGGCATCCGGGGCGTGGACCATATCGCCAGGAAAGGCCTGCTCGCCCGGATCATCGGCGGCTCCTATCCGTCCGGGCCGTCCACCGCCGAGCCGCCGCTGATCTGGCAGATGGTCACCGGCAACGAGATCCCGGCCTACAACATTCCCTCCGGCATCCTGTTCGACATGCACCGCGAGGCGGCGGCCAAGCGCCCCGGCGTTCTCACCAAGGTCGGCCTCGACACCTTCGTCGATCCGTCGCGCCAGGGCTGCGCGATGAACGACAAGGCGGCCGGCCAGCCGGTGGTGAAGAAGGTCACGTTCGAGGGCGAGGAGTGGCTGTATTTCCCGGCGATCGTGCCGCACGTGGCGATCATCCGCGCCACCACCGCCGACGAGCGCGGCAACCTCACCTACGAGCATGAAGGCGCCTATCTCGGCGGTCTCGACCAGGCGCTCGCCGCCCGCAACAATGGCGGGATCGTCATCGCGCAGGTCAAGCGCGTCACCAAGGAGGGCGCGCTGAAGCCGCACGACGTGCGCGTGCCCGGCATGCTGGTCGACTACATCGTCGTCGATCCGGACCAGAAGCAGACGACGCAGACCACCTACGATCCCGCCATCTCCGGTGAGATCATGCGCCCGATCGACAGCTTCCGCGTCCCCGAGTTCAACATCCAGAAGGTGATCGCCCGCCGCGTCGCGCAGGAACTGGAAGCCGGAAGCTGCGTCAACCTCGGCTTCGGCATTTCCGCCAACGTGCCGCGGATCCTGCTGGAGGAGGGGCTGCACGGCGACGTCACCTGGGTGATCGAGCAGGGCGCCGTCGGCGGCGTGCCGCTGCTCGACTTCGCCTTCGGCTGCGCCTCGAACGCCGATGCCTACATGCCCTCGCCCTACCAGTTCACCTACTTCCAGGGCGGCGGCTTCGACGCGTCGCTGCTGTCCTTCCTCGAGATCGGCCGCGACGGCTCGGTCAACGTCTCCAAGCTCTCGTTCCGTCCGCATGTGACGGCCGGCGCCGGCGGCTTCGTCGACATCACCGCCCGCGCCCGCAAGATCGTCTTTTCCGGCATGTTCAATGCCGGCGCGAAGCTCGGGATCGAGGGCGGGAGGCTCGTCATCGAGAAGGAGGGCAAGCTGAAGAAGCTGGTCGACGCGGTCGAGCACGTGACCTTCTCCGGCCGCCGCGCCATCGAGCAGGGCCAGGACATCACCTATGTCACCGAGCGCTGCGTGATGAAGCTGACGCAGCAGGGCGTCATGCTGACCGAGATCGCCCCAGGCATCGACCTGCAGACGCATGTCCTCGACCAGTCGGAGTTCCCGCTGATCGTGTCGGAAAACCTGAAGGTCATGGACGGCGCGCTCTTTGCCGATGCGCCGCTGGGGCTGACGCTGCCGCCGAAGGCGCGGCCGACACTGGGGGTCGCCCATGTCTGAGCCGCGCATCCGGATTGCCGTCGAGGGCGCGGTCGCGACGATCACCGTCGCCCGCCCGGAAAAGCTGAACGCCTTCGACATCGCCATGTTGAAGGAACTTGCGGATGCCTGCGACGCGGTCGAGACCGACAACGCCGTGCGCGTGGCGATCCTGACCGGCGAGGGCAAGGCCTTTTCCGCCGGCGGCGACATCAGGGCCTGGGGCGGCATGGAGCCGAACGAGTTCGGCCACGCCTGGGTGCGCTTCGGCCACCGCGTGTTCGAACGGCTCGCGACCTTGCGGATGCCGTTGATCGCGGCCGTCAACGGCCATGCGCTGGGCGGCGGGCTCGAGCTCGCGGCCGCCGCCGATATCCGCATCGCCGAAAGCCAGGTGAAGATCGGCCTGCCGGAAGCGGGCCTCGGCATGGTGCCCGGCTGGTCGGGCACGCAGCGGCTGGTCAGGCGCTTCGGCGCGCAGGCCGTGCGGCGGATGCTGCTCGGCGGCGAGGTCCTGACTGCCGGGGAAGCCGCGGCGCTGGGCATCGTCGACCAGGTCGTGGAGACCGGGACATCGGTTGCGGCGGCGAAGGCCTATGCGGCCCGTATCGCCGCGCGCGGTCCGGCGGCGACGGAGGTTTCCAAGCTCATGATCGCCGTTGCCAACGGCGAGGACAATGGCAGCGCCGTGGAGGCGCTCGGCTCGATCCTCGTGGCCAAGACCGGCGACCTCAGGGAAGGCGTCGCCGCCTTCACGGGAAAACGCCCCGCAGACTTCAAGGGAGAATGGTGATGACAGTCACGGTGCAGCCGAAGGCGCTGACGGACTACAAGGCGCGCGATTTCCGCATGCTGATCGACGGTGCCTGGGTGGAGACCGATGGCGGCAAGACGCTGGAACGCGTCGCGCCCGGCCACGGCGTCACGGTCAGCCGCTACCAGGCCGGCACGAAAGGCGATGCCGAGCGTGCCATCGCGGCTGCGCGTCGCAGCTTCGACGAGGGCCGCTGGCCGCGCATGACGGGCGCCGAACGCTCGAACATCCTGCTGAAGGCCGCCGACCTCATCGCCGCCCGCGCCGACGAACTCGCCCATCTCGACGCGATCGAGAGCGGCAAGCCGATCAGCCAGGCGAAGGCGGAGCTCGGCGGCGCCGTCGACATCTGGCGCTATGCGGCAGCGCTCGCCCGCGATCTGCACGGCGAAAGCTACAACACGCTCGGCGACGGCACGCTCGGTGTCGTGCTGCGCGAGGCGATCGGCGTCGTCTCGATCATCACGCCGTGGAACTTCCCCTTCCTGATCGTAAGCCAGAAGCTACCCTTTGCGCTGGCCGCAGGCTGCACGACGGTGGTCAAGCCGTCGGAACTGACGTCGGGCTCGACGCTGGTGCTGGGCGAGATCCTCGCCGAGGCCGGGGTGCCGGCAGGCGTCGTCAACATCGTGACCGGCACGGGGCCGGAGGTCGGCGCGCCGATGACGACGCATCCGGACGTCGACATGGTCTCCTTCACCGGTTCCACCGGCGTCGGGCGGCTGACGATGGCGAATGCGGCGCAGTCGCTGAAGAAGGTCTCGCTCGAACTCGGCGGCAAGAACCCGCAGATCGTCTTCCCGGACGCCAATCTGGACGACTTCATCGATGCCGCGGTGTTCGGCGCCTATTTCAACGCCGGCGAATGCTGCAACGCCGGCTCGCGGCTGATCCTGCATCGCGACATTGCCGACGAGGTGACCGCGCGCGTGGCGGAACTGTCGCGAAAGGTTCGTGTCGGCGATCCGCTCGATCCGACGACGCAGGTCGGGGCGATCATCACGCCGCAGCATCTGGAGAAGATCGCCGGCTACGTTGCGGGCGCGCAGGGCGCGGGCGCGGGTGTTGCGCTCGGCGGGGAGGCGCTCGATCTCGGTCGCGGCCAGTTCATGGCGCCGACCATTCTTGCCGGGGTGAAGCCCGACATGGCGGTGGCGCGCGAGGAGGTGTTCGGCCCCGTGCTGTCCGTCCTCACCTTCGAGACGACGGAAGAGGCGATCCGGATCGCCAATGCCATCGACTACGGGCTTTCCGCCGGTGTCTGGAGCCGCGACTTCGACACCTGCCTGACGATCGGCCGCCGCGTCCGCGCCGGCACGATCTGGATGAACACCTTCATGGACGGCGCCTCCGAGCTGCCTTTCGGCGGCTATCGCCAGTCGGGTCTCGGCCGCGAACTGGGCCGCCATGCGGTGGAGGACTACACCGAGACCAAGACGCTCAACATGCATATCGGCGCACGCACGAACTGGTGGATGCCGCGATGAACGAGCAGGCAAACCCGACCCCCGTCTGCCCTGCCGGGCATCTCCCGCCCCGAGCGTGGAGATCGGCCGGGCGAGGGCGGGCGGCCTCAGGGCGCCGGGAAGCCGAGCTGCGGCGCCTGCAGCATGTGCAGCTCCGCCGCATCCTCGCCGGCAATGCGGCGCAGCAGGAGATGGCCCATGGCCTCGCCCGCGGCCGTCAGGTCCTCGTAGATCGTCTCGACCTTGGGCTGGATCTGGGTCAGCAGGTGCGAGGTCTGCTTGGCGACGATGTCGTATTCGACGCCGAGGCCGAGGTCGCAGTCGCTCATGCCGGTGATCGTGGCCAGCGCGGAGACCTCGCCGGGACAGACGAGGCCGTCCGGCGCGCCGGCGCCGGCCATGCGCCGGCGGATGTGGTCGCGGATCTGGTCGGCAGGACAGTCCAGGTCGACCGTTTCGGGTATCTCGTAGGCCACGCCCACCTCGCGCACCGCCGTCATGAAGCCGTGCAGCATGTGCTGGGAGAAGGTCAGGCGCCGCGGCGGCGGGATGATCGTCACCCTTTGCCGACCCTTGGCGATCAGACGGCGCACCGCCTGGTAAGCGAAGGCGAAATTGTCGAAGTCGACATAGGCGTGCGGCGTGGTGAATTCGGTGCGCCCGTGGGTGACGAAGGGAAAGCCGTTCTCCAGAAGCAGGCGCACGCGCGGGTCGAAGGGCTCGGTGCGGGACAGGATCAGCCCGTCGGCCATGCCGTTTCGGATGATGTAGTTCACCGCATCGACGTTGCCGCCCTCGATGAAGCTCGGCGTGACGATGAGGTGATAGGGCGTGGATTGCAGCGCCCGCGCCAGGCCGTGGATGAGCGAGGTGCCGAAGCCGAGGATCTCCTCATGCGGGTCGAGCAGCACGGAGATGACGTTGGTGCGCCCCGTCTTCAGGCGCTGGGCGGCCCGGTCCGGCAGGTAGCCGATTTCGCCTGCGACTTCGTGCACCCGCTTGCGCGTGGCTTCGGAAATCTGCGGCGCGTTGCCGAGCGCGCGCGACACGGTGGTGATCGCCAGTCCCGTCAGGTCGGCAATCGTCTTCAGCGTCGGCTTGCCGGTACGCGGAACGGTTCTTGTCACCTCGGTTTCGGAAGACTTCTCGCTTCGGCGCACGGCAGTTTTCTTCGGCTGGGGTTTGTAATTTCGGCTGCACCTTACAAACAGGCCGGACATGAAGCAATCCTGCAGTGCAAACGTTTTAAACCTCGTTCTGGTGCTATGCACAGCGGCGTTCCGTCTGCTGGCTGCCAAACTAACCTCTGGCATACAAGCACTTATGGATCGCGGTTGCAGAACGTCGGGCGGTGCTTGACTTGGCGTGACTTATAACGTTTTAAATTGAGCCGACGGCTTCGGCCGTAACTCCGATGTCATTGCCGGAGGGCCGGGGTGACTGGAAACGGCGGGAGGAGGATCCCGCCCAGGAAACTTGCAAACGGGAGGAAATCGATGCGCAAGTTCGTAACGACGACCGCAATCGCTGCGGTGATGATGAGCCTCGGTGGCGGCATGTCCGCACGCGCCGCGGAGAACGTGGAAGTGCTTCACTGGTGGACGTCCGGCGGCGAGGCTGCCGCCCTCGACGTCCTGAAGAAGGACCTGGAATCCAAGGGCATCTCCTGGACCGACATGCCGGTCGCAGGCGGCGGCGGCACCGAGGCCATGACCGTGCTGCGCGCCCGCGTCACCGCCGGCAATGCGCCGACGGCCGTGCAGATGCTCGGCTTCGACATCCTGGACTGGGCCAAGGAAGGCGCGCTCGGCAACCTCGATGAAGTCGCCGCACAGGAAGGCTGGGACAAGGTCGTCCCGACTGCCCTGCAGCAGTTCTCCAAGTATGACGGCCACTGGATCGCAGCACCGGTCAACGTCCACTCCACCAACTGGGTCTGGATCAACAAGGCGGCCCTCGACAAGGCGGGCGGCAAGGAGCCGGCCAACTGGGACGAACTCATCGTGCTGCTCGACAAGTTCAAGGAGCAGGGCATCACGCCGGTCGCCCATGGCGGCCAGCCCTGGCAGGATGCGACCATCTTCGATGCGGTCGTGCTGTCGCTCGGCAACGACTTCTACAAGAAGGCCTTCATCGACCTCGACCCGGCGACGCTCGGCAGCCCGCAGATGAAGGAAGCCTTCGACCGCATGACGAAGCTGCGCTCCTACGTGGACGACAACTTCTCCGGCCGCGACTGGAACCTCGCCTCGGCGATGGTGATCGAGGACAAGGCCGGCCTGCAGTTCATGGGTGACTGGGCCAAGGGCGAGTTCCTGAAGGCCGGCAAGAAGCCGGGCACGGACTTCGTCTGCATGCGCTTCCCCGGCACGCAGGGCTCGGTGACGTTCAACTCCGACCAGTTCGCCATGTTCAAGGTTGCCGACGACAAGGTCCCGGCGCAGCTGAAGATGGCCTCGGCGATCGAGAGCCCGACCTTCCAGTCGGCCTTCAACGTCGTCAAGGGCTCGGTCCCGGCGCGCACCGACGTTCCGGACACCGACTTCGACGATTGCGGCAAGAAGGGCATCAAGGACCTGGCCGAGGCCAATGCCAGCGGCTCGCTCTACGGCTCGATGGCGCACGGTCACGCAAACCCGGCCGCCGTCAAGAACGCGATCTACGACGTCGTGACGCGCCAGTTCAACGGTGAGCTCTCCTCCGAGGAAGCCGTCACCGAACTGGTCGCAGCCGTCGAAGGCGCGAAGTAGGCAGTCAGGCCCGGGGGGCTCTGCCCCTCATCCGCCTGCCGGCACCTTCTCCCCGCAGGCGGGGAGAAGGGAATGCGCCGCAACGTCCAGGCTCCCTCTCCCTGCCTGCGGGGAGAGGAGCGGGGCGCGGGCAATCCGCCCGACATCAAAGCAGCTCAAGAACGATGGTAACCGATCATGGATAGCCGCTCGCGCCTGCAGGAGCTTCTTCCGAAGCTCGTGCTTGCTCCCAGCTTCCTCATAGTCCTGGTGTTCGTCTACGGCTTCATCGCCTACACGGGGCTCTTGTCCTTGACGGACAGCAAGATGCTGCCGTCCTACAACTTCGTCGGACTGCAGAACTACATCCGGCTGTGGGCGCTGCCGCACTGGTGGCGGGCGATCTCGAATCTCGCGATCTTCGCCTCGCTCTACATCGTCATCTGCAGCGTGCTCGGGCTCGGCCTTGCGATCCTGCTCGACCAGCGGATCCGCATCGAGGGGGTCCTGCGACCGATCTACCTCTATCCGATGGCGCTGTCCTTCATCGTCACCGGCACGGCCTGGAAATGGTTCCTCGACCCCGGCATCGGGCTGGAGAACACCATGCACCTCTGGGGCTGGGAGAGCTTCTCGTTCAACTGGATCAAGGACCGCAACTACGCGATCTACTGCGTCGTCATCGCCGCCGTCTGGCAGTCGTCCGGCTTCGTCATGGCGATGTTCCTCGCCGGCCTGCGCGGCGTCGACAACGAGATCATCAAGGCGGCGCAGATCGACGGCGCGTCCACGTTGACGGTCTATCGCCGCATCATCATTCCGCTGATGCGCCCCATCTTCCTCTCCGCCTTCGTCGTCCTCGCCCATCTGGCGATCAAGGCCTACGACCTGGTCATCGCCTTGACCGGCGGCGGGCCCGGCCAGGCGACCGAACTGCCGGCGACCTTCATGTATTCCTACACCTTCACCCGCAACCAGATGGGCATCGGTGCGTCCTCGGCGATCATCATGCTGATCATGATCTTCTCGATCATCGTTCCCTATCTCTATTCCGAAATCCGTGGAGGCAAGGGCCGATGAGCGCTGCAAGCCCCGAAAACGTCATCAGCCATGGCCGCCTGACGCGCGCGCTGATCTATACGGCGCTGATCATCTTCGCGATCTACTACCTGCTGCCGCTCTACGTCATGGTGGTCAATTCGTTGAAGCCGCTGGACGAGATCCGCCAGGGCGGCATGCTGAACCTGCCGCAGGTGTGGACGGTCGAACCCTGGCTTTCGGCCTGGTCGACCGCGCAGATCGGCGTGCAGCCGACCGGCCTTCGCCCGTTCTTCATCAATTCGATCCTGATGGTCGTGCCGGCCGTCGCGATCTCCACCATCGTCGGCGCGCTGAACGGCTATGTGCTGACGAAATGGCC
Source organism: Mycoplana sp. MJR14 (assembly GCF_029210525.1). NCBI lineage: Bacteria > Pseudomonadati > Pseudomonadota > Alphaproteobacteria > Hyphomicrobiales > Rhizobiaceae > Mycoplana > Mycoplana sp. MJR14. The sequence goes on from NZ_JARGEO010000017.1 coordinate 70,708, forward strand.
CTTCCGCGGGTCCAACGTCTTCTTCGGGCTGCTGCTTCTGTCCTGCTTCATCCCGTTCCAGATCGTGCTGATCCCGATGGCGCGCATGCTCGGCATCATGGGGATCGCCGGCTCGATCTGGGGCCTGATCATGGTGCACGTGATCTACGGCATCGGCTTCACGACGCTCTACTTCCGCAACTACTACGAAAACTTCCCGACCGAGCTGGTGCGGGCGGCGCAGATCGACGGGGCGAGCTTCTTCCAGATCTTCCGCCGCATCCTGCTGCCGTCGTCGGGGCCGATCATCGTCGTCTCGGTCATCTGGCAGTTCACCAATATCTGGAACGACTTCCTGTTCGGCGCGTCCTTCTCCGGACCCTATTCGACGCCGATGACGGTGGCGCTGAACAACCTCGTCTCCTCGTCGACCGGCGTGAAGGAATACAACGTCCACTTCGCGGGCGCGATCCTCGCAGCCCTTCCCACCCTCATCGTCTACATCGTCTCCGGCCGCTACTTCGTCCGCGGCCTGATGTCCGGCGCCGTGAAAGGATGACCAGCATGTCGTTTCTCAAGATCAGCAACCTTCGCAAGTCCTACGGCTCCCTGGAAATCCTGAAGGATATCAACCTGGAAATAGAGCAGGGCGGCTTCCTCGTGCTCGTCGGGCCGTCCGGCTGCGGCAAGTCCACGCTGCTCAACACCATCGCCGGGCTGGAGCCGATCACCTCCGGGGACATCGCCATCGACGGCCGCTCGGTCGCGGGCCTGCATCCCTCCAAGCGCGACATCGCCATGGTGTTCCAGTCCTACGCGCTCTATCCGAACATGACGGTGGCCGGCAACATCGCCTTCGGCATGGAGATCCGCGGGGTGCCGAAGGACCAGCGCGACAAGGCGATCCGCGAGGTCGCCGAGATGCTGCAGATCGGCCACCTGCTGGACCGCAAGCCCGGCCAGCTCTCCGGCGGCCAGCGCCAGCGCGTCGCCATGGGGCGGGCGCTGGTGCGCGATCCCAAGCTCTTCCTGTTCGACGAGCCGCTGTCGAACCTCGACGCCAAGCTGCGCGTCGACATGCGCACCGAGATCAAGCGCCTGCACCAGCGGATGAAGACGACGATCGTCTACGTCACCCACGACCAGATCGAGGCGATGACGCTGGCGACCAAGATCGCGGTGCTGAAGGACGGCGTCTTGCAGCAGTTCGGCACGCCTGCGGAGATCTACAACAATCCGGCCAATATCTTCGTTGCCGACTTCATGGGCTCGCCGGCGATGAACCTCCTGAAGGCGAAGGTCGAGGGTGACGGCGGCGGGCTTGCCGTGTCGCTCGCCCGGCCCGAGGCCGAGCCGCTCAGGCTCGTCGTCGACAATGCCCCGCAGGGGCTCGGCGCCTATCGCGGCCGGGAGGTGATCTTCGGCATCCGCCCGGAGGCGCTGACCGATCCCGAGGGCGCCGACCACAACGCCCGCACGATCGCGCAGGGCGACTGCCTGATCGAGGTGGTCGAGCCTGCCGGCGCCGATACGTTTGCGGTCACCCATCTCGGCGGCAAGGAGATCGTCGCGAGGCTGCGCGCCGATGCCCGCATCGCGGCGGGGCAGAAGGCGCGGCTCGCCTTCAATCTCGACAAGGCCTGCTTCTTCGATCCCGACAGCCAGCGTCGCATCGCCTGAGAGGATCCGGTGAGCGTTCAACCCGACATCGTCATCATCGGCTCCGGCATCGGCGGGGCCACGGTTGCGGCCGGCCTCGCGCCGAGCGGCGCCCGCATCCTCATTCTCGAGGCCGGCGGCCATATCCTCGACCGGCCGGAGAACCGCGACCAGCGCGCGATCTTCCAGCGCGGCCATTTCCGGCCGAAGGAGACCTGGTACGAGGCCGGCGGCGAAGGCTTCAATCCCGGCAACTACTACAATGTCGGCGGCAATTCGAAGTTCTTCGGGGCCGTCCTCGTGCGCTACCGCCGCGAGGATTTCCTGGAGATGCGCCACCGCGAGGGCGTCTCGCCCGCCTGGCCCTTTCCCTACGAGGAACTGGAGCCCTGGTATTCGGCGGCCGAGCGGCTCTACCAGGTGCGCGGTGCGCTCGGCGAGGATCCGACCGAGCCGTCGCATTCGGCGCCCTACGCGTTCCCGCCGGTCCCCGACGAGCCGCCGATCGCGATGGTGCGCAAGCGGCTGAAGGCGGCCGGCATGCATCCCTATTCGCTGCCGCTGGGCATCGACATCGACCGCTGGCTGGCGAAGGCCAAGACGCCGTGGGATGCGCATCCGAATGCCGACGACGGCAAGATGGATGCCGAGACCGCAGCACTGGCCGAGGCGCTGAAGCATGACAATGTCAGGCTGCAGACCGGCAGCCGCGTCACCAGGCTCGTGACCGCGGCGGACGGGCGATCGATCGCAGCGGTCCGCTATGTGCGGGACGGGGTGGAGGAAAGCCTGACGCCCAGGCTCGTGATCCTGTCCGCCGGCGCCGTCCAGTCCGCAGCACTGCTGCTGCGCTCGGCGGACGAGGCCCATCCGCGCGGGCTTGCCAACACGTCCGACCAGGTCGGCCGCAATTTCATGAACCACAATTCGAGCGCGGTGATCGCGCTCTCGCCGTCCTACCGGAACAACTCGATCTACCAGAAGACGTTCGGCTTCAACGATTTCTATCTCTCCGATGGAGCCGGCGGGCCGCCGCTCGGCAACGTCCAGCTGCTCGGGCGCGTGTCGGGGAAGATCCTGAAGGCCAACATGCCCTCGGTGCCGGAATGGCTGCTGGAGCGCGTCTCGCGGCATGCGATCGATTTCTACGCCATGAGCGAGGACCTCCCGCATCCCGAAAGCCGGATCACGGTGGACGGCGAGCGGATCGTGCTGAAATGGACCCGCACCAACTGGGATGCCCATCTGGAGCTGGTGGCGAAGCTGAAGGCGGTGCTGCGGAAGGCCGGATTTCCGATCGTGCTGTCGCGCGCCTTCGACAAGCGGACGCCCTCGCACCAGTGCGGCACGATCCGCATCGGCAACGACCCGGCCACGGCGCCGCTCGACGTCCATTGCCGCGCCCATGACCATCCGAACCTCTTCGTCGTCGACGCCTCGTTCCTGCCGACGTCGGCTGCGGTCAATCCGGCGCTGACCATCGCCGCGCAGGCGCTGCGGGTCGCCGACCATATCCGGACCGGGGGGCTCGCGGCATGACGGCCTCCTTTCGCTCGCTTCACCGCCGCCGCCCGCCTGCCCGCCGGCTGGCGATCGTCACCGGCGGCCGCCGCGGCATCGGGCTCGGCATTGCCAGGGCGCTCGTCGCCGACGGTTTCGACATCGCCATCACCGGCATCGGCGCTTCCGACGAGGAAACGGACAAGGTGCTGGCCGAACTGCGCGACGCGGGCGCGGACACCGCCTATTTCCAGGCCGACCTTGCGGTCGTGGAGGGACATGCGGCGACCGTCGAGGCGATCATGGCGCGGTTCGGCCGCATCGATTGCCTGGTCAACAACGCCGGTATCGCCTCGGTGGTGCGCGGCGATTTCCTCGACCTGACGCCGGAGAATTTCGACAGGATCGTCGCCACCAACCTGCGCGGCACGGTGTTCTTCACGCAGGCCGTCCTGCGCGCGATGCTCGCGGTTCCGGCCAGCCATGCGCGCGCGATCGTCAACATCACCTCGGTTTCGGCCGCGCTGTCGTCGCCCGAGCGGCTCGACTACTGCATGACCAAGGCCGGGCTCGCCGCCTTCAGCCAGGGGCTGGCGCTGCGGCTGGCCGACAGCGGCGTCTCGGTGTTCGAGGTCCGCCCCGGGATCATCCGCTCGGATATGACCGCCGGCGTGTCGGCCAAGTACGACGCGCTGATCGCCGGCGGACTGGTGCCCATGAAGCGCTGGGGGGAGCCCGCCGACATCGGCGCCGCCGTCGCCGCGCTCGCCTCCGGCCGCTTCGCCTTCGCCACCGGGTCGGTGATCGACCTGGACGGGGGCCTGTCGATCGGGCGGTTGTGAGAGTTTCACCTCCCCCTTGAGGGGGGAGGTCGCCGCAAAGCGGCGGGTGGGGGTGAACGGCGACAAAGAAGTGGCCCCCCCCCCCCCCCACCCCCCGCCCCCCCCCCCCCCGCGGGGGGG
>NZ_JARGEO010000018.1:0-38630 GCF_029210525.1 Mycoplana sp. MJR14
TGGTAACTCCAGTCTCCTCGATCTGCTCCGAATGGACAACCTGCTGAAAGCTCACAGCTAGAGCAGGCCGAGTTCGGCGAGTTCGCGGCGAAGCTCCATCGGCAGTTCGGCGCCGTCGGAGCCGAGGCTCTTGAGGTCGCGCGGCGCCTCTTCGTCCTTCAGGTAGCGCCAGCCCTGGAAGGCGCGCTTGGGCTGGAATTCCGTCTCGATCACTTCCGGGCCGAGCACCAGTTCGCAGCGGCCGATCCCGTCGGCATCGGTGAAGGTCTTCAGGTCGAGCAGCCGCTGGCGCGCCTGCACCTGCCCCTTGATCACCCAGTAGAGCGAACCGCCGTCCAAAAGCTCCTCCGCCCGCTTCGGCACCATCCGGGTCGTATGGCTGGAACTCGGCTCGAGCCCGGCGGCCATGGCCACCAGCGCTCGCCTGGACACCCACTCGCGCAGGTCCTCGATCGAATCCGCGCCGACACAAAGCTTGATGAGATGCAGGGCCATGGCCCCTTCAACGCCTTTCCGCGGCCGGCGTCAAGCCGGACGAAGGTGCTCCACAGCCGCAGCAGCCGTCAACATTCGACGACGTTCACGGCCAGACCGCCGGTGGAGGTTTCCTTGTACTTCTCGTTCATGTCCACGCCCGTCTGCCGCATCGTCTCGATGCAGGCGTCGAGCGGGACGAAATGGGTTCCGTCGCCCTTGATGGCCAAGGATGCGGCCGTCACCGCCTTCACCGCGCCGAGCGCGTTGCGCTCGATGCAGGGCACCTGCACAAGCCCGGCCACCGGATCGCAGGTCATGCCGAGATGATGCTCCAGCGCGATCTCGGCGGCGTTCTCGATCTGCTCCGGCGTGCCGCCCATGACGGCGGCGAGCCCCGCTGCCGCCATCGCGGAAGCCGAGCCCACCTCGCCCTGACAGCCCACCTCGGCGCCGGAAATCGACGCATTGTGCTTGATGATGCCGCCGATCGCGGCCGCCGTCAGCAGGTAGTCGCGAATGCCGTCGGCATCGGCGTCCTCGTGGAAGTGCAGGTAGTAGCGGATCGTCGCCGGCACGACGCCCGCAGCCCCGTTGGTCGGCGAGGTGACGACGCGGCCACCGGCGGCGTTCTCCTCGTTCACCGCCATCGCATAGACGCTGAGCCAGTCGTTCGCGAGCAGCGGGTTGGACTTGTTCGAGCGCCACTCGGCATGCAGCTTGTCGTGGATCATCCGGGCGCGTCGCTTGACCTTCAGCCCGCCCGGCATGATGCCCTCGCCCTGCAGGCCCCGGTCGATGCAGCTCGTCATGGCGTTCCAGATCCGGTCGAGGCCCGCATCGAGATCCGCCCGCGACATCGCCGTCTCTTCGTTCGCCCGCTTCATCTGCGCGATCGTCAGCCCGGAGCGCTGCGCCATTTCCAGCATTTCCCTGGCGGTGGCAAAGGGAAACGGCACCTTGCGCTCGCTCGCCTGGGCCTTGGTCGCCCGCATCGCCTCCAGTTCGGTGTCGGTGACGACGAAGCCGCCGCCGACCGAATAGTAGATGCGCTTCAGGAGCAGCCTGCCGTCGCGGTCGAAGGCGGAAAACGACATGCCGTTGGCATGCCCCGGCAGCGGCGTCTTCTTGTCGAAGATCAGGTCGGTCTTCGGCTGGAAGGCGTAGCCCGGGTGGCCCGGCGGCGTGATCCGACCGCTCTGCTCCACCTCGGCGATGATCGCGTCCATCCGGTCGGGATCGACCAGGTCGGGACGCTCCCCCATCAGCCCGAGGATCACGGCACGGTCGGTGCCGTGACCGACGCCGGTGAACGCGAGCGAGCCGTGCAGGCTCATCTTGATGGCTGCCACGGCTGCCCCGGCCGGCCGCGGCCAGTCGGGGGACAGGATCAGTTCGAGGAAGCGGTTGGCCGCCGACATCGGCCCCATCGTATGCGAACTGGACGGGCCGATACCGATCTTGAAGACGTCGAAGACGGAAAGAAACATGCCGTGGACCTGCCGAAACCATGGGCCGCACCGCGACCCTCTGCCGTGTGCGCGCCCTCGCCTGTAAGATGGCGATGCCGGGCGCGCGCGGCAATATGTGAAACCTGCGGGAAAACTACGCGATCGCTGGAGGGGCCCAAGGTGGCGCCCCGACATCCGTCATTGTGCCTGCGACATCGCCGGTGGCGGCGTGTCCAAAACGAAAAAGGCGCGCCAGTGGTCGGCGCGCCGTTCAGTCTCTGCCCGTGATTTCGCTCAGTTGCCGCCGAAGAGGTACACGAGACCGAGAAAGCCTGCAAAACCGAGAACCATGCGGAAGGTGAGGCCCCAGCAGGCCTTCTGTACGGAACTTTCCATGATTTCCCCAAGATGGTGAAGGACATGTCGTCCGTTGCATATCGCCCCGACGACGGCCCTTCATTAGTGAAGGAATGATGAAAAGGCAATCCGGAAAAGTGGCGAAACCAAGGCAAATGCACAACAGTCATACTTTAGAACAATTGCATTTTATTTAAAATCAAAGGGTTGCGATCTTGAGGCATGTGCCGGCTGCATGCCTGCCCGCCACACAAAAGCCGGCAGTCTAAAAATCCGGGCCCGCCGGGCTCACCGCCAGTTTGCAAATCGCATAAACCATGGCACATCACAGGCCCATGACCATCGCCGATCCGATTGCCTTCGTCGTCTTCATCCTGCTGTGGCTGGCCTATGCCAGGACCACCGACAGCCTGCGTTTCCGCAACCGCGTGAGCCTGACGCGGGCGATGAACGCCCAGCGCGCCGCCTGGATCCGCAACGCCATGCGCCGCGACCTGCGCATGATCGATACGCAGATCATGGCGGGCCTGCAGAACGGCACCGCCTTCTTCGCCTCCACCTCGATCCTGGCGCTCGGCGGATGCTTCGCCCTGCTCGGCGCCACCGAGAAGGTCTTCATGATCTTCGGCGACCTGCCTCTGGTGTTCCAGGCCGGCCGCGCCGGATTCGAACTGAAGGTCGGCGGGCTCGCCTGCATCTTCGGATATGCCTTCTTCAAGTTCGGCTGGTCCTACCGGCTGTTCAACTACTGCACCATCCTTCTCGGCGCCGTGCCGATGGCGGGCGACATCCACAAGGACCCGGCGGCGGCCGACCTCGCCGCAGACAAGGTGATCCGCATGAACATCCTCGCCGCCAGCCATTTCAATGCCGGGCTGCGGGCGATTTTTCTGTCGATCGGCTATCTCGGCTGGTTCGTCAGCCCCTATCTCTTCATGGTGACGACCGCCTTCATCATCTTCGTCCTCATCCGCCGGCAGTTCTATTCGGATGCCCGCCGGACCGTGCTCGAACAGGTCGACGTGTGAGGCTGCGCGCGGCGGGGCAGAGCGACCGCACGCCATCTTTTCGGACCGACCGATGCCGACTGGCCCCTTCGTTCCCTCGGCTCGTCAGCCGGCCGGACAACTCTCGATGAACAGGCAGATGACCGATCAACAGACCCCCATTTCGACCGAACAGGCACCCGCCGCAACCACAATGCCGCCCGCGGATGGCGCGGCATCCCCCCGCCGCCTCCCTTGGCTGGACGTGGCGCGCGGCGTGGCGTTGATCGCCATGGCGGTCTACCATTTCAGCTGGGACCTCGACTTCTTCGGCTACATCCCCCAGGGCACCGCTGCCACGGGCGGCTTTCGGATCTTCGCCCGCCTGATCGCCGGCAGCTTCATCTTTCTCGCCGGATTCAGCCTCGTGCTCGGCCATCGCCCGGCCATACGCTGGCGCCCGTTCTGGATCCGGATGGCGAAGATCGCCGCTGCGGCGCTGGCGATCACGGTGGCGACCTATTTCATCTTTCCGTCCGCCTTCATCTTCTTCGGCATCCTGCATCTGATCGCAACGGCGAGCCTGCTGGGCCTGGTGTTCCTGCGGCTGCCGGTTGTCGTGATCCTCGCCTGCTCGGCCGCAGCCTTCGCAGCGCCGCACTTTCTTCGTTCCGCCCTGTTCGACCTGCCCGCCCTGTGGTGGGTCGGCCTGTCGGTGACGCCGCCCCGGTCGAACGACTACGTGCCGCTCCTGCCCTGGTTCGGTGCGTTTCTGCTCGGAATGGCTGCCGCACGCCTCTACGCGCGCTTCGTGAAGGCCAAGCCCGCGGCACCCGGCCGGCTCGTCGACAGCCGGGCCGGCGCGCTGCTGGCGAAGGCCGGCAGGCACAGCCTGCCGATCTATCTGGCGCACCAGCCCATCCTGATCGCGCTGGTCTATCTCGCTTCGCTGGTGGTGCCGCCGCCGGCGCCCGATCCGGTCGCAAGCTACGGCCGCAGTTGCGTCGCCGCCTGCAGCGCCGACACGGATCAGGCCTTCTGCCAGGCCTTCTGCGCCTGCACGGTCGAACAACTGGTGCAGCGCAAGCTGTTCGAGCCGCTCAATCGAGGGGAAATCAACGTCAATACGGATGCCCGGATCGCCGATATCTCACAGCAATGCACCGCCGCGGCGTTTTCGGCGGGGCAACCAGGCGAACAGGCAGGCGAATAGGAAAGGTCAGGTCCCGACGCCGATCTCGGCCAGCCGCGTCAGGCAGGCTTCCTCGACATTGTCGAGCTCGGTCAGCGTTTCGTCGATGTCCCTGCGCTTCTGCCGCAGGTCGTCGCGCTTCTCGCTGACCTTCTGCATCAGAAGTTGAAGCTGGCCAATCTCGCCGGGCGGATCCTTGTAGACCTGGATGATCTCGCGGATCTCCGAGATGGTGAAGCCGATGCGGCGCCCGCGCAGGATTTCCTTGATCAGGTGCCGGTCGGCCGGCCGGAACAGTCGCGTGCGCCCGCGCCGCTCGGGATGGATCAGACCTTCGTCTTCGTAGAAGCGCAGCGTCCGCGTGGAGACGCCGAATTCGCGCGTCAGCTCTGTTATGGTATAGTACTTGTTCACACCGGCTCCGGATATTTCGTCGGCGCGATTTTATTTACTTTGACGTGAAAGTCAATTTTTCCGGTTCACGCGATCGAGAACCACCAGGTCGCAAGCCCGAGGAACGAGAAGAATCCGGTCGTATCCGTCACGGCGGTCACGAACACCGCCGACGACACGGCGGGGTCCGCCCCCACCTTGTCCAGCACCAGTGGAATCAGGATCCCGGCCAGCGCCGCCGCCATCATGTTGATCAGCATCGCGGTCGCGATGATCCCGCCGATGTTCGGATCGTGAAACCAGAGCCCGGCGACGCAGCCGATCAGCGTGCCGCAGAGCATGCCGTTGAGCAGGCCGACGCCGGCCTCGCGGCGAACCACCCGCCAGGCGTTGTGGATGTCGAGGTTGCGGGTCGCGAGCGCCCGCACCGTCACCGTCATCGTCTGCGAGCCGGCATTTCCGCCCATCCCGGCGACGATCGGCATCAGGATCGCCAGCGCCACGATCTGCTCGATGGTCGCCTCGAACAGCGAGATCACGGAGGCGGCGATCGAGGCGGTGAACAGGTTGACGAGCAGCCACGGCACGCGCGAACGCGAGGTCTCCAGCACCGTATCCGACAGTTCCTCGTCGCCGACGCCGCCGAGACGCATCAGGTCCTCTTCCGCCTCTTCCTGGATGACGTCCACCACGTCGTCGATCGTCAGGACGCCGACCAGGCGGCCGTTCTCGTCGACGACGGCCGCCGACAGAAGGTCGTACTGCTCGAAGAGCTGTGCTGCCTCCTCCTGGTCCATCAGCGCCGGGATGGGATGGCTCGTCTGGCGCATGACCGCCTCGACCTTGACGTCCCGCTTGGAGCGCAGCACGCGGTCGAGTTCGACGACGCCGAGCAGGCGGAACGTCGGATCGATCACGAAGATCTCGGTGAAGCTGTCGGGAAGGTCCTCGTCCTCGCGCATGTAGTCGATCGTCTGGCCGATCGTCCAGAACGGCGGCACGGCCACGAATTCCGAACGCATGCGGCGGCCGGCCGTGCTTTCGGGATAGCCGAGCGAACGGCGCAGGCGCACGCGCTCGGTGAAGGGCAGCTTGGCGAGGATCTCCTCCCGGTCGGCCTGGTCGAGGTCCTCCAGGATGTAGACGGCATCGTCGGAATCCATCTCGCCGATGGCGGCGGCGATCTGCTCGTTCGGCAGGTGCTCGACGATATCGAGACGGATCGCCTCGTCGACCTCGGTCAGCGCCGCAAGGTCGAAATCCGCCCCCAGCAGCGAGACGAGCGCCCGGCGCTGGTCCGGCTGAATCGCCTCCAGGAGGTCGCCCATTTCGGATTCGTGCAGATGGGCGACGTGCCGGCGCAAGAACAGGATGTCGCGGTCGGCGACCGCCGCCCCGACCTGCATGAGGAAATCGCTGCGAACCGAGCCGTCCGGTGCATAGATGTCGTCGACGTCGACCGCGTGTCCCTCGGCAGGGCGGGCGCGCTCGCGATCGTCTTCGCCGGTGTCCGTCATCCGAGCCGCTCCTCGAAAAGCATGCCCCGGCACCGCGCCAGCCTGGAACGCGAACGGTGAAGGGGGAATGGGATTGCGCCGCCTTGCAGGCGACAGGACGGCCATCGCCCTGTCACAGGTTCCGTGCTAGCCGAAACCTGTGACAGGGTCCACACCGCGCGCGGCAAATCCCGGCGTCACCGCGCCAAATTTCTTCCACTGTTGCCGGAACGGCGGGCCGCGTCGCCGGGCACCATAATCAGGCAAAGCGGCCAGCGCAGACCGCCTGGGAGCGGCGTCTTCCCAAATGCCGGAAGGACCGCTACGTCGATCCGGAGACAACCGAGGAACCCGACATGACGATACGGCCGATCCTGCGTTTTCCCGACGAGCGGCTGCGCACCCGCTGCGCCGCGGTGACCCGATTCGATGCCGCGCTCGCCGCGCTTGCGGCCGATCTCGCCGAGACGATGCGCGCAGCCCCCGGGATCGGCATCACCGCAGCCCACATCGGCGAGCTCGTGCGGCTGACAGTGATCGAGGTCGATGGGCCGGCATCGACGCGCATCTACGTCAACCCGCAGATCGACTGGTTCTCCACCGAGACCCGCCGGCACACCGAGGGCAGCGTGTCGATGCCGGGCGTCACCGAGGAGATCGAGCGCCCGGCCCGCATCCGGCTGAGCTACCAGTCTCTTTCGGGCGAACACCAGACCGAGGAGGCAGACGGTCTCTTGTCGGTGTGCCTGCAACACGAGATCGACCAGCTCGACGGCATCTTCTGGATCGACAGGCTGTCACGGCTGAAGCGCGAGCGCGTCGTGAAGAAATTCCGCAAGCTGCAACCCTGATCGGCAGCGCGGGCAGGCCCGCGACGACCCGATTCAGGACAGCGCGAGGCGTGCGGCTGCCGATGTACCGGCCCGTCGTCCCTACCCCGGGCCACCACCTCGCATACGCCTCGACTACCTCCGGGTGTGCAACTCCTGATCAATGCACCTGCACCGCCCTAACCGGCCGGCAATATGCAACCTAAGCACTAAGACGATGATCGCATACGACGTTTGTTCTGTCAGGCGCGACTGACCTTCGACATCGAAGAATGTATAGTTTCGCCGTCAAGTATTGCCCCGGCCTCAAGAGGTGAACTCATGAACATGGCAGGCGTTGTAAACAGAGTAATGGCCCGTGATCTGTCCTATGTGCTCGGCCGATTTCATACCGTTCGCAGCGCCTACGGATCCTTGCGTCACACGTTGGAGGCGATGAAGCCTGCGTCCCGCGACACAGCGCACAAACCCTCCACCCTCTTTCCCGATGCCGATGTGAACGGCATCGTCCGCAGCATCCGCGAAGAGGCCGTCTTCATCGGCCTCAATCTTCCGCCGGCGACCGTGGAGGCGATCAAGTCGTTCGCCCTCACCGAGCCGCTGCATGCGATCTACGATCCGAACGGCCCGACCTTCCGCTATGCGGACGTGACCAACGGCGTGGCCGCCGACGGGCGGAAGATGCCGATCGGCGGCGTCTCCGATCCTGCCCGCTGCCCCGAGATCCGGGAGGTCATCAACGACCCCGTCCTGCGCGCGATCGTTCGCGGCTATCTCGGACACGAGCCGCGCAAGATCACGACGATCCTCGACTGGAGTTTCGGCTCGAACATGAGCGACGAGGAGCGGCGGCAACTGAAGCATCACGTCATCGACTACCACTACGATGTCGGCGGCTACGACTTCCTCTATGCGAGCTTCTACATCACCGACACCGATCGCCATTCCGGCGCCCATGTCATGATCAGGCGCTCGCACAAGAGCAAGCCGCTCCGGATGCTGCTCGGCTCCGCCCGCGCCAGCCAGGACGCCGTCTACAAGGAGTTCGGGCAGGAGAACGAGCTGATCATCGAGGGCCCGGCCGGGACCGGCTTCGTCGAGGACACCTCGTGCTACCACCGTGCCTCGCCGCCCACCCGCGGCGACCGCCTGATGCTGGCGATCCGCTTCATCAACTGAGGTCCGGCGGTCGTCGCTGCGCCCTCCCCTGGAGCCCGACCGCAGGCCGATCGCGCAAGCGACCTGCCTGCGTCGCTCGCCGGCTGTGCCTGCCCTCTCCCCGGACGGATGCGATTGCACACGAAAGGTGATATCGTCGCCATTGTCATGCGACTGCTGACGCCAGTTGAGGGCGACGACATGGCGAAAGGCTATTTCTCCAGGCGCAGGGATTTTCTCTACTACAGATACATCGAACAGATCGTGTCTGTACTGGCGTCCGACGCGAGGTCCTATCTCGATGTCGGCAGTTCCGACGCCGAGTACATCGAGAGCTTCCGCTGGATTCCCGTCCGCCACACGGTCGATATCCGCCGTCCCTATTCGTCGCCGAACGTCGTCGGCATCAAGCAGGACTTCTTCACCTTTCAACCGGATGCGAAATATGACTTCGTGTCCTGCTTCCAGGTTCTCGAGCACATTCCCGATGCCGCCGCCTTCGCGCAGCACCTGACGCAGATGGCGGATCGGGTGCTCGTATCTGTCCCCTTCCTGTGGCCGGAAGGCAGCAACAGGCACCACGTGCACGACCCCGTCGATCTGGAGAAACTGAGCGGCTGGTTCGGCCGGGCGCCCGACTACAGCATCGTCGTGGAGGAGCCGCTGCGCAATCCCGCCAAGGGCCGGCGCCTGATCGCCTACTACCACAATGCCGGGGAGATGCCGTCCTATGCCGATCTGCGCCGGAACCAGCGGAAGACCGGACGGGGTTGGAGGAAGGCCGGTCAGGCCGGAGCTCGCGAGCGTCCCGCGGCGGCGGCGAAGACCGGGACGTAGTCGGGGCGCTGGAACGCATATCGGGCCGCCGACCGGGCCTACGCGAAAACGCGCCTCAGCGCCCGCCCACGGTGTTGTTCATGCGCTGGTTCGGGGCGAAGGTAGGGTGATCACCCTACCCCCATCCCCGGGCGTGGCGATCGTCGGCAAAGGATGGCGGCCGACGGGAACCTTATCGCAGGGAGTGTGCGCCCGTGGTCTTGGCGGCAAACACGGGCGGCATCGCCTTGGCTTGCAATCCGGCTTCGAGGCATGCAGCTATGAAGTCCTCACGCGCAATCGCGAGCGGTGTCATCTTGTTGAGCGAGCCTCGGCAGGAACGAACAGCCCTCAGGTACTTCTGGCCGTGGCGCGTCGGCCATTCGTTTTCCAGAAAGTCCAGAGCGTCATAGGGGCCATGGAAGATGTGCTCGTTGCCGTTTTGAAGCTGAACGGATACGGCGACGGACCAAGGTACGTCGGGTATGTGCATTGAAAGACCTCCTCTCAGTTACCCGATGGTGAAAGAAGCAGTGCCTATATTTGTTCGGCATCACGCAGGGTCAAGAGGCGGTCATATGATCGTCAGCTCCCCACAGCATCCTGACGGCGCACCACAGCAGCTCGTCGGCGCGCTCCAGAGAATCGCGGCGCAGCTGTGCCACGTCGAGAGATGATGTCTTGAGGGAAATCTGGATGGTGCCGCGCCCGTCGATATGCGCGAAATGCGCAGGCACGCGGCGAACGTAATGCCACTTTGCCCCGCGCGCCTTAAGGTAGCGCATGGGATCACGGGCGATCGTCAGTTGTTTTGGTTTGCGCGCCACCGCGAGCCTTTCCAGAAAGGGCCTTGCGGTGCATTTTGCAGTGCAGAACTAAGCGCGTCGTCTGTCCCCCCAAAAGGGGAATGCTAAATTGCAATGGTAAAACGGATAGTTGGCCGAAAGCCAAATGGTGCGGTCGAGAAGACTCGAACTTCCACGGGTTGCCCCACAGCGACCTCAACGCTGCGCGTCTACCAATTCCGCCACGACCGCATCGTGGTAGGTGCCGATTTGCGCCGGCGGGGCTGCATGTAGCAAAAGCCCTGTGGGTGCACAAGGCCATTGCAACAGAAATCTGACGGCAAAGACAACAATTTCAACAGGCCTTGGAGGTGCGCGATTTCGGCCCTCAGAACCTTGCATCGGCCGGCCTATATTGGCAGAGAAGTGCCCGAAGGACCCGACCATGCAACGCGCAGAACTCGAAAAATCCATGCATGCCGTGAAAGGCTCGCCGCCGATCCGCTGGCGCATCGAGCCCGGCCTCGTCCCCTATGACGTGGCCGTGCAAACGATGGAGCGCGAGGCCGCGGCCATTGCCGCGGGCGAGGCCGACGAACTGGTCTGGCTGGTCGAGCATCCGCCGCTCTACACCGCCGGAACGAGCGCCGATGCGGTCGACCTCGTCGATCCGGACCGTTTTCCCGTGTTCCAGACCGGACGCGGCGGCGAGTACACCTATCATGGCCCCGGCCAGAGGGTCGTCTACGTCATGCTCGACCTGAAGCGCCGCCGGCAGGACGTTCGCGCCTTCGTGGCCGCCCTCGAGGATGTCGTCATCGAGACGCTAGCGCAGATGAACGTTCGGGGCGAGCGGCGCGAGGACCGCGTCGGCGTCTGGGTCCGGCGCCCCGAGCGCCCGCCCCTGCCCGACGGCTCGCCGGCGGAGGACAAGATCGCCGCGATCGGCATCCGCCTGCGCCGCTGGGTCAGCTTTCACGGCCTGTCGCTCAATGTCGATCCGGACCTGGATCATTTCGGCGGCATCGTCCCTTGCGGCATCCGCGGCTACGGCGTCACGAGCCTCGTCGATCTCGGCCTCCCCGTCATGATGAGCGACGTCGATCTTCTGCTGAAGGCCGCCTTCGAGACCGTCTTCGGCCCCGTGGCGCAGCTTCCCTCGACGGATCGATAGGCCCCGGCAGTGCTGCGGTCTCAGGCAAACAGGCGATCGCAGGCGTAGACGATCGCATAGGCGTGCAGGCCGACGGCGGCATAAAGGCCGCAACCGGCAAGCACGCGCTCCCGCCCCGTCATCGGCACCAGCGAGTGCCGCGGCTTCACGCCGCTCCGGCTGCCGAGCATGCTCAGGAGGGTGAACACCGCAAGCCCGGCCACCAGCGCCATCGGCGGCAGGCCGATTCGCCAGCCGACGCCCAGCACGAGCAGCGCGACGGCGAAGCTGGAGGCGATCAGCGCCGGGCGCGAGGCAAACACCTGCCGCAGCACCTGCCCGCCGTCGAACCGCTGCATCGGCAGGAGGTTCAGCAGATTGAACGCCCCGAGGATGGCGAGGAAGACGAGCACGATTCGCGAAGCATCCGTGTTCGATCCGCCGTCCTCCCCGAGCAGGGCCTGCAGTGCCGCAAGCACCGGCACCAGGAAGGCAGACAGCCCCGCCCCCATCAGGGCGCAGAACGAGACCTCGAACAGGGAATTGTAGGGCCGGCCACCGATGGCGATCCCGCCGAGGAAGGGGATGAAGATCATGCGCACCTGCCTGTGCCCGCAGGCCCGGTAGGCAGCCATGTGGCCGAACTCGTGCAGGACGATGACGACCGTCAGCATCGCCGACAGCATCAGGCCATAGAGGTGCAGCCCGAAGAACGGCCAGAGCAGCAGCGTGGACAGGACGGCAAGCCCCGCCTGCACGACCGGCTTCTCGAACAGCCCGTTCGGCGACGACGCGCCCTTCTGCAGCCACTGGTCCAGCGCCCTCGCCTCGCGCCGGAGCGAGAAATAGCGGTAGAGCAGGAAGGCGAGTCCGCGATAGCGGTCCGTCTGCTCGATCGTCAGCACGCTGCCGGCCTGCGTGGCCGACAGCGAGCGCCGCTCGCGGAAATGCCGCCAGAACCCCGGATCCAGCGCGCTGTCGTCGATGACCCGCGCGCAGTAGGCCAGCCGCTCCTGCCCATGCGTCGTGACGTCGCTCACCTGCAGCGTGCGCAGGATCGGCTTTCCTGTCCTGTCCACCTGCGCATAGGCCTGGCGGACGCGGCCATCGCCGATCCGGGTGGTGGAAAGGACGGAGTGATGCCAGTCCGAGTTGGCGCCCAGCGGAAAGACCGCCGACCACACCTTCATCGCATCCGCATCGAAGCGCCGGCGCAGGCGAAGCGTCCGCCGCCCGAGCGGGGCCGCCAGAAGCAGCCAGACGAGGCCGAGATTGATGCCGAGCAGGATGACAACGGACAATTCCGGCGACACGCAAACGCTCCTCGAGCCACCCCGCGCGCCGTCTGAAAGCGGCCGAACGCATGCGACGCGGCATGGAATTCCATGGACGACACGCGCACCGCGGCGGAACCGGCCCGGCGATGCGCCCTGGCCTCACGCTATGCTTCAAATGTTAAGAAAGCGACCCGGCGGCGAGTGGCTTCACGACCGCACAACCGCCAGAACCGTGCCGCATCGGCACAGCCGTCTCAATCCGGCGCAGCCAGGGCGCTCTCCCGGGCGGCCATCCGTTCACGCCAGATGATGAACAGGCCGGAGGCCACGATGATGGCGATGCCCACCCATTTCCAGAGGTTCGGAAAATCGCCGAACAGCGCATAGCCCAGCATCGTCGCCGAGATGATCTCGAAATACTGGAACGGTGCGAGCAGCGACAGCGGCGCCATCCGGAAGGCGCGCACGACCAGCAGATGCGCATAGCCGGACAGCGAGCCGAGGATCAGGAGCAGCACCAGCGACAGCGGCGTCTGCGGCAGCGACAGCGCGAAATTCTCCATTCCGCCGAGGTTTCCGACGGCAAGGGCGGCAGCCATGAACATCATGCCGCCGAAGCCCGAGATCGTCTGCATCGTCAGCGGCGTGTCGCCCTCCCCGATCGCCCGGTTCAAGAACAGGTAGAGCGAAAAGAGAAACGCGCAGGCGACCGGAAGCAGCGCGGTCACCCCGAAGATCGCAAAGCTCGGCTGGATGACGATCAGCGCCCCGCCGAAGCCGACCGCGATCGCCAGCCACCGCCGCCATCCGACGCGCTCGCCGAGGAAGAACGCCGACATCGCCGTCAGCATGAACGGTTCGACGAAGTAGATCGCAAACACGTCGGCGAGCGGCATGTATTTCACCGCGACGAAGAACAGCAGGCTCGCCGCACCGTGCAGCACCCCGCGCAGGAGGTTCATCCATGGCCGCTTCGCCCGGAAGGCGTTTCGCCCCATCACCGTCAGAAGCAGCGGCAGCGTGCAGACGAGCTGGAAGAAGAAGCGGTAGAAGGTCACCTGCCCCGGCGACATGCCTTCGTAAGTCGCCATGTACTTGGCGATCGCATCCATACCGGGAAGGATGGTCATGGCGAACGCCATCAAAGCCATCCCCTGCATCGTGTGCTGCCTGAAGTGTTCCGTCGTTGACGGTTGCATGGATGAACTCCGGGGGCCGGTGGCGCAGATGGCGGGACAGGCGATCATGGGCGGAATCGCCGCGCGACCCTTGCTGCTGCGCTTTCAACAGCATCGCGCACGGCATAGTCAAGCCGGCGCTGTGCTGATGGCGGCCATGCGCCGCGAAGCCCCGGGCGCTGCGGCGGGGCGCGCCGCAATTGGGGTAGCCAGCCAGCCTCTCCATCCTTAAGATTTCGCTGAAGAAAACGGAGGCCGTCATGGCGAAGTCCGGCGACGACAACACGATCCCCTTCCGCTCGCCCCGCGCCGACGGCGACACGCTCGGCGGCCGCATCTGGCGCGCGCGCGACGCGCTCGACCTGTCGCTCGGTGAACTCGCAGCCCGGATGGGCCTGCCGGAGGAGACGGTCGGCGACTGGGAGCGCGACCATGCCGAGCCGCGCACGCAGGCCCTGTTCATGCTGGCCGGCGTCCTCGGCGTGTCGCCGTCCTGGCTGATCGCCGGGATCGGCGAGGCCCCGTCCGAGACGGGGCCGGAGGCGCTCGCCCATCCCCTGTTCGACCGCCTGCAGGAGATCCGCCGCCTGCATGCCCAGACCGGCGAGGCGATCGAAGCGCTCGAGGCCGAGATCGCCCGGCTGGGTATCCGCGGTCGCCGAAGCGATGATTGAGCGCACCCGCAGTTGAGATGGACTTGAGTGCCCGCCCGGGCTCTGCAATGGTCCGCATCGAATCAGGTTTCACTGGAGTTAAGGAGAGAAATCATGGACGTACGCGCCGCCGTCGCCGTTCAGGCCGGAAAGCCGCTGGAAGTCATGACCGTGCAGTTGGAAGGCCCGCGGGCCGGCGAGGTGCTGATCGAGGTCAAGGCCACCGGCATCTGCCACACCGATGATTTCACCCTCTCCGGCGCCGATCCGGAGGGCCTGTTCCCGGCCATCCTCGGCCACGAGGGCGCCGGCATCGTCGTCGACGTCGGCCCGGGCGTCACATCGGTGAAGAAGGGCGACCACGTCATTCCGCTCTATACCCCGGAATGCCGCGAGTGCTACTCCTGCCTGTCGCGCAAGACCAACCTCTGCACCGCGATCCGCGCCACCCAGGGCCAGGGCCTGATGCCAGACGGCACCTCGCGCTTCTCGATCGGCAAGGACAAGATCCACCACTACATGGGCTGCTCCACCTTCGCCAACTTCACCGTGCTGCCGGAAATCGCCGTCGCCAAGGTCAATCCCGACGCGCCCTTCGACAAGATCTGCTACATCGGCTGCGGCGTCACCACCGGCATCGGCGCCGTCATCAACACCGCCAAGGTCGAGATCGGCTCGACCGCGATCGTCTTCGGCCTTGGCGGCATCGGCCTGAACGTCCTGCAGGGCCTGCGCCTTGCCGGCGCCGACATGATCATCGGCGTCGACATCAACCCCGACCGCAAGGCCTGGGGCGAGAAGTTCGGCATGACCCATTTCGTCAACCCGAAGGACGTCGGCGACGACATCGTGCCCTACCTCGTCAACATGACGAAGCGGGGCGGCGACCTGATCGGCGGCGCCGACTACACCTTCGACTGCACCGGCAACACCAAGGTGATGCGCCAGGCGCTCGAAAGCGCCCACCGCGGCTGGGGCAAGTCGGTCATCATCGGCGTCGCCGGCGCCGGCCAGGAGATTTCGACCCGCCCCTTCCAGCTCGTCACCGGCCGCCAGTGGATGGGCACGGCCTTCGGCGGCGCCCGCGGCCGCACCGACGTGCCGAAGATCGTCGACTGGTACATGGACGGCAAGATCCAGATCGACCCGATGATCACCCACACCATGCCGCTCGAAGACATCAACAACGGCTTCGAGCTGATGCACAAGGGCGAAAGCATCCGCGGCGTGGTGGTCTATTGAGCGCTCTGCCCGCCTACACGGTCGACGTGCGGAGGCTCGACGAGTTCTCCGCCGTCGATCTCTACGCCATGCTAAAGATGCGGGTCGACGTCTTCGTCGTGGAGCAGAACTGCCCCTACCCGGAGCTCGACGGCAACGATCCGGATTGCCTGCATCTGCGGCTGCTTCAGGGTGCGGACCTGCTCGCCTGCGCAAGGCTCTGGCGTCCGGTCGCCGATGCGCATCCCCGCATCGGTCGCGTCGCCGTCTCGCCCGACCATCGCGGCAAACGCCTGGGCGAGGCGCTGATGCGCGAGGCGATCACGGCCTGCGAGCAGCTCTACCCGAACGAGGCGATCGCGCTGTCCGCGCAGAGCCACCTGACCCGCTTCTACGAAGCCTTTGGCTTTTTGCCGACTTCGGAGGAATATCTGGAAGACGGCATCCCGCATGTGGACATGCTGCGGCCGCCCTCGCCCGGAAACGCCTGAAGGACACGACAGCGAACACGCCATGATCTATGTCGACGCCGATGCCTGCCCGGTCAAGCCGGAGATCCTGAAGGTCGCCGAGCGCCACGGGATCGAGGTCACCTTCGTGGCCAATTCCGGCCTCAGGCCCTCGCGCGACCCGATGGTGAAGAACGTCATCGTCTCGGGAAGCTTCGATGCCGCCGACGACTGGATCGTCGATCACGTCGCGGCCGGCGATATCGTCGTCACCGCCGACGTGCCGCTGGCCGGCCGGTGCGTGGGCAAGGACGCCTTCGTCACCGGGCCGACGGGACGGGTCTTCGACAGGACCAACATCGGCATGGCGACCGCGATGCGCGATCTCGGCCAGCACCTGCGCGAGACGGGCGAGAGCAAGGGCTACAACGCCGCCTTTTCGCCGCGCGACCGCTCGGCCTTTCTCGAAACGCTGGACCGCCTGTGCCGCCGGTCGAAAGCGGCAGGTGCTGCGCCATGAGCGTCCAGGCCAAGGCGGCGGCGGGACACAGCCGCCATCGCCCGTTCTACATTGCCGCGATCATCGCGCTCCTGGTCCTGCCGGCCGCCCTCTGGCTGCGGATGCGCATTGCCGCGCAGCTGAGCGCGATCACCTTCTTCACGCTGTACCTGGTGATGATCGGCCAGCGCCTGCCCTATCTCACCGGCAGCTTCCTCCGGAAACATGCAGTCGATTCCGACGCGCCGGCGCCGATCATCCTGCTCGTGACGGTGGGCGCCTTCGCCGTCTCGCTCGCCTCCCTGTTCATCGTGCTGAACGAAGGCGAGGTGGTCGATCTGCTGGACCTCACGCTCTCCTTCGCTTCGGTGGTGCTCGGCTGGTTCACGATCCACACGATGGCCGCGGTCCACTATGCCCATGTCTACTGGCGCCCGCATGGCGGAAAGGCGCTGGAGCCCGCGGAGCGGGGACTGGATTTCCCGGAAACCGACACGCCCGGCATCTTCGATTTCCTCTACTTCGCCTTCGTGATCGGCATGACGGCGCAGACGTCGGACGTGGCCATCACCACCACGCAGATGCGCAAGCTCAACCTCATGCATGCGATCGTCTCGTTCTTCTTCAACACCGTGCTGGTCGCAGCCGCCGTCAATGCGGCGGTGGCGCTGGCCTCGTGACCGCGAAACACCGATGGAGTTCCCATGAAAGTCCTATCCCAGAACCAGGCCTTCGGCGGCATGCAGGGCGTGTTCGCCCATGATTCGCTGGCCTGCAATTGCGAGATGACCTTTGCGGTCTTCGTGCCGCCGAAGGCGATCAAGGAGCCCTGCCCGGTTCTGTGGTATCTCTCCGGCCTGACCTGCACCCACGCCAACGTCATGGAGAAGGGCGAGTACCGCCGCATGGCCGCCGAGCTCGGCCTGATCGTCGTCTGCCCCGACACCAGCCCGCGCGGCAACGACGTGCCGGACGAACTGACGAACTGGCAGATGGGCAAGGGCGCCGGCTTCTACCTCGACGCCACCGAGAAGCCCTGGGCCGAGCACTACCAGATGTATACCTACGTCACCGAGGAACTGCCGGCCTTCGTCGGCCAGCATTTCCGCGTCGACATGGGCCGCCAGGGCATCTTCGGCCATTCGATGGGCGGCCACGGCGCCATGACGATCGCGCTGAAGCATCCCGACCGCTTCAGGAGCTGCTCCGCCTTCGCCCCGATCGTCCAACCTTCGACCGCCGACTGGTCTTCCGGCTCCTTCGAGAAGTACCTGGGACCCGACCAGGCGGCCTGGCGGCAGTACGACGCCTGCGCCCTCGTCGAGGACGGCGCCCGCTTCCCGGAATTCCTGATCGACCAGGGCAAAGCCGACGGCTTCCTGGAGAACGGCCTGCGTCCCTGGCTGTTCGAGGAGGCGATCCAGGGCACCGACATCGGCCTGACGCTGCGCATGCACGAACGCTACGACCACTCCTACTACTTCATCTCGACCTTCATGGACGACCACCTGCGGTGGCACGCCGAGCGGCTCGGCTGACACAAGTGGGGCGGACGGATGCCATGGCGCCCGCGCAGCCATCCCTGCACGGGCGCCTCTTGTCTTTCTGTGCCGCAATCGCGATATAGGCGGGCAGCAGACGGCTGCTGCCGCGACGTCAAGACGAAGACGGCGCGGGAACGATCGCGGGGACGGCCCCGCTCCTTTCAAACGGAGCAGGATATGTCCTGGATTTTGCTCGTACTTGCCGGCCTCTTCGAAATCGGCTGGGCCATCGGGCTGAAATACACCGACGGCTTCACCAGACCCGTTCCCACCGCGCTGACCGTCGGCGCCATGGTGATCAGCATCGTGCTGCTCGGCCTTGCCGTCCGCCACCTGCCGATGGGGACCGCCTATGCGGTCTGGACCGGCATAGGCACGGTCGGCACCGTCATCCTGGGCATCATGCTCTTTGCGGAACCGGTGACCGCCCTGCGGCTCGGCTGCATCGCCCTGATCGTTACCGGCATCATGGGCCTGAAGTTCGCCGCCTGATCCATCCTCGGCTCTGCCGGTCGGGGCGCGAGCGCGCCCGGCACGAAGACGAGATGGAGCGGGGCAAAGGAGACCGTGATCGCGGCATCGCCGCGATCACGCACCGGCCGGATAGGTGCCAAACGACGTCAGTTGCAGCTGGTCGTCGCCGTCACGACGCAGGGCGCCGGCTTCTTCGCGGCACTCGCCTCGGTCTTCGGCTTGCGCACGCGCGGCTTGACGGTGAGCGCGGCTTCGCTCGGGATGATCACCGGATCGGCCGCAGGCGCGGCGGAAACCTTTGCAGGCGCCTGCGGCGCCGTCTGCCTGTGAGCTGTCGATGCCGGCTTCCGGTAGGCTTTTGTCGACCTGGCCGAGCCCGTCGACGCTGCCCGCACCGGCGCAAGGCTGTAGGTGACGGCGATCCGCTGCGAGATGGCATTGGCCAGCGCCCTGTCCGCCGCCTTGCCGGTCATGAAGCTGTTGACCGTGAAGCGTTCGCTGCCGACGGGTGCGCCCGGCCCGCCGCGCAGCAGGACCGTGACCTCGGCCGAGTTGCGGCCGGCCTGGGCGCCCGCACCGCGGATCTCGTTGGAAAGCTGCACTTCCATCGCCACCTTCGGCAGCGGCACCGGCCGCCGGGTCGCCCGGACCGAGCGCTTCAGCTGCTGTCCGGTCAGTTCCACCACGGCCTTCGACACCGATCCGTCGCCAACGACCGAAACCTTGCGGATATCCTTCAGCGTCTCGGCATGGGCGACAGCACACATCGCCGCCATCGCCAGCGCTACGAGCGGCACACGAAGAAAGGTCATCATCATGAAATTGCATCCGTAAATCGATGGTCGCCGGCAGACCGAATCAACCTGTCCCTGCCATCGCCATGGCACGGACAGGCGCGGCGGGGCAAGCCCGAGATGCAATCAATGGTAAACGCGAACGGCGCGGCGAGCCGCGCCCCTCAGCGCGCGGTCTCGTCGGCGAACACCGCGGCTGCGACTTCGAGCTCCTGCCGTCGCAACTCGCGACGCCGGAAGGCCTCCTCGTCCGTGCCCCAGTGCTCGATCTGCCAGTCCTCGTCGACATGGGCGAGCCGCCAGACGGTCTCGGCGTCGAGACGGCCGTGCGCAAAGGCCAGCGCGAGGATCGCCGAGCCCGTCAGCGTCGTCACGGTGTGGATGCAGGCGAGCGCCAGCGGCGAGCGAAACGCTCCGAGCGATGCGGCAACGGCCGCGATCGCCTGCGCCGGCTGCTCCTGATGGATGACGCCCTCGGCCAGGATGAAGCGCGCGCCGAGCTCATATGCAGCCCATTCGAGCACCGGGTCCCACGCATCCCGCTGGGTCGCCACCAGCCGCTCCGGGCTGTCGGCGCGATAGCAGATCATATCGGTGCCGGCGAAGCGGACGATCTCGTCGGCGACGGCTTCGACATTGTCGGAAACGCCGTCGATCGCCGTGTTGACGAGCCGCGTCACCGGCATCTTCGCCGGATCGATCTCTTCCGCCTGAGCCTCCCACTCGGCCTTCAGCCGTTCGGCCAGGCGCGCGGAAGAGACCACAAGCGGCCGCTTGGCCGGCGTGCGAACGGCACGGCCGTCGAGCAGGACGCCGAAGCCGTCGTCGCCCTGCCCGATCGAAACGTCCTTGTAGAAGCGCTTCGGCAGCGGCCGTTTCATCTGGATCTGCGCCCGGCGCACCGGATCCGGGTCGCTCATGGCCTCGGAAAGATCGGAGAGAATGTCACGCATCGGATAATTCCAGCCACTCGAGCAGTTCGGCCGGCTCCCTTAGAATGTGGTCCGCCCCCGCCTCGACGAGTTCGGGCACGCTGGCATAGCCCCAGGCGACGCCGACGGCCTGCGCGCCGGCAGCCTTCGCCATCTGCATATCGTAAATCGCATCGCCGATGACAACCGTCCGCGCCGCATCGATGCCGGTTTCGGCGCAACATTCGGCCACCATCGCCGGGTGCGGCTTGGACGGGCAATCGTCGGCGGTCCGTGAAACGAAGAAGGTCTTTTCGAAACCATGCGCGAGCCGGATCGCGTCCAGTCCGCGGCGCGACTTGCCGGTCACGGCCCCGATGATCATGTCGTCCTGCCGCTCCAGCCTGCGGATCAGCGTCTCGATACCGGGAAAGAGCGGCTCCTGGTAACCCGGCTCGCCGCGCACGCCCATGAAGATCTTCTTGTAGTGCGCCGTCATCGCCAGCGCTTCGTCGTCCACATGCGCCTTGCCCTGCAGGCGGGCGATCGCGATGTCGAGCGTCAGGCCGATGATGCCCTTTGTCGCCTCCAGGCCCACACGCTCGAAGCCGAAATCGGCAAACGTCCGCGCCATCACCTCGTGGATCAGATGGGCGCTGTCGACCAACGTGCCGTCGCAATCGAAGAGAACAAGCCGCATCAGTCGTCCTCGTCCGCGGCATTCTGGTCGAAGCCGAAGACGTTCCAGGTCTGCACCATGTGCGGCGGCAGCGGCGCGGTCACCCGCAGGCGCCCGCCGGAGGGATGCGGAATGTCGATGTGGCGGGCATGCAGGTGCAGCCGGTTCTGCACGCCGCCGGGGAAGGTCCAGTTGATGTCCGCCTCGAAATATTTCGGGTCGCCGATGATCGGATGGCCGATATGGGCGGCATGGACGCGAAGCTGGTGGGTGCGCCCGGTATAGGGCTCCATCTCCAGCCAGGCGAAGTTCTGCCCGGCCTGCTCGACGATACGGTAGTAGGAGACGGCGTGGTCGGCCCCCTCCTCGCCGTGCCTGGCGATCCGCATGCGGTCGCCGTCCGCCGTCTGCTCCTTCACCAGCCAGGTCGAGATCTTGTCCTCGCGCTTGCGCGGAACGCCCTTGACGATCGCCCAGTAGGTCTTCTTGGTGTCGCGCTCGCGGAAGGCCGCCGTCAGCTTCTGCGCCGCCCCGCGGGTCCTGGCAATGACGAGCACGCCGGAGGTGTCGCGGTCGAGACGGTGGACGAGCCGCGGCTTCTCGCCCTTCTGGTTCGTCCAGGCCTCCAGCATCTTGTCGATGTGGCGGGTGACGCCCGAGCCGCCCTGCACGGCGATGCCCGCCGGCTTGTTCAGCACGAACACCTTGTCGTCCTCGTGCAGCAGCATGCGGGAAAGCAGCTCGCCGTCCGGCGAATGCTTCAGGTCGCGGCCGCCGATCGGCCCGGCCTTCGTCTCCTTGGCGTCCACGCCCATCGGCGGGATGCGCACGGTCTGTCCGGGCTGCACCCGGGTATCGGTCTTGGCCCGGCCGCCATCGACGCGCACCTGGCCGGAGCGCAGGAGCTTCTGCAACTGGCCGAAGCCCAGCCCCGGATAGTGGACCTTGAACCAGCGGTCGAGCCGCATGCCCGCCTCGTCCTGGTCCACCTGCCTGTGTTCGATACCTGCCATCTTCGCCTTCTCTCTTTGGGCCGTGCTTTAGCCCATGTCCCGGCAAAGGGGAAGTTGCAGGGAGGACGGATCAGAAGGCGCGGAAGGTCAGCGTCGTCAGCGAGCGGACGATGCCGGGGATCGAGGCGATGTGATCGTTGATGAACTTGCCGATGTCCTCTTCGCTCTCGACATAGACCTTCAGCAGCAGGTCGTATTCGCCGCTGGTGGAATAGAGCTCGGAGATCAGTTCGGTGGCGTAGAGCGCATCGGCCACCTCGTAGGTCTTCCCGGGGGCGCATTGCAGTTGCACGAAAATCGGTTTCATCGGCTCACTCCGCGCGCCGCATCAAGCGGCGATTGTCCGGCCGGCCTCGCCCGGCCGCCATCTGCGGGTCTTATGGCGGAGATCGCGTCTTTGACGCAAGAGGCATGCTCGATTTTGCGCCGCCGGCGGCAAGGTGCTTCCGGCAATTCATTAAAACTCGATTAAAAACGAGCCGCCCGCATTAGATTTTGCGCAATCCGGTTGTGCTAATGACGGACTGTTGAACACCGAAAATTGTAGAAGACGACATGGCGCAGATCGTAACCGTATCCCCTGCTACCGCCGCCTATGCCTCGCAGGCATACAAGGCGACCACCCGTCCGGCGACCCTCTTCGAGCAGAAGATCGAGGCGTGGACGGATGCTGCCCGGATCGGCGACAATTTCCAGCTCAGGGGAATCCTGACGGTCGTCAAGCCGCCCGCCCTCGCGCTCGCGCTCCTGACCATGGAACGGCAGACCGACACGACCGTTGCGACGGCCGCCCGGTCCTATGCCGAAAACGGCGGCGAGGACGACCTGATCGCAGCCCCCGAGGGCATGCCCGCACGCGAGGACTGACCCGGACCGCAGCCGCCCGCGACACCCATGGCAAGGCTCCCGCGTTTGCGGGAGCCTTTTTCGTTCATGCCGGCGAAATCGGACGGCATGGCAGGGGGCGACAAATAATTGTTCAACCGCGACGCTTCGCTCTTGCCAAAATCCGGTCGACGGATTTATGTGGCGAAGACCTCGCTGGGAGAAGCCGGTTTCGCACCGGTGCCGAAGGAGCAACCGCCCCCGGAAACTCTCAGGCAAAAGGACCAGCAAGGTGCCGACAGGACTCTGGAGAGTGGCGTTTTCGCGCCCGCCGAAGGGATAACAATCTCAGGCGAAAAGGACAGAGGGGGCTCATGAGAACGGCGCGAGAGCGCCAGTGATGGGCCGGCGCGCGAGCGCCAGAAGACTGGAGGGCGCCTTTTGGACGTCGCGTCTGACCTGAAGAAGACCCCTTTGCACGATCTCAACGTGTCGCTCGGTGCCCGCATGGTGCCGTTCGCGGGCTATGAGATGCCGGTGCAGTTCCCCGCAGGCGTGCTCAAGGAGCACCTGCACACCCGCGCCGCAGCCGGACTGTTCGACGTTTCCCACATGGGACAGGTGATCGTGCGTGCCCGCTCCGGCGACAATGCCGATGCCGCGCGCGCGCTGGAGAGCCTTGTGCCGGTCGACGTCGTCGGCCTTGCCGAAGGGCGCCAGCGCTATGCGCTCTTCACCGCAGAAGACGGCGGCATCCTCGACGACCTGATGATCGCCAACCGCGGCGACCATTTCTTCGTCGTCGTCAACGCCGCCTGCAAGGACACCGATCTCGCCCACATGCAGGAGCGCATCGGCGACAGCTGCGAAGTGACGATGCTCGCCGACCGCGCGCTCATCGCCCTGCAGGGTCCGCGCGCCGAGGCGGTTCTGGCCGAACTCTGGGGCGACATCGCCGGCATGCGCTTCATGGACGTGCGCGCCTGCGACCTGCACGACGCCGACTGCATCGTCTCGCGTTCCGGCTACACCGGCGAGGACGGCTTCGAGATATCGATTCCCGCCGACCGGGCCGAGACGGTCTGTCGCCATCTGCTGGATCATCCGGACGTGATGCCGATCGGGCTCGGCGCCCGCGATTCGCTACGCCTCGAGGCCGGCCTCTGCCTCTACGGCAACGACATCGACACGACGACGACGCCGGTCGAGGCGGCGCTCGAATGGGCGATCCAGAAGGTGCGCCGCACCGGCGGCGACCGTGCCGGCGGCTTTCCGGGAGCTGGCGCCATCCTCGGCCAGTTCGCTTCGGGAACGGCCCGCCGCCGCGTCGGCCTGAAGGTCGACGGCAAGGCCCCGGTCCGCCCGCCGGCCAGGCTCTATTCGGACGCGGACGGAAAGGTCGAGATCGGCCACGTCACCTCCGGCGGCTTCGGGCCGAGCGTCGAGGCCCCCGTCGCCATGGGCTACGTGCCGGTCGCGCTTGCCGCGCCCGGAACGCCGCTCTTCGCCGAGGTGCGCGGCAAGTACCTGCCCGTCACCGTCACCGCCCTGCCCTTCGTGCCCAACACCTTCAAGCGTTGACCGATGGTTGCCATCGCCCCTCACACGGCTGCCGCCACCGTCTCCCCGCAAGCGGGAAGAAGGACTTCGCCGCAGGCGCCCTCGTCCCGCGGGGCCGCCTGCACGGAGGCGAACCGGCGACGCCGCGCCCAGCCCCGTCTCCCCGCCTGCGCGGAGAAGGTCCCGGCAGGGGGATGAGGGACATCCGCACAGTTTGAGAAACAGACTTCTCCAGAGAGGAACCGACATGTTGAAATTCACCGCAGAACACGAGTGGCTCAAGGTCGATGGCGACGTCGCCACCGTCGGCATCACCACCCACGCCGCCGAACAGCTCGGCGACCTCGTCTTCGTCGAACTGCCCGAAGTGGGCGCGAGCTTCGACAAGGGCGGCGACGCCGCCACCGTCGAGAGCGTCAAGGCCGCCTCCGACGTCTACTGCCCGCTCGACGGCGAGGTGGTCGAGGTCAACCAGGCGATCGTCGACGACCCGTCCCTCGTCAACAGTGATCCGCAGGGCGCCGGCTGGTTCTTCAAGCTGAAGCTCAAGAACAAGGCCGATGTCGAAGGGCTGCTGGACGAGGCCGCCTACAAGGAGCTCGTCGGCTGATGAACCTGCCCAAGGACTTCACCTTTACCGATTACCAGCCCTATGACTTCGCCAACCGCCGCCATATCGGCCCCTCGCCGGCCGAAATGGAGGCGATGCTGAAGGTGATCGGCTATGACAGCCTCGACGCCCTGATCGACGACACCGTGCCGAAATCGATCCGCCAGACGACGCCGCTCCAGTGGGGCGCGCCGATGTCGGAGCGCGAGGCGCTCGACAAGCTGCGCGAGACGGCCAACAGGAACAAGAAGCTGGTCTCGCTGATCGGCCAGGGCTACTACGGCACCATCACCCCGCCGGTGATCCAGCGCAACATCCTGGAAAACCCGGCCTGGTACACCGCCTATACCCCCTACCAGCCGGAAATCAGCCAGGGCCGCCTCGAGGCGCTGCTCAACTACCAGACCATGGTCTGCGACCTGACCGGCCTCGACATCGCCAACGCCTCCCTGCTCGACGAGGCGACCGCCGCCGCCGAGGCGATGGCCATGGCAGAGCGCGTCTCCAAGTCGAAGGCCACCACCTTCTTCGTCGACGAGAACTGCCACCCGCAGACGATCGCGCTGCTGAAGACCCGCTCCGAGCCGCTCGGCTGGTCGATCAGGGTCGGCAACCCGTTCCAGGAGCTCGTGCCTGCCGAAGTCTTCGGCGCGATCTTCCAGTATCCCGGCACCTACGGCCACGTGCACGATTTCACCGGCGTCATCGCCGACCTGCATGCGGCCGGCGCGATCGCCGTCGTCGCGGCCGATCCGCTGGCGCTGGCGCTGTTGAAATCGCCCGGCGACATGGATGCCGACATCGCCATCGGCACCACCCAGCGCTTCGGCGTGCCGGTCGGCTACGGCGGCCCGCACGCCGCCTACATGGCGGTCAAGGACGCCTACAAGCGCAACATGCCGGGCCGCCTCGTCGGCGTCTCCGTCGATGCCCGCGGCAACCGCGCCTACCGCCTGTCGCTGCAGACCCGCGAGCAGCACATCCGCCGCGAGAAGGCGACGTCGAACATCTGCACCGCCCAGGTGCTGCTCGCCGTGATGGCCTCGATGTATGCCGTCTTCCACGGCCCGCAGGGCATCAAGGCGATCGCCCAGCAGGTTCACCGCAAGGCGGTCCTCACGGCCAAGGGGCTGGAAAAGCTCGGCTACGCGGTCGAGCCGGATGTGTTCTTCGACACGATCACGGTCCATGTCGGCAAGCTGCAGGGCATCATCCTGAAGACCGCCGTGGCCGAGGAGGTCAACCTGCGCAAGATCGGCGACGACCGGATCGGCATCAGCCTCGACGAGCGCTCGCGGCCGGTGACGCTGGAAGCCGTCTGGCGGGCCTTCGGCGGCGATTTCAAGGTCTCGGACTTCGAGGCCGACTATCGCCTGCCCGGCAACCTGCTGCGCACCAGCGCCTACCTGACGCACCCGATCTTCCACATGAACCGCGCCGAAAGCGAGATGACCCGCTACATCCGCAGGCTCGCCGACCGCGACCTGGCGCTCGACCGCTCGATGATCCCGCTCGGCTCCTGCACGATGAAGCTGAACGCGACCGCCGAGATGCTGCCGATCACCTGGCCGGAATTCTCCGAGATCCATCCCTTCGTCCCCGCCGACCAGGCGGAAGGCTACAAGGAACTGATCGACGACCTCTCCGCCAAGCTCTGCGCGGTGACCGGCTACGACGCGATCTCGATGCAGCCGAATTCAGGGGCGCAAGGCGAATATGCCGGGCTGCTGACGATCCGCGACTACCACATCGCCAACGGCAACGCCCATCGCGACGTCTGCCTGATCCCGACCTCCGCCCACGGCACCAATCCGGCCTCGGCGCAGATGGCCGGCATGAAGGTCGTGGTCGTCAAGGCGAGCGACAACGGCGACATCGACATGGATGATTTCCGTGCGAAAGCAGAACAGTACGCCGAAAACCTCTCGTGCTGCATGATCACCTATCCCTCCACGCACGGCGTCTTCGAGGAGAACGTGCGCGAGGTCTGCGAGATCGTCCACAGCCATGGCGGCCAGGTCTATCTCGACGGTGCCAACATGAACGCCATGGTCGGGCTCGCCCGCCCCGGCGACATCGGCTCCGACGTCAGCCACCTGAACCTGCACAAGACCTTCTGCATCCCGCATGGCGGCGGCGGTCCCGGCATGGGGCCGATCGGCGTCAAGGCGCATCTGGCGCCCTTCCTGCCGAAGGACCCGCGCACGGCCGAGGCAGGTGCGGTCTCCGCAGCCCCCTTCGGCTCGGCCTCGATCCTGCCAATCTCATGGAGCTACTGCCTGATGATGGGCGGCGAGGGCCTGACGCAAGCGACCAAGGTGGCGATCCTGAACGCCAACTACATCGCCGCCCGGCTGAAGGGCGCCTATGACGTGCTCTACAAGTCGGCCAGGGGCCGGGTCGCGCACGAGTGCATCGTCGACACCCGCCCGCTGGTCGACAGCGCCGGCGTCACCGTCGACGACGTCGCCAAGCGGCTGATCGACTGCGGCTTCCACGCGCCCACCATGAGCTGGCCGGTCGCCGGCACGCTGATGATCGAGCCGACCGAATCGGAGACGAAGGCCGAGCTCGACCGGTTCTGCGATGCGATGCTGGCGATCCGCGAGGAGGCCCGCGCCATCGAGGAGGGCCGGATGGACAAGGTCAACAACCCGCTGAAGAACGCCCCGCACACGGTGGAAGACCTCGTCGGCGAATGGGACCGCCCCTATTCGCGCGAGCAGGCCTGCTACCCGCCCGGCGCCTTCCGGGTCGACAAGTACTGGTCGCCCGTCAACCGCGTCGACAACGTCTACGGCGACCGCAACCTCGTCTGCTCCTGCCCGCCGCTGGAGGACTACGCGGAAGCCGCCGAATAGCACAACGCAAAGGTTGGCTCCGCGGGCCTTTTGACCTGCCGCGGGGCCAACGACCACGCAAGGGCGCGTCCCAACGCCGGCGCCCCGACGCTGCAATTGCCGGTGTTCCGGACCCGCGGCCCACCCTGCCTCTCATCCGGCCTTCCGGGCCGCCGTCTCCCCGCACGCGGGGCGAAGGAAGCGGCGCAGTCCGCCAGGAGAACCGGGTCCGACCGGACGCTCGCGGGAAACGGCCGGGACGCTAGGCCCGCGGCAAAGTCACCACGAAACGGGCACCGTTCCGATAGGTCGTGTCGAGAGAGATCGAGCCCGCATGGCTCTCGACAATCCGCTTGGCGAGCGCCAGCCCGATGCCGGTGCCGTCATAGCGTTTCTCGTCCTGGTGCAGCCGCTGGAACAGTCCGAACACGGCCTCCGCGTATTTGGGGTCGACGCCGATGCCGTCGTCCTCCACGACGATGCGCACCTCGTCGGCACTGGCCTCGCCATGGACCCGCACCCGCGGCGCCCGGTCGGAATGCCGATACTTGACGGCGTTGCCGATCAGGTTCTGCATCAATCGCCGCAGGAGTTCCGGGTCGCCCTTGACGCAGGGCAGCGGCATCACCTCGATCTCGGCATTCGCCTCGCGAATGTGGCTTGCCAGCACCGTCATCGCGTCGGAGACGACGGCGTCGAGCGGGACCCTCTCCACGTGCCGGATGCTGTAGGCGATCTGCGCATATTCCAGCAGGCGTTCGACCAGCCGCTGCATGCGCCTGGCCGCCTGCCGCACATAGTCGGCATGCAGCGCGAGATCGTCCAGTTCGCCCCGCTCGATGTCCTCGGCGATCATCTCGGCGAACGAGGCGATGTGCCTGATGGGCGCCTTTAGGTCGTGCGACACCGTCCCCGTGAACTGGTTCAGCGCCTCGTTCTTGCGCTGCAACTCGAGCGCCTGTTCCTCCAGGCGCTCGTGCTGCCGCCAGGTCTCGGTCACGTCGCGGCCGACGGCGACGAACTCCACCGCCTGCGCCCCCTCGAAGGTCGCCGTCGCGATCCACAGGATCGAACGGATTTCGCCCTGCGCGTTGGGCATCCGGAACTCGCCCGTCAGGATCGGGGCCTCGGGCGTGATCCGCATCAGCGCCCTGAGGCCGGCGCTCTGCCTTTCCTCGATCTCCTTCAGGTTGCGGCCGATCAGCCTCTCGGGCGTCGTGCCGCGGAATCTGGCATAGGGCTCGTTGCAGAACCGGATGATCAGGTCCCGGTCGGCCCGCACGATCTGGTCGGGAAGGAGGCGCAGCAGTTCCGCATACTGGCGCTGCTTGGCGTCGAGCGCCTCCTCGATGGCCTTCAGGTCGGTGACGTCGATCCGCAGACCGATCACCTCGCCGCTGCCGGTCGCATGGCATTCCGAACGGATCCAGCGCCCGTCGCCGGTCGGAAAGATCGTCGGTACCCCGCTCTGCTCGCGGTGATGGGCCAGACGGGCCTGGACCACCGCCTCGGCTTCCGGGGTGCCTTCGACGATGCCCTTGTAGATTCCCGACCGGACGTTGGCCCTCAGGATGCTCTCCAGACTGACGCCGACGCGCAAGGCATGCTTTGCCGCCCCGCAGCTCTCTCGAAATGCGCGGTTGAAGACCAGCACCCTCTCGTTGCGGTCGAAGATGACGACGCCTTCGGGGATCTTGTCCAGCGCGGAATAGATCCGGCTGCCGAGCATCACCTGCTCGCCGTGGCTCCCGCCGGTCGACAGGCTGCGCAGCATGAGCGCATAGCCGGTTGGCAGATCGGCCTCGCCGAGTGCGATCACATGGGCAGACGCCTCGAATTCCGACCCGTCGGCCCGGAGGAACTGCATGACATGGCTGTGGCCGCGGCCGGAGACGGCAAGCCCCTGCAGCAGTTGCGCGACGTCGTCGCAGCGCAACACCGCGGGCAGTGCCTCGTCCGTCGCCCCGTTTCCCTCCCATCCGAGCGTCCGGCGTCCTGCCTCGTTGAGAAAGAAGCGCACCGCCTCGAGGTCGGTGACGATGACCGGAAAGGGCAACAGCTCGTAGAGCGATTCGGAAAAATCCCGAGGTGAATGCATGCTGGTGGATGCCACCTCCCGATATCGTCGAATATCGCAAGAAAAGCGCGCCGCCGCCGGGCGGTCAAGGGCCATGGATGTAGTCCGGCCGCAACCATCGCATCGGCAGCTTCGAACAGGCACGGCTGCCCAGGCAGCCACGGTGGATCAGGAGAAAATCGGTAGTCGGACGGTGTGCCGTCAGCCCACCCGCACCGTCGCGCCGCCGGCAGCGGCCAGCGCCGCCAGGTCGGCGGGCTTCAGCTCGACCGATTCGCCGCAGCCGCAGGCGGACGTCTGGTTGGGGTTGTTGAAGGTGAAGCCGGAGCGCAGCGTCGTCACCTCGAAATCCATCTGCGTGCCGAGCAGGTAGAGCACCGCCTCCGGCGCCACCCAGACCCGGGCGCCGGCATGCTCGACGAGATCGTCCTTGGCGTTCGGCTCGGTGACGAGATCGACGGAGTACTCCATCCCCGCGCAGCCACCCTTCTTGATGCCGACGCGGATGCCCCTGGCCTCGCCGCCGGCATTGTCCACGATCGCCTTGACGCGATCGGCAGCGGCATCGGTGAGCGTCATAACTGCAAAGGCCATGGGCCAGATCTCCTTCACCGGCCGGGTTCAAGGCCCGACGGTTTCCGAATCCAATGTAATGGGGGGCGTCGACGCGATCAATAGCGCGGCGCCGCAGGCGGTCCCGTCAGTACCAGCCGACGGCGACCTGCGCCTCTTCCGACATGCGGTCCGGCGTCCACGGCGGATCGAACACCATCCGGACCTCGACACCGGAAACGCCCTCGACGGCGCCAACGGCATTTTCCACCCAGCCCGGCATCTCGCCGGCGACCGGGCAGCCGGGCGCGGTCAGCGTCATGTCGATCTTGACCATCCGGTCGTCCTCGATGTCGATCTTGTAGATCAGGCCGAGTTCGAAGATGTCAGCAGGGATTTCCGGGTCGTAGACGGTCTTCAGCGCGCCGATGATATCGTCGGAAAGGCGCGCCAGCTCGTCGGCGGGGATGGCCGAATTGACGATCCCCTCGCGGGCATCGACCTTGTCTTCGGTGGCATCGACAGACATTTCCAACTCCTCAGGCGAAGAACTTGCGGGCATGGTCGAGCGCGTCGGCCAGGATGTCGACCTCGGCGCGGGTGTTGTACATGCCGAACGATGCCCGGCATGTGGAGGTCACGCCGAAGCGTTTCAAGAGCGGCTGGGCGCAATGGGTGCCGGCGCGAACGGCGACGCCGGCCCGGTCGATCACCATGGAAACGTCATGGGCGTGGATGCCCTCCAGTTCGAAGGAGAAGATCGAGCCCTTGCCGGGCGCGGTTCCGAACATCTTCAGCGAGTTGATCGCCTTCAGGCGCTCCTGCGCGTAGGCCGCAAGGTCCGCCTCGTGCGCGGAGATCGCAGCTCGTCCGATCTTCTCCATGTAGTCGAGCGCGTAGCCGAGCCCGATCGCCTGGACGATCGGCGGCGTGCCGGCCTCGAAGCGGTGCGGCGGATCGTTGTAGGTGACGATGTCCTCGGTGACCTCGACGATCATCTCGCCGCCGCCCTGGAACGGCCGCATCTGCCGCAGGCGTTCCTTCTTGCCGTAGAGCACGCCGACGCCGGAGGGACCGTAGAGCTTGTGGCCGGTCATCACGTACCAGTCGCAATCGATGTCCTGCACGTCGACCGGCAGGTGCACGGCCCCTTGCGAGCCGTCGACGAGCACCGGGATGTCCCGCTCGCGCGCGATCCTGCAGATCTCCTTGACCGGCACGATCGTGCCGAGCGCGTTAGACATGTGCGTGATCGCGATCAGCTTCGTCTTCTCCGTCAGGCACTTGACGAAGTCCTCGACATGGAAGGCGCCCTCGTCGTCGACCGGCGCCCAGACGAGCTTCGCCCCCTGGCGTTCGCGGATGAAATGCCAGGGCACGATGTTGGAGTGGTGCTCCATGATCGTCAGCACGATCTCGTCGCCGTCGCCGATATTCGGCATGCCGTAGCCATAGGCGACGGTGTTGATCGCCTCGGTCGAGGACTTGGTGAAGATGATGTCGTCGACCGACGGCGCGTTCAGGAAGCGACGCACCTTCTCGCGCGCGCCTTCATAGGCCTCCGTCGCGGCATTGGAGAGGAAATGCAGGCCGCGATGGACGTTGGCGTATTCGTTGGAATAGGCGTGCGCCACCGCATCGATCACCACCTGCGGCTTCTGCGCCGAGGCGCCGTTGTCGAGATAGACCAGCGGCTTGCCGTAGACCTGCCGCGACAGGATCGGGAAGTCCCGCCGAATGGCTTCGACGTCATAGGCGGAGACCGGCTTGAACTGGTTCATCTCGACAATCCCGTCACGCGTGCTTTTCCAGCCAGTCGGAGATGACGCCTTCCAGCGCCTCGACCAGCGTTTCGTCTTCCAGCTCCTCGACGATCTCCGCCACGAAGCCGTTGACCAGCATCGCGCGCGCCCGGTTCTCCGGAATGCCCCGCGCCATCAGGTAGAACAGCTGGGTGTGGTCGATGTCGATCACGGTCGCGCCGTGGCCGCACTGGACGTCGTCGGCGAAGATCTCCAGCTCCGGCTTGGCCGAAAACTCGGCCTCGTCGGACAGAAGCAGCGTGTTGCACGACATCTTCGCATCGGTCTTCTGCGCATCCTGGGCGACGCGGATCTGCCCCTGGAACACGCCGCGCGCCCGGTCGAGCACGACGTTGCGGATCACCTCGGTCGAGGTCGTGTGCGGCACGTCGTGGCCGACGGTGAAGGTCACGTCGGTATGGCTTTCGCCGCCGAGCAGGTTGATGCCGCGCAACCTCAGGTCGGCGCCCTCGCCGACGACGCCGACATGGATCTCCTGGCGCACCAGCTTTCCGCCGCCGTTGATGACGTAGAGGCGCAGCTTCGCATTCGCGCCGAGCTCGGCCTTGAACTGGCCCAGGTGCGTATCGGCCTCGCCCTCGGACTGGAAGATGATCCAGGTGACGTCCGTGTCGTCGGCGAGCCGGACCTCGGTGATCGAGGTGACGAGCGCAGCTTCACCACCGACCGCGAGGTGCCGTTCGATCACGGTCGCCTTTGCGCCCGTGCCGAAGGTGACGGGGAAGCGGGTGTTGACCTGGCCGCAGTTCTGCACCGACTGGATCTCGATCGGCGCCTCGGCCGCAAAACCGTCTGCAAAGTCGATCGAAAGCCCGTCGCGGACGAAGGAGCCGTTGATCCGGCCGATCACGTCGTCGCCGTCCCGCGCCACGAGGCCGGCCGCCGCCGAACCGTCGAGCAGCGCCTCGCCGTAGGAGCGCACGGTGATGCCTTCCTGCATCACGCGGGCATGCGCCTTGCCGTTGACGATCGAAAGCACGGCCGAACCCGGCACGATCGGATCGACGCGCTCGGCGCTGGCACCGTGCACGAAGGCCGGAACCACACGCAGCAGCGCCTTCAGGTCGGTATAGTGCCAGGCCTCGACCCGGCGGGTCGGCAGGCCCGACTTCTTCAGGTCGCTGAGCAACGTGTCACGGGCGATGAGCGTCGCGCCGTCGCCGGGAAGATCCCCCAGCTGCTCGTTGTAGGTGTCGACCAGCGCTGCTTCCGCCGCCGTCAACTTGATCCCTGCTTGCATGTTCATGGATCGCGTCCTTCCCGGCTCAGGCGGCCGCCCCGATGATGTCGGCATAGCCGTTGGCTTCGAGTTCGTGCGCCAGCGTCTTATCGCCCGACTTGATCACCTGGCCCTTATAGAGCACGTGCACCGTGTCCGGCACGATGTAGTCCAGCAGGCGCTGGTAGTGGGTGATGACGACGACGGAGCGGTCCGGCGA
Organism: Mycoplana sp. MJR14; assembly: GCF_029210525.1. NCBI lineage: Bacteria > Pseudomonadati > Pseudomonadota > Alphaproteobacteria > Hyphomicrobiales > Rhizobiaceae > Mycoplana > Mycoplana sp. MJR14. The sequence goes on from NZ_JARGEO010000018.1 coordinate 33,510, forward strand.
GCGCAGTGCGTTGACGCCGTCGGCGACGATCTTCAGCGCATCGATGTCGAGACCGCTGTCGGTCTCGTCGAGCACGCAGAGCTTCGGCTCGAGCAATGCCATCTGCAGGATCTCGGCGCGCTTCTTCTCGCCGCCGGAAAAGCCGACGTTGAGCGGCCGGCGCAGCATCTCCGGCGAGATCTGCAGCCCTGCGGCCGCCTCCTTGACGCGGCGCATGAAGTCCGGCGTCGACAGCTCATCCTCGCCCCGCGCCTTGCGCTGTTCGTTCATCGCGACCTTCAGGAACTGCATCGTGGCGACGCCGGGGATCTCGACCGGATACTGGAACGCCAGGAAGATCCCCTTGGCGGCGCGCTCAGCCGGGTCGAGCTCGAGGATGCTCTCGCCATTATAGAGGATGTCGCCCTCGGTGACCTCGTAGTCCTCGCGGCCCGACAGGATGTAGGACAGCGTCGACTTGCCCGAGCCGTTCGGCCCCATGATCGCGGCAACCTCGCCGTCCTGGACGGTCAGGTTCAGTCCGCGGATGATCTCGGTGCCGTCCTCGGCGATGCGTGCGTGCAGGTTTCTGATTTCAAGCATTGTGTGTCTCTCAATCTTCTTTCTTGCTTCCGAACAGGAAGCGATCATGGGGTTCCAGCCAGAACACGACCGCGAGGAGAACTAAGGAAACAAACCCAATTCCCTTTGCCCATGCCCATCCGGCGATCAGTCCGGCAACGCCGAGGAAGAGACCGAGGACCGAAAGGAAGATGGTCAACACCATCAGCTTCAGCCCAAACGTCATATCCTCGACCCTCAAACGTGTCTGCGACTAACCGACCGAGCCTTCCAGCGAGATGCTGATCAGCTTCTGCGCCTCGACGGCGAATTCCATCGGCAGTTCCTGGATCACTTCCTTGACGAAGCCGTTGACGATCAGCGCGATCGCCGCCTCCTCGGGAATGCCCCGCTGCAGGCAGTAGAAAAGCTGGTCCTCGGAGATCTTCGACGTCGTCGCCTCGTGCTCGAACTGGGCGGATGCGTTCTTCGCCTCGATATAGGGCACCGTGTGCGCGCCGCAGCGGTCGCCGATCAAAAGCGAATCGCACTGGGTGAAGTTGCGCGCGTTCTCCGCCTTGCGGTGGGTCGAGACCTGGCCGCGATAGGTGTTCTGCGAGACGCCGGCGGCAATGCCCTTGGAGATGATGCGGCTCGACGTGTTCTTGCCGAGATGGATCATCTTGGTTCCCGAATCGATCTGCTGGTGGCCGTTCGAAACCGCGATCGAGTAGAACTCGCCGCGCGAACCGTCGCCGCGCAGGATGCAGGACGGGTACTTCCAGGTGATCGCCGAACCGGTTTCCACCTGCGTCCAGGAGATCTTCGAGTTCTTGCCGCGGCAATCGCCCCGCTTGGTGACGAAGTTGTAGATGCCGCCCTTGCCGTCCTTGTCGCCCGGATACCAGTTCTGGACGGTGGAATACTTGATCTCGGCGTCATCGAGCGCCACAAGCTCCACGACCGCCGCGTGCAGCTGGTTCTCGTCGCGCTGCGGCGCGGTGCAGCCCTCGAGGTAGGACACGTAGGCGCCTTCCTCGGCGATGATCAGGGTCCGCTCGAACTGGCCGGTGTTCTTCTCGTTGATCCGGAAATAGGTCGAAAGCTCCATCGGGCAGCGAACGCCCTTCGGCACGAAGACGAAGGAGCCGTCGGTGAACACCGCCGAGTTCAGCGTCGCATAGAAGTTGTCGGTCGTCGGTACGACGGAGCCGAGATACTTCTTCACCAGGTCCGGATGCTCGCGGATCGCCTCGGAGATCGACATGAAGATCACGCCGGCCTTCTTCAGCTCTTCCTTGAAGGTGGTGACCACGGAGACGGAATCGAAGACCGCATCGACGGCGATCTTCGAGGTCTGGACGCCGGCCAGGATCTCCTGCTCGCGCAGCGGAATGCCGAGCTTCTCATAGGTCTTGAGGATTTCCGGATCGACCTCGTCGATCGACTTCGGCCCCGCCTGGTTCTTCGGCGCGGCATAGTAGTAGAGGTCGTTGAAGTCGATCTTCGGGTATTCGACGCGCGCCCAGGTCGGCTCCTCGAGCGTCAGCCAGCGGCGATAGGCTTCCAGCCGCCACTCCAGCATCCACTCCGGTTCGTTCTTCTTGGCCGAGATGAAGCGGATGATATCCTCGGAAAGGCCTTTCGGCGCCTTCTCCATCTCGATCGTCGTTTCGAAGCCGTATTTGTACTGGTCGACGTCTATCAGACGGACCTGATCGATCGTTTCCTGCACCGCAGGCATGTCGTTCTCCAATCTCGCCGGATCCAAGGTCCGGCAGCTTGTCAACGTCTGGCGGGTATCCGCCGGTTATGTAGGCGCCAGAAGGGGCTTTTCACACCTTTTGGCAAGTAAAAACTTGCGCTTCCTCAACTTTCGTCAGGCGGCCGCGACACCGTGTCGCCGCCGTCCTGCAATTCGTCCGAACGCCGCCAGGAACCGCTCCACATCCGCCTCGGAGGTCGTCGCCCCGAGCGAGACGCGCAACGCCCCGAGCCCGGCGTCGAAACCCATCGCCGTCAGCACGTGGCTCGCCCCGACCTTGCCCGACGAGCAGGCCGAGCCGGCCGACAGCGCGATGCCCTCGAGATCGAAGGCGATCTGCCCCGTTTCCGATTTCAGCCCCGGTAGACTGAAAAAGGTGGTGTTGCACAGGCGCGAAACGTCGCGGCCGGGAAGGCGTCCATGAATGACGACGTCGGCGGCGATCTCCGCCATCCCTGCCTCCATCCGGTCGCGCAGGCCGGCAATCCCGATGTTGCGCCCGTCCATCCCCTCGATCGCCGCGCGTGCCGCCGCGGCAAAGCCTGCGATCGCGCTGACGTTCTCCGTGCCGGAGCGATGCCCCTTCTCCTGCCCGCCCCCATGGATCAGGGGCTTCGGCATCAGCACCTCGCCGCGCGCGACCAGCGCGCCGGCACCCTTCGGCCCGCCCAGCTTGTGCGACGACAAGATGAGGAAATCGGCATCGAGGTCGGCGATCGACAGCGGCAGCCTGCCGGCGCCCTGCACCGCATCGACCACCAGCAGCCCGCCGTGCCGGCGCACGATCGCCGCCGCCTCGCGCACCGGCTGGACGATGCCGGTCTCGTTGTTGGCCAGCATGATGGCGACCATCGGCAGGCCGGCGGACGCATCATGGGTGGCAAGCAAGTGCTCCAGTGCGGCGAGGTCGACGACGCCCACAGGCGTCACCGGGATCTCGGTGACCTTGTCCTTGCCGAACCGGCCACCTTCGCGCACCGCCGGATGCTCGATCGCCGAGACATAGAGCCGGCCGATCGAAAGCGGGGTGCGCCCCATGCGGAAGTCCGGCGTCAGCACCATGTTGGCGGCTTCGGTCGCGCCGCTCGTGAAGGTGACGTGCGCAGCCTCGGCACCGGCCAGTGCCGCGACGTCGCGGCGCGCGCCGTCGATCAGCGCGCGTGCCGCCCGCCCCTCGCCGTGGACCGAGGACGGGTTGCCGTCGAGCGCGAGCGCGGCCAGCACGGCCTGGCGCGCCGCCGCCGAAAGCGGCGCCGTCGCGTTCCAGTCCAGATATGTCCTCACCTTCTCAGGCATCGAAATGGCTCCGATTGCGTCTCTGGCGGCGCGGCGAGCATTTTTCTTGAAATTTCCGCCGGGCTTGCCGTATGAGACGAACCTCAGGCACGCAGATAGCGTAGCAAAGTTTCGAATGGTTCTAAACTAGTTTCTAGAAAAGCTGACTGGTTTCGTCAAGACTTCCAGCGCCATCGAAACAGTTTTTGATCCTAAAAAACGTCTCGGAGTACGAATGCCCGAAATCATCTTCAACGGACCCGCCGGTCGCCTGGAAGGCCGCTACCAGCCTTCCAAGCAGAAGAACGCCCCGATCGCGATCATCCTGCATCCGCATCCGCAGTTCGGCGGCACGATGAACAACCAGATCGTCTACCAGCTGTTCTACATGTTCCAGAAGCGCGGCTTCACCACGCTGCGCTTCAACTTCCGCGGCATCGGGCGCAGCCAGGGCGAGTTCGACCACGGGGCGGGCGAGCTTTCCGATGCGGCGTCGGCGCTCGACTGGGTGCAGAGCCTGCACCCCGATTCCAAGAGCTGCTGGGTCGCCGGCTATTCCTTCGGCGCCTGGATCGGCATGCAGCTTCTGATGCGGCGCCCCGAGATCGAGGGCTTCATGTCGATCGCCCCGCAGCCGAACATCTACGACTTCTCCTTCCTCGCCCCCTGCCCGTCCTCCGGCCTGATCATCAACGGCGACAGCGACAAGGTCGCACCGGAAAAGGACGTCAACGGCCTGGTCGAGAAGCTGAAGGCCCAGAAGGGCATCCTGATCACCCACAAGACCGTCCCCGGCGCCAACCACTTCTTCAACGGCCAGGTCGAGACGCTGATGGCCGAATGCGAGGACTACCTCGACCGCCGCCTCGCCGGCGAACTGACGCCGGAACCGGCGGCCAAGCGCATCAGGTAGCCGATGCGCGTCATTGTCGACACGAACGTCCTCGTGAGCGCTTGTATCGGCAAGGGACCTTCCTCGAAGGTCATTGAAGCATGCTTGACCGGCGCCGTCGCGCCGGTCGTTGGCACCACGCTGTTCCTCGAATATTGCGACGTCTTTTCCCGCCCGGCGCCATTTGCACGCGCCCGTTTCAGTGCTGACGAACGAGCCTTGCTCCTTCGGGCTTTCATTTCAGCATGCACCTGGCAGACAATCTATTTTCAATGGCGTCCCAATCTCGCCGACGAGGCGGACAATCATCTGATCGAATTGGCATTTGCCGCCAACGCCGGTATAGTCGTCACGAGCAACTTTAAGGACTTCCAGCATTCAGATCTGATGTTCCCTCAGATCGAGATCCTGCAGCCGGAAGCGTTCCTGGATAGGTATTTGCGATGAATGCGGTCACGCTCAAAATTCCGGACGATGTCCATCGCAAGGTCAACGAGATCGCCGCTGAACGTGGACTGCGTCCGGAAGATCTGCTTGCCGACATGGCAGAACGCATGGTTCGCGAATACGACGCCCATCAGGCATTCATGGAAATGGCTGACCAGGGCAAATCGGATGTCGACGCGGCGGTCAAGCTTCTGAACCGCCC
>NZ_JARGEO010000019.1:0-38293 GCF_029210525.1 Mycoplana sp. MJR14
TCAAAAATGTCGCAGAAAGTTCATTTTAGGAATCGGGCAGAGAAACATCCCCGATGCGCGGTTCATTGGTCGAATTGCGGGGACAAAGCCGATCGGTCCCATTGACATGCAAAAGGCGCCGGCGGTTTCCCGCGGCGCCCTCCGGTTTCCCGTCGCCCCCTCGAGGGCCGATCCCGTTGACCAAGCGTCAGGCCTTGATCTTCAGCTGCGTCATGATCTTCTCCAGGAAGCCCAGCAGCACGGCGGAGGCGACGAAGGCCAGGTGCATGAAGGTCAGCCACATCAGCTGCGTGTCGGTGAACTGCTGGGCGTTGAGAAACACCTGGAGCAGGTGGATGGAGGAAATGGCCACGATCGAGGAGGCCACCTTGATCTTCAGGCTGCCGGAATCGAGCTTGCCGAGGAAGGATACGTCGGCTTCCGCCTCGTCGAAGCGGCTGACGAAGTTCTCGTAGCCGGAAATCATCACCATCAGGATGAGGCTCGCCACCAGGGCGGCGTCGATCAGGCCGAGCATGGCCAGGATCATCTGCGCGTCGTCGAAGACGAAGACGTTCTTGGCCACCTTGAAGAACTTGTAGGCGAAGGACACCGCATAGACGGCGAGTGCGGCGACCAGCCCGAGGTAGAAAGCGACCAGGATCCACCGGCTGGAGAGGATGATCCGTTCGACCAGGATTTCGAGGGACTTCATGGTGTCTCCGTCAATGGCTTCGATTTGCACCGCCCTGATTAGCCAAAGGGCGGAAATCGGGCAAGTGCGGGCGGCTCAGTCCCGAAGGGTTTGATCGAGCAGGCGGACGAAGGCGTCGCCCGCCAACTCCAGCGGGCCGCTGTTGTCGATGGTGACCTGGTCCAGGTCGAGGTCCGGCCCGCGCGGCTGCCGGTCGAGCCGCCCGGCAATGGCCTCGCCGCTTTCACGGCCACGCCGCGCGAGCCGCTCGGCCCGCACCTCCGCATGGGCGGTGATGGTGACGACCTTCAGGCGCGGGAAGGCATCGACGAAGGCGCAAAGCGCCTGCCGGCTGCCGTTGACGATCACCACCGCGCCCTGCGCGATCTGTGCCTGGACCGCGGCCGGAACGCCGTAGCACAGGCCGTGCGCTTCCCAGGAGACGCAAAAGCCGCCCTCCTCCTTCATCCGCGCGAAGGCGGCCGTGTCGACGCCGATATGCGCCTCGCCGCCCGCGTCCGACGGGCGGGTGATCACCCGTCTTGCGAAGACAAAGCGATCGTCACCGGCGAAATGCCGGGCAGCGTAGCCCATCACGCTGTCCTTGCCGGCACCGCTCGGCCCGACGACGACGATCACCGCGCCCGTCCGGCCGCCGGTCGCAGCCGCCGCGGCATCCCCGGGCGCCGTCCCTGCCCTGCCCGTCATGCCACGCGCGCACCCTGGCGCCAGACGGAACGGACGACCGGGACGCCATCGGGACGGCGCACGCGGACGAGATCGGCGCGCAGGCCGACGGCGATACGGCCGCGATCATCGAGGCCGACGGTGCGGGCCGGCGTCGCCGAGACCATGGCGATCGCCTTCGGCAGGCTGATCGCCTCGTTCTCGTCGGCGAGCATGAAGGGCGCCTGGATCAGGCTGAGCGGCACGTAGTCGGAGGAGAGCACGTCGAGCACGCCCATGGTGGCGAGGTCGCGGGCGGCGATGTTGCCCGAATGCGACTTGCCGCGGACGATGTTCGGCGCGCCCATCAGGACGCTCATGCCCGCCCCGTGCGAGGCCTTCGCCGCCTCGACGCTGGTCGGAAACTCGGCCAGCCGGATGCCGTAGCCGATCGCCTCCTCGACATGGGCGAGCGTGGCATCGTCATGGCTCGCCACGGCGATGCCGCGGGCCGCGCAATGGGCGGCGATCGCGTCGCGATGCGGCTTGGCGTAGCGGGCGGAGAGCTCCTGCTGGCGGCGGCAGAACTCGGCGAATGCCTCGTCGGTCATGCCCCGCTTGGTCTTGTAGTAGAGCGTGTACTGTTCCATCGTCTGGAACTGGCGCTGGCCCGGCGCATGGTCCATCAGCGAGACCAGGCGGACCTGCGGATCGTCCTCGAACTCGCCGAAATGGTCGAGGACATTGTCGGTGGAGACTTCGCAGCGCAGATGGATCAGGTGGTCGGCGCGCAGCCGGTCGTCCCTGCCCGCCTCGGCGAGCGCATCGGCCATGGCGCGCATCTCGCCCTTCTCGAAGCCGCCGTCCTCGTCCGAGCCCATGCGCAGGCAGTCGAAGACGGTGGTGATGCCGGAGGATGCGACCTGGGCATCGTGGGCCTGGATGGCCGCGGTCGTGTTCCAGCGCACGCCCGGGCGCGGCGAATAGTGCGCTTCGAGGTGGTCGGTGTGCAGCTCGACGAGGCCCGGCAGCAGATAGTCGCCGCCCATGTCCTCGCCGGTCGCGGTCGGCTTCCCGGAGATTTCGGCGATCAGGCCGTCGCGGATCAGGACCGCGCCGTGGACGATCTCGTCCTCCAGCACGATCCTGGCATTGGTGAGGGTCAGTTCGGTCGACATGTCAGGCGATCTTTCTGTTGGCGGCTCCGCCGGTCAGGGGAAACAGCGAATGCACGGTGAAATCTGCCCCGCGGGAGGGTTCGCGGAAAAGGGCGATGGCCGAGATGGCAAGCGGACGGCCGTGAAAGTCTGCGAAATACCGCAGCAGCGCGTCTTCCATCGCCGGCGCATCCTCGGCCGGCACGCGGCCCGTCAGCGTCATGTGGAAACGGAAGGTGTCGAAGACGTAGGGATAGCCCCACTGCACCAGGTTCTGGCGCTCCTCGCTGGAAAGCTCGTCCGGCCTGCGCCTTGCGATGTCGGCGGAGGAGAGCGGCGCACGGAAATCCTCGAAGCGGCGCACGACCTCGCCGGCGAAGGCCTGCAGCGGCGCGCATTCTGTGGCCGGAACGAGCGCGAAGAAGGAGCCGAGACGGCCGACGACGACCTGCGGAATCTCGAAGCCCTCGAAATCGGAGGCGAAGCGGGCGACCTCGGCCACGAGCTCGGCCTCGCTGCGGCCGTCGGCGAGCTCGAAGGGCGCCTTCAGCGTGGCGTGAAAGCCATAGCGGCGCGGATCCGCCGTGAGCGCCTTCAGTGCCGGCCGGTCGAAGCCGGTCGCGGCCGGCTGATCGAGCGGGGCGCCGTTGAAGGCGTTGCGGCCGAGCCAGCGGGCGGCCGAAAGCGTCAGACTGTCGCTCGCCGCCGGAGTGAAATAGAGGGCATATCGCACAATCAGAATTCCTGTTTGGTTGCTGGCGCGCCTTAGACGAGATTCGTGTGGCAGCATCATGCCATTGCCGGTGGCGATTTCCATTCCTCTCAATGGTGGCTGCGGCCGATCAGCCGGGACCGCAGCGCGTTCGAGATGCCGTCGAAGATGAAGACCACGATCAGGATCAGGACCACCATATAGGCGACGTTCTCCCAATCCGAATTGGTCCGCATCGCCTCCCACAGTTTCAAACCGATGCCGCCGGCGCCGACGGCGCCGATGATCGTGGCCGAGCGGGTGTTGGATTCCCAGAAATACAGGGCCTGCGAGGCGAAGACCGGCAGGACCTGCGGCAGGACGCCGAAGCGCTGGACGGCGACGCTCGGCGCGCCCACGGACTTGACGCCCTCGCGCTGCTTGTCGTCGATGTTCTCGAGCGCCTCGGAATAGAGCTTACCGAGCGTTCCGGTGTCGGTGAAGAAGATGGCCGATATGCCGGCGAGCGGCCCGGGACCAAAGGCACGGGTGAAGAACAGCGCCCAGATCAGCATGTCGACGGACCGCTGGAAGTCGAAGAAGCGCTTCGTCAGCTGGTTGAAGAACCGGTTGCGGGTGATGTTGCGGGCCGCGACGAAGGCCAGCGGAAAGGCCACGAGCGTCGCCAGCACGGTGCCGACGAAGGCCATGACGATCGTCTGCAACAGCTTCGTCCAGACGTCGAGGTGCTGCCATTCCGAATTGTAGAGGATGTTGTTCCAGGCGAGCGAGAGGTTGGAGCGCTGCGGATCGATGCGCTCGCCCCAGGCGATCAGCGCGAACACGTCCGCGGCAGGCCTGCCGAAGAAGGGCGAGCGGGTGTCGAAGATGAAGTTAGCCCAGCCGAGGAAGCGCTTGCGGATGCTGACTTCGGTGGCGTCGATCTCCGCCCAGCCGGCCATGCCGAAGGACAGGATGATCTTTTCGCCCGGACGCTTCTGCACCGCCCAGCGCGGCAGGGGCTCGGTCTCGGGGACGACCTTCCCGTCGCTCATCGTCGCGCGCAGGCTCTCGCCGCCGTGCTGCACGGTGACCTCTCCGGGCAGCACCTCGATATGGGTCGAGCGGCCCATGGCGATCTCGGCGCGGATCACGACCTCCTCGGAGCGGGTCTCGGTCGCCGGTGCGCCGGTCGCGGCGGCGGCCGAACCGCCGAGTGCCGCGCCAGGAGCCATGAAGCTCGTCGTCGACTTCGGGGCGGCCGGGCGCGCTGCCGCCGGCGTCTCGATCGTGCGGGTCACCGTCTCGCGTTCGGCGACCAGCCAGTCGGGGTTCGGATTGTCGCCGAGCGGGGAGAAGCGCGGGTAGACGATCTGCATCGTGCCGTGGCCGTCCATGCGGATCTCGGGGCGGACCTCGTAGGAGACCCAATCGGCGAGGTAGGTGCCGGCGAGCGACCAGTTGGCATTGGCCAGCACGGCGCCCACGGCGAAGAACCACCAGCAATAGACGCCGTAGAGCACCGCGCCGAGCACGATCAGCGGCACGCGGAAACGCGACCAGAAGGACCGGTGGAAGATCTCCGGATGACGGGCGGCGATCTCGTCCATCTCGGCCAGGTGAAGCTTGGTCATCGTCCTGTCCATCCCTTTCTTCTCACTGGGCGAGCTGGAAGGCCTGGTCGCCGACGAGGCGGCGCCTGGCCCAGGCGGACAACTGGTCGACGGCGACGATCGTGCAGAACAGCAGGAGCACGATCGCGAGCGTCTTGGCCTCGTGGTTCTGGCCGATCGACAGGCGCAGCAGTTCGCCGATGCCGCCGCCGCCGACGGCACCGATGATCGTGGAGGCGCGAACGTTGATCTCCAGCCGCAGCAGGAAGTAGCTGATGAAGTTCGGCAGGACCTGTGGGACGATCGCGAACCAGACGCGCTCGATCCAGCTGGCGCCGACGGCGCGCAGGCCCTCCTCCGCCTTCATGTCGGCATTTTCGACCACCTCGAAGAAGAGCTTGCCGAGCGCGCCGATGGTGTGGATGGAGACCGCGATGACCGCCGGCAGCGGGCCCAGCGACAGGATCGCCAGGAAGAAGCCGGCGAGCACCACCTCGGGAAAGGCGCGCAGGATTTCCATGGTGCGGCGGACGAAGCCGCGCACGAACCAGTTCGGCATGAGGTTGCGGGAGGCAAGGAAGCAGAGCACGAAGCCGATCGCGGTGCCGACGATGGTGGAGAAGATCGCGATGTTGAGCGTCTCCAGCATCTTGTAGAAATACTCCGGCACGTAGAGGCTGTCGGTGATGTAGAGACGGCCTTCGGGATAGTTGTACTTGAAGCTGCCGTCGTCATAGGGCGAAGGGAGGTCGAAGAGCGCCCGGAAGATCTCCGATCCGTCGCGCGGGATGATGTCGCCGACGAAATCGAAGAGATACGGCAGGCGGTCGAAGAACTTTCCGGCATTCGTCTCGTTGGCGAACCAGAGCGAACCGCCGAGCGCCAGCACGAGGAGGGAGAGGCCGAGCCAGGAGTAGACCCGCCGGCGGGCTGCAAGCTCCTGCCAGTGGCGCTCGATCAGCGCACCGCTCTCGCTGAAGTCCTTCGGTAGCGTGTTCGCAGCCATCCCGCCGTCCCGCATCGCTTGTATCACCAGGAATGAAGACGCCGGCCAGAGGTCCGGCCGGCGTCCGGATCGATTGCGGTCGGATCAGCCGCCGATCGTCGCCTTGCGGGCGTCGATGATCGGCTTGTAGAAGTCGACGTTGACCTCGGTGAACGAGGTGAAGTCGCCGCCCATGACGGCGGAGAAGCAGGCTGCGTCCTTCTTCGGCAGGTCGAGCATGAACTGCTTGAACTTGGCCTTCATGTCGTCGGCCATCGAGCTGCGGACGACGATCGGGCCGTTCGGGATCAGCGGCGACTTCCAGATCTCGACGACATCGTTCATGTCGAGGATGCCCTTCTCGACCATCTTGTGCAGGTTGCCGGAGGTGTAGCCGTCCTTCCACTCGCCGACGCCCGAACCGAAGGTCGTGCCGGCGTCGAAGGTGCCCTTCATCACTTCGAGGACGAGGTTCTCGTGACCGCCGCCGAAGCCGGTCTCGGCGAAGTATTCCTTGACCGGCGCGCCGATCGATTCCGGCAGCGTGACGAGCGGGATGAGGTAGCCGGAGGTGGAGTCCGGATCGGCGAAGCCGAGCTTCTTGCCCTTCAGGTCCTCGAGCTTGGTGATGCCGCTGTCCTTGCGGGCAACCATGATCGAGTGGTAGCCGGTCGAACCGTCGGTCTGGACGGTCGTCAGGATCGGTTCGACGGCCTGCGGATTTTCCAGGTAGATCTTGGCAAAGCCGGAAGCGCCGAGCTCGGCGTAGTCGAGCGTGCCGCCGAGGAGGCCCTGGATGACGCCGTCATAGTCGGCGGCGGGGAAGAAGGAGACCTTCTCGAAGCCGAGCTCGGCCTTCAGGTGATCGCCGATGCATTGGTAGTTGCGCAGGCGGTCGGCTTCGTTCTCGCCGCCGATGATGCCGACGCGGAATTCCTTCAGGTCTTCCGCCTGGGCATGGCCGACCAGCGCCAGAAGGGCGACGGCGCCGAAAAGAGCTTTCTTCAGCATGGACTTCTCTCCTGTTTGGCCGGCCCCCGCCGGCTCTGGGAATGTATGCAGCCCTTGACGCGGGCCGTTCGATCCCGGCGGGCGTCAGATGCCCGCCAGTGCCAGCGGCGTCACGCCGGCGGATTCCTTGACGTTGTCCTGCACGGGTGCGCCGGCACCGCGGATGCTGGTGGACGTCATCGTCTCGTCGATCTCGGACCCGTCCGCGCCGGTGCCGTAGATCGCGCGCACCGCATCGGCATCGAGATCGCGCGGCGCGCCGTCGAAGACGACCCTGCCGGCCGACATGCCGATGATGCGTTCGCAGTAGTTGCGGGCGGTATCGAGCGTGTGCAGGTTGGTGATGACCGTGATGCCCTCGCGCTCGTTGATGTCGCGCAGCGCATCCATCACCACCTTGGCGTTCAGCGGATCGAGCGAGGCGATCGGCTCGTCGGCCAGCACCATCTTCGGCTGCTGCATCAGCGCACGCGCGATCGCCACGCGCTGCTGCTGGCCGCCCGACAGCGTTCCGGCCATCTGCAGGGCTGTCTGTTCGATGCCGAGCCGCTCCAGGGCCGTGATCGCCATGATGCGCTCCTCGCGGGTGAACATGTTGAGGAGGCTGAGCGCGGTGGAGCGATGGTTGAGGCGGCCGAGCAGGACGTTGGTCAGAACGTCGAGGCGTGGCACGAGGTTGAACTGCTGGAAGATCATCGCGCAGTCGCGCTGCCAGTTTCGCAACGCCGCGCCCCTGAGCGACGAGACCTCGATGTCGCCGAAACGGATCGAGCCCTCGGTCGGGTCGACGAGCCGGTTGATCATGCGCAGCATAGTCGACTTGCCCGCACCCGACCGGCCGATGACCCCGACCATCTGGCCCTGGGGAATGTCGACGCTGACGGCGCTGACCGCGGCCTTGCCGCCGAACCGGCGCGTGACGTTCATCAGGCGAAACATGGCTTCCCCTTTCGAGGCTTGTTCAGTGACACTGCTGCGGCTTTAAAGGCGGTCAATGAAGCCCGAATGTCAGTTTCATGTCCGTTTGATAACAATCCACGAAGCCCGGATTTTCAGAGTTTCCGAGACCTTCAGGCGCCGTATTTGACAAGGAAGGCATCGGCGTCGAGCGCACGGAAATCGTCGAGTGCGACACGCAGGCGGGCGTGTTCCCAGTCCCACCAGGCAAGCCTTTCGAAACGCTCGGCAATATCGCGTCCGAAGCGCTCGCGGATCAGCTTCGCCGGCACGCCGCCGACGATCGTGTAGGGGGCGACGTCCCTGGTCACGACCGCGCCGGAGCCGATGATCGCGCCGTTGCCGACCGTGACGCCGGGCAGGATCGTCGCTCCGTGGCCGATCCAGACGTCGTGGCCGATGACGACGCGGTGCGCACGGCGCCAGGCGAAGAACTCCTCCTCCTTGTCGGCATCCTCCCAGTAGTCGGCGGCGCGATAGGTGAAGTGGTGCAGCGTCGCCCGCCACATCGGATGGTTGGTGGCGTTGATGCGGACCGAGGAGGCGATGTTGGCGAACTTGCCGATCGTGGCGCACCAGACCGAGCCGTCCTCCATGATGTAGGAATAGTCGCCGAGCTCGGTCTCGCTGATGCGGCAGCGCTCGGAGATCTCGACGAAGCGGCCGAGCGTGCAGTCGGTGACAGAAGCGGTGGAATGGACGAGCGGGGTGTGTTCCGAAAGCCTGGTCATGCGGCAACCCTCCGGGGCGAGAAGGCGGAGACATCGACGATCCGGTCGGCGACCTCGGTGCGCACGTCGTCATCATGGAAGATACCGAGCAGCGCCACCCCTGCCCGCTTCTTCTCCTCGATCATGTCGACGACGATCTCGCGGTTCTTCGCGTCCAGCGAGGCGGTCGGCTCGTCGAGCAGGAGGATGCGGTGGCCGGTGATGAAGCCGCGGGCAATGTTGACGCGCTGCTGCTCGCCGCCGGAGAAGGTGGCGGGCGGAAGCTGCCAGAGCTCGCGGGGGAGATTGAGCCGGGCCAGCATCTCCTCGGCTTTTTCGCGGGCGGTAACCGGGCTCTCGCCGCCGGCGACCAGCGGCTCGGCCACGACGTCGATGGCTGCCACCCGCGGCACGACGCGCAGGAACTGGCTGACATAGCCGAGCGTGACGCGGCGGACGGCAAGCACCGTGCGCGGATCGGCGGCGGCAAGGTCGATGACGCGATCCTCGTGCCCGACCAGGATCTGGCCGCCGTCGACGCCGTAGTTGCCGTAGACCATCTTCAGGAGCGAGCTCTTGCCGATGCCGGACGGACCGCCGAGGACGACGCACTCGCCGGCCTTGACGGAGAAGCTGACGTTGGAGACGACCGGCAGGCGGATGCCGTCCCTCAGGTGCATGGTGAAGCTCTTTGCGACTTCGGATACGACGAGTGGCGTCGCCATGATCGATTTCCTTCTAAGCTTTATGCCGGGCGGCGCCGGCCCGGTCAGACCTGCAGGATGGAGGAGACGAGAAGCTGGGTGTAGGCTTCGCGCGGATCGTCGAGGACACGGTCGGTCAGGCCGTGCTCGATCACCTGGCCGTCCTTCATCACCATCATCCGGTGCGACAGGAGTCGCGCGACGGCGAGGTCGTGGGTGACGACGATCGCCGACAGGCCGAGGTCGTGGACGAGACCGCGGACGAGATCGAGCAGGCGCGCCTGCACCGAGACATCGAGCCCGCCGGTCGGCTCGTCCATGAACACGAGGCGGGGCGCGGTGACGAGGTTGCGGGCGATCTGCAGACGCTGGCGCATGCCTCCGGAAAAGGCGCGCGGCTGGTCGTCGATGCGGTCGATGCCGATCTCGACGCGGCGCAGCCAGTCGCCGGCGGTCTCCCGGATGTTGCCGTAGTGGCGCTCGCCGACCGCCATCAGCCGCTCGCCGACATTGGCACCGGCCGAGACCGTCATGCGCAGGCCGTCGGCGGGGTTCTGGTGGACGAAACCCCAGTCGGTGCGCATCAGGAAGCGCCGCTCGGCCTCGCCCATGCGGGCGAGGTCGCGCATCTGGCCGTCGCGGCTGCGGTATTCGATCGTGCCGGAGGTCGGCATCAGCCGAGTGGCGAGGCAGTTCAGCAGCGTCGTCTTGCCGGAACCGGATTCGCCGACGATGGCGAGAACTTCGCCCGGCCAGAGGTCGAAGGAGACGTTGCGGCAGCCGATGCGGGCGCCGTAGAACTTCGAGATGTCGCGGGCCTTGAGAAGCGGGGCGTCGGTCATCGGATGGCATCCTTGTCATAGGCCAGCATCGTGCCGCAGGGGCCGTGGTCGCGGCGGTCCTCGCAGTGGTCGGTGTCCGAGCAGACGAACATCCGCCCGCCGCGGTCGTCGAGCACCACTTCGTCGAGGTAGACGTTCTCCGCGCCGCACAGCGCGCAGGGGCGGTCGAACGTCTGGACCTCGAAGGGGTGGTCCTCGAAATCGAGGCTGACGACCTCGGTGAAGGGCGGCACGGCGTAGATGCGCTTCTCGCGGCCGGCGCCGAAGAGCTGCAGCGCCTCCGACATGTGCATCTTCGGATTGTCGAATTTCGGCGTCGGCGACGGGCTCATCACGTAGCGCCCCTCCACCTTGACCGGATAGGAATAGGTCGTGGCGATGTGGCCGTTCCTGGCGATGTCCTCGTAGAGCTTGACGTGCATCAGCCCGTATTCCTCGAGCGCGTGCATCTTGCGGGTCTCGGTCTCGCGCGGCTCGAGGAAGCGCAAGGGCTCGGGGATCGGCACCTGGTAGACCAGCGTCTGCCCGGCCGTCAGCTTCTCCTCGGGGATGCGGTGGCGGGTCTGGATGATCGTCGCCTCGCGCGTCCTCGTCGTCACCGCGACGTTCGCCACCTTCTGGAAGAAGGCGCGGATCGAGACGGCGTTGGTGGTGTCGTCCGCCCCCTGGTCGATGACCTTGAGCACGTCCTCGGGCCCCAGGATCGCTGCCGTCACCTGCACGCCGCCGGTGCCCCAGCCATAGGGCATCGGCATCTCGCGCGAGGCGAAAGGCACCTGGTAGCCCGGGATCGCGATCGCCTTCAGGATCGCCCGGCGGATCATCCGCTTGGTCTGCTCGTCGAGATAGGCGAAGTTGTAGGTGGCAAGTTCGGTCGGTATCGCGCTCATTGGGCGGCCTCCAGCACGTCATCCCCGGGCTCCTCGGTGCTTTTCGCTTCGTATTCCCGCCGCATCCTTCGCATGAGGTCGAGTTCGGCCTGGAAATCGACGTAGTGCGGCAGCTTCAGGTGTTCGACGAAACCCGTCGCCTGCACGTTGTCGGCGTGCGAGATGACGAATTCCTCGTCCTGCGCGGGCGAGACGACGTCCTCCTCGAACTCGGCGGTGCGGAGCGCGCGGTCGACCAGCGACATCGACATCGCCTTGCGCTCGTTCTGGCCGAAGACGAGGCCATAGCCGCGGGTGAACTGCGGCGGGCTCTTCGCCGAGCCCTTGAACTGGGTGATCATCTGGCACTCGGTGACCTGGATGCGGCCGAGCGAGACGGCGAAGCCGAGTTCGGGGAGCTCCAGCTCCACCTCGACCTCGCCCATGCGGACCTCGCCGACGAAGGGGTGGTTGTTGCCGTAACCGCGCTGGGTGGAATAGCCGAGCGAAAGCAGGAACCCCTCGTCGCCGCGGGCGAGCGCCTGCAGGCGCAGGTCGCGCGGCATCGGGAACTCCAGCGGCTCGCGCGTCAGATCGCCCGGCACGTGGCCCGCCGGCAGGTCGCCGTCACCCTCGACGAGGTCCTCGCCCGCCAGGATATCGGCGACGCGCATCACCGGCTCCTGTTCGCCGTCGCGCTGCAACGGCTCCTCGACCGGCCCGTCCTGCAGCAGTGCGGGATCGAGCAGGCGGTGGGTGTAGTCGAAGGTCGGGCCGAGCAGCTGTCCGCCGGGCAGGTCCTTGTAGGTGGCGGAGACGCGACGCTCGACCAGCATCGCGGCGGTCTCCACCGGCACCGAATAGCCGAAGCGCGGCAGCGTCGTACGGTAGGCGCGCAGGATGAAGATCGCCTCGATCATGTCGCCGCGCGACTGGCGGATGGCGAGGGCGGCGATGGCGCGGTCGTAGAGCGAAGCCTCGGCCATGACCCGATCGACGGCGAGGCCCAGCTGGGCGACGATCTGCTCGATCGTGATCGACGGCAGCGACCGGTCGCCACGACGGCGGTCGGCCAGGAGGCGATGGGCGTTGGCAATGGCGGTCTCTCCGCCCTTGACGGCGACATACATGGCTCAGGCCTCCCGGCTGTTGATGACGGTGGTGCGCGGCAGGCACAGGACGCGGTCGCCGGCGACCAGGATCAGGTCGATGCCGCGGGGAAACATCGCCCGGTTGGCCGCGGCCAGCGCCACGAAGGTGTCCGGCAGACCCTGCGGGGCGACCTTTATCGTTTCGCGGATGCCGGGGCCCGCAAGCTCCAACGGCCGGCCGCCCTCGAAGGCGTCGATCTCGACCACCAGCGTCGTGGAACGGTCGGGATACTCCTGCGTGCCTTGCGAGAACAGGCCGAAGCCCGGCACGGCCGCACCCTGTTCGACGAATGCGAAGCGGGCCTCGTGCTTGTCTTCGGTGACGGCGGCCCCCGTGTGGAACGACAGCCAGCCGGGCAGTTTCGACTTTGCAAGCTTCGGCGTCAGCCAGACGGGCGTGTCGTGGTCGCAGAGCGTCAGTGCGACCGCCCCGGCGGTGGAGCCGAGCGGCTGCGGCGGCCGCGCGGCAGCGGCGACCATGCCGACCGTGCCCGGACGGGCCATGCAGTCCATGATCGTGCGAAACACCGACTGGGCGGCAAAGACCGGCTCGGCGAAGGCGCCGGAAAAGATCTGCGTATCCGTCATCAGTCGTCTCCCCGGACCATGGTGAAGAAATCGACGCGGGTCGCGGCCGTCTCGCGTGCCTTGCGCGCATCCTCGGCGGCGATGCGTGCGGCGATGTCGGCCAGCAGCCGCTCGACCGCCGGCGCATGTTCCGGCAGTTGCAGCAGCGCGTCGAACACCGCAGCCAGCCGGGCCTTCTCGCCGTCGGTGCCGAGCGCCTGGCCATGGCCGACCACGCCATCGAGGCGCACGCTGGCGCGTG
This sequence comes from Mycoplana sp. MJR14, assembly GCF_029210525.1. Classification (NCBI taxonomy): domain Bacteria; kingdom Pseudomonadati; phylum Pseudomonadota; class Alphaproteobacteria; order Hyphomicrobiales; family Rhizobiaceae; genus Mycoplana; species Mycoplana sp. MJR14. The sequence goes on from NZ_JARGEO010000019.1 coordinate 12,859, forward strand.
TCGCCGTCACCTCGCCGAGGTTGAACGGCTGGCCGCCGCCGCCGATCCGGCCGCGCACCATCACCAGGCCGGTTTCCGGCCCGCGTACGGGTTCCGCGTCCGGCCGCTGCGGCAGGGCCTTCCAGGCCTCGTCCAGCTCGTGCCGGGTCGCCTTTGCCAGCAGCCCCATCGCCGCTTTTCGACGCTCCGGCGCGATGCCCGATGCGGGGCGGGTCACGCTCGATACCATCACCAGTCTCCCTGTCTCATCAGTTGTCTATTGATCTAGACAACTATACATCGTATGATTTTTCATATCGGGCCACAATGACAGGCATGTGACGGAGCGGGGGAAAGACGATGCGGGGTGGGACATGATCGAGCGCCGATCGGGCGTGGCGTTGTGGCGCCAGATTGCGGACAGGATGCGTCTTGCCATCAACAACGGCGACTATGACGACACCGCCATGATGCCGTCGGAGGCGACGCTGGCGGAGAAATTCGGCGTCAACCGGCATACGGTGCGAAGCGCGCTGGCGGCCCTGGCGGACGAAGGGATGGTGCGGGCGGTCCAGGGCGTGGGCACGCTGATCGAGCGGCGCGACCGGCTGACCTTTCCGATCTCGCGGCGGACACGCTTTTCGCAAGGCCTCGGCGGCCAGGCGCGGGAACTGCAGAGCACGCTGATCGAGCAGGCGATCGAACGGGCATCGCCCGTGATCGCCACCGCGCTCGGGATTGCAGCCGGGACGGACTGCATCCGGCTCGACACGCTCGGCATTGCCGATGGAAAGCCGATCTCATCGGCGACGAGCTATTTTCCGGCCGCCCGCTTCGCCGGGATCGGCGCGGCCTACCAGCGCACGGGCTCGATCACCAAGGCGCTGGGGGAACTCGGCGTCGACGACTACGTGCGCCGCTCGACGGAGATTTCGGCGATCCATGCGGAGGGGGCGGATGTCCGGTTGCTGAAGCTCTCGCCCGGGGCGATCCTGCTCGTCACGACGGCGATCAACACCGACACGAACGGCACCCCCATACAGTTTTCCCGGTCGCGATTTGCTGCGGACCGGGTGAAGTTCTTCGTGGAAACCTGAAACGACAAGAGGGCGGCGCCCTTTGGCACCGCCCTCGCCGCACGCCTTCAGAGAGGCGTCAGACCCGCCTGGACCAGCCGAACAGCAGGGATACGACCAGCAGAACCAGGAACACGAAGAACAGGATCTGCGCGATGCCTGCCGATGCGCCGGCAACGCCACCGAAGCCAAGAACGCCTGCGATCAGCGCGATGACCAGGAAGACAACAGCATAGTAAAGCATACCGGGAACTCCTCTTTTCATTGTCGAGGGGAAGAACGGAGCAGCCGATAAAAAGTTCCGCAGCCTCTTTTCTTCACTGTTTCACTTCCGGAAAAACAAAAACCGCCGCGAGCGTTCGCGGCGGTTCCGGGTGGCCTTTCTATCGGCCAGGAATGCCTAGTGGCGGCGCTGCCACTCGTCGATCTGGCGCTCGGCCTCGTCCTTGGCAATGCCGTAGCGCTGCTGGAGCTTGCCGGAGAGTTCGACGCGGCGGCCCTGGATGACGTCCAGATCGTCGTCCGTGAGCTTGCCCCACTGTGCCTGGGCCTTGCCCTTGTACTCGGTCCACTTGCCTTCGATGATGTCCCAGTTCATGTGCATCTCCTTTCGGACTAGGTTACGGAAGCAAAACGCACGGCTGCCGCGATCGTTCCCCGCGACCGGCAGCGCCTAAGGTCGCGACATCGCTTTCGAATTCCTGTTCGGCACGGGAACAAAGTCCCCCGCAGCGCATTTAGCCGCCATTGAAATTGGAACTGTTAGCTTCCGGGGAGACGTTTGATGCTTGGTACGGTACTTCTCATCATCCTCATACTGCTTCTGATTGGCGCGCTGCCGAACTGGGGCTACAGCCGCGGCTGGGGATACGGGCCGTCCGGCGGTCTTGGACTCATCGTCGTCATTCTGCTTATTCTCGTCCTGATGGGACGCATCTGACAGACATGCCAATCTGAGAAAGGAAGTCAGAACAATGAGGAATCTTATCGTCGCCAGCGTCATCGCCCTGTCCGCCCTGGCCGTCACGTCCTGTACGCAGACGGAGAAGGGCGCAACGATCGGTGCCGCTTCCGGTGCGATCATCGGCGGGGCCGCCACGGGCAAGGTCGGCGGGGCCGCGGTCGGAGCGGTGGCCGGCGGCGCGATCGGCGCCCTGATCGGCAATGCCAACGAGCCCGGCCGCTGCATCTACCGCGACCGCTATGGACGCCGCTATGAAGCACCCTGCCGCTAGGCGACGGGACCAGGACAAGAGAAACGGGCCGATGGCCCGTTTCTTTGCGTGTATCGGTCGGAGAGGCGCTGTATGCTATTTGGAACGGGACTTGCGCTCGGCTTCGTCCAGCTTTTCGAGAAGATCGAGCAACTGGTCCGGCAGCGGCTCCGTCTCGATCGATTCATAGAAGGATTTCAGCTTGCGGCCGACAACGCTGTTTGGATCGAGGGAATCCATCGAACTGCCCGGATTTCGACCGCCTGTCGCGGGCTTACGCATCACCGTGTGCTCCTTGCTCCCCGAGCAAATTCTTCGTTTGGCCCTAAAGCACCCGTATCGAACGGGGTTTCATTTCGCACCAAATTCGTTTCCGTGAGATGAATTTACAGGAAACACGCCCGTTTCGAAACAAATTCAGGGAGAAATCAATGTCGCTATCCACCCGTATCGCACCCCATCTGCCCTTGTTGCGGCGATTCTCGCGTGCTGTGACGGGATCCCAGACGTCCGGAGACGCATATGTGGCCGCGATGCTCGAAGCGCTTGTCGATGACATAACGCTTTACCCGGAGCGATCGAATGACCGCATCAGCGTTTTTCGCCTCTACTGCACGCTTTTCGACAAGATGCCGGTGAGCATCCCGCAGAACGCCGAGTCTCCCTTCGGCTGGGAGCGGCAGGCCGCAGCCAATCTCGCCCATGTCACGCCTGCGGCGCGCAAGGCCTTCCTCCTGGTCGCCGTCGAGGGCTTCGAGCTCGCCGAATGCGCCGACATCCTCGACATCTCCGAAGACGGGGTGAAGGAAGCGCTGAACCAGGCCTCGCGCGAAATCTCGCAGCAGGTGGCAACCGACGTCATGATCATCGAGGACGAGCCGCTGATCGCGATGGACATCGAGGACATGGTCACCGCGCTGGGCCACCGCGTGACCGGCATCGCGCGGACGCATTCCGAGGCGATCGAGCTCTACAACCGCAAGAAGCCCGGCATGGTGCTGGCCGACATCCAGCTTGCGGACGGAAGCTCGGGCATCGACGCCGTCAACGACATCCTGAAGTCGAGCACCATCCCGGTGATCTTCATCACCGCCTTCCCGGAGCGGCTCCTGACGGGCGAACGGCCGGAACCGGCCTTCCTCGTCACCAAGCCGTTCAATCCGGAAATGGTCAAGGCGCTGATCAGCCAGGCGCTGTTCTTCGACGAGCACGCCCGCCTCGCCAAGAGTGCCTGAGGTCCGGGCTCAGACCGGATGAAACAAAAGGGGCGGACCGGTTCACCGGCCCGCCCCATTTTCTGTGCTGCGCCAGGCTCAGGCCTGCGCGGCGGTAACGATGATCTCGACCAGGTATTCGGGGCCGGCCAGCTTGGATTCGCCGGTGGCACGCGCGGGCGCATGCCCCGGGGCGACCCATGCGTCCCAGACGGCGTTCATCTTCTGGAAATCGGCCATGTCGGCCATCCAGATCTGGGCGGAGAGGATCTTGGTCTTGTCCGAGCCGGCCAGCGCCAGCAGGCGATCGATCGAGGCCAGCACCTGCTTCGTCTGGGTTGCGACGTCTGCTCCGGGTTCGCCGACCTGGCCGGCCAGATAGACGACACCGTTGTGGACGACGGCCTGGCTCATGCGCGCGCCGGTTTCAAAGCGAGTAATGGTCATCGGTTCGTTCCTGTCTTTGTTGGTCTAGCCCTGTGGCCGGCGCTCTCCGGGAGCGCGGCAACCACCCGCCGGCGGGCATCGGAAGCGGCGGAAGGTCTATACGATCGCCGGCGCCGCTTTGCCAGCGCGATTGTGCCCGGCGGGCTGCCGCGGCAGCGTCAGGGCTGCTGCCGCCATAGCGCGGACAGGCGCTCGAGGCTCGCCGCGACGATCGCCTCCAGCGGCGCGTCGATGTCGACGGTGACGACGCCGGCCTCCCCACTCGGATCCTCCAGGGTCGCAAGCTGGCTGTCGAGCAGGCTTGCCGGCATGAAGTGTCCCTGGCGCTGCTGCATGCGGCCGATCAGCAGGTCCCGGCTGCCGCGGAGGAAGACGAAGGCGAGATCGCCGCCCGCTTCCGCCCGCAGGCGGTCGCGATAGGCGCGTTTCAGGGCCGAGCAGGAGGCGACGATGTCGGAGCCCGCCTCCGTGGCCGCGTGCAGCTCGGCGCCGATCCGGTCGAGCCAGGGCCAGCGGTCGGCGTCGGTCAGCGGAATGCCCTCCGACATCTTGTCGATATTGGCCTGCGGATGTAGCCGGTCGCCTTCGAGGAAGCCCGCTTGAAGGGCCGCGGCAAGTCCCTCGGCGACCGAGGTCTTGCCGCAACCGGAAACGCCCATGACGACGATGGCCCTGCCCGCACCCACGTGCCAGGCGTCCTAGGCGCGCTTGCGCCGCTCGAGGCGGGCCTGGATCGCCGCGACGTCGACGCGCGGCGTCGCCGCGAACAGCGTCTTGGTGTAGCTGTGCTGCGGGCTGTCGAAGACCTGGTCGCGACTGCCGTACTCGACCGCCTCGCCGAAGTACATCACCATCACATCGTCGGCGATGTGGCGCACGACGGAAAGGTCGTGGCTGATGAAGACGTAAGTCAGGTGGAACTCGTCCTGCAGGTCGGACAGAAGGTTCAGCACCTGCGCCTGCACAGACAGGTCGAGCGCGGAGACCGGCTCGTCCAGCACCAGCAGGCGCGGATTGAGCATCAGCGCCCGGGCGATCGCCACGCGCTGGCGCTGGCCGCCGGAAAACATGTGCGGATAGCGCGCATAGTGCTTCTCCTCCAGGCCCACCTTCTTCAACATCGCCATGGCGCGGTCGCGGCGCTCGCCGGCCGGGATCTTCGTGTTGATGACCAGCGGCTCGGTGAGGATGTCGCCGATCTTCTTGCGCGGGTTCAGCGAACCGTAGGGGTTCTGGAAGACGATCTGCACCTTGCTGCGCATCTCGGACGACAGCCCGTCGGCGGCGATGTCCACCTTCTGGCCGTCGATCAGCATCTCGCCGGCGGTGACCGGGTCGATCATCGTCACCATGCGGGCGAGCGTGGACTTGCCGCAGCCGCTCTCGCCGACGATGGCGAGCGTCTTGCCCTCCTCGACCTTGAAGCTGACGCCCTTGACCGCGTTGACGGTCTTGCTCTTCTTCAGGAGGCTGCCGGGGATGTGGTAGTCGCGCACGAGATTGCGCGCTTCGAGAACAGGGGTCATCGAACGGCTCCCTCGAAGATCTGCTGGTCGGTGAGGTTTTCCGTGATCGTCGGCAGCCGGCCGCCGACGGCGTTTTCCGGCAGGGCGGACAGCAGCGCCTTGGTGTAGACGCTCTTCGGGTTCTGGAAGAGCGACAGCACGTCGGCCTCCTCGATCTTCCTGCCCTTGTACTGGACGATGACGCGGTCGGCGGTCTCGGCGACCACGCCCATGTCGTGGGTGATCATGATCAGCCCCATGCCGTGCTCCGCCTGCAGCTTCATCAAAAGGTCGAGGATCTGCTTCTGGATCGTCACGTCGAGCGCCGTGGTCGGCTCGTCGGCGATCAGGAGCTTCGGATTGCAGGCGAGCGCCGTGGCGATCATCACGCGCTGGCACTGTCCGCCCGACATCTGGTGCGGGAAGTGGCCGAGCCGCTCCTCCGGGTTGGGGATGCCGACCGACTGGAACAGTTCGATCGCCCTCTCCCGCCGCGCCTTCCGGTTCAGGTCGGTGTGCACGCGCAGCACCTCCTCGATCTGGTAGCCGACGGTGAAGCAGGGGTTGAGGCTGGCGATCGGCTCCTGGAAGATCATCGAGATCTCCTTGCCGATGATCTTGCGCCGCTCGGCATCCGACATCGACTGCATGTCGCGGCCGTTGAAGAGCAGCTTGTCGGCGGTGACCTTCGCCGTCCAGGGCAGAAGGCCCATGGCGGCAAGCATCGAGACGGACTTGCCGGAGCCGGACTCGCCGACGATGGCGAGCACCTCGCCCTCATCGACCTTGAGCGAGACGCCGTCCACGGCCCGGAAGGGGCCAGAGGCCGTCTGGAACTCGACGACCAGGTTTTCGATATGGAGGAGCGACATCACGACCTCTTCAACTTCGGATCAAGAGCATCGCGCAGGCCGTCGCCCATCAGGTTGATGGCGAGCACGGTGATGAGGATGGCAAGTCCGGGGAAGGTGACGACCCACCAGGCGCGCTGGATGAACTCGCGCGCCTCGGCGAGCATCGTTCCCCATTCCGGCGTGGGCGGCTGTGCGCCCATGCCGAGGAAGCCGAGGGCGGCCGCGTCCAGGATCGCCGCCGAGAAGGCGAGCGTCGCCTGCACGATCAGCGGCGCCAGGCAGTTCGGCAGGATCGTCAGGAACATCAGCCGCAGCGTGCCCGCACCGGCGACCTTCGAGCCGACCACGTAATCCTTGGTGCGCTCCGTCATGACGGCGGCGCGCGTCAGGCGCACGAAATGCGGCTGGTTGACGAGCGAGATCGCGATCATGGCGTTCAAGAGGCCCGGGCCGAGCACGGCCACCAGCACGAGCGCCAGCAGCAGCGACGGAAATGCCAGGATGATATCCATGATGCGCATGATGAAGGTATCGATCCGGCCGCGGAAATAGCCGGCGACGAGACCGATCAGCACGCCCGAGATCACCGACAGCGTGACAACCACCAGGCCGATGAAGAGCGAGAAGCGTGCGCCGTAGATCAGGCGCGAAAGAATGTCGCGGCCGACGGCGTCGGTGCCGAGGATGTGACCCCAGCTGCCCCCCTGCTCCCAGACCGGCGGCATGAGCAGCAGCTCGCGGTTCTGGATGCTCGGGCTGTGCGGAGCGACGAACGGCGCAAAGATCGCGACGAAGAGGATGATCAGGAAGATCACCAGGCCGATCACGGCCCCCTTGTTGCGCGAGAAGTAGAACCAGAATTCCGAAAGGCCGGACGGCGGCGTCTTGGCCTCGGCGACCTTCGGGTCGGCGGCCTTGCTTTGGATTGCAGTCATTTCAGCCACCTCCTAGTGCCGGATCCGCGGGTTGATCAACCCGTAGAGCAGATCGACAATCAGGTTCACCAGCATGATCACGCCGGCGATCAGCATAAGCCCGCCTTGAACGACCGCATAGTCACGCTTGAACACCGAATCCACCATCCACTTGCCGATGCCCGGCCAGGAGAAGATCGTTTCCGTCAGGATCGCGCCGGCGAGCAGCACGCCGACCTGCAGGCCGATCGTGGTGATCACCGGGATCATCGCGTTGCGCAGCGCATGGATGCCGACGACGCGCAGCGGCGCCAGGCCCTTGGAGCGGGCGGTGCGGACATAGTCCTCGCCGAGCACCTCGAGCATGGCCGAGCGCGTCTGCCGCGCGATGACGGCGAGCGGGATCGTCGCCAGCACGATCGTCGGCAGGATCAGGTAGGTGACGGCCGACTTGAAGGCGCCGGCCTGGCCGGAGAGCAGGCTGTCGATCAGCATGAAGCCGGTGACCTGCGGGAAGAAATACATCAGCGAGATACGGCCCGAGACGGGCGTCCAGCCGAGATAGCCGGAGAAGAAGATGATGAGCAGCAGGCCCCACCAGAAGATCGGCATGGAATAGCCGACGAGGGCTGCGCCCATCACGGTCTGATCCAGCCAGGAACCCCGTTTCACCGCCGCCAGCACGCCCGCCGGGATGCCGAGGCAGACGGCGACGATGATGGCGCAGAGCGAGAGTTCCAGCGTTGCCGGGAACAGCTGCAGGAAATCGTCGAGGACCGGGCGCTTGGTGACGATCGAGCTGCCGAAATCGCCGGTGACGAGCCCGCCCAGGTAATCCAGGTACTGCAGATACATCGGGCGGTCGAGGCCGAGCTGGCTCATCAGTTCGGCGTGGCGTTCGGGCGACATCACCCGTTCCCCGGACATCAGCATGACCGGGTCGCCGGGCAGAAGACGAATGAACGAGAAAGCGATGATCGATACCCCGATGAACGTGGGTATCAGGACGGCGAGCCGTCCGAGAATGAAGCGTAGCATGGGAGCCAAATCCCTTATTGGAAAACCGGCGACCCGAGTTCTTCGAGCCGCCGGCCATTGCACGCTCTTGGCGGCGTGCCTTTCTCGTTAACCGATATTACTCGGCGATGTCCACGCCTTCGAAGACGAAGTCGCCGAGCGGAGACTGGACGAAGCCCGAAACCTTCTTGCTCATCGGCACGACGGCGAGCGAGTGGTCCAGCGTGTTCCAGGGCGCTTCGCGCTTGAAGATGACCTGGGCCTCTTCATAGAGCTTGGTGCGCTCGGCAACGTCGGAGGTCGCCTTGGCCTTGGTCACGAGGTCGTCGAACTCCTTGTTGCACCACTGCGCGCGGTTGTTGCCGCCGACGGCATCGCAGCCGAGCAGGGTGTCAAGGAAGTTGTCCGGGTCGCCGTTGTCGCCCGTCCAGCCGAGGATGGCCGCACCGTCGCGGTCCTTGGCGGAGGAGAGCTTCAGGTACTCGGCCCATTCGTAGGAGACGATCTCGGCCGTGACGCCGATCTTGGCGAGGTCGGCCTGCATCAGTTCTGCCGCACGGCGCGCGTTCAGCATGTACGGACGGGCAACCGGCATCGCCCAGATCTTCATCTTGAGATCCTTGACGCCGGCGTCTTCGAGCATCTTCTTGGCCGCTTCCGGATCGTACTTGTCGTCGACGACGGCATCGTTGTACGACCACATGGTCGGCGGGATCGGGTTCTTGGCGACGGTCGCCGCACCCTGGAAGACGGCGTCGACGATGGCCTGGCGGTTGATCGCCATGTTGAGGGCCTTGCGGACCTCGACCTTGTCGAACGGCGGAACCAGCGTGTTGTAGGCGAGGTAGGCGACGTTGAGGCCGGCCTGCTCGGAGATGTGCAGGTTCGGATCGGCCTTCAGCTCGGCGACGTCAGCGGCGTTCGGGTAGGACATCAGGTGGCATTCGCCGGCCTTCAGCTTCTGCGCGCGAACGGCAGCATCGGTCGTGATGGCGAAGACCAGGTCGTCGATCGGCTGCTTGCCGCCCCAGTAGTCCGGGTTGGCCTTGTAGCGGATGGCGGCATCCGGCTGGTAGGCGACGAAGGTGAACGGACCGGTGCCGAGCGGCTGCTGGTTCATCAGTTCCATCTTGCCTTCAGCCTGCAGCTTGTCGGCGTATTCCTTCGACACGATCGAGATGAAGGGCATGCCGAGGTTTGCCAGCAGCGGCGCTTCCGGGCGCTTCAGCGTGATCTTGACGGTCAGGTCGTCGACCTTCTCGATCTTGTCGATGACATCGGGCAGACCCATGCCGGAGAAGTATTCCCAGGACGCACCCGGCACGTACTTGTGCCAGGGATTGTCTTCCTTGTACTGGCGCTCGAACGAGAAGACCACGTCGTCGGCGTTCAGTTCGCGCGTCGGCGTGAAGTACTCGGTCGTCTGGAACTTCACACCCTTGCGAAGCTTGAAGGTGTATTCGGTGCCGTCGGCCGAAATTTCCCAGCTCTCGGCCAGTGCAGGTTCGACTTCGGTCGTGCCGCGCTTGAATTCGACCAGGCGGTTATAGACCGTGTGCGCGGCCGCGTCGAAGGTTTGACCACCCGTGTAGAGGCCGGGGTCGAAGCCTTCCGGCGACGCTTCCGAGCAGTAAACGAAGGTCTTGGACCAGGCTGCCGTGCTGATCACGGAGGCGAGCGCGGTCGCAGCAAGGAGAGTTGTCAGCTTTTTCATAGCGTGCTTCCCAGATTTTGCTTTTTATTTCGCGTGTTTTCGGTCTCGGGAACCCCAGGCCCCGGCCTTGCGCGGATGGAACGATATTTGTCGCAGGATTGCAATAAGCCCGCTAATAAATTTATCCAAATGTAAAACAATAGAGAAAAATCCTCTAACACAGGTTTTTCGGCGCCAATTTCAGCGGATTTGCCCCGCGGGACGCCATGGCGACCGCCGCCCGGGGCCGGCATTTTCAACGCCTCGCAGCCGCGACGCGCGGACTATCCGGAAAAACGGCAAAAATGCGTTGGCAGAGGGCAAATGCGGCACGAAAAGTCTTGCCCAGACCGTCAGCGGCGCTAGACTCGCCTCAGAAATCTGGGGAACCGCGTGGCCGCACTCTCGCAGCATCATCGTCGGTATGACTTCGAAGGCGATTTGGACAAGGCTCTCAATCGCGTCGACTTCTTCCGCTTGTTCCACGGCATCGCCTTACGTTACGGATTCGAGCACTTCTGCGTGCTCCAGGTTGCAGCCGAGATGGAGGGCAGCAACCTTGCCAGCAAGCTCGTCCTGCACGATCTTTCCGCCGGCCTGGCCGAGACCTACGACAAGCGGCACCGGTTCAGCGAATCAGACATCTACAAGAGCCTGCGCCGCTCGGCCATCCCGACGGTCTGGCACGCCCGGGACGAGAACACGGAAGGAGAGGACGCGGAGCACAATCTCCTCTGCCAGCTCGGCTTCGACCTCGCGGTCGTCGTGCCGCTCCAGGCCGTGTCCGGGGCGCGCTATGCCGTCATCTTCCTGGGCGACGAGGGCGGCATCGCCCGCCAGCAGCACATGGAGCTCTGTTACGAGGCCAACTGCGTCTTCGACTATTTCCACCGTGTCGTCCTGTCCGTCCGGACCGGCATGGGCCTGACGCCGCGCGAGACCGAGATCCTGCGCTGGATCTCCTACGGCAAGACCGCCAGCGAGATCGCCCTGATCGTCTCCGTCTCCGAACACACGGTCAACTCGCACACGGCAACGATCCTGAAGAAGCTCGACGTGGTCAACCGCACGCAGATGGTGGCAAAGGCGATCCGGGAGCAGATCATTCTCTGACGACCAAATATCCTTTGGGTAACGTAGCGGGAGGCAGCCAATTGCAGGGGCGGGGCTTGTGAAGCGTCTCAGGCTGAACCAGAGTGGCCCGGGGGGAAATGAAAAGAACACCGACAATTCGGCCAGTATTTTCGACGCACCCGCCACCAGTTCGCGCCCTGACAACAGCATCCGTCACCGGATCAACCCGAGTTCGTCATGACCGTTCCAGTAAACATCCTGCTCGTTGACGACGACCCCGCGGAAAACGTGATCATGCGGGCGCTGATGCGCAAGGTCGCCAATGTCACGATCAAGCTGCACTACGTCGAAACGGTGGAGGCCGCGCTGGAATTCATCCGGACCGCAGAACTGCAGCTCGACCTGATCCTGATGGACAACCGTCTCCAGCCGCAGGCGGATTTCCGCGAAACCGTGCCCGAGCTTCGGCATAGCGGCTACATCGGCCCCATCGGCGTGATCTCGTCCTCGATCACAGATGCCTACTTCCAGAGCATCGACGACTACGGCGTCGACTTCCGGATCGACAAGGCGGAGCTGGACCCGACCGCGATCGGCTTCATCATCCAGGAATTCGTCAACCGGGACAGCCGCGCCGCGCAGTAGGTCGGCCGGTCGGCGGCCATGAAAAAGCCCGCGTCGGAACATCCGAAGCGGGCTTCTGTCTGTGTTGCCGCAGCGCTTCTTCAGGCTGCCGGCTGGCGCTGTGCCGCCGTCTCCTCGAGCCCCAGCAGGAACCCGATCTGCGGGCGCGCCTTGACGAGATCGTCGATCGTGTACTGCTGCAGGACGTCGAAGAAGGCGTTCAGCGCCTTGCGCAGAGCAGCATTCAGGCCACAGCTGTCGACCAGCGGGCACTCCACCTCGCCGGCCTCGAAACATTCGGCCATCGCGAAGGAATCCTCGGTCACCCGCACGACGTCGAAAAGCGTGATCTCGGTGGCGGGCTTCGGCAGGCGCACGCCGCCGTTGCGGCCGCGCACGGTCTCGATCAGGCCAGCACGCGTCAGCGGCTGCAGGATCTTGAAGAGGAACAGCTCCGATACCCCGTAGGCCTTGGCGATCTCCGGGATGCGGCTCAGCTTCTCCCCGTTCGCCGCACAGTACATCAACATCCGCACAGCGTAGTTAGTCTGCTTCGTCAGGCGCATTGCTGGCTCCGAATCCGTTCGCTTGAGGCCTACATATAGGATGGATCGCAGTTTGGAACAATTCAAAAAAGCGGAAAATCAAATTCATGTTAGCGGCCGGCCAAGTGTTGACTTGAGACCATAGCTCCCTAAAAGGTGACTTATCCAGAAAAGAAATAAGGAGGACCATTCGTGACCCAACTCCAACGGTTTGCGCTCGCTTTCGCACTCGCTGCGGGCACCGCCATGCCGGCCCTGGCCGACGGCGAGGTGAACATCTATTCCTACCGGCAGCCGGACCTGATCAAGCCGCTGCTGGACCGCTTCACGCAGGAAACCGGCATCACCACGAACGTCCTCTTCCTCGACAAGGGCCTGGTCGAACGCATCCAGGCGGAAGGCGAGAACTCGCCGGCCGACATCATCCTGACGGTCGACATCAGCCGGCTGACCGAGGCCAAGGAAGGCGGCGTGACGCAGCCGATCAAGAGTGCCGTGGTCGACAGCGACATCCCCGCCCAATACCGCGATCCGGATGGCGCCTGGGTGGGGCTCACCACCCGCGGCCGCGTCGTCTATGCGTCGAAGGACCGCGTCAGCCAGGACACCATCACCTATGAGGAACTCGCCGATCCGAAGTGGAAGGGCAAGATCTGCACCCGCGACGGCCAGCATTCCTACAATGTCGGCCTGATCGCCTCGATGATCGCCGAGCACGGCGAGGCGGAAACCGAAAAGTGGCTGACGGGGCTGAAGAACAACCTGGCCCGCAAGCCCGACGGCGGCGACCGCGACCAGGCCAAGGCGATCTTCGCCGGCGAGTGCGACCTGGCGCTCGGCAACACCTACTACGTCGGCCTGATGATGACCAACGAGAAGGAACCGGAGCAGAAGGACTGGGCGAACGCCATCAAGGTCCTGTTCCCGAACGCAAACGACCGCGGCACGCATGTGAACATCTCCGGCGTGGCGATGGCGAAATATGCCCCGAACAAGGAAAACGCCCAGAAGCTGGTCGACTTCCTCGCCTCCGGCGAAGCGCAGGAGATCTATGCCGCGCAGGTCTTCGAGTATCCGGTCATGCCCGGCAAGGAGCCCGCTGACATCGTCAAGTCCTTCGGCACCATCAAGCCGGCGACCCTGCCGCTCGCCGACATCGCCGCCAACCGCAAGAAGGCCTCCGAGCTGGTCGACAAGGTCGGCTACAACGACGGGCCGACGCAGTAACACTGCCGTGGCAGAAACGACGGCGGCCCGCGTGGCCGCCGTTTTTCATTGCAGGTGCGGATCCGATTGTCCCTTCAGGATCGCGGCATAGTCGAGGATCGCCTTCTTGCGGTCCGGGGTGCCCGGATGGGTCGAGAACATGCTCGTTTCGGAGCGATCCCCCAGCTTCTCCTCGATCAGGGTGAAAAAGCGCACGATCGCCGCCGGGTCGTAGCCGGCCTTCAGCATCAGTTCGACCGAATGGCGGTCCGCTTCGGCCTCGGCCGAGCGCGAGTAGGACAGCACTAGCAGCGCACTGCCGTCGACCAGCACGTCTTCCGCGCCCGCGCCGACATCGCCGGCGACCAGCATGACCAGACCGGCAATTCCGGCGGCGCGGTAGAGCTGGCGCAGGCTGTGCTGCAGGTCCACATGGCCGATCTCGTGGGCAAGAACGCCCATCAGCATCTCGGTGTCGCCACCAGCGAGTTCGACGAGTTCGTCGGTCATGACGATCGTACCGTCCGGCAGGGCGAAGGCGTTTGGCCCGATGAGCCCCCCGGCGCGAAAGTAGAGCGTGTATCCCCCCTCGCCGCGCGGCGAAGCGGCGACGATCCGCGCGAAACCGTCCTTTATCTGCTTCACCGTGGAATCGGGCAGGGCCGTGGGCGAGAACATCGTCCGGTCGAGTGTCTCCAACGTGCCCTGCGCCATCAGTTCCGGCACCACCGGCGGCGTCGCCCAGACCGCGAGCTCGACCAGAGCCGGCAGGCCGAAGCGATAGACCGCAGTACCAAGCAGCAGGGCCAGCACGACGATGCCGGCAAGGCGCAGGCGGAACTGTTCCAGCCAATGGACCAGCCCGGCCCCGCCCCTGCCGCTGCGCGCCAGGTAGGCGTCGATCCCGTCGTTGTCCCAGGTCTCGAACACCGAGCCATCGGGGAAGGTGACACGTCGCGGAATGGAGCCGACGCGCGCGGAAATCTCGGCGGCGTCCGTAGGCGGGGTCAGCGACGCGGCGTCTCCGATCGCGGTGGCGCTCAGCGCGCCACCGCTTTCAACCAGCCACGCCTCGGCCGAGTTGCTGGCGCCCGCAGGATGCCAGTCGCCGCGCGCGATGCGTCTTTCCTCAGAAGCCAAAGTCGAACCCTTCGAAATCGATGAATTCGGAACCAACCGCCGAGCCCTGGCTCTCGATCCGGCCGATCAGTTCCCCGACATTGCCGACGATGGTCACGCCGGTGTGCTCCGCCTGGTAGCGCGCCATGCGCACCGCCGCCCAGGGGCGCATCAGCCCCAGCGTCAGGATGGTCACGATCACGTTCGAGACCGCAATCCAGGTGTAGCGCCGGCGCGAGACGTCGCTCAGGAACGTATGGCGTTGCTCGAAGGTCGACGAGCTCCAGACGGCATTCCGCACGCCTGCGCGATAGACGGTGCCGGCAATGCCAAAAACGACGAACAGGGAAATATAGCCGAACACGATCACGGCAATTATCGACCATTGCGATTCCGGCGTTGCGCTGTCGCCTGCTTCGAAGATCCCCTGGAGCGACGGCAGGCTGACCACAGCGACGGCCGCCACGATCGCCAGTCCCATGACGGCAACGAGAAGCGACAGGAACCATGAGGGATAGAGCGCGCCGAGCTTCGGATCTGTGTCGAAGGCCCTGCCGCCATAGCGCAGGTTCGTGCCGACATAGCGCGCCACCCAGCGGCTTGCGAGCGGCGCCAGGATGCCGAGCGTCAGAACGGCGAGCAGGCTTCCGACGATGAAGGCCTTGAATGCGCCGCCTGCCCCGCCGACGAAATCGAAGCGCACGTTGCGATAGCTCGTCACCCGCGCGCTGAAGCGCAGGCCCTTGGCGACCAGCCAGGGCAACGCGATCAGGACGACAACGGTCGGCAGAAGCACAAGGATCGGCACCAGCTGGGCGATAATGTTCAGCGCGATCAAGGCGCCGAGGACGATCAGCCGGCCGATGAGAATCTGCTTGCCGCGTGCGTGATAGTCGAAGGCCCGGCCGAGAAGGACCGTGTTGCCGTAGAAATACCGGTTGCGGCGGACCTTGGCCCAGGCCGAATAGATGCCGAGCGTGACGATCGTCAGAAGTACGTTGACGATCCAGATGCCGAAATATTCCTTCGCCTTTCCGGCGAAGGCGAAACGATGAAAAGTGCCTACGTCCGCCGGTGTTGCCGGCCCCTCTGCCAATGCCATTGCAGCCCCCGAATGCCCACCCCGGCCCATGACGATTGCGTCATGGCACGGAGGTGGACCTTTACCGGGTCAGCCTCCAAAAGCAACGGGCCCCTCTCGGGGCCCGCACTTCAAAGTTGTTTTTTCCCGGCTTACTTCATCGTCGGCATGACGAACTCGGCGCCGTCCTTGATCCCCGACGGCCAGCGGCTCGTGACGGTCTTGGTGCGGGTCCAGAACTTGATCGAATCGGTGCCGTGCTGGTTCAGGTCGCCGAAGGAGGAAGACTTCCAGCCGCCGAAGGAGTGGTAGGCGAGCGGCACCGGGATCGGCACGTTGATGCCGACCATGCCGATGTTGATGCGAGAGGCGAAGTCGCGGGCGGCATCGCCGTCGCGGGTGTAGATGGCGACGCCGTTGCCGTATTCGTGCTTCATCGGCAGCGCGAGGGCTTCCTCATAGTTCTTCGCGCGCACCACCGACAGGACCGGCCCGAAGATCTCGGTCTTGTAGATGTCCATATCCGGCCTGACATGATCGAACAGGCAGCCGCCGACGAAATAGCCGTCCTCGTAGCCTTGCAGCTTGAAATCGCGGCCGTCGACGACGAGCTTGGCGCCCTGTTCGACACCGCGGTCGATCAGGCCGCGGATGCGCGCCTGGGCCTCCCGCGTAACGACCGGACCCATATCCGCCTTCTCGTCGGTATAGGGGCCGATGCGCAGGCTTTCGACCATCGGCGTTAGCTTGTCGATCAGCCGGTTGGCCGTCTCCTCGCCGACCGGGACTGCGACCGAGATCGCCATGCAGCGCTCGCCGGCGGAACCGTAGCCGGCGCCCATCAGCGCGTTCGCGGCCTGGTCGAGGTCGGCGTCCGGCATGATGATCATGTGGTTCTTGGCGCCGCCGAAGCACTGGGCGCGCTTGCCGTTCATCGCGGCCGTGCCGTAGACGTAGCGGGCGATCGGCGTCGAGCCGACGAAGGACACGGCAGAGATGTCGGGATGGGTGAGGATCGCATCGACGGCAGCCTTGTCGCCGTTGACGACGTTGAGAATGCCCGCCGGCAGGCCGGCCTCGATCATCAGCTCGGCCAGACGCAGCGGCACGGAAGGATCGCGTTCAGACGGCTTCAGGATGAAGGCGTTGCCGCAGGCGATCGCAGGCGCGAACATCCACATCGGGATCATGGCCGGGAAGTTGAACGGGGTGATGCCGGCGCCGATGCCGACGGCCTGGCGAATGGAGTACATGTCGATGTTCGGACCGGCGCCTTCGGTGAACTCGCTCTTGGCGAGGTGCGGGATGCCGATGACGAACTCGCAGACCTCGAGGCCGCGGACGATGTCGCCCTTGGAATCCTCGACCGTCTTGCCGTGCTCCTTGGAGAGCATCTCGGCCAGCTCGTTCATGTTGTCGTTCAGGAGCTGGACGAACTTCATGAAGACGCGGGCGCGGCGCTGCGGGTTCGTCGCGGCCCAGGCGGGCTGGGCGGCCTTGGCGACCTCGACGGCTGCGGCGAGCTCTGCATCGCTCGCAAGCGCAACCTTGGCCTGGACCTCTCCGGTCGCCGGGTTGAAGACGTCAGCCGTGCGACCGCTCCTGCCGGCGACATGCTTGCCGCCAATGAAATGTCCGATCTCGCGCATGGGGTATCCTCCGATGTTTATGGAACGATGATCGCACTACAAATTGCTCAACTCAATCGCCTGATGTAAGCAACCGTTGTGCAGGAATTATAGTCCTGACGGTTGGCGAAGGGGAAGCGATGAACTGGGACGACGTGCGCATGTTCCTGGCGGTGGCCCGCACCGGACAACTGCTTTCGGCCTCCCGCCGCCTCGGCGTCAACCACGCCACCCTCAGCCGGCGGGTCGCCGCGCTGGAGAAGGAGATGAAGACGCGGCTCCTGGTCCGGCGGACGAACGGCTGTGACCTGACGGCGGAAGGCGAGGTGTTCCTGCATGCCGCCGAGCGGATGGAGACCGAGATGCTGGCGGCGCAGGAGAAGATCGGCCGGATCGATGCCGCCGTCGCCGGCACCGTGCGCATCGGCGCGCCGGACGGCTTCGGCGTCTCCTTTCTCGCGCCCCGGCTCGGAAAGCTGACGGCGCGCCATCCCGAACTGAAGATCCAGCTGGTACCGGTGCCGCGCTCCTTCTCGCTGTCGCAGCGCGAGGCCGACATCGCCATCACGCTCGAGCGCCCGGACCAGGGCCGTCTCGTCTCCTCCAAGCTCACCGACTACACCCTCGGCCTCTATGCGAGCCGCGGCTATCTCGCCGAGCGGGGCGCACCGAAGGATGTCGAGGGGCTGAAGGATCATCGCCGGATCGGTTATGTGGAGGACCTTCTGTTCACCGCCTCGCTCGACTTCACCGGCGAGGTGATGCGCAACTGGAACGCCGCCTTCGAGATCTCCAGCGCCACCGGCCAGACGGAGGCCGTGCGCTCGGGCGCCGGCATCGGCATCCTGCACAACTACATCGCCCGGCAGGATCCCGACCTCGTGCGCATCCTGCCGGGCACGACCATCCGCCGCGCCTACTGGACCACCTTCCACGAGAGCGCCCGCGACCTCGCGCGGGTGCGCACCGTGACGGCGTTCGTGCAGGAGCTCGTCGAGAGCGAACAGTCGATCTTCGTCTAGAAACGGGGACGCGCTTTCGATCCTGCGGGCGGCTAGGGGCGCTCGTTCATGTCGGAGACCACCCAGCGGAAGAACAGGTAGACGGCCGCGGAAACGATGACGAGCGGGGTCAGCACGGAGAGATCAAGCATATCATTGCCTTGTTGTCGTTGGCGCTGCCTCATGCAGCCCGACTAATATGCGACCGGAGCCTTAATGCCCGGTGCAACGGCATGGTAAACCGACCGGAAATGCGGTCTCATGCCGAGGCGGGACGCGGATGGACGGTCGCCAGCACCAAATGCCCTCCGGCGCGCAGGCGCGCACCGACGGAAGAAAGGAACAAGGATTCAAAGAGAAATGGTACGGTTGGTGGGAATCGAACCTACGACCTCAGGTGCCACAAACCTGCGCTCTAACCAACTGAGCTACAACCGCACACGAGCGCTGCCGCGCTTGGGGGCTCACATACGGGGACGATGCCGATATTGCAAGCCCCTTGTTGCCTCTTGCATACTAAAAAGGGCCGGACGATGCGTCCAGCCCTTTTTGGCATTCCCCCTGCCCTGCCGGCGGTGCGCTCGGCCGGGCGACGTCGGCGCGATCAGGCGGCCTTGAACGTCTTCAGCGCCTTTTCGGCGGCAGACTTGCCGGGCTCGGCGACCTTCTCGGCAACCTTGCGGGTGGCTTCCTGCATCGTCTTGGCCTGCTCGACCACGACCTCGGCCTGCTTGCGCAGGAAGGCGGTCTGCAGCTCGAACAGCTCGGACACGGACTTCACGCCGAGCAGCGCTTCCATGTGCGACAGCGAGTTCTCGGCATTGGTGCGCAGCGCGTCGATGGCCGTCAGGCCGAGCTCGACGGTGCCGGCCTGGGCGCTTTCGAGGGTCGCCTCGACGACCTTGGTCGCGTCCTCGGTGGCGGTCTTCAGCTTGGCATAGGCTTCCTTGGTCTGGGCGGCGCCCTTCTCGGCGAAGTCGCGGAAGCTCTCGGTTACCTTTGCCGGGTCGAATGCGGCAAAGGAAAATACGTCATCAGTCTTCTTGGTTGCCATTTCGATCGTCCTTGGTTCGGCCCTCGTCATGAGCGCCGTTCTATGGTGATGAACTGCTTATATACGATCCTATTGTGCAATGCAACATAATTGTGCGACGCACAATGTTAACCCTGCTGCCGGAAAGACGGGGAGCGCTCCGGGCGTCAAGCTGGACCCTGCGCCGACGCGCCGCTATTAATAAAGCGTTAAGCGTGCGGCGGTGGCCGCCGTCAACCCGTGTCAGGCTGCCGATGTCCGCTCATCAGTACCCCTTCATCGATGTCGCCGTCCACGAGCGCGTGCGCCTGCCGTTCGCTCGCGGCGAAGCCGTCGTTCTGTTCTCGATCGACATGCGGCAGGTCCTGTGGAGCAACGGCCGCGGTGCGGCACTGTTCGGCCACGGCTCGATCTACGATTTCCTCGATGCGCCCGTGCCCGAAGGCGACGTGGTGTTCCGCCAGCTCCAGACCGCCGCGCGGCAGCTTGGGCACAGCGGGCTCGGCCGCAATCTCCTGCTTCGCATCGGCACCGGCTATCGGGGCCTGCCGGTCAGCGCCCATGTGGAGCGCATCACGCTGGCGCCGGGGCAGGATGCGGTCCTGTTCAGCACGCCGGCCGCCGGCAAGCACGAGCCCCTGGCCGAGCGCGCGGCCTCGCTTCTCGGCGGCTTCGACGATCCCGACACGCACATGGCCGTGCTCGACGGCGATGGCGGCATCCTTGCCGCATCGTCCGGCTTTGCGGCCCTCGGCATCAGCGAGGACGCGCGGCGGCGGATGGTCGCTGCGGCGCGACGGGAGACCGACGGGCTGGTGAAGCGCCCGGTCCCGACCGGCAAGGGCCTGCTGCCGGCAGCGCTCGGCCGGATCTCGACGGATCCCGCCCTCAACCTGCTCTTCGCGGTCGAAACCATTCTCGGCCACATGGACGCGGATCAGGACGCGACCGCCGCAGCCGAGATGGAGCAGCCGGTGCCCGCAGAGACGGCGCTCCCTGCAAGCGCCGCGGCCGCAATCCCGGGCAGCGAGATGGGCGCGCCGGGGCCGGCCGGCAACGACACCGCAGACGACGCCGACGCGCATGCCCCGGCGGCGCACCTGCCGGACGGCGCTCGGGCCACCGCTTCGGCCGAAGAGAAACCGGACGCCGCAGACACCGCTGCCGGCGGCGCGCCCGTTACCGAGCGCGACACGGCGGAAGCTCCGGACGAGACCGACACGGCCAGGACGGATGCGGATTTGAATACGGCGGCCGAACCGGCGCCGTCGGCTACGGCGGCCGATCGGGACGCCGGGCTGTCCGGTCCGTTCGGGCGGGCCTCGCGCCCGGTCCGCTTCGTCTGGAAGATCGATGCGGAAGGGCACTTCAGCGAACTCTCGGGCGAATTTGCCGACGTGGTCGGGGCGCATGCGGCCGACGTCATCGGCCTGCCGTTCACCGAGGTGGCGAAACGCTTCGACTTCGACAGGGACGGCACGATCGCCGAGCTGCTGCGCCGGCGCGACACCTGGTCGGGCAAGACGATCCACTGGCCGGTCGAGGGGACGGGCCTGCGCGTGCCGGTCGATCTCGCGGCCCTTCCGACCTATTCCCGCAGCCGCGAATTCGACGGCTTTCGCGGGTTCGGCATCGTCCGGACGGCCGACGCGATCGAGGACGAGCACGCGCTCGGACTTGCGATCGCAGGGCCGGCCAAGGCGGAAGCGGAGGCAGCCGCAGCACAGGCGGAAGCCGAAGCTCCGGGCCAGGCCGAAGCCGCCGCGGTCGGCGACGATACCGCCGCTGCCCCGCCGGTGCTGGACGAACTCCTGGCGGAGGAAGCCGAGGCAGAGGCTCCGCTCCCCGAAGATGCGCGCATAGACACCGCGGCGACCAGCGACGATGCGACCAGTAGTGCGCGACGAGACGATACGCCCGAAGCGGAGACCGGCATT
Organism: Mycoplana sp. MJR14; assembly: GCF_029210525.1. Taxonomy (NCBI): domain Bacteria; kingdom Pseudomonadati; phylum Pseudomonadota; class Alphaproteobacteria; order Hyphomicrobiales; family Rhizobiaceae; genus Mycoplana; species Mycoplana sp. MJR14. The sequence continues at coordinate 34,020 of NZ_JARGEO010000019.1, forward strand.
CATCCGGACGACGACTTCCGCGGCGAGCGCCCGGCGCTGCGGCTGGTCGATACCTCCGCACGGAAGCACTCCGGCAAGGTCGTGCAGCTGGACGACCGCCGCGGCGGCGTGGGCGCGCTGACGAGCGGCGAGCAGGCCGCCTTCCGCGAGATCGCCCGCCAGCTCGGCGAAACCTTCGGCAAGCGGCGATCCGGCGACCTGCCCGCAACCCCGGTCGGCAGTGGCGCTGCCCCCGGCGACGTTGCGCCATCGACTGACGCGAAGCCGCAACGAGACGATGTCGACGACGGGCGGACGGCGGCCTCCGCCGATGCCGCACCGGAGGATCGCGACGAGATCCCCGGCCTCGAAGTCGGCGAACATGCGGACGACGTTCCGGCCAAGGGTGTTTCGATCACCGGGCCGCGGACGGCGATGGACTACGGGCTGACGGCATCGGTCGTCGATGCCCTGCCCGTGGCGCTCCTGATCCACGCCGGCGACCTCTTGATCCACGCCAACCCGGAGTTCCTGGGCCTGACGGGCTATGGCTCGCTGGAGGAACTGGAAGATGCCGGCGGTCTCGAGGCCCTGCTCGATCGCCCCGGGGCGGAAGACGGAGCGCCCGAAGGCACGATGCTGCTCCGGCATGCGGACGCCACCAGCCCGATGGCCGTCAATGCGCGGCTCCAGTCGGTGCGATGGGAGAGCGGCACCGCGCTGATGCTGGCGCTCTCGCCGGTCGCATCGCCGGCCCCGGCCGCGAACGAAGCCGCCACCGATATCGGCGACAGGGCGCCCGAGGACGACGAAAGCGAGGCGCTTGCCGCTTTGCGCGACGAGGCGAGCGAGTTGCGCTCGATCCTGGAAACCGCGACGGACGGCGTCGTGGTCGTCGACCAGGAAGGCGAGATCCGCTCCATCAACCGCTCGGCCAGCGCCCTCTTCAACTACGACGAGGACGAGATCCGCGGAAAGCCCTTCGCCATCCTCTTCGCGCACGAGAGCCAGAAGGCGGTGATCGACTATCTCGCCGGGCTTGCCGGGCATGGGGTCGCGAGTGTCCTGAACGACGGCCGCGAGGTGATCGGCCGCGAGGCATCCGGCGGGTTCATTCCGCTGTTCATGACGATGGGACGTCTTTCCTCCTCGAGCGGCTACTGCGCGGTCATCCGCGACATCACGCAGTGGAAGCGCACGGAGGAGGAACTGCGCAACGCCAAGCGCGCAGCCGAGACCGCCAATGCCCACAAGAGCGAGTTCCTGGCCCGCGTCAGCCACGAGATCCGCACGCCGCTGAACGCCATCATCGGCTTCTCCGACATGATGGCCGGCGAACGCTTCGGACCGATCGGCCATCCGCGCTACGTCGAATATGCCAACGACATCGGCCGCTCCGGGCGGCATGTGCTCGACATCGTCAACGACCTGCTCGACATCTCCAAGATCGAGGCCGGCGAGATGGAGCTCGATTTCACCGCCGTCGGCCTGAACGAGACCGTGTCGGAGGCCGTGTCGCTGGTGCAGCCGCAGGCGAACGGCCAGCGGGTGATCATCCGCACGTCGCTGTCGACCTCCGTGCCGCCGGTGGTGGCGGACCTGCGCTCGATCAAGCAGATCGCGCTCAACATCCTGGCGAATGCGATCCGGTTCACGCCCTCCGGCGGACAGATCGTCGTCTCGACGTCCTACGAGAGCAACGGCAGCGTCGTGCTCCGCATCCGGGACACCGGCGTGGGGATGACGCGCAGCGAACTGGAGCAGGCGATGAAGCCGTTCCGGCAGGTGACGACAGGCGCCCGCAAGCGCGGCGACGGCACCGGGCTCGGGCTGCCCTTGACCAAGGCGATGGTGGACGCCAACCGGGCGCATTTCGCCATCAGTTCCAGCCCGAACGAAGGCACGCTCGTCGAAGTCACCTTTCCCTCCCCGCGCGTCTTGGCAGTGTGAGGCGATTGCGCTAGTGCAGGGCGGTGAGCCACCGCGCAGGCAACCGCAGCGCGACGCCCAGGCGCAGCGTCGAAGCGTCCGGCGACGACGGGGCCGTCGCGGGCCGGGCGGACGAGAGGACGACAGCATTGCAGGCACTTTCCCGCCTTGCCCATCTCGCAACCTCCCGCAGACCGGGCATGAAGGCGCACCGCACGCTTGTCGGCGCCGCCCTCTTCACCGCCGCCATCGTGCTGATGCCGCTGATCGCCATCCTGATGATCGCCGCCGGCGGATCGGGCGATGACTGGCCGCACCTGATCAGCAACGTCCTGCCGCGCGCCACGCTGCGGACGCTCGTGCTCCTGGCGGGCGTCGCGGCGGCGACCGCGGTGACGGGCGTGCTCACGGCCTGGCTGACGGCGAGCTGCGAGTTTCCTCTGCGCCGGCTGCTGACCGTGCTGCTGGTGCTGCCGCTGGCGATTCCGTCCTATCTCTCCGCCTATGCGTTCGGGCAGTTCCTGGACTTTACCGGCCCGGTGCAGACCGCGCTGCGCGCCGCGTTCGGATTTGCGACGCGCCGGGACTACTGGTTTCCCGAGGTGCGCACGACGGGCGGTGCGATCCTGGTGATGGCCAGCGTCCTCTACCCTTACGTCTATCTGGCGGCACGAGCGATGTTCCTGATGCAGGGACGCGCGGCAGCCGACGTGGCGCGCACGCTCGGCGCCGGGCCGCTCAAGGTCTTCGCCAGGGTGCAGATCCCGATGGCGCGCCCGGCGATCATGGTCGGCCTGACGCTCGTTTCCATGGAGACGCTGAACGACATCGGGGCGGTGGAATATCTCGGCGTGCAGACGCTGACGTTTTCGATCTTCGACACCTGGCTCAACCGGGGCAGCCTGGCGGGTGCGGCGCAGATCGCCTGCATCATGCTCGCCTTCGTCGCCGTCCTGCTGCTGGTGGAGCGGGCCGCCCGCCGCAGGCAGCGTTTCACCAACAACAAGACGACGGCGGCCGTGGCCGATTCCGTCCGCCTGAGGCTGAAGGGATGGAAGCGCTGGGCGGCGGTCGCCGCCTGCCTGCTCCCGCCGGCGCTCGGCTTTGCCATCCCCGTGCTGGTGCTGGGATCCTACGCGATGCGCCGGCTCGACCAGTTCGCCTCGCTGCGCCTGCTCTCGGCGCTGTGGAACAGCGTCCTGATCTCGTTTTGCACGGCCTGCGTCGCCGTGCTCCTGGCGTTCCTGCTGGCCTATGCCGCGCGCGCGACGCGGTCGCCGCTGACCACGCTTGCCGGCCGGCTGGCCTCGTTCGGCTACGGCGTGCCGGGCACGGTGCTGGCGATGGGCGTTCTCATTCCGCTCGCCCGCTTCGACAATGTGGTGGCGTCGTTCACGCGCGAGTGGTTCGGCTTCTCGACGGGGCTGCTTCTGACCGGCAGCGGGGTCGCGATCGTCTACGCCTGCACCGTGCGCTTCCTCACGATGGCCGAGGGCACGATCGACGCCGGTTTCCATAAGCTGTCGCCACATCTCGACATGGCCGCCCGCACGCTCGGGCGCACAAGCGCGCAGACGCTGCGCAGCGTGCTCTTGCCGATGATGCGGCCGGCCACGCTGACCGCGGCGCTGATGGTCTTCATCGAAGCGATGAAGGAGCTGTCGGCGACGATCATGCTGCGCCCCTTCAACTTCAACACGCTCGCGACACTCGTCTACGAGGATGCCTCCCGGGCCAAGGTGGAGGACGCCTCGGTCGCCGCGATCATCATCGTCGCGGCCGGGCTGATTCCGGTGTTCCTCGTGTCGCGCTCGCTGAACGCAACCAACGGCGGCCAATAAAAAAGGGGCGACCTTGCGGCCGCCCTCAAGAAAGTTCGATGCTGTCCAACTAAAGCGTCAGGGTAAGACGTCATGCCATCGAGGCGGCGGACCGCCGGTACGTCCTCGCATTGGACGCGCTCAAGTCGAACCGACCATGGCCGTTTCCACCTTAACAAATCCTTACCCGGCGGCACCGGAACGGTCACGACCGTTCACATCTCGTTGAATTTGGTTAATTCGGCCGGCCGAAATTCGTTAACGCAGCCAGTGGCTTATTTAGAGCGTGCTGTTGTGACTTGGAAACAATTCTGTTGGTTCAAGCGACGCCGTCTGATGTGCCGGCCGGCGCGCGTCGTAGCCAATGCATACGGCCAAGCCGGCCGGCACATCAGCCGGCTCGCTTCAACCAACCCGAAGGGCCGGGCATCTTTTCGTCAGGGCAGAGGCGAGCGCCTCGAACGTACCTTCCGGTATGCCCTTCGTCGCTCACCTCTGCCCTGACGAAAAGCTGCTCCGGCAGAATGGTTCCAAATCACAACAGCA
>NZ_JARGEO010000002.1:0-806064 GCF_029210525.1 Mycoplana sp. MJR14
GCTGGCGCGCAAACGTGTGCGGCGGTCCTGCGCGACATGCTGCAAGACCAGGACTCTAAGCGCGGGACGCGAACCCGAAGGTTCGCGCCGCGCGTCAAGGGAAGGCGGATCGGCCGCCTCCCCCCGTCGTCACAGAAGGAAATCGCCCGACTTGAGGGTGAGGCTCGCATCGATGGTGATTGTGAAATCGGCAACGCCGTCGCCGTTGACGTCGCCCTGGATGCGGGTGTCGCCCGACTTCACCTCGTAGCGCAGCTCGCCCGCCTTGTCGTGGAAGCCCGCCTTGCCGATGAAGGTGAAGGCCTGGCCGCCCGACGACTTCGTGCTGGCGTCGATGACGGAGAGGTCGATCCGGTCCTTCTCCGATCGGCTGAAGTCGAGGATCTTGTCGCCGTTGGCAGCCGTCCGGCTCTTGAACACGAAGGTGTCGGCGCCCTCGTCCCCTGAAAAGATATTGGCGTCGACGCTGGCAATGAGCTTGTCCTTGCCCGAGCCGCCCATGGCGTTTTCGAAATTGTGGATGTGGAAGTCGCCGCTTCCCGTCTTCACGGCGTACTGGCCGTTCAGGTCGATGGTCAGGGCCTTGGTGAAGGCGGCGAAGACGATGCTGTCGGAATCCTTGCCCGTCGATTCGTCGACACCCTCGCCGCCGTTCAGAACCACCTGCTGGGTCTTGTCGGCCAGCTTCGCGACCTTGATCCAGTCGGCGTCCTTGCCGAGGTTGATATAGTCGGCGCCGCCCTTGCCGAGATAGACCTTGTCCATGCCCTGGGCGGCGGTGACGGTGCCGATCCGGCCGCTGGCCGTCTTCAGGATGTCGTTGCCGCGCCCGAGGCTGATGTCGCCGGCCTCGCCCATGCCCACCACCGAGACCTCGTCGTCGCCGCGGTTCAGGTTGAGCTGGCTGACCCAATAGCCGATCGTGACCTTCTCGATGCCGCCGCCGTAGATGATATCCACTTCGGCGTTCTTCAGCGTGATGACGTTCTCGGCCGAATTGGTCGTCGAAATGTACTGGATGAAAACGCGGTCTGCGTCCGTCGTGCCTGTCGTCGTGTCGTTGATGACCGCCCTGGTGCTTCCGGTAAAGCGCAGGATGCCCGCCGTCCACGCCTCGCCGCTGAAGGTGAGCGTCGCCGTGCGGACCGTGCCGCCGGATGCCGTCACGTCCAGGTAGTCCAGCGACCGGTTGAACCACTGGTAGGTTTCCGTGCCGACGGTGAATTCCGTCGAACCGTTGAGCGTGCTGCTGATATTCGAAGTAATGGTGCCCACGTATATTGCCCCCTACGCGACCTGTTTCAAAAAAACGCCGCCGATGCCTCTCCGGCACGGGCGGACTGTCTGGAATTCGAGGTATAGTTGAACAAGCTTAAATAGAAAATCAAGCAGGACAGCCCGATGACGCGTGTCGGAAGGGCGGATGTCCCACAATATTCCACCTCCCGTCCGGCAGACGCCCTCCGCCCGGCAACGGCCGGCCCGAAATGGCGCAGGTTCCGGCCCCCCGCGGCGGTCACCGGCCGATGGGCGTAGGCGAAGGGGGATGAATTTATCCGGCCCCGGGCATAGAATGCCGCCATGGACACGCTGGAACCCTTCAGGATCGCGACGGTCACGCTTGCGGGCGGCGGACGGATCGGCATCAGCCGCATCCCCGGCCGCAACGACGGCTATGACAGCGACCTGCAGGCGATCTCCGACTGGGGCGCGCATACGGTCGTCTCGATGACCGACCGCAGCGAGATGGTGGCCCGCGGCTGCGAGGACCTCGGGCTCAGGCTCGCGGCCCGCCGCATCGGCTGGTTCCATTTTCCCATCCGCGATTTCGGCGGCCCGACCGGCGGCGGGCTGGTGGAATGGCCGGGCCTTTCTGCACAGCTGCACGAGATCCTCGACGAGGGCGGCGCGGTGCTCGTCCACTGCCATGGCGGCCACGGCCGCGCCGGCATGGTGGCGCTCAGGCTGCTGGTCGAGCGCGGCGAGGCGCCGGAGGCGGCGCTGAAGCGCATCCGCGCGGTCCGGCCGGGTGCTGTGCAGACCGACGCGCAATACCGCTGGGCGGCCTCTGCGGCCGAGTGAAGCGCAGCCCGCAGGCCCGCAAGCCCCTGACGTCACCGGATCCCCTTTCGCGCCCGCCGCGCGCCCCTGCCGCTGTGGACGGTCATGAAAGCTTCAACGAAGCGTCAAGCCGCCTTCATCCGCCGCTCCTATCGGGTTGCACGCAATCCAACCCACGGGGGATGTTTCATGACCAGAACCTTGCTGACCACCGCCGCCCTTTCGCTTCTGATGGCGGGCGCCGCCTTCGCCGAAGAGAAGGCATTCCCGGCCACGCTGAAGGCGCACGCGATCCTGCCGGCCAACACGATCATTGCCGCCCCGGCCGACGCTGCCGACTACCTGAAGACGTCCGGCAAGTTCTCCACCGCCGACCGCAAGCGCGCCGAGGCGCCGGGCAGCGTCATGGGCAAGGACGGCGTGCGCGCGACCGGCCTGGCGCTGCCCTTCGACGGCCAGCCGATGCAGGGCTTTTCTGGCATCAAGGCGATGGCGGACGGCACCTTCTGGTCGCTGTCGGACAACGGCTTCGGCAACAAGCTGAACTCCACCGACGCCATGCTGATGATCCACAACATCCGCCTCGACTGGGACAAGGGCACGCTGGAACCGGTGAAGACCGTCTTCCTCTCCGACCCGGACAGGAAGGCGCCCTTCCCGATCGTCATGGAAGGCTCCGAGGCCCGCTACCTCACCGGCGGCGATTTCGACGTGGAATCGATCCAGCCGGTTTCCGACGGCTTCTGGATCGGCGAGGAATTCGGCCCCTACATCCTGAAGTTCGACCTCGACGGCAGGCTCACCGACGTGATCGCCACGGCCGTCGACGGCAAGCCGGTGACGTCGCCGGACAATCCGACGCTCGCCGTCCAGGCCGACCCGTCGAAGAAGATGCCGGCCTTCAACCTCAAGCGCTCCGGCGGCTACGAGGGGCTGGCGATGTCGAAGGACGGCACGAAGCTCTACGGCCTGCTAGAAGGCCCGATCTGGACCGACAACGAGAGCGTCGAGCAGGCAGACGGCCGGCCGGCGCTGCGCATCATCGAGCTCGACACCGCCTCCAAGGCCTGGACCGGCCGCAGCTGGCTCTATCCGCTGGCCGAAGGCGGCGAGGCGATCGGCGACTTCAACATGCTGGACGAGACGACGGCGCTGGTGATCGAGCGCGACAACGGCGCCGGCACCGCCGACAAGGCCTGCGCCGAACCGAAGGATCCGAAGCCCGACTGCTTCGCCGTCGCCTCGAAGGTCAAGCGCATCTACAAGATCGCGATGACCGACGACAATGTCGGCAAGGCCGTGCGCAAGATCGGCTATATCGACCTGCTCAAGATCGCCGACCCCGACAACAGGAAGCGCCAGGGCGGGGGCGAAGGCTTCTACGACATGCCGTTCGTCACCATCGAGAACGTCGACCGGGTCGACGAGACCCATATCGTCGTCGGCAACGACAACAACCTGCCGTTCTCGGCCGGCCGTTCGCTCGACAAGGCCGACGACAACGAGTTCGTGCTTTTGGAAGTGGGCGCGTTCCTGGAGGCCGAGTGACGATGCAGGGGCCCCCGCATCCGCGGGGGCCTCGTTTTCGTACATACAATAATCCTTGCCTCGAAGGTACGAATTATCGTACATACATTTCATGAAGATCGTGTGGGACGAACCGAAGCGGATTGCCAACCTTGAAAAACACGGCCTCGACTTCGCTGCGCTGTCTTTCGAGTTCTTTCTTGCCTCGGTCGTGATCCCGGCGAAGGATGGCCGGTCCAAGGCGATCGGCCGCCTTCAGGACGGCACCGTTGTCGTGATCTTCGTAACCCTCGGCAGTGAGGCGCTCTCCGTCATTTCGATGCGCCCTGCCCGCAAGGACGAAAGGAGGCTGCTCTGATGGCCAGCAAGCACCGAATACAGAATGATTTTCAGCCTGGACGCGGCTACTCGAAAGAGGACTGGGACGCCGTCTCCGACAATCCCCCTCTGACGGAGGCGGAGATGAAACAGGCGCGGCCCTTCAAGGAAGCCTTCCCCGAAATTGCGGAAAAGATGGAAAAGGCTGTCCGCGGTCGCCCCAAGGCGGAGCAGACGAAGACGCCGGTCACGATCCGGCTCGACCCTGATATTGTCGACCACTACAAAGCCACAGGCAAAGGCTGGCAGAGCCGGATGAACGACGACCTGCGCAAGGCGGCCGGGCTCTAGACTAGCACCCCTGCCGCGCCGAGATCCGGCCGACGCCGCCGTCCGCCTGGAAAAGCTGCGGAGCACACACGGCACCGTGCGCGTGTCCTGTCAAACGTCCTGCCTGTTCGGCGGCCCCTTCGCAGGGCTGAAGCGGATCAGGATGCCGACAGCACCGTCATTCGAGCACGAACGCCAGCTTCAGCCCGGTGAGCCTGCCGAGCTGCTGCAGGCGGCCCTCCAGGCGTTCGCCGGTGAAACCGGCATAGGTCGCGGGGACGACGAATTCGAGATCGAGCTCGGGTGCGTTCGACTTGCGGATCGCCAGGTTGCGCACGACGCCGGGCATGGAGGCGGAGAAGAGGTAGAGGATGCGCAGGAGGCCGCCGAGCAGCTTCGACAGCATCAGCATGCGCGGCGTCGCGATCGCCGCCAGCGGGCTCGAGGCGCCGTCGTCGTAGAGGCCCTCGAAGCGGTAGTAGTTGGCGAGCGCGATATAGGCGCGCCCGGAATGGGTGATGCCGGTGAAGGTGCCGTGGGCGATGATGTTCAGCGCCTGCAGGCCGCGGTAGTCGGGATGGGCGCGCCAGCTGATGTCGGCGAGCAGGCAGGCGGCCTGGCGGTAGCGGGCTTCCTGCTCGGTCTCCTCGATGCCGAACTGCGGCATGAACCGGCCGGTCCAGTCGGCGAGTTCGCGGGCATGCTCGGGCGAGCGCGCGCGCAGGATCGCCAGTTCCTCGGCCGCGGCCAGGAGCGGGTCGCGCTGTTTCTCGGCCTCCGGCAAGAGCGAATAGAGATAGCCCTCACGCACGCCTTGCGAGGAGAACGACACCTTCGCCGGGCGCATCAGGGCGATCGCCTCCTGCATGGCGACGGCCCCATAGGGCAGAAGATTGCGCCGGTTCTTGGAAATGGTGGCGTAGGCCGGATCCTTGGCGTCCTTGGTGGTCACGACGTAGGTGAGGAAGTCCATCGCCTGGTCGTAGGAGATCTCGTAGCCCTGCATCATGTGCAGGGGATAGTTGTTGAGCTCCATGTGCAGCTTGGCGAGCGAGCGCCAGGTGCCGCCGACGGCATAGAAGGTGCGCCCCTGCCCGCGCTTCAGCAGCCCGGCCGTCTTCAGGTGCTTGCGGGCGATGACGCGCGCCTGCGCCACCGAGCCGCCGGAGCTTTCCGACAGGCGGATGCCGCCGAGCGGCAGCGTCAGGCCCGTGCCGATCGTGTCGCCGACCACGTCCACCAGTTCCAGCGAGCCGCCGCCGAGGTCGCCGACGATGCCGTCGGGATCGTGAAAGCCGCTGATGATGCCGAGCGCGGAGAAATAGGCCTCCTCGTCGCCGGAGAGGACGCGCACCTTGTGCTCGAGAATTTTCTCGGCCCGCTCGATGAAGGCGGGTCCGTTCTCGGCCTCGCGGGCAGCGGCCGTCGCCAGCGCATACATCCGCGTCGCCCGCGCCTGGTGCGACAGCGCCTTGAAGCGATGCAGGGCGGCGAGCGCCCGCTCGACGCTGGCATCGTCCATGCGGCCGGTCCTGGCCAGCCCCTTGCCGAGGCCGCACATGACCTTTTCGTTGAAGAGAATGGCAGGCGCGCGGCTCATGCCCTCGTAGATGACGAGGCGGATGGAGTTCGACCCGATATCCACGACCGAGACCGGGGCGATGCCAGGCAGACGCCCCTGCGCTTCAGATTCAACCATGCAGATCCAATTTTACCGTTTGCGCTGGCTCTTCCAGCCGGCGATCGCCTTGGGCGCGCTCGACTTGAGAGCTCCGCCCCGGCCCGACAGGCTGGGGTTCGTCATGAAGTACTGCTGTGCGTTGAACGGCTCGGTTCCCTGCGGCACCTGCATGCGCCGCGACGTCCCGTCCGACAGGATCTCGTAGCTCTGCTGGTTGTCGATCAGATTGCCAAGCATGATCTGCGATAGGACCTGTTCATGCACAGTGCGGTTGGTCAACGGAACCAGCGTTTCGACGCGCCGGTCCAGGTTGCGCGGCATCAGGTCCGCCGAGCCTATATAGACGAGCGCCTTGTCGGAGGGAAGCCCATGGCCGTTGCCGAAGCAGAAGATGCGGGAATGCTCCAAGAAGCGGCCGACGATGGACTTGACGCGGATGTTGTCCGACAGGCCGGGAACCTGGGGACGCAGGCAGCAGATGCCGCGCACCACGAGATCGACCTCCACGCCGGCCTGGCTGGCGCGGTAGAGCGCGTCGATGATCTCCGGGTCGACCAGCGAATTCATCTTCATCCAGATCGCCGCGGGCAGCCCGTTGCCGGCATGCGCGACCTCCTCCTCGATGTGCTGGAGGATGCGCGGGCGCAGCGTGTGGGGCGAGACGGCGATCTCCATGTCGGCCTCGGGCTCGCCGTAGCCGGTGATGAAGTTGAAGATGTTCGCCATGTCGTGGGCGATCGAGGGATTGCAGGTGAAGAAGGACAGGTCGGTGTAGATCTTCGCGGTGACCGGATGGTAGTTGCCGGTGCCGAGGTGGCAGTAGCTGCGCAGCCGGCCCTCCTCGCGGCGGACGACCAGCGACATCTTGGAATGGGTCTTCAGCTCGATGAAGCCGAATACGACCTGCACGCCGGCGCGCTCAAGGTCGCGCGCCCAGCGGATGTTGGCCTCCTCGTCGAAGCGGGCCTTGAGCTCGACGAGGGCCGTGACCGACTTGCCGGCCTCGGCCGCGTCGATCAGCGCGCGCACGATCGGGCTGTCGTTGGAAGTGCGGTACAGCGTCTGCTTTATCGCCACGACCTCAGGATCGCGCGCAGCCTGGAGCAGGAACTGGACCACCACGTCGAAGGATTCGTAAGGATGGTGGACCACCATGTCCTTTTCGCGGATGGCGGCGAAGCAGTCGCCGGCGTGCTCGCGGACGCGTTCGGGAAATCGGGCATTGTAGGGCTCGAACCGAAGATCGTTGCGCGGCGCCTTGGTGATTTCCGATAGCGTGTTGAGCGCGAGCAGGCCCGGCAGCACGGCGACGCGGTTTTCCGGCACGCCGAGCTCGTTGACGACGAACTGGCGCAGCGACGCCGGCATCTCCGAATCGGTCTCGATGCGGATCACCGACCCGCGGCGGCGGCGCTTCAGCGCCGTCTCGAAGAAGCGCACGAGATCCTCGGCCTCTTCCTCGACCTCGATATCGCTGTCGCGGATGATGCGGAACGTGCCCGATCCCTGCACCTCGTAACCGGGGAACAGGCGGTCGATGAACAGGCTGACGGCGTCCTCCAGGGTGATGTAGCGGATCGTCGCGCCGTCGTCGGGCAGGCGGATGAAACGATCCAGCGCCGGCGGCAGGCGCAGGAGCGCCGTCATCGGCTCGCGCTCGCTCTTGCTGATGAGCTGCAGCCCCATCGTGAAGCCGAGATTGGGGATGAAGGGGAAGGGATGGGCCGGATCGATCGACAGCGGCGTCAGCACCGGGAAGATCAGCTGGTCGAACTCCTGGGCCAGCCAGCTGCGGTCATCGCCCTTCAGCGCCGACGGCCGGACGATGACGATGTCCTCCTTGGCGAGGTACTGCTGCAGCACGGCCAGCGAGGCCTGCTGCTCCATCTGCAGATTGTCGATTTCCTTGAGGATATCGTCCAGCTGCTCGGCCGACGTCTTGCCGTCGGGGCTGCGGATGGCGATCCCCTGGCGGACCTGGCCCTCGAGGCCGGCGACGCGCACCATGAAGAACTCGTCGAGATTCGCAGCCGAGATCGACAGGAAGCGGACACGCTCCAGGAGCGGGTGGGCCGTGTTCAGCGTTTCCTCCAGGACGCGCCGATTGAACTGGAGCCACGAGAACTCCCGGTTCACGAAGCGCTCCGGGCTCTTCATCAGCTCCCGGACGGCGGCGGAAAGATCGTCCACCTTCTGTTCGACGTCCTGTGCTTCCGAGGTAACTGCATCCATTTCGACCACCGCCCTGTTGTTTTTGTTTCAGGCTGGTAAAGCAGTTTGACGACGCTTCTGTGACAGTCAATCCCCGGCGTCGGGTGCCTCCCCCTCGGTCATCTGGCCGAGCACCTCCTGGGCGAGCGTGCGGGTGATGCGGCTGCCGCGAGCCAGCGCCAGCCGGTCGAGCCGGTCGACCGCCTTCTGGGCGGCGTCGAGCGAGCGCTCCATCCGGGCGACCATATAGGCGACGAGGCGGTCGTCGACGAAGAGCTGGCGGTCGGCGAAGAGCTTGACGATCACCTGCGACAGAAGCTCGTCGTCGGGCTCGCCGATCTCGACGACGGTCGCAGCCTTCAGCCGCGAGCGCAGGTCCGGCAGCGTCACCGGCCAGGACATCGGCCACAGCCTGGAGGTCATCAACAGCGTGTGGCCGTTCTGGCGGACGTTGTTGATGACGTGGAAGAGCGCGCGGTCGTCGAAGCCGCGGCGGTCGGCGTCCTCGAACAGGACGGGGCCCGTTGCCGCCGCCTCCTCGGCGCCGGAGCCGTCGAGCGCATGGATCTCCGAAGCGCCCGACCGCTCCCGCCAGATCGAGGCCAGATGCGTCTTGCCCGAGCCGACGGGGCCGGCGAGGATCACCACCGGCGACGGCCAGTTCGGCCAGGCGTCGACCACCGAGATCGCCGCGCTCAGCGGGTCCGATACGAGGAGATCGTCCCGCCCGGACGAGGGGACGTGCTGGAACTCCAGCGGCAGCTGTTCGGCAGGTTTCGGCGTTTTCATGCGGGTACTCGGCTACGGCTTGCGTCCGGACGCCGTTTCCTTCTTCCGGGCAACCGGCTTGCGGACGACGGGCGGCGGACTGCCCTGACCGTGATAGAGGTCGCTGTCAAGGTAGCGCCGCAGGCCGAAGCGGACAAGCACGCCGATCGCGGCCGAGGCGGGAACGGCCACCAGCAGCCCGACGAAGCCGAACAGGGCGCCGAAGGCGAACAGCGCGAACATCAGCCAGACCGGATGCAGGCCGACCTGCGAGCCGACCAGCTTCGGCTGCAGGATGTTGCCCTCGATGAACTGGCCGGAGAAGAAGATCGCCAGCACCGCGCCGATCCACAGGTAATCGGGCCAGAACTGGACGATGGCGACGCCGACGGACAGGACCAGCCCGACCATCGAGCCGACATAGGGGATGAAGCTGATCAGACCGGCGAAGAGGCCGATCAGCAGGCCGAAGTTGAGGCCAACGCCGGTGAGGCCGATGCCGTAGTAGAGGCCGAGGATGATGCAGATCGAACCCTGGCCGCGGACGAAGCCGGCGATCGCCGTGTTCATCTCGGTCGCCAGTTCGCGCACAGTTTCGACGTGCTCGCGCGGCACCCAACTGTCGACCTTGGAGATCATGCGGTCCCAGTCGAGCAGCAGGTAGAAGGCGACCACCGGTGTGACGATCAGCAGCGAGGCGATGTCCACCAGCGCCAGGCCGGAGTTCCAGATCTGCTTGAACACCGTGCCGAGGAAGCCGGCGCCCTCGGCCAGCACGCTGCCGAAACCCTGCTTGATCGTGCCCATCTGGCTGGAAATCCAGGGCGGCAGGAGATCGGGATTGAAGCTCGTCACCAGCGACTGCAACTGGGCGATGTAGCCCGGCAGCGTGGCCAAGAGATCGGAGGCCTGGGTCGCCAGCAGCGGGATGACGATCATCAGCGACAGGGCGAAGATGATGACGAAGGCGATCAGGATGACGACCGTCGCCATGGTGCGGCTGAGGCCGAGCCGCTCCAGCCGGTCGGCGACGGGGTCGAGGAAGTAGGCGAGCGCCATGCCGGCCACGAAGGGCAGAAGGATGGAGCTGAACACCATCAGGAACACGACGACGGCGGCGAGCGCCAGCAGCCAGAAGATCACCTGACGCTTCAGCCCTGCCCCGCTGACATGGCCGCCGCCCTTTGCGGGAACGCCGGCGGCATGGCCGGCATCGGCGGGAACGGCCTTGCTCTTCTGCCTCGCGCTTTCGTAAGCCTTCACCGTGCCGTCTTCCCTTGCATCAGACCTGTCGTTGCACTGAGATAGGCCGTTGCGGAGAGCATGGTCAAGGTTGCGGCGGCAAGGAGCGGCGATCGCCGAGGTTTGCGGGCGGCGGCCGGTGACGGCCAAAACCATGAAAAAGACCGGGCGGGCCGGGCATTGCGCTTGCACTTGTCGCCTTGACGTGCCAATCGGGCGCCATTGCCAGAAACGGAGAGCGGACGATGAGCCAGTCTGACAGAAACGGCCTGACCTACAGCGATGCGGGCGTCGACATCGATGCGGGCAACCTCTTGGTCGAGAAGATCAAGCCGGCCGTCCGCTCCACCCGCCGTCCCGGCGCCGACGGCGAGATCGGCGGTTTCGGCGGCCTGTTCGACCTCAAGGCCGCAGGCTTCACCGATCCGGTGCTGGTCGCCGCCAACGACGGCGTCGGCACGAAGCTGAAGATCGCGATCGACGCCGACAGGCACGACACCGTCGGGATCGACCTCGTCGCCATGTGCGTCAACGACCTCGTCGTGCAGGGTGCCGAACCGCTGTTCTTCCTCGATTATTTCGCCACCGGCAAGCTCGATCCCGACCAGGGTGCGGCGATCGTCGGCGGCATCGCCGAGGGCTGCCGCCAGGCCGGCTGCGCGCTGATCGGCGGCGAGACCGCCGAAATGCCCGGCATGTATGCCGGCGGCGACTACGATCTGGCAGGTTTTGCGGTCGGTGCCGCCGAGCGCGGCAAGCTGCTGCCGGCCGGTGACATCGCCGAGGGCGACGTGATCCTCGGGCTTTCCTCTTCCGGCGTCCATTCCAACGGCTATTCGCTGGTGCGCAAGATCGTGGCGCTGTCCGGCCTTGCCTGGGACGCCCCTGCCCCGTTCGCGGAAGGCAAGAGCCTGGCGGAAGCGCTGATGACGCCGACCAGGATCTACGTGAAGCCGCTCCTGAAGGCGATCCGCGAGACCGGTGCGATCAAGGCCTTGGCCCACATCACCGGCGGCGGCTTTCCGGAAAACATTCCGCGCGTGCTGCCCAAGCATCTCGCAGCCGAGATCGACCTCGACGCGGTGAAGGCGCCGGCCGTCTTCTCCTGGCTCTCCAGGACCGGTGGCGTGGCCGCCAACGAGATGTTGCGCACCTTCAACTGCGGCGTCGGCATGATCGCCGTCGTCTCAGCGGAAGACGTCGAGCGGGTCAACGCGGTGCTTGAAGCCGAGGGCGAGAGCGTCTTCACGCTCGGCCGCATGGTCGCCCGCGCCGAGGGCGCGGCCGGCACCAGCTACAAGGGCACGCTCGCCCTATGAATGCAGCGCCCGTCAGCGGAAGCGCTTCGCGCAAGCGCGTCGCAGCCTTCATCTCCGGCAGCGGATCCAACATGGTGAAGCTGGCGGAAGCCTGCGCCGCACCGGACTTCCCGGCAGAGATCGTCGCCGTCTTCTCCGACAAGGCCGACGCCGGCGGGCTCGCCAAGGCGCAGGCGCTCGGCATCCCCACCTTCGTCTTTTCGCGCAAGGACTTCGCCTCCAAGGAAGCGCACGAGGAGGCGATCCTTTCCGAACTCGAACGCCAGCGCCCCGACATCATCTGCCTCGCCGGCTACATGCGGCTGCTCTCCGGCCGCTTCATCGCGCGCCACGAGGGCAGGATCCTCAACATCCACCCCTCGCTGCTGCCGCTGTTCCCGGGCCTCGACACCCACCGCCGCGCCATCGAGGCCGGCATGAAGCTCGCCGGCTGCACCGTCCACTTCGTCACCGAAGGCATGGACGAAGGCCCGCAGATCGTCCAGGCGGCGGTGCCGGTGCTCGCCAGCGACACCCCGGCGGATCTGGCCGCGCGGGTGCTGACGGTGGAGCACAGGGCCTATCCGCTGGCGCTGAGGCTCGTTGCGGAAGGCAAGGTGCGGATGGAGGGGGGACGGGCTGTGGCGGCGGGTGCGGCGGCGGTCGAGAACACGGGCTGGCTGATTTCGTCGGGCCTGTGAGAGGCCGTAGTTGTGAAGGCCCCCCAGTTCGCGGGCCCGCGACGAATGCGCCTCATCCGAAGAAAAATCTCAATATCGCCCCTCGAGCCACTGACGCAATTCAGAGAAATTCACGGCGTTGCGCCGTAAAATGCGAACAACGGCGGCATTTGGCGCAAGGCTGCCCCACATCGAGCTAGTTCAGGATCACCGCAATGGGGGAAGCAGTCACTTGCGGAGCGAGTTTTCCAATGCCGCAATCAGGCTTGATCCGAGATCATCTACCGACGAAATTACTAAGGAGCTTTGGTAGTATGCTGAAGTGTCGAAGCCAATTCCGATTCCGACGAGCTTGACATCTTTCGACGTTTCGATCCGCCGAATAACTTTCCGGAGATGGCGATCCAAAAAACCCGCGTCATTGGCTATCAAAGTCGAGTCGTCGGCAGGCACCCCGTCTGAAAGGACAAGTAGCGTTCTACGTTGTTTGGGCATTGCCATCAGACGGCCGACAGCCCACTCGATTGCCTCACCATCGACATTTTCCTTTGGGAGGTCCGGCCGAAGCATCGGCTTGAAGAGGTTTCCGCCGGTTGAAGCACGGCGGTCGTCGGCGGACCGATAAACTATGTGTAGTAGGTCGCTGAGCCTTCCGGGCAGCGGACGCCTGCCCCTTCGCACCCAAAGTTCGCGAGACTTTCCGCCCTTCCATCGCACGGTCGTAAAGCCGAGCACTTCCGTCTTTACGCCAAGGTGGACGAGAAAGTCTTGCGCAATGTCGCAGGCTGCAGCGACGAGTAGCATGCTCTGCCCTCGCATAGAGCCTGACTGATCAACGAGAATTGAAATCGCTGTGTCGGCCAGTTGTTCTGCGTCGACGGCTATTCGGATACGGTCCGCCGCTTCCAATGCAATCAAATGCGCTTTGGTGCGCCAACCTTGCAGAGCACAGGAAAATGTGGCCCATGCCTCTGCATGGGCATCCTCCTGGTCACGGGGTAAGCGCCCCAGAACACTGTCGAGCTTTTCCGCCTCTATGATGACGTCAAACTCTCGCGTGTAGACGTGATACGGAATTGAGTTCGTCGGTACCGGTGCCCGACTGAAGTAGGATTGGATATGTCGTAAAATCTGAAGCATCGCCTGCTTAGCCGCCACTCAATATCTTGCATTATTATGCAAGCACAACTTGCGCAGCAAGTTCTTCGGTCTGCCGAAATATCAATGCGCAGCTAGCGTCCGGTTTGGGTCGTGAAGGCCCTTCGCGGCTTCGACGGCAGGATCAGGGTTGCGGCACCGCCCTCGCCCACCGACAGGCTGACCGGCGGCCAGATCAAATCTCCAGCAGCAACGGGCAGTGGTCCGACACTTCCGGATCGGTGACGACCGTAAAATTGCGGACTTCGACACGGTCGTTGACCAGCATGTAGTCGGCGTATCGACCGGGCTTCTTGTATGAGGCACTCCGGGTGCTTGTAAAGCCGTTGGCCGTCACCAGTTCCTTCAGCCCCAGGTTCCCGAGGATCTGGAACGTTTCGCTCGACGGCTCGACGTTGAAGTCGCCGCAGACGACGAGGGCGTCGCCAGGCTGGGCGATGCCCCTGACCAGGTCCGCGAAACGATGCGCCTGGGCATTCCGTTCGGGCGTGTCCATCTTGCCGCGCAGATCGCGCAGGCCGTGCATGTGGACAATGCAGACGGGTCGGTTTCTCTCGTAGTCGAAGATGCGGACGGCATGGGCGTTGCGCGATCTCGGATGCACACCATAGCCGTGGGGCGAGAAAGCCCCGTGTACGAACGCCTGCGCCTGCTCGGTGACCGGAAAGGCGCCGGACACGAAGGTCGCGAGCCCCCACCGGGAGGGGACGGACCGATCCCCATCCCACAGCTCGCCCTGGGCGGCCGGGCAGAATATAGCGGCATGCGCCGGCAACGCGGCCGCGGCGTCCCGAAAAAAGTTGGCCCGCTGCGGCAGGACGTGATCGCCATCCCTGTAGGTGAGCCATTCCTTGTCCGCCTGCGGACTGTGGACGACCTCCTGCAGGCACAATACATCCGGCGACACGGCCTTCAGGAAGGTGACGAGCGGCTCATGCAGTCGTCCGCCCCAGCCGTTCAGGCACAGGACTTTCACCTCCTGCCCCCGGCCGGCGGATCGTTTGGCGGTCCCCGCTGCGCCAGCGCCCACTGCACCAGCATGATCGTCTTGCCGTCGCAGATCTCGCCGGTTCCGATCATCCGCGCCGCCTCGTCGAGGGTGAGTTCGACGACCTCGATGTCCTCGTCCTCGTGGTCGGCGCCGCCGCCGTTGCCCTCGCGGACGGAGGCGTCGATCTCGGCTGCGAAGAAATGCACGAGCTCGGTGACGGCGCCGGGGCTCATGAAGGCGCGGAAGAGCGACCTGACCTCGCCGATCCGGTAGCCGGTCTCCTCCATCACCTCGCGGCGGATGGCGTCGGCCGGGTGGTCGCCGTCGAGCAGGCCGGCCGGCGTCTCCAGGAGCCAGCCGGAGTGGCCGTTCTGATAGGCGGGCATGCGGAACTGGCGGACGAGGATGATGGTGTCGCGGTTCGGATCGTGCAGGAGGATGGTGGCGCCGTTGCCGCGGTCGTAGACCTCGCGGTCGAGGCGGACGGTGTGGCCGTCGGAGCCGGTATAGTCGAAGGTGACCTTGCGCAGGTGGTACCAGTTGTCGGACAGCGTCTCGTCGGAGACGACGTCGATCCTCGCTTCCCGGAACTTCGTCATGCGGCCTCTTTCCTGAGCCAGACGCGGTTGTCGTGGACGGCCGCGCCGCCATAGGGGGCGACCGGATCGGCGCCGGTGAGCACGTTGATGCCCTCGCCGTCGAGATGGGCGCCGTTCGGCCAGATGCCCTCGCAGATCAGCACGCCCGGCTTGCCCTCGTCCGTCACCCTGGCATGCAGGCGGATCTCGCCGCGCCGGTTGCCGAGCTTGACGACGTCGCCGTCGGCAACGTCCATCGCCCGCGCATCGTCCGGATGGATCATCACCTCCGGCCGGCCCTCGCGCTCGCGCGACCACTTCATCTCGGTGAAGCTGGAGTTGAGATAGGTGCGGGCCGGCGGCGTGGCGAGGCGGAACGGGTGTTCGGCATCCGCCACCTCGATCACCTCGACATAATCCGGGAATTCCGGTAGCGCCGCATGCGGGCCGAGCAGGCCGATCGAGGCGGGCGGGCGGTTCGGCGCGGGTGTCGCGGTCCATTGCGGGCGGAAACGGAACTTGCCGTCCGGATGACCGAAGCCCTTGGCATAGTGGGCGGTGTCGAAATCCGGCTGGCAATCGATCCACCTGGCTTCCGCGAGCCCGTCATAGTCGATCTCGTAGTGCGGCAGCATGCGGGTGATGTGCTCGCGCTCGCTCAGCCCGAAGCCCGGCATGTTCGACACGCCGAGGCGCCGCGCCAGTTCGTCGATGACGAAGAGATTGGTGCGCACGGTCGCAGGCGGCTCGACGAGCTTGGGGCCGAGCAGGATGTGCTGGTGGCCGCCGGCGCGATAGAGATCGTCGTGCTCGACGAACATGGTGGCCGGCAGGACGATGTCGGCGAGCTTGGCCGTATCGGTCATGAACTGCTCGTGCACGGCCGTGAAGAGGTCGCCGCGCAGGAAGCCCTGCTTCACCAGCCGCTGCTCGGGGGCGATGTTGGCCGGGTTGGTGTTCTGGATCAGCATCGCCGTCACCGGCCCGCGGCCGCGCAGCGCCACCGGATCGCCGGTGAGCACTCGGCCGATCTGCGACTGGTCGAGCTCGCGGATGTCGGGATCGACGAGGTCGAGGCCCATCAGTTCGCGCTTGTCGAGCCGGAAGATGCCGCCGTTGTTGTGGAAGGCGCCGCCGCCCTCATGCTGCCAGGAGCCGAGCACGGTCGCCACCGAGCAGGCGGCGTGCATGGAGACGGAACCGTTGCGGCTGCGGGTGAAGCCGTAGCCGAGGCGGAAGAAGGTGCGCTTCGTCTCGCCGACGAGGCGGGCGAAGGCCTCGATCTCCTCGACCGAAAGCCCGGTGATCGCGGCCGCCCATTCCGGGCCGCGCTTCGCCAGATGCGCCTCGAGGCCGGCGGGGTCGTCGGCGAACCTTTCCATGTAGGCGCGGTCGGCATGGCCGTCGCGGAAGGCGATGTGCATGACGGCGCAGGCGAGCGCGGCGTCGGTGCCGGGGCGCAGCTTCAGCGCCATGTCGGCCTGCTTCATCGTCGGATTGTCGTAGATGTCGATGACGACGAGCTTGGCGCCGCGCTCCTTGCGGGCCCGGATCGCATGGGTCATCACGTTCACCTGGGTCGCGACCGCGTTGGTGCCCCAGATGACGACGCAGTCGGCTTTCGCCATCTCGCGCGGGTCGGGCCCGGTCAGGCTGCCGGTGGCCATGACGTAGCCGGTCCAGGCGGTGTTGGTGCAGATACTGTCGAAGAAGCCGGAATAGCGCTTGGCGTGCCGCAGCCGGTCGATCGAATCGCGCTGCACCTGCCCCATCGTGCCGGCATAGTAGTAGGGCCAGACGGCCTCGCTGCCATGCGCCTGCTCGGCCTTGACGAAGGCATCGGCGATCGCGTCGAGCGCGTCCTCCCAGGCGATCTCCTGCCAGTCGCCGCCGCCCTTCTCGCCCTTGCGCCGCAAAGGCTTCAGCAGCCGCTCGGGGTGGTAGAGCCTGTCGGCATAGCGGGCGACCTTGGCGCAGATGACCCCGGCGGTGTAGCTGTTGTCGGCGCTGCCGCGCACCTTGCCGATGCGGCCGTCGGCGCCGATCTCGATGTCGAGCGCGCAGGCGGAGGGACAGTCATGGGGACAGACCGAATGGCCGATCCGGCTTTTGCCGAGATGAGGGGTCGCAACGTTCATGGCATTTGTATATTGCAGGGCGGAAGCGCCAAGAAGGCATAAAATTCTCCCATCGCAACAATTGATGGGCCCATCACGGAAACGCAGGCTTCGGTATCGGGATGAACTACCGCCACATCTATCATGCAGGCAACTTCGCCGACGTGCTCAAGCATGCGGTGCTGGCGCGGCTCGTCACCTACATGCAGGCCAAGGACAAGGCCTTCCGGGTGCTCGACACCCATGCCGGGCTCGGGCTCTACGACCTCTCCAGCGAGGAGGCGCAGAAGACCGGGGAATGGCGCGACGGCATCGGCCGGCTGCTGGACGGCGACCTGCCGGCGGAGATGGCGCACCTGCTCGCCCCCTATCTCGATACGGTGAAGGCGCTCAACCCGGACGGCGGCGTGCGCCTCTATCCCGGCTCGCCGAAGCTCGCACGCATGCTGTTCCGCCCGCAGGACCGGCTGTCGGCGATGGAGCTGCACCCGGACGACTACGAGAGCCTGCACCGGCTGTTCGACGGCGACTTCCAGAGCCGCGTCACCCATCTCGACGGCTGGCTGGCGCTCGGCGCCCACCTGCCGCCGAAGGAGAAGCGCGGCATCGTGCTCGTCGACCCGCCGTTCGAGATCGAAGGCGAATACGAGCGGCTTGCGGAAGGGCTCGCGAAAGCCTGGCGGCGCTTTCCCGGCGGCGTCTACTGCCTCTGGTATCCGCTGAAGAAGGGCGCGCCGATCACGGCGTTCCACAAGGCGCTGAAGGATCTCGGCGTTCCGAAGATGCTCTGCGCCGAGCTTTCCGTGAAGAGCGACCGCGAGACGACAGGGCTGTCGGGCTCGGGGCTGATCGTCGTCAATCCGCCGTTCACGCTGAAGGACGAGCTCGGCCGGCTGCTGCCGTTCTTGAAGGAACGGCTGCGGCAGGACCGCTTCGCCTCCTCGCGCTGCTTCTGGATCGCCGGCGAGGGCCAAGTCGCCTCTTGACCGAAGGCGCCTGCGGGACGCAATCTCAAAATCCGGCCCATCCCCTGCACCACCGGGGATTCGCGGGCCGGAATGGAACGCGCCCCGGACGCCCGCCGCACCGGAAGGCGCCGCCGGAGGGGAACATGACCGTCACCAGTGCCGCACGCATGGCAGCCATCCTCGCCGTCGCCCTGTCGGCCGTGCCGGCGACCGCCGCCGACTACGAGACGGGGGGTGCAGCCGTCCCCGCCTATGCCGAGGGCGCGCCGGTGGGCGCCTGCGCCGATCCCGGCGTGCTCCGCTTCATCACCAGCCGCTTCGAATACAAGGCGGCGAACTACATCCACCGGGACCTGTCGATCTACGAGATCGGCCGGATGCGGCTCAGCCGCTACGAGCCGTTCAACCAGTACATGTCCTCCGTGCAGCGGGAATATTGCCTCGCCTACGCCACGCTCACCGACGGCAGCCGCCGGCCGCTCGTCTACCTGATCGAGACGCCGTTCGGCTTTGCCGGCATCGGCCGCAGCATCGAGTTCTGCATCCCGGGGCTCGACCCCTGGTATGTCTACGGAGCCGCCTGCGCTTCGCTTCGATAGAGAGCCGTGACCGACCAGACCTCCCCTTCCCGGCGCCGCGCCGCCCGCCTTGCCGCGTTCGCCCTCGCCGCCGCCCTGCCGCTTGCCCTTGCCCTTGCCGGCTGCAGCGACGAGCA
The DNA here is from genome assembly GCF_029210525.1 of Mycoplana sp. MJR14. Classification (NCBI taxonomy): domain Bacteria; kingdom Pseudomonadati; phylum Pseudomonadota; class Alphaproteobacteria; order Hyphomicrobiales; family Rhizobiaceae; genus Mycoplana; species Mycoplana sp. MJR14. The sequence continues at coordinate 18,644 of NZ_JARGEO010000002.1, forward strand.
GCCGCGCTCCGGCGACGGCAAGGCGTCCGGGCAAGGCGGGGGGCCGGGAGCGACGACGCCACTGCCCTCCGCCGGCGGGCAGCGCCCCGCGTCGTCCCCGGTAAGGCCGGCCTCCGTGCCGATCGGCCACGGCTTCGATTTCTACGTGCTGTCGCTCTCCTGGTCGCCGACCTGGTGCATGGACAACGACTCCTCGGGCGAAGGCGAGCAGTGCCGGACCGGCCGCCGCGCCGGCTTCATCGTTCACGGGCTCTGGCCGCAGTTCGAGCGCGGCCATCCGGAGTTCTGCCGCTCGCGCGAGCCGGACCGGGTTCCCGCCGCGCTCGGCCGAGCCTATCTCGACATCATCCCCTCGATGGGCCTGATCGGCCACCAGTGGCGCAAGCACGGCAGCTGCTCCGGGCTGACGCAGCGCGACTACCTCGCCGTCACCCGCGCCGCCTTCGAGCGCGTCGTGCTGCCGGATGCGGTCGAGGATGCCGACGGCGGCCGCACCGGCCCGGCGGAGATCGAGGCGGCGCTGGTCGCCGCCAATCCGGGGCTTTCCGCGCGCGGCCTGGCCGTGACCTGCGACGGCGGCCGGCTCGAGGAGATCCGCATCTGCCTGACGCCGGATCTGAATTTCCGCGACTGCCCGGAGGTGGACCGCGCCGCCTGCCGGGCCAAGACCATCACCCAGCCGCCGGTCCGCTGAGCCGGACCTTTCGGCACCCAACAGGAGAAAACCCCTTGAAGATCTTCTATTCCTCGGCCTCGCCCTACTCCACGAAGGTGCGCATGGCCGCGCACTATGCCGGGCTCGACGCCGAGCATGTCGCCACCGACACCAATACCGACCCGGCCGAACTGATCGCCGCCAATCCGCTCGGCAAGATCCCGACGCTCGTCACCGACGAGGGGCTGGGGATCTACGACAGCCGCGCGATCATGCATTTCATCGACCGGCAGACCGGCCGCAGCCTCTATCCCCGCTCCTCCGCCAAGCGCACCGAGGCGGACGTGCTGGAGGCGACCGCCGACGGCATCTGCGACAGCCTGCTCGCGATCGTCTACGAGCGCCGCTTCCGCCCGGAGGAGAAGGTGCACCAGCCCTGGATCGACCGGCAGTGGGGGAAGGTCGAGCGCGCCCTCGACCAGCTCGAGAAGACGATGCCACGCCTCGGCAAGAAGCCGCACGGCGGCCACTTCGCGCTGGCCGCCATGCTGCGCTACATCGAGCTGCGCTTTGCCGGCAAATGGCAGAAGGGCCGCCCGAAGCTGAAGCGCTACCTCTCGCGCTTCGAGGCGGTGTTTCCTGACTATGCGAAGTTCAAGGATTGAGAAACACGACAGGAATGGCCTTCCTTCACCGCGCGGACGCGCGGTGAATAGTGAACTCACGACCATGCCATGCAATGCAAAAAGCCGGGCGCTTGCGCACCCGGCTTTTTGTTCATCGTGCTGATCGGGAGGATCAGAACTTCACGCCCATACCGACGCGAACGCTCTGTTCGTCCTGGCCGGCGGAGACCTTGCCGCTGTCCAGGTCGAAGTCCTTGCTGCCGTAGTCGGTGTAGCGGTACTCGACGCGGGCGGTGACGTTGTTGGTGACGAAGGTTTCGGCACCGACGCCGGCCGTCCAGCCGAGCATGGTCTTCTTGTCCGAGGACGTGCTGTCTTCCATCTTGGCGCGCGAGGCGGCGACACCGCCGGTGCCGTAGAGCAGGACCGGGTTCAGGTCGACACCGACGCGGGCGCGCAGCGAGCCGTTGACGCCCTGCTTGGCCTCACGGAAGCGGTTCTCCGAATCGATGCCGGAATAGTTGACGTCGGCTTCCCCACCGTAGACCAGCTGGCCGCTCTGCATGTTGTAGCCGCCGTAGACGCCGCCGCCGAAGCCGTTGGCACCGTTGCCGCTCTGCTTTTCGAAGTTGCCATGCTGCCAGGTCACCGTACCACCGGCATAGCCGCCGGCCCAGTTGCCGCTGGCGACCGGCTCGGAATATTCGGCAGCCGGAGCCTGCGGGATCTGGTCGACTGCGTCGGCCGCGCGGGCGGACTGGAGGGCTGCAATCGACATGGCGGAGGCCATCAGGGTGAGGATCAGGGTACGCATGCGAATTCTCCTTTGCATTCCATGCCGCCGGCAAATTACGCGCCAACTCGGCATCATTAAATCATCGTTCGGATAGCCCGGTTGAGTTGAAATTGAATAAAGATTGAGGATTTGAAAGAGCCGAAATGTGAATTGATTGTGTCACCACCGTGACCAGATTTAGATGTTGCTTTTGCACAACAGGGTCTTTGTTAACCATATTCTAAATTACATGAAATATACTTGGATAACCGCGCCAGATTGCGACGGCTCCACGCATCTGTTAATTGTTTGGAAATGTTTTGCGAGACCCGGTTCAAGGCCCGGCGTTAATCTCTATATCTGTGGCAGGTTAAGCAAAGGCGACGCGACGCGGGCATATCATTGAGAATTCTTCATCGGACAGCGCTGGTGACGGGGGCGGCACAGAGGATCGGCCGCGCGATCGCGGAAGACCTGGCCGCGCATGGCTTCGCCGTCGCGATCCATGCCAATGCGTCGATCGAAAGCGCCCGGCGGATCGCCGCCGAGATCACCGGGAAAGGCGGGCGCGCGGCCGCGCTGGAGTGCGACCTTGCCGACGCGGCAGCCGCGGAACAGTTGGTGGGGCGGGCGGTCGAGGCGCTCGGCCCGCTGGGGGTGATCGTGAACAACGCCTCCCTGTTCAAGCCCGACAACTTGCGCCGGTTCGACAGTGCGCTGTGGGACCGGCATTTCGACGTCCATGTCCGCGCGCCGTCGATCCTCGCCCGCGACTTCGACCGGCAGCTGCCGGCCGGGTCGGGCGGGCTGATCGTCAACATCATCGACCAGCGCGTCTGGAACCCGACGCCGCGCTACTATTCCTACACGCTGTCGAAATCGGCGCTGTGGATGGCGACCCGGACGATGGCGCAGGCGCTCGCGCCGCGCATCCGCGTCAACGCCATCGGCCCCGGGCCGACGCTGCCGAACGAGCGCCAGAGCGAAGAGGATTTCCAGGCCCAGACCGCGGCGCTGCTCCTGCAGTCCGGACCGGGGCTCGACGAATTCGGCCGGACGATCCGTTTTCTGGTCGACACGCCTTCGATTACGGGGCAGATGATCGCCCTTGACGGCGGCCAGCATCTCGCCTGGGAAACGGCGGATGTCGCGGAGATCACGGAATGACCACCGGCCGGCCGGTGCAGGATGGCGGCATCCTGTATGACGAAAACGAACGGGACGACGAGGACGAGGTTGTCGAGACTTCGCCCGCCCCCTCGTCCCTGCCCGCGATCGAGTGGACCGAGACGATCGACCGCAGCGAGGGCCTGCGCGGCACCGAGCTGATCCAGGCCTTCGTCAAGCGGCTGCCGAACAGCCCCGGCGTCTACCGCATGTTCAACGAGGCCGGCGACGTGCTCTATGTCGGCAAGGCCCGCAGCCTGAAGAAGCGCGTCAACAACTACGCGCTGGGCCGCGGCCATTCCAACCGCATCGGCCGGATGATCCGCGAGACGGCGAACATGGAGTTCGTCACCACCCGCACCGAGACCGAAGCGCTGCTCTTGGAAGCCAACCTGATCAAGCGGTTGCGCCCGCGCTTCAACGTGCAGCTTCGCGACGACAAGTCGTTTCCCTATATCCTGGTGACGGCCGATACGCGGGCGCCGGCGATCTTCAAGCATCGCGGCGCGCGCAGCCGCAAGGGCGACTATTTCGGCCCCTTCGCCTCGGCAGGTGCCGTGGGGCGGACAATCAATTCGCTGCAGCGCGCCTTCCTGTTGCGCACCTGCACCGACAGCGTGTTCGAAAGCCGGACGCGGCCCTGCCTGCTCTATCAGATCAAGCGCTGTTCGGCGCCCTGCACGCACGAGATCAGCGATGCCGGCTATGCCGAACTGGTGGCCGAGGCGAAGGACTTCCTCTCCGGCAAGAGCCAGAACGTCAAGGGCCAGATCGCGGCTGCGATGAACGAGGCGGCGGAGGAACTCGATTTCGAGCGCGCCGCGGTCTATCGCGACCGGCTGGCCGCCCTCTCCCATGTCCAGAGCCACCAGGGGATCAACCCGGCCGGCGTCGAGGAGGCGGACGTCTTTGCGATCCACCACGAGGGCGGCATCTCCTGCATCCAGGTGTTCTTCTTCCGCACCGGGCAGAACTGGGGCAATCGCGCCTATTTCCCGAAGGCCGACCCGCAGCTTTCGGCGGCCGAGGTGCTGAACGCCTTCCTCGCACAGTTCTACGACGACAAGCCCTGTCCGCGGCAGATCCTCCTGTCCGAGGAGATCGAGGAGCGCGAGCTGCTGTCGGAGGCGCTCAGCGAAAAATCCTCCCACAAGGTCGCGATCCTGGTGCCGCAGCGGGGCGAGAAGAAGGACCTCGTCGACCACGTGCTGCAGAACGCGCGCGAGGCGCATGGGCGCAAGCTCGCCGAGACCGCCTCGCAGTCGCGGCTGCTGGAGGGTTTTGCCGAGACCTTCAAGCTGGCCACCGTGCCGCGGCGCATCGAGATCTACGACAACTCGCACATCATGGGCACCAACGCGGTCGGCGGCATGGTGGTCGCGGGGCCGGAGGGCTTCGTCAAGGGCCAGTACCGGAAGTTCAACATCAAGTCGACGGAGATCACACCGGGCGACGACTTCGGCATGATGCGGGAAGTGATGACGCGCCGCTTCTCGCGGCTGATCAAGGAAGAGGGCCTGCCGGACCGCAGCGCCGGGGCCAATGCGGAGGCAGGCGCCGATGCGGCCGACCTGCCCTTCCCCGCCTGGCCGGACGTCATCCTGATCGACGGCGGCCAGGGGCAGATGACGGCGGTGCGGGCGATCCTGGAGGAGCTCGGCATCACCGACCACGTGGTCGCCATCGGTGTCGCCAAGGGTGCCGACCGCGAGGCCGGCCGCGAGCGCTTCTTTGCCGCCGGCACGCCGGATTTCTCGCTGCCGCCGCGCGACCCCGTGCTCTACTTCATCCAGCGGCTGCGCGACGAGGCGCACCGCTTCGCCATCGGCTCGCACCGGGCGCGGCGCAAAAAGGAGATGGTGAAGAATCCGCTCGACGAGATCGCCGGCATCGGCCCGACCCGCAAGCGCGCGCTGCTGCAGCACTTCGGCACCGCCAAGGCAGTCTCCCGCGCCGGCATCTCCGACCTGATGGCGGTCGAGGGCATTTCGGAAAGCGTGGCGCGGCTGGTCTACAACCACTTCCACGAGGACGCGCGCTAGGGGCGCAAAGGTAAGCACTCCGGTGAGAACCAACCCACCGGACCTGTCACTGCGTCTTGTCTTCCGCTCAGAGCAGGAAGTCGCCCTTCTGCAGACCGACATGGCCGGAGAGCAGGATGGCGAAGTCCGCCTTGCCGTCCCCATCCGTATCGCCCGAGAGCAGCGTATGGGAGCCCAAGCGGGAATGGCGAAGCTCGCCGGCCTCCTTGCTGAAGCCGTGCGTGCCGATGAAGACGAAGGCGTTGTCGGCCTGGCTCGCCTCGCGGGCGTCGATGCCGCGCAGGTCGATCCGATCGCCGGCGGCACGCGAAAAGTCATGTATGATGTCGCGACCGTAGCTTGAGACCGTGCTGTCCGACGCGTCGCGGAAGACGAACACGTCGCGTCCGGAGCCGCCCCAGAGCTTGTCCGCGCCGGCGCCGCCGGACAGGGTGTCATGGCCCTTTTCGCCGTAGAGAGTGTCGTTGCCTCCGTTTCCGCGCAAGGTGTTGTTGCCCGCGTTCCCGGTCAGGCGGTTGGCCGAGGCATTTCCCGTTCCCCACGCGTTCGCCGCGCCGGTCAGGATCAGCCGCTCGACATTGGCGGCCAGCGTGTGGCTTTGGGCGGAATGGACGGTGTCGGTCCCGTCGCCGGCGTATTCGGTCACCTTGTCGGAGCCGCTGCCCATCAGGTAGACGTCGTTGCCGCCACCGCCATAGAGCCGGTTCGAGCCGCTGCCGCCGTCCAGCGTGTCGCTGCCGTCGGCGCCCGAGAGCGTGTCGTTGCCGGCGCCGCCGTACAACCTGTCGCTGCCCTCGAGCCCCTTCAGGTAGTTGGCGCCGGAATTGCCGGTGATCGTGTTGGAAAGCGTGTTGCCGGTGCCGCTGTAGCCGGCCGAACCCAACAGCGTCAGCTTCTCGACGTTTGCCGTCAGCGTGTGGCTGCAGGCCGCCTGGACGATGTCCGTGCCGCCGTTGGCTCCTTCCGTCACCTTGTCGCTGGAGCAATCGACCACGTAGGTGTCGTTGCCGCCCTCGCCCTTCAGCGCGTCGGTGCCCGTCCCGCCGTCGAGCAGGTCGTCGCCGCCGCTTCCGGCGAGCGTATCGTTGCCGGCGCGGCCGTACATGAAGTCGCCGTAGATGCTGCCGGACAGGCGGTCGCTGCCGCCGGTGCCGGAGAACACGTCCGCCGACACGCCCTTGACGGTCAGGGTGATCGTCGCCGTCGTCGTCCCGCCCTTGCCGTCGGAGACCGTGTAGCTGATGATGACCTTGCGGCTCTCGCCGTCTCCGATGTTCTGGTTGGGACCGGCCATCGGGTTGTAGATCAGCATCTTCTTGGCATCGATCGTCACCGAGCCGAAGCCGGAGACGATCCTGGCGTTGATCATCGCCAGCTTGTCGTCGTCGACGTCGATGGCGGCGTCCTTCACCTCGATGCGGTAGACCTCGTTCTCATAGGTCGTCCCCCGGATCGCCTTGGCGTCGGGGTCGTCGTTGACGGCCTCGACGTTCAGCGTGATCTTGCGCGTGATCGGATCGATGTCCTTGCCGCCGAAGTCGGTGCCGCCGTCGTCGATGACGTTGAAGGACAAGGCGCCGACCGCGGTGCCGTTCAGGTTCGTGGCCGCCTTCCAGACGAGCTTGCCGTCGGCGATCTGCCAGGCCTTGATCACCTGGCCGGCCGCGACCGCGGTCCCGTCGAGGGTGAGCGTGCCGTTGGCCGGGACGGCACCGATGCGGACCGCCTGCATCCCGTCGCCGTTGATGTCGGAGAAGCCGAAGTCGGCCACCTCGAAGACGTAGCTGCCGTCCTCCTTGACGTAGCGCGTGGCGTCCCGCCCCGAGGGCGCATCGTTCACCGGATGAAAGACCTTCTCGTAGAGGTGGACGCCGTCCTCCTCCTCCGCCTGCCAGGTCAGCGCCAGCCCGCCATCGGCAAGGACTGCGATCTTCGGCGCCGTCAGCGGCAGGGCGGACAGGCCCGTGACGTATTCCTCCGCCACCATGCGCGGCGTGCCGTCCGCGTTGAAGGTGCGTAGCGCGATCGCATAGCCGGCCGCGCTCTTCGTGGTCCAGGCGATCGCGAAGCCGCCGCCGGAAAGCGCCGCCACGTAGGGATCGCCCTGGATGCCGTCGATGGCGAGGTTGACCGGGATGTCGCCCGGAACGCGGCTCTTGCCGTCCGGATTGTAGACCTGCATCGCCAGGCCGTCCTCGTCGTGCCAGGTGCCGCCGCTCCACAGGACGACGAAGCCGCCGTCCTTCAGCGCCGTGACGATCGGGCTGCGCTGCTCGCCGGTCGTGTGGATGTTCACGGCGAAATCCGTGCCGGCGCGGGCCGTGCCGTCGGCGTCGTAGATCTGCATGCCGACATCGGCCGTGTCGCCCTGCCGCTCGCCGTCCCAGGCGACGACGAAGCCGCCGTCGGCGAGCGCGGTGACCACCGGATGGTGCTGGATGTCGCCACCGCCGAGCGCAGCAAGGGCGTCCGTCTGCAGCGTTCCCTTGGAATCGTAGATGCGCATGCGCACGGGGCCGTCGGCCTGCCCCTCCTCGGAGGCGCCGTTGTGGACCACGACGAAGCCGCCGCCGGCGAGTGCGGTGATCGCGAACGCGCCGGCCGCAACGTCGATGCGGATGTCGGCGGGATCGGAGCGCAGGGACCCGTCCTTTTCGAAGACCCGGAGCGCCAGCGCCGTCTGCGCGCCGTCGCCGACGCGCCAGGCGGCGACGAGGCCGCCATCGGCCAGCGTCGTCAGCAGCGGCTGCGACTGGATGCCGGCCGTGTCGGCATTCGCCGGCAGGTCGAGGGCGCTGCGCGCCGTGCCGTCGGCATCGAACAGCCGGAAGGCGACCCCGTTGTCATCGGAGGCGGTCGCGCCGCTCCAGGCGACCGCAAAGCCGCCATCGGCGAGCGCGGTCACCCTGGGGGCCAGCTGGTCGCCTCTGGTGTCGGCGACCACCGGGAGTTCGACCGTCGAGCGCAGGCTGCCGTCGGCATTGAACACCCGCATCGTCACGTCGGTCGTACCGTCGGCGGCACCGCCGCTCCAGACGAGCACGAAGCCGCCATCGGCCAGCGTGACGATATCCGACTGATACGGCCCCATTGCCGGGTTGTCGTTTAGCGACAACAAATCTCCACCGATGATCCCCATGTGGAGGACCCACCTTTCCCCAACCCAAGATTTGAATTTTGCAATACCCAACTCGGCGGCCTGCAACTGCAGGTCACCCGAACACGGCTGTGCCGTACGCGATTTCTGTTTCAGAACGAACAAAAAAGAAGTTCTATTCGAAAAAACTGAAAATTTTTATTCACTCTGTGTCGGCGCGGCTACAGCCGGGAGTTCGGCAGCGCACAGTGCGCCCGCCGTCGTCTTTTCTCGGCGGGCATCTGAATATTGCCTTGTTCGCGTAGAAAAGCTCTCGCAAACGGTTGACGGACCTGTCACAAAGACCGCAACTACCCGTAAACATAGCAGAGACTGCGAATCCATGGCCCGCCGCGCTTACAGCATCCCGAACCTCCTCACCTACGGCCGCATCCTCGCCGTTCCTGTCATCGTCCTCTGCTTCTTCGTCGAAGGCCGGCTGCAATCGTCGGATTTCGCCCGCTGGACCGCGCTCGGCCTGTTCGTCGTCGCCTCGATCACCGATTTCCTCGACGGCTATCTCGCCCGCATCTGGAAGCAGACGTCGAACATCGGCCGCATGCTCGACCCGATCGCCGACAAGCTGCTGGTCGCCTCGGTGCTGCTTCTGATGGCGGCCGACGGCACCATCGCCGGCTGGACGATCTGGGCGGCGATCATCATCCTGTGCCGCGAGATCCTCGTCTCGGGCCTGCGCGAATACCTCGCCGAACTGAAGGTCAGCGTGCCGGTGACGCGCATCGCCAAGTGGAAGACGACGATCCAGATGTTCGCGATCGCCTTCCTGCTCGCCGGCCCCGCAGGCGACAAGGTCCTGCCCTACACCACCGAGGTCGGCATCGGCCTGTTGTGGATCGCCGCACTGATCACCATGTACACGGGATACGACTACTTCCGGGCCGGCCTGAAGCATATCGTGGACGAATGATGACCAAGCTTGTCTATTTCGCATGGGTGCGCGAGCGGATCGGACGCGGCGAGGAGGAGATCGATCTTCCCGGCCATGTCCGGACCGCCGGCGACCTGTTGCGGCACCTGAAGACGCTGGGCGAGGAATACGAGATGGCGCTCGAGCACGAGAACGTCATCCGCGTCGCCGTCAACCAGGAGCACGTGGAGCACGACGAGCCGATCGCGGGCGCCCGCGAGATCGCCCTGTTCCCGCCGATGACCGGAGGTTGAGCCATGGCCGGCGGGGCTCATTCGCCCGTGGTCGTGCGGATCCAGCGCAACGATTTCGACGTGGCCGCGGAGACCGCGGCGCTGACCGCCGGACGCACCTCGATCGGCGCGATCGTCACCTTCACCGGCCTCTGCCGCGACGAAAACGGCGCGCTCGCGGCGCTGGAACTCGAACACTATCCCGGCATGGCCGAGGCCGAGATCCGGCGGATCTGCGACGCGGCGGTCGAGCGGTTCGCGCTCCAGGGGATTGCCGCCATCCACCGCTTCGGCAGAATGGCGCCCGGCGAGACGATCGTCCTCGTCATTGCCACAGCGCCGCACCGCCAGGCCGCCTTCGACGGCGCATCCTTCGTCATGGACTACCTCAAGACGTCGGCCCCGTTCTGGAAGAAGGAGCACCGGGCCGACGGCAGCGCGGGCGGATGGGTCGAGGCCAAGGACGCCGACGACCGGGCGCGGGAGAAATGGAAGCGGTAGCGCCTTGGCCGCCGGCAACGCTGTACCGCCCCTCTCCTCACGGTATCCCCCGTTCCCGCCGCAGCACCACCAGCAGCAGCACCAGCGCCGAATAGATGACGAGATCCCGCCAGAGGAAATCGCCATAGGCGTTCCACAGCGTCTCGGCAAAGCCCAGCGCCGCGCCGCCGGCGGCGGAAAGCACCGGGCTCGCATAGCCGCCGATCGCGGCGATGAACAGCACCTTGACCCCGAAGTTCAGGCCGGCGCCGAAATCCATGTTGCCGTAGTAGCCGGCGGCGAGGATGCCGGCGAGGCAGGCGACGAGTGCCGCGAGCGCGAAGGCCTGGAGGAAGACGCGGGCGCTGTCGATGCCGCACAGTTCCGCCGCGTTGCGGTCCTCGCACACCGCCCGCCAGCGCCGGCCCCAGGGCGAGCGCGCCAGGAAGACATGGCCGGCGATCACGATCGCAGCCATCAGGGCGGAATTGATGATCTGGAGAACCGTCAGCGTCACCGGGAAGGCCGGGTCGCCCCAGAGTTCGATCGGCCGGTTCAGCAGCGGCGGCAGCCACAGGCTGCGCGTATCCGAGGCAAGCCGCGCGCCCTCCATGAGCACGAGCACGACGCCGAGCGCCGCGACGACGACGGTGTTGTCGGAGGAGAAGGCGAGCGGCCGCATCACCTGGCGGCCGACGACCAGCCCCACCCCCAGGCCGTAGACCAGCGCCATCACCGCGCCGAAGCCGAGGGCGGCCGGCAGCACCAGCCAGAGCCGGTTCCAGCCGACATCGGCGAACAGGATGAACATCTGGCCGGCGAAGGCGAAGACGGCGCCGTAGCTGATGTCGACCCGGCGCGTCACCGAGAACGCGATCGCATAGCCGAAGGCGAGCATGGCATAGAGCGCTGCGACCGGCACGGCATTGGCGATCTGTTGCAGAAAATAGGCCATCGGACATCTCGCTGGTGACAAGCTCACTATAACTGGTAAAATGACTTTTACCAGTTAGGATAGCGTCATGACCTTCACCTGGACGCCCCATCGCTTCGCCGGCGGCGCGCTTGCGCTCGATGTCGCCAACTCCGTCGTCCTGCGGTTCGACCCGGCGCGCCGGATCGACCGCTATGCCGATCCGGCGGCGATGGACGCCTTTGCCGATGCCGCGAGCCTCCATTGCGCCGAGCGTGAGCAGGCGCAGGCGCTCGTCCCCGTTCCGCCCGTGCGCCGCAGCACCTTCATCGGGCTGCGCGAGGCGATCGACAGCCATTTCCGCGCCGAGGCGACGGGGGAAGGAACGGCAGCACTCCTGGCACGGCTTCTCGATGCGATCGCCGGGACGCTGCGGCTGTCCGGCGCCGATCCGCGCGCCCTCGACACGGCGACGGCGCATTCCGCGCTGCGGCTGGCGGTGATGGCGGAACCGGAGCGGCTGAAGATCTGCCCCAATTGCGGCTGGCTCTTCCTCGACCGGAGCCGCAACCGCTCGCGCGCCTGGTGCGACATGGCGGTCTGCGGCAACCGCAGCAAGGCCAGCCGCCACTACTACCGCCGGAAGGAGGGCATGCGCGCATGAAACGATCGCTTCGAGGGCTTGTCATGATCGCCGCGCTGGCCGCCTCGACGGCACTGGCCGGATGCCAGCGCGAGACCGGCGGCGAGCCGCTGCAACTGACGGGCAAGATCTTCGTCTTCAACTACCGCCTCGCCTACGCCACCTACATGATCACGCTGAACCGGACGGAGCCGCTTCCGGAAGGGGCGACGATCACGGCCGAATTCGAAAACCCGGCCGGCGGCGATCCGCTGGTGCTGCAGCGCAAGCTGTTTGCCGCACAGGAGAAGGTGGTGCTGGAGAGCCCGGACGTGCGTTGCGTGAAGAAGGCCAGGCCCTACCGGGTGTCGATCACCGTCGACGGCCCCGACGGCGCCCGGCTCCAGGCGCTGGAGACGACGGTCGTCTCCGACCTCGACCAGAGCGTGCTGCCCGCCCATGCGCTGGTCGTCGGCCCCGCCTACGACAAGAACCCCGAGATGTTCAAGAACGGCCTGACCGGCGGGCAGTTCGACATGAGGAAATGCCCATCATAGCGCAGTGTCCCGGTGGATACGAAAAACGGGGCCGCGCGGGCCCCGTTTTCGTATTTCGTTCAATTCGTTGAGGCCAGCGCCTCAAGATTTGATTCAGCCGACGATCTCGGTGCCGGAGAACCAGTAGGCGATTTCTTCCGCGGCGGTTTCCGGAGCGTCGGAGCCGTGGACGGAGTTTTCGCCGATCGACAGGGCGTGAACCTTGCGGATGGTGCCCTCTGCGGCGTTGGCCGGGTTGGTGGCGCCCATGACTTCGCGGTTCTTGGCGATGGCGTTCTCGCCTTCCAGCACCTGGACGACCGTCGGGCCGGAGGACATGAACTCGACCAGCTCGCCGAAGAACGGACGGTCCTTGTGGACGGCGTAGAAGCCCTCGGCCTCGCGGCGGCTCATCCAGACGCGCTTGGAGGCGACGACGCGCAGGCCGGCATCCTCGAGCATCTTGGTGATAGCGCCGGTCAGGTTGCGCTTCGTCGCATCCGGCTTGATCATCGAAAAGGTGCGTTCAATCGCCATAATCTCATATCCCTTGGTCTACGGTGAGTGGCGGTTCCTTACCCGCCAATGCGGCGCAAAACAAGGGGGCCCCGGCCCGAGACCGCCGGGAATCGGGCAGAGCGTCAGGCGGCGCGGACGCTGCGGCCGAGCCCGTCATGGAGATCGAGGACGCGCCCGAACCAGAGCGCGACCGGATCGTCGTCCGCAAGCACCTTCGCAGTCGAGGTGACCCGCAGCCACTGCAGCGCGCCGAAGACGATGTAGTCGGCAAAGAGCGGTCCCTCGCCACCGATGAAGGGCTGCGACTTCAGCATCGTGCGCAGCGGCTCCAGCTTGCCGGCGAAGGCGGCGATCTCGTCGTCACGGGCGGCCACGACGGCTTCCAGCGGCTGGCCGAGCCGATCCTCGCGGCTGGTGCGGAAATAACTTTGATCCTCCGGCCCCAGCATGTCGTGGATATCGACCAGCGCGATCCGCATCACCGCCGGATGCAGGGTCGTCTGCGACCAGCCCTCGACGAAGCGGGCCATCGCCCTGCCGCCGTCGCCGCCAAAAAGGGTCGGCCGACCGGGATAGGCCTCGTCCAGATAGAGGGCGATGTCGAAGCTGTCGCGCACGAGCCGCTCGCCGTCGCGCAGCAGCGGCACCGTCCTGGAGAAACCGCCTTCCAGCTTCGGGATCTCCGTGAAACCGACCTTCTCGACCTCGCAGGAAAGCCCCTTGTGCGCCAGAGACAGCATCGTCTTCCAGACATGCGGGGAGAACGGACGGCTGCGGTCTTCGCCGCAGAGCGCGTAGAGCTTCAGGGTCATGGCTGCTTCCTTGCGGATCGGGGAGCGCCATTCGAGACGAGGCGGCGCTGAAGATCAAATCAGAAAAATTCATGCGACCGATCACCGCGGCTTCGATATGTCAGTGCCTGGTTTTGTCCTTCCTCGCAACGCATCCGGAAACAGACATGCTCGATCACTACAGGAATCTCGCCGCCTACAATGCCTGGGCGAACCGCGTCGTCTATGCCGAGGCCGCTTCGCTCTCGCCGCAGGCCTTCCGCGAGAACCGCGGCGCCTATTTCGGCTCGCTGCACGGAACGCTCAACCACCTGCTGGTGGCCGACCGCATCTGGATGAGCCGCTTCACCGGCTCGGGCGACGCGCCGACCCGGCTCGACGCGATCCTGCACGACGACATCGACAGCCTGCGCCAGGCCCGGATCGCCGAGGACCGGCGGATCATCGACTGGCTCGGCTCGATCGACGCGGCGCGCCTCCGCGAAGAGATCACCTACAGCCCGATCTCGAATCCGGTCCCGGTGACGCACCCGCTCAGCATGGGGCTTGCGCACTTCTTCAACCACCAGACCCACCATCGCGGCCAGTGCCATACGATCCTGACAAGCATGGGCAGGCCGAGCCTCTCGCTGGACCTCATCTTCTTCATGCGCAACGAAGGCGCGAGCCTGCCGCGGGTGTGACGCCTGCCCGGGGGCAAGCCTGCCCCCTCCGTCCCTGTTACCGAAGTGACAGGCGTGCTGTGAGCGCGGTGCGATAGTGCCCGGGCCGAAACGCCGAGAGGCGCTTCCCCCACCCGGCACGATGAGGACGTGACATGGCAAGAAAGAGCGAAGAGTGGAGCGCGCTGCTGGGCAGCACGCTGTCGAAGATGGCCTTGGTGCGCGGCACGGACAGTCCGGACGCCTATCTGCCGGACGAGTGCTTCATCGTGATCGACAAGCTGCTTGCCGTGGCTCTGGAAGAGGCGCGCGCGCAAGGCTATGCCGAAGCGGTCCGCGACGCCCAGCAAGCGCAGGCCCGCCGCAAGGACAGCACCATCCGCCAGATGATCCGGGCGCTGCCGGCGGTGCGGCTGTTCGCCTGACCGGCCGCCCGACGCCGGCGCGGCGAGCGTCTGCGTTTCTTTCCCGCTCCACTGTGCCGGCCGCCCCTGGCGGCGCCGGCTGGTGAGCGCGCCATGCGACTGCTGCGGGCGTGGCGCAAGCAACAGGTTCTTAAGGCTTATCAGCTACTGGTTTTAAAGGCCGGCCTTGGGGAAGGACCGGCGCGACCGCACACTGCCCAGACACTGGTGAGCCATGACCGCAAAGGCCAATGCAACGGATACGCTTGCCCGATCGGCGGCGGTGCTCGCGAAGATCGCGCAACTGATGACGCGGCTGGAGATCGCCGCGATCCCGCGCAACTATTCGCTGCTGCACGAGGCGCTGACGGGCAGCAACACCGCACTCGGCCGCGAGATCACCGCGCTCGGCAAGGCGCCGGCGCAGGAGGCGCTGGACGCCATCGGCGTGCGCAACGGCCTGCCGGACCACAATTCGCTCGTGCTCGGCCACAGCGCCACCGACCTGATGCGCACCATCGCCGCGCTGGCGGCGGAGGCGGAGAGCGAGCGCCAGAAGCGCACCAATGCGGTGACGCAGATCAACCATCTGCTCGGGCGACTGAAGGCCGATCCGGTGATGGCCATGACCGATTTCGCCAGCCAGGCCGGCCTGCTCGTCGCCGCCGTCGAGGCGCTGATCGGCAGCGAGAGCGCCCATTGCCAGCGGCTGGACGCGCTGGTGGCGCGGCTGGAGAATGTCGCAGCCGGGGCTGCCGCCAGCGAGACGGCGCTGCTGCACGACCCGATCACCGGGCTTGCCAACCGCACGGCGCTGATGAACCGGCTGGTGGCCACCTACGACGCCGAGGACAGCTCCGGCAGCGCCCTGCTCTTGATGCGGGTCGAGCGGCTGAAGAGCCTGTCCGACAGCCACGCAGCGGGTGCAAGCGAGGAGGCGCTGAAGCAGATCGCCACCATCTTCCGCAAGTCGATCAAGAAGCTCGACTACGTGGCCCGCGTCGGCGGCGACGGCTTCGCCTTCCTGTTCGACAAGGTCGACCACGACAGCGCGGTGCTGATCGCCGAGCGCATCCGCAACCGCATCGAGACGGAGGTCTTCCGCATCTCCGGCCGGGACTATCTGCCCGGCACGCTGTCGCTCACGGTCGGCGCCGCCTTCACCGACGACGCCCAGAACGGCAACGAGCTCTACCGGCAGGCGATGCTGGCGCTCGAGGCCGCCAACGAGAGCGGCACCTGCGTCTATTCGGTGGAACTGACCGAGCTCGCCGGGCGCAACTATCGCCGCGAAATCGCCTGAGGCCTTCGCCGCACGTCCGCCCACGCCTCTTGCGCTGGGGCGGTCGCCCACCCTATAGACGCCGGTCATGATCACGATTTCCGGCCTTTCCGCCCGCATCGCCGGGCGCCTGCTCATCGACAACGCCTCGATCTCGCTGCCCTCCGGCACGAAGGCGGGCCTCGTCGGGCGCAACGGCGCCGGCAAGTCGACGCTGTTCCGCATCATCACCGGCGATCTCGCCGCCGAGGCCGGCGCCGTCTCACTGCCGAAGAACGCCCGCATCGGCCAGGTGGCGCAGGAGGCGCCCGGCACCGACGAGCCGCTGATCGAGATCGTGCTCGCCGCCGACAAGGAGCGCGCCGCCCTGATGGCGGAGGCGGAGACGGCCACCGACCCGCACCGCATCGCCGAGATCCAGACGCGGCTCGCCGACATCGGCGCCCATTCGGCCGAAGCGCGCGCGGCCAGCATCCTCGCCGGGCTCGGCTTCGACCACGAGGCACAGAAGCGTCCGGCGAAGAGCTTCTCCGGCGGCTGGCGGATGCGCGTGGCGCTCGCCGCCGTGCTCTTCTCCGAGCCGGACCTGCTGCTCCTCGACGAGCCGACCAACTATCTCGACCTCGAAGGCACGCTGTGGCTCGAGGATTACGTGCGGCGCTATCCGCACACGGTGCTCATCATCAGCCACGACCGCGACCTGCTGAATACCGCCGTCAACGCGATCGTCCATCTCGACCAGAAGAAGCTGACCTTCTACCGCGGCGGCTACGATCAGTTCGAGCGGCAGAAGGCGGAAGCCGACGAGCTGCAGATGAAGGCGAAGGCCAAGAACGAGGCCGCGCGAAAACACCTGCAGAGCTTCATCGACCGCTTCAAGGCCAAGGCGACCAAGGCGCGCCAGGCACAGAGCCGGGTCAAGGCGCTGGAGCGGATGGGCACCGTCGCCGCGGTGATCGAGGAGCACGTGCAGGGCTTCACCTTCCCCGAGCCGGAAAAGCAGCCCGCCTCGCCGATCGTCTCGATCTCCGGCGGCGCGGTCGGCTACGCGCCGGGCCAGCCGATCCTGAAGCGGATGAACCTTCGGATCGACAACGACGACCGCATCGCGCTGCTCGGCTCGAACGGCAACGGCAAGTCGACCTTCGCCAAGTTCATCTCCGGCAAGCTCGCCGCCGAGAGCGGCGAGGTGAAGACAGCGCCGGGGCTGAAGATCGGCTTCTTCGCCCAGCACCAGCTGGACGACCTGGTGCCGACCCAGAGTGCGGTGGAGCACGTGCGCCGGCTGATGACGGATGCGCCGGAAGCCAAGGTGCGCGCGCGCGTCGCCCAGATGGGCCTGGCGACGGAGAAGATGGACACGCCGGCGAAGGACCTCTCCGGCGGCGAGAAGGCGCGGCTCCTGATGGGCCTTGCCGCCTTCGACGCGCCGAACCTCCTGATCCTCGACGAGCCGACCAACCACCTCGACATCGACAGCCGCCGCGCGCTGATCGAGGCGCTGAACGACTATCAGGGCGCCGTGATCCTGATCTCGCACGACCGTCACCTGATCGAGGCGACCGTCGACCGGCTGTGGCTGGTCAAGGACGGCACGGTCGCGAGCTTCGACGGCGACCTCGAGGAATACCGCACGCTGATCGTCGGCGGGCCGAAGCCGAAGGAGGAGAAGGCGCGCCCCGTCCTCACCGACGACGGCCTGTCGAAGGCGGACCAGCGCAAGGCGAATGCCGACCGCCGCGCCTCGCTGGCGCCCTTGCGGAAAAGGATCAACGAAATCGAGACCCTGACGGCGAAGCTCGAGAAACAGATTCAGGCGCTGGATGCGGAACTCGCCGATCCCCTGCTCTACGAGAAGAGCCCGGCCAAGGCGGCGCAGAAAGCCAAGGAACGCGCGGACGCCGCCGGCAGGCTTGCCGAGGCGGAAGAGCAATGGCTGGAACTGTCGTCGGAATACGAAGACGCGATGGCGGGATAGGTTCCGCCTCGCCCGATCGCTCCTGCCCCGATCTGCCCGAAGGTCGCCCGCATGGCATCGCACCTGCGCACCCGCTCTCCACGTCGAATCGCGCCGGCGCGCGGCACGCCGACGCCATACACGCTGGGCGTGCGCCAGCCCGCAATCGATGTCGGAACGGCGTGGGCACAAGCCGGAAACGCCTAAAAAACATGCAGATAGGCACGCCTTCCGTGATTAGACGAAAGTCGTATCCGCTTGCGGCCGGCTATTTGGCCACCGTGCTTGAATAGGCCCCCCCGACATGGTTAGGTCTCCCTCGGTAACCAAGGGGCTCTGGGAGGCCCCGCCATTGGGAGGATAATCATGGACCGTCGTTCATTCATCAGGAAGGCCGGGATCACCGGCGTCGGCGCTGCTGCCGCAACCGCGCTGGCCGCGCCCGCGATCGCGCAGACCACCCCCAAGATCAATTGGCGCCTCGCCTCGTCGTTCCCCAAGTCGCTGGACACGATCTACGGCGGCGCCGAGGTGATCTCCAAGTACGTCTCCGAAGCGACCGACGGCAACTTCCAGATCCAGGTCTTCGCAGCCGGTGAAATCGTGCCCGGCCTGCAGGCGGCGGACGCCGCGGCCGCCGGCACGGTCGAGGCCTGCCACACGGTCTCCTACTACTACTGGGGCAAGGATCCGGTCTGGGCGCTCGGCGCCGCCGTTCCGTTCGCGCTCAACGCCCGCGGCATGAATGCCTGGCAGTACCACGGCGGCGGCATCGACATGTTCAACGAGTTCCTGGCGACCCAGGGTCTCGTCGGCTTCCCCGGCGGCAATACCGGCGTGCAGATGGGCGGCTGGTTCCGCAAGGAGATCAAGACCGTCGCCGACATGCAGGGCCTGAAGATGCGCATCGGCGGCTTCGCGGGCAAGGTCGTCGAGAAGCTCGGCGTCGTGCCGCAGCAGATCGCCGGCGGCGACATCTACCCCTCGCTGGAAAAGGGCACCATCGACGCTGCGGAGTGGGTCGGCCCCTATGACGACGAGAAGCTCGGCTTCTACAAGGTCGCGCCCTACTACTACTATCCCGGCTGGTGGGAAGGCGGCCCGACGGTCCACGCCATGTTCAACAAGGCGGCCTTCGACGGCCTGCCGAAGAGCTACCAGTCGCTGCTTCGCACCGCCTGCCAGGCGGCCGACGCCAACATGCTGCAGAAGTACGACTGGCTGAACCCGGCGGCGATCAAGCGGCTCGTCGGCAACGGCGCCAAGCTCAGCCCGTTCAGCGCCGAGATCCTCACCGCCTGCTTCGAGAAGGCGAACGAGGTCTATGCCGAGATCGAGGACACCAACCCGACCTTCAAGAAGATCTGGGAGTCGATCAAGGCCTTCCGCGGCGAGTACTATCTCAACGCCCAGATCGCCGAATACAACTACGACACCTTCATGATGATCCAGCAGCGGAACGGCAAGCTCTGAGGCTGATCGACATTGCGGCACGAGGGGAACCCCGGGGCGATGCTCCGGGGTTTTTTGTTGCTTGCGGGCCGCGCCGGCGCAGCGCGCGACGCTCACCTCTCCAGCGAATCAGGGCGGCACGCGCTGCCCAAAGCCGCAGAGACGAAGGGATCCGTCAGGCCCGCCTGGCGAGCACCCGCGCCCGGACGGGCTGATCGAAGCCCTTGAGGGCAAGGAGGCGCTCCCCTGCCCCGGCCGTCCACGCCGGCGAGCGGGCCGCCGTCTCGGCTGAGACGAGGATCTCGCCCGCCGCCGCCTGGGACTCGAGCCGCGCCGCCAGGTTGACCGCGCCGCCGATCGCGGTGAAGTCGCTGCGGAAGCTGGAGAACTCGCCGATCTCGACATCGCCCGTATGGATGCCGACGCCGACGCCCAGCATGTGTGCCGGCAACCCATCCAAACTCGAGCGCAGATCCTCGAACGCGGCCGCACACAGCCGCTGGAGGTCGAGCGCCGCGTTGATCGCGGCGCCAGCATGGTCGGCGGCGGTGATGGGGAAATTGAAGATCGCCATCAGGCCGTCGCCCATCTGCTTGTTGACGATGCCGTCATGCGTCCAGATCGCCTGCGCGCAGCGGTCCTGGAACAGGCTGACGATCGCGCTCAGCCGGATGGCGTCGATCCGCTCGGACAGGGCCGTGAACCCCCTGATGTCGGCGAACAGGATGGTTGCGGGCACGGTGACATGCCGCTGTTTCTTGACATAGCGGAACGAGCGTTCGCAGATCGTGCAGATGTTCGGGTTCATCTTGCTGCGGGTGATGCCGAAGGCGCGGAACGGCAGCGACAGCGGGCCGCGGATCGGGATCGGCACGTGCATCTGGTCCCAGCAGCCCCGGCAGATGCCGGCATGGCCGTGTCTGGCAGACCCCATGGGGCTCGCTGTCGTCATGTCCCGCAACGTCCCGGCTGACGGCCCCGGCGGCCGTCGATCGCCGCAAGCTTCGGCTATTCGGGAGCGTTTGGCAACGCGGGGTCGGCGCCCGTTTTCCGGATGGGCGGCGGCTGCGCCGCGCTCCAAACGCGACGGGCCGGCTTTCGCCGGCCCGCTGCAGGTTTTCCGTGACACCCCGTCAGTTGAACGACGGCGGCTGGCTGAGGTCGTTGGCCGGCGGCGCGGGCTGCGGCTGGGCGCCGGTTCCACCGTTCTGCTGGCCCCCTTCCGGGGCCGCGGGCGGCTGCTCGAGCGGATTGCCGCCCGGAAGCTGCAGGCCGCCGGGCAGGCCGAGGCCGCCGCCGTTGTCCGGCAGGCCGAGACCGCCGCCCTGGCCGCCGAAGCCCGGCACCTCGATCTTGATCGTCGAGGGATCGACCGCCCCGGCATCGCCCTTGTAGTGCATGACCATCTGCGGGAACATGATCGTCAGCGCCACCATGATGATCTGGATGCCGACGAAGGGCACCGCACCCCAGTAGATCTGGCCCGTGGTCACCGGCGCCGTCATCTTGCCCGTCACCTTGTCGAGATAGGGCACGCGGGCGGCCACCGAACGCAGATAGAACAGCGCAAAGCCGAAGGGCGGATGCATGAAGCTCGTCTGCATGTTGATGCCGAGCAGCACGCCGAACCAGATCAGGTCGATGCCGAGCTTGTCGGCGGCCGGCGCCAGCAGCGGCACGATGATGAAGGCGAGCTCGAAGAAATCGAGGAAGAACGCCAGGAAGAAGACCAGCACGTTCACCGTGATCAGGAAGCCCGTCTCGCCGCCCGGCATGGAGACCAGCAGATGCTCCACCCACAGATGGCCGTTCACGCCGTAGAAGGTCAGCGAGAACACGCGGGCGCCGATCAGGATGAACAGGACGAAGGCCGACAGCCTGGTGGTCGAGGCCAGCGCCGAACGGATCACCTCGAGATTGAGGCGCCCCTTCGCCGCCGCCATGATCAGCGCGCCGACGGCGCCCATCGCCCCGCCTTCCGTCGGCGTGGCGATGCCGAGGAAGATGGTGCCGAGCACGAGGAAGATCAGCGCCAGTGGCGGGATCAGCACGATGATCACCTGCTGGGCCAGCCTGGACATGGCGTTGATCTTCAGGTTCCGGTCGAGCAGGGCCACGACATAGATGAAGGCGACGCCGACGGTGGCGCCGAGAATGTCGGCGTTCTCGCCCTGGGTCGGGGAGAGATAGACATGGGCCGCATAGGCGATGCCGGCCGCGACCAGGAGCGCGATCAGGAGTGAGGTCACCCCGGAACCGAGCGAGCGGGCCTCCGGCGGCAGCGCCGGCATGGAATCCCGCTTCAGGAAGGTCATGAGCAGGATATAGCCCATGTACATGCCGGTCAGCACCAGGCCGGGCACCAGCGCGCCGGCATACATGTCGCCGACCGAGCGGCCGAGCTGGTCGGCAAGGACGATCAGGACGAGCGAGGGCGGGATGATCTGAGCGAGCGTGCCGGAGGCGGCGATGACGCCCGAGGCGATGGAGCGGTCATAGCCGTAGCGCAGCATGATCGGCAGCGAGATCAGCCCCATGGCGATGACGGATGCCGCCACCACGCCGGTCGTCGCCGCGAGCAGCGCGCCGACGAAGATGACCGCATAGGCGAGACCGCCGCGGACCGGTCCGAACAGCTGGCCGATCGTGTCGAGCAGATCCTCGGCCATGCCGGACCGCTCGAGCACGATCCCCATGAAGGTGAAGAAGGGGATGGCCAGGAGCGTGTCGTTCGACATCACCCCCCACAGCCGCTCCGGCATGGCGTTCAGAAGCGGCCATGACAGGTTGATGGTCTCCGAGAACGGCGCGAGCTCGACGCCGATGACGAAGAAGAGCAGGCCGTTCGCCGCCAGCGCGAATGCCACCGGATAGCCGAGCAGCAGGAACACGATCAGCGAGGCGAACATGATCGGCGCGAGGTTGTCTGCAATGAGTTCGATCATGCGCCCTTCTCCTCGGCGATGGCGGTGTCGAGCGGCGCATGCGTCGGAACGTAGGGTGTCGGATCCTCCATGTCCCCGCGCATGATGGCGATCTTCTTGATGATTTCCGATACGCCCTGGGCTGCGAGCAGCACGAAGCCGGCCAGCAGGATGCCCTTTGCGGGCCAGAGGATGAGCCCGCCGGCGCTCGACGACATCTCGCCCGAGCGGTAGGACATCGTCACGTAGGGAACGAGGTAGTAGATCATCAAAAGCACGAAGGGCATCAGGAAGAAGCAATGCCCGAACAGATCGATCCAGTGCTGCGTCCTGCGCGAGAACTTGCCGTAGATCACGTCGATGCGGATGTGCTCGTTCTGGCTCAGCGTATAGGCGGCGGCGAGCATGAAGGCGCCGCCGAACAGGTACCACTGCGCCTCGAGCCAGGCGTTCGACGAGACGTTGAACGCCTTTCGCACCACGGCATTGCCGGCGCTGACGAGGACGGCGACGAGGATCAGCCAGGACACCGCCTTGCCGATCCTTTCGGTAATAGTATCAATCATTCGGCTGAGGCCGAGCAGCGCTCCCATCGTGTTCCTCCCCGCTTGGCGTGCTTGTGTGCTATTGTGCCATGCACAGCCAGAGTGCGCATTTCAAGCCCGGTTTCAAGGGCAAAGGCCGGTTTTCCCGGCTGGAGCCGCCGCATTAGACGAAAGGCGAACACGGCGGCGACGGCGCTGCACAACGGTTAGGCAGCGATCGGGAAAAGACGCTCTTGCCGCGGCCGGTCATTCTGATAAAACACGCCGCAATCATCATACAAATCGAGCGAAACACCATGTCCCCGATCCATCTCGCCATCGTCGGCGTCGGCAAGATCGCCCGCGACCAGCACCTGCCTTCGATCGCCAGGAACCCCGACTTCCAGCTCGTCGCCGCGGCCAGCCGCCACGGCACCGTCGACGGCATCGACAATTTCAAGTCGATCGACGAGATGCTGGCAAAGGTCCCCGGGATCGAGGCGGTGTCGCTCTGCATGCCGCCGCAGAACCGCTACGAGGCCGCCCACGCGGCGCTGGTCGCCGGCAAGCACGTCTTCATGGAAAAGCCGCCGGGGGCGACGCTGAGCGAGGTTGCCGACCTGCAGGCACTCGCCGACGCCAAGGGGCTGTCGCTGTTCGCCAGCTGGCATTCGCGCTACGCGCCGGCGGTGGAGGCGGCCAAGGCGTTCCTCGATTCCACCGTCATCCGCTCGATGAAGGTGATCTGGAAGGAAGACGTCCGCCACTGGCATCCGAATCAGGAGTGGATCTGGCAGGCGGGCGGCCTCGGCGTCTTCGATCCCGGCATCAACGCGCTGTCGATCGTCACCCACATCCTGCCGCGGCCGGTGTTCATCACCAAGGCGACGCTGGAATTTCCGGAAAACCGCGACGCGCCGATCGCCGCCGGCATCACCTTCACCGATGCACACGGCCTCGACCTCACCGCCGAATTCGACTGGCGCCAGACCGGCAAGCAGAGCTGGGACATCGTGGCGGCCACGGACGACGGCGAGATGGTTCTCTCCGAAGGCGGCGCGAAGCTCTCGATCGACGGCGTGCTGAAGCAGGAGGAGCCGGAGCAGGAATACCCGATGCTCTACAAGCGCTTCGCCGAGATCATCAAGGCCGGACGGTCGGATGTCGACCTCGCGCCGCTCCGCCACGTCGCCGACGCCTTCATGCTCGGCAAGCGAAAGTTCGTGGACGCGTTCTACGACTGAGACCGCGTCAACTCGTGGCCCGGCCCGGCTCGGCGGATGGAGGACGGCTCGCCTCCATTCGCGGGGTGTTTCTCAGAACGTCCGCCAGCACCTGGTAAATGCGCGGATCGAGCGTGTGGGCGACGTTGAAGCGCATGAAGTCTGCAGCACCGTGCGACACGCTGAACACGTTTCCCGGCGCCAGCACGATGCCCTGCTCGCGCGCCGACTGGGCGACCCGCGCCGCATCCAGCTCCGCCGGCAGCCGGCACCACAGGTTGAAGCCGCCGCGCGGCATCAGCCAGGGTTCCATTCCGAGCCCGTGCAGCCGCTCCGCCACTTCCCGGCGTGCCCGCACCAGCCGCTGCCGCACCTCGTCCATGTGCTTGCGATAGCCGCCGCCGGCCAGGACATGCGCGATCAGCTCGGCTGCGACCGGGCTCGGCCCTCCGAAGTTCGTCGCGACCTGCAGGTCCACCAGCCCCTCGATCCAGTCGGCGCACGCGGCGATATATCCGCAGCGCACCGATGCCGACAGCGTCTTGGAGAAGCTGCCGATCCGGATCACCCGGTCCAGCCCGTCGAGCGTGGCAAGCCGCGTGGACGGCGCCGGCTCGAAATCGGCGAAGATGTCGTCCTCGACGAGGATCAGATCGTGCTGGACGGCGAGGTTCAGCAGGCGATGGGCGCACTGGGGAGACAGCGTCGCGCCGGTCGGGTTGTGGAGCGCCGAATTGGTGATGTAGAGGCGCGGGCGCTCGGCGTTCAACAGGGCCTCGAACATCTCGACATCGGGTCCCGACGGCGTATAGGGCACGCCCACGAGCTTGACCTGGTGCGCGCCGAGCAGGGCGCGGAAATTGAAGTAGCAGGGATCGTCGATCAGCACGGTGTCGCCGGGACGCAGCACGAATCGGCAGACCAGGTCCAGCGCCTGCGTGCCGCTGCCGGCCAGCATCAGGTGGGCCGGCTGTGCGGCGATCCCCTCGTCCGCCAGGCGGTTCAGGAGAATGCGACGCAACGCCAGGGACCCGCGCGTGCTGCCGTAATAGGCGAGCAGGTCGTCCGTGCCGCGCGCCAGCGTCCGCATGGCGCGGCGGAGCGCCTCGTTCGGCATCCAGTCGGCGGGAAGCCAGCCGCATCCGGGCTTCAGCACCGCCGCGTCGGAATCGAGCGATTCCCGCGACACCCAGAACGGGTCGACCGCCCTGACGCGCGGCGCCTGCGTGTCGGCGAGCCGGAGCGGCGGCAGGGCATGGCCGGACACGAAGAAACCCGAGCCTCTTTGGGCGCGGATCAAGCCTTCGGCGGCAAGGCGGTCATAGGCCTCGACCACCGTGGACGGGGAAACGCCCATCGTCGCGGCAAAGCTGCGGACCGATGGCAGGCGGTCGCCCGCCGCAAGGGCGCGGGTGGCGATCCTCGTCCTGATCGCCTCCATGAGATCCAGCGTCCGTTTTCCCGCAACCCGGCGCGACATGACTAGCTCCGATCAATTGTGCTGGTTACTGCATCAATACAGTTTGCGCCAATTGTACTGATCTGTGCCTGTTCCTGCCAGTGCCCCGCGCCTAAAAAGACGCAGGAAAGCGAGGCGACATGAGAACATCCACGGCAGGTTGGGGCAGCGGGCTGATCGGCGTCATCATCTTCAGCGGGTCGCTGCCTGCGACGCGGGTCGCCGTGTCGGATTTCTCGCCGCTCTTCTTGACCTCGGCGCGGGCGGTCATCGCCGCGCTGCTCGGGGCCGCCCTGCTCTTCGTGCTTCGCCAGCCGCGGCCCGCCGCCGGCCATCTCCTGTCGCTCGCGCTCGTCGCCCTTGGCGTCGTCGTCGGCTTTCCGCTGCTGACGGCGCTGGCGCTGCAGCACATCAGCGCCGCCCAGTCGATCGTCTTCGTCGGGCTCCTGCCACTGGCAACGGCGATCTTCGGCGTGCTGCGCGGCGGCGAGCGCCCGCGGCCGGCCTTCTGGCTGTTCTCGGGGATCGGCAGCGCCATGGTCGCCGGCTATGCCGCGACGTCCGGCATTGCCGTCTCCCTGACCGGCGACCTCTTGATGATCGCCGCGATCGTCGTCTGCGGGCTGGGCTATGCGGAAGGGGCGAAGCTGTCGCGAATCCTGGGCGGCTGGCAGGTCATCTCCTGGGCGCTCATCCTGTCGCTGCCGCCGATGGCGGCCATCGCGCTCGCCACGCTGCCGCAGACATGGCAGGGCATCGCCGGCCTGTCCTGGATCGGCCTCGCCTACGTCTCCGTGTTCAGCATGCTGCTCGGCTTCGTCTTCTGGTATCGCGGCCTTGCCGTCGGCGGCATCGCCGGGGTCGGGCAGCTGCAACTGCTGCAACCGTTCTTCGGCCTGCTCCTGGCGGCCGGCCTTCTGGGCGAGCGGGTCAGCGGGATGATGTTCGTCACCACGCTTGCCGTCGTCCTGTGCGTCGCCGGCGCCCGGCGCTACGCGCGCTGACGCGCCTGCCTCACGCTTTCTTCGCCCAGCGGCCGTCGCCGGTCTGCTGCCAGTATGTCAGCTGGTGCCCCTCGCCCTTCAGGCGCTTCCAGTGGCCGCGCGCGGCGTCGAGCTCGGCCTGGTCGTGGCCGTCGAACATGAAGATGACGCGCTCGTAGGCGTCGAGCGGCGGCGGCTCGGCACCGTCGACGAGGAAGCGGACGGTCGCGTCATTGGCATTGCCGGGGCCGATCGTCAGAAGCACCGGCTGGTCGGCGGGGTTCGGCTGCTCGTCGGTGCCGTGCGGGAGGAAGCTCTCCTCCCGGTAGGTCCACAGATGCGTGTCGAGTGCGTCGCGCCGCTCCACCGTCCCCGCCTGGACGACGACCCGCCAGCCGCGTTCGAGGCTCTTGTCGAGCAGCGGCGGCAAGGCGTCCTCCAGTTTCGTTTCGGTCAGGTGGTAGAACAGGATTTCGCTCAAGCGATCAGCTCTCGTACTGCGCCCGCACCAGCTCATCGAGCAGCCGCACACCGAAGCCCGAGCCCCAGGACTGGTTGATATCGTCGGTCGGCGAGCCCATGGCCGTGCCGGCGATATCGATATGCGCCCAGGGGGTGTCCTTGACGAACCGGTGCAGGAACTGGGCGGCCGTGATCGAGCCGGCATAGCGGCCGCCGGTGTTCTTCATGTCGGCGAACTTGCTGTCGATCATCTTGTCGTATTCCTTGCCGAGCGGCAGGCGCCAGACCCGCTCGTTGGTGGCAAGGCCGGCCGCCGTCAGGCGCGCCGCCAGCGTGTCGTCGTTGGAGAACAGGCCCGCGTGATGGCTGCCGAGCGCGACCATGACGGCGCCGGTCAGCGTCGCGAGGTCGATCATGAACTGCGGCTTGAAGCGGTCGTTGCAGTACCAGAGCGCGTCGCAGAGCACGAGCCGGCCCTCGGCGTCGGTGTTGATCACCTCGATCGTCTGGCCGGACATGGAGGTGACGATGTCGCCGGGGCGCTGGGCGTTGCCGTCCGGCATGTTCTCGACGAGGCCGAGGATGCCGACGGCGTTGACCTTCGCCTTGCGGGCGGCGAGCGTGTGCATCAGGCCGATGACGGCGGCCGCCCCGCCCATGTCGCCCTTCATGTCCTCCATGCCGGCGGCCGGCTTGATGGAGATGCCGCCGGTGTCGAAGACCACGCCCTTGCCGACGAAGGCGATCGGACGGTCCTTCGGCTTGCCGCCGTTCCACTGCATGACCGCAAGCCGCGGCGGCCGGGCCGAGCCCTGGGCGACGCCGAGAAGGGCCGCCATGCCGAGCTTCTTCATCTCGCGCTCGGTGAGGATCTCGACCTCGACGCCGAGCTTCTCCAGCGCTTTCGCCTTCTCGGCGAACTCGACGGGGCCGAGCACGTTCGCCGGCTCGTTGACGAGATCGCGGGCCAGAAGGACGCCGCCGGCGATCGCCTCGCTCTCGTCATGGGCCTTCTTCGCAGCGCCGGCAGCCGCCGTCACGATGGTGACCTTCGTCGCCTTCTTGCTGTTGGTCTTCTGGTCGTCGTCGTCCTTCTTCGTCTTGTAGGTCTCGAAGCGGTAGGCGCCCAGCTGCAGGCCGAGGGCGAAATCGGCCGCGGCCTTGCCGCTGATCTCCACACCCGTGGCATCGAGGTAGACCGTCACCGATTCGGCGTCGCGAATCTTCGCTGCCGTCGCTCCGCCCGCCTTCAGCCAGTCATGCGCGGCGATCTTGGCCGGATCGCCGAGCCCGAGCAGGACGATGCGCTCGAACGGCGAACCATGCGGCGCCACGATGTCGAGGTTCTTGAGCGCCTTGCCCTTGAAGCGGCCGACTTCGGCGGCGCGGGCGACGACGCCCGCGGGATCGGCATCGGCCGGCGCGCCGATCGCGTCCAGCGCCTGCAGGACCACCGCCGTCCCGCCCGCCGGCTTCACCGACTTCACAAAATTGACATCGAACTTCTGGGACATGATCCACTCCAAGGGTACGCGCGGGGCCGCTCCGGTCGCCCGGCGGCCCGAATTTTCCGGTTGCGAAAGCTGACTGTCGGCAATTCCTTGTCGCTTTTGCGGCGCTTGGCAAGATGCAGCGGCCGGTTTAAAACCGCACGTGCAGGTTTGTTCGCGGCAAATTTCCATGGCACAGGGGCCGCACCGGTCTGGTGTCGGCCGAATGAGAGCTTATATGCGCTCGGGCGTTCTCCGAATCGGTAGACGCGATCGGCCGCAACCGGGCGACCGGAGACCATGAGACAACAGGAACGGGAACCCGGTTCGGAACAGACATGAAGCTGATTGAACGCTACATCCTGCGTCGCACGTCGCTGATGTTCCTCGGCACGCTGTTGCCGCTGCTCGGCATCGTCTGGACGACGCAGGCGCTGACCAACGTCAATCTCGTGACCGACAGCGGCCAGTCGATGCTGGCGTTCCTGAAGCTCGCCACCCTGATCCTGCCCTCGGTGATCCCGATCATCCTGCCGTTCGCCTATGTCATCGGCGTGGCGCAGACGCTGACGGCGATGAACTCCGATTCGGAGCTGACCGTGCTGAACGCGGCCGGCAGCTCGCGGATGATGATCATCCGCCCGGTCATGTATCTCGGGATCGCGCTCAGCCTGATCTCGTTTGCCGTCGACAACTTCGTCGAGCCCTATTCCCGCGTGGCCGTGCGCCACATGGTGGCCACGGCGCACGCCGACATGCTCTCCTCGGTGATCCAGGAAAACGCCTTCCGCAAGGTCACGGACGGGCTCTACGTCCAGGTCACCCGCCGCAAGGGCGGCGGCGTGCTCGAGGGCCTGTTCGTGGCCGATACCCGCGACCCGAAGGTGGAATACGTCTACTACGCCCGCGAAGGCGCCATCGACGAGAAGACCTCGGCGCTGGTGATGAACGACGGCGAGGTGCACCGCAAGCTGCCGAACGGCGACGTCTCCGTCATCAAGTTCGATTCCTACGCCTTCGACCTCGCCGACCTGACCGAGCGCGCCGGCGAGGCGACCATCCGCGCCAAGGACCGCGACCTCTGGTTCCTGCTGAACCCCGATCCGGAGGACGAGCAGGTCAAGCGCAATCCCGGCGCGTTCCCGGCCGAGCTGCACCGCCGGTGCACCGAGTGGACGCTGCCGATCCTGTTCGGGCTGGTGGCGCTGGTCGCAAGCGTGGATGCCCGTTCCCACCGCGAGGCGCGCGTCCATCCGATGGTCTCGGCGCTGCTCGTCGCACTCGCGATCCGCTGGGCGATCTTCTATGCCGGCAGTGCCGCCGAATCGTCGCGGCTGGCGATCCCCTTCATGTACCTGATCCCGATCGCCGTCGCCGCGCTGGCGATCCGCCAGCTGTCGCGCCACAAGAGCCTGGAACTTCCCGCCTCCTGGCGGACCCGGCTGGTCGACCTGCGCGACAGGCTGACGACGCGCCTGCCCGGCCGGTCCGGCGCGGCGCCCACGAGCAACGGACCGCAGCCATGATCCCGACCCTCGCCCGCTATTTCTTCCGCCGTTACATCGTGACGACGGTCTGGTTCCTGATCGGGATCTTCGCGCTCGTCTTCATCATCGATTTCAGCGAGACCGCCAGCCGCATGGGCGGCCTGCCGAAATACACCGCCTTCAGCGGCCTGGTGATGACGGGGCTGCGCATCCCGATGATCCTGATGCAGACCATTCCCTTCGTCGCGCTCTTTGCCGGCATGGCGGCGCTGATCTCGCTGAACCGGCGCTACGAGCTGGTGGTGACGCGCGCGGCCGGCGTCTCGGTCTGGCAGTTCCTGCGCCCCTTCGCCGTCGGCGCCTTCCTGTTCGGCGTCTTGGCGGTGACGGTGCTGAACCCGATCGCCGCCTGGGGCACGCGCCAGGCGCAGGTGCTGGAAGCCGAATGGGGCTCGAACCGGAAGTCGTCGAACAGCGGTATCCCGTGGATCCGCCAGCGCCACGGCGACGACGATGCGATCATCGGCGCCAAGGCCGTCGAGGACAACGGAACGCGGCTCCTCAACGTCTCGATCATCCATTTCGACAAGGAGGGCCGCATCAGTTTCCGGCAGGACGCCGATTCGGCAATCCTCAAAGATGGTTACTGGGAGCTTAACAACGTGCTGGAGACCCGCAACGGCGAGTTGCCCAGGCGTTCCCCTTCGGCACAACTCGAAACCAATTTGAGACAGGAGTTCGTGCAGGAAAGCCTCGAAAAACCTGATTCCGTTTCGTTTTTCAGCCTGCCCCGGAAGATCGAAGCGGCGAAATCGTTCGGGTTCGCCACCGAGCCGCTCGAAACGCAGCTCCACTCGATGCTTTCGCTGCCGCTCCTCCTGGTTGCAATGACCCTCATCGCCGCCAGCGTATCGTTAAAATTTAGCAGGTTTAATCAATCACGTGCGGTGATTCTGGGTGGTATCCTTTCCGGCTTCATGCTTTATGTCGTCACCGTGCTTGTGAAAGCATTCGGAAGCAGTGGAATAGTCCCACCGTTTGTTGCGGCCTGGCTCCCAGTTGTCGTAGCAATGTCGTTGGGTGCAACGATCCTGCTGCACCAGGAGGACGGCTAGTGGCGGCAGGCAACCGCGAACGTAAGACTTGGATCGCGACCGCGCTTCTGGCCGGTGTCGCCCTGTGCGCGCTTGCGCCGATGGCTTCGCTGCCGGCGCGCGCGCAGTCGCCCAATGTCGACCAGCTCGCACCGAATATTCCGCCGGATGCCAAGCTCATCCTGGCGGCCAACGAACTTGTCTACAATCGGGACGCCGATACGGTGACCGCGCGCGGCGCGGTGCAGATCAACTACGGCGGCTACCAGCTCGTCGCCAAGCAGGTGGTCTACGACCAGACGACCGGCCAGCTGCGCGCGCTCGGCGACATCGAGTTCATCGAGCCGACCGGCAACCGCGTCTATGCGCAGGAACTGACGCTGTCGGACGATTTCGCCAACGGCTTCGCCAATTCGCTGCGAATCGAGACGACGGACCTGACAAAGATCGCAGCCACCAGCGGCGAGCGCGTCAACGGCGAGGAGATGATCCTCAACCACGGCGTCTACACCGCCTGCACGCCCTGCGCGACCAATCCGACCCACCGTTCGCTCTGGCAGATCAAGGCCGAGCGCGTCGTGCAGAACGGGCGCACCCACACCGTTCGCCTCGAGCATGCGCGCTTCGAGATGTTCGGCAAGCCGATCGCCTATTTTCCGATGCTCGAGGTCCCCGACCATACGGTGAAGCGGAAGACGGGCGTGCTGTTTCCGAAGTTCAGCTTCACCCAGAAGCTGGGGCTCGGCGTCGGCGTCCCCTACTATATCGCGATCGCCCCCGACATGGACGCGACGATCACGCCCAACGTCTATACGAGCCAGGGCTTCCTGCTCGAGGGCGAGTTCCGCAAGCAGTTCCACAGCGGGCTCGTGACCCTGCGCGCGGCCGGCATCGACCAGATGCAGCCCGGACGCTTCACCGACGGCACGAGCGACCGCGAGGTCGACGGCCGGGCGATGATCGCCTCCGAGGGCGCGTTCCAGATCAATCCGCGCTGGGCCTTCGGCTGGGACGTGATGACCCAGACCGACAACAACTTCGCCCGCACCTACGACCTGTCGGGCTATGACGACCGCATCATCCGCAACGAGGTCTACCTGACGGGCCTCGGCAAGCGGAATTTCCTCGACCTGCGTGCCTTCTACTTCGACGTCCAGGACGCCGATCCGGACGACGTGGCCGAACGCCAGCAGGCGATCCCGCAGACGCTCGACTACGAATACATCGCCCCGCAGCCGGTGCTCGGCGGGCAGCTGAGCGCGACCGTGAACCTGACCAATGTCGAGCGGGACCGCCTCGACCGCTATCACCTGGGCACGTCCTGGCGCTTCCCCGGCCTCGAAGGCGGCACCTCGCGTCTGACGACGGAGCTGGAGTGGAAGCGGCAGTACGTCGTCCCCGGCGGCCTCGTCGTGACGCCGCTCGTCGCCGCCCGCGGCGACGCCCTTCGCCTCGACATGACCGACCCGGGCTTCCGCTACGACGGCAATTTCGACACCGACGACAGCGCAACCCGCGGCATGCTGACGGCGGGCCTGGAGGCGCGCTACCCGATCCTGATGACGACAGCGGGCAGCAGCCACGTCTTCGAGCCGATCGCCCAGGTCTATGCCCGGCCCGACGAGCAGTTGGCCGGCGAACTGCCGAACGAGGACGCGCAGAGCTTCGTCTTCGACGCGACCAACCTGTTCGAGCGCGACAAGTTCTCCGGCTTCGACCGGATCGAGGGCGGCACCCGCGCCAATGTCGGCTTCCGCTACACGGGCAGCTTCGACAACGGCTACACGATGCGCAGCCTGTTCGGGCAGTCCTACCAGCTGGCCGGCCAGAACTCGTTTGCCACCGACGACCTCGTCCATGCCGGCGCCAATTCCGGCCTGGAAACCGACAGCTCCGACTATGTCGGCATGGCCGGTCTCGATACGCCGCTCGGCTGGGCCTTCTCCTACAGCGCCCGCTGGGACCGCAAGGACCTGTCGGTGCGCCGCACCGATACGCGGGTAGGATTCCAGAACTACCAGCTGCAGGCCGCGATGACCTACACGCGCATCGCAGCCCAGCCGGACTACGGCTTCCCCGACGACAATGACGAAGTCCAGACCATCGGCGCGCTCAAGTTCCGCGACTACTGGTCGGTGTTCGGTTCGCTGACCTACGACATCAACAACAGCAACCTGGCGCGCAGCGGCATCGGCCTCACCTATGACGACCGCGACACGATCTTCTCGATCGTCTACGAGAACACGCGCGACACCGGCTCCACGATCGCGAACGACTGGTCGATCGGTGCCCGCCTCAGCTTCCGCACGCTGGGCGACATCAACGTCGGTGACACGACGCTCGACGGCTTCGACGACTACTGATCGGGCGGGCCGGACGGCCCAGCTTGTCATCGTTTGGCCGCATGTATTATGCAAATGGCCGCAAGCAGGGTGCGACGCGCGGGAATCGCGTCGTTTACGCAGTCTCGCGTAGAGGGAAAATGCGGGAGCGGCGCCGCAACAGCACAGTGCAGCGCTCTCCGGACCGGCAGGCCGGCATTCCTGCGGAATGCGGACGGCAGCCGAGCCACGGAAAGGGATGGGCATGAGGAACATGATGTCGATGATGCGGGCAATGGCTCTTGGCACGGCCATCTTTGCGACCGCCGCAACTGTAGCGCCCCTTGCGACGCCGGCCGTCGCGGCCACCAGCGTCGAGGCCGTCGTGAACGGCTCGGCCATCACCTCGGGCGACGTCGCCCGCAGGGCGGCCTTCCTGAAACTGCAGCGCACCAAGAGCACGCGCGAGATCGCGCGCCAGCAGCTGATCGACGAGACGCTGAAGCGTAGCGAGATCGCCCGGCTGCGGATGTCGGTCAGCACGGCCGACGTCGAAGCCTCCTATGCGCGCTTTGCCGCCAGCAACAAATTGTCGACGGACCAGCTCAACAAGATCCTCGACCAGGCCGGCGTCACCCCCGACCACTTCAAGCAGTACATCGCCGTGCAGATGAGCTGGCCGCGGGTCGTCAATGCCCGCTACGGCAACGCGCCCGGCGGCAAGTCGCTGGTGGAGCGCATGCAGGAGCATGGCGGCCAGAAGCCGTCCACCACCGAATACTTCCTGCAGCAGGTGATCTTCGTCGTGCCGGAGAAGCGCCGCAACGCCATTCTCGGCAAGCGCAAGGCCGAGGCGGAAGCCTCGCGTTCGAAATATCCGGGCTGCGACGACGCCAAGATCTTTGCGGCGACCATGCACGACGTGTCGGTCAAGAACCTCGGCCGCGTGCTCGCGCCGCAGCTGCCGGACGACTGGAAGCCGCTGATCGAGAAGGCGGAAGGCAACACGACGGGCACGCGCGTGACCGAGCGTGGCGTGGAGTATCTCGGCATTTGCAAGAAGCGCGAGGTCAACGACGACATGGCCGCCGAAATGGTCTTCCGCGCCGAGGAGCTCGGCAAGAGCGGCGGCGAGAAGGACGACAGCAACAGCCAGAAGTATCTCGAGGAACTGCGCAGCAAGGCGCAGATCGTCAACCGCTGACCCAGAGGCCGCCGGTGCGCTCCGCCGCACCGGTGCCCGACACGAAACCGTCTTCCACAGAAGCCGCCTTCCATGACCGCTGTGCGCGTTCCCCCGCTGGCCCTGACGATGGGCGACCCCTCCGGAATCGGCCTCGACATTACGCTTGAGCTGTGGCGGTCGCGGCGGACGCTCGATCTGCCGGCCTTCCTGTTCATCGGCGATCCGGATGCGCTTGCCGGGCGCGCGGAAGCTGCCGGCATGAAGGTGCCGGTCGTCGAGGCCACGCCCGAGACCGCAGCAACCGTCTTCGACGACGCCGTTCCCGTGCTGCCGGTCCGCCTTGCCGAACCTGCCGTTGCCGGCGCCCCGTCGTCGCGCAACGCCGGCGCGATCATCGGCGCGATCGAGACCGCGGTGACGCTGACGATGGCTGGGCGATGTGCTGCGGTGGTGACGAACCCGATCGCCAAGGCGGTGCTCTACGAATCCGGCTTCCCCTTCCCCGGCCACACCGAATATCTGGCCGAGCTCGCCGCACGCGCAACCGGGCGGCAGTTGCTGCCGGTCATGCTGCTGGCCGGGCCGAAGCTGCGCAGCGTTCCGGTGACGATCCACATCCCGCTCAAGGATGTTCCCGCGGCGCTGACGACGGACCTCGTCTACGAGACCGCGCGCGTGACCGCACGCGACCTTTCCCGGCGCTTCGGCATCGCCGCACCGCGGCTCGCCGTTGCCGGGCTCAACCCGCATGCCGGCGAAGGCGGCGCGCTGGGGCTGGAGGACGATGCGGTGGTGGCGCCGGCGATCGCGCGCCTGAAGGCCGACGGCATCGACGCCTTCGGGCCGCTGCCGGCCGACACGATGTTCCACGATGCGGTGCGCGCCACCTACGACGTGGCGATCTGCATGTACCACGACCAGGCGCTGATCCCCGCCAAGGCACTCGGCTTCGACGATTCGGTCAACGCCACGCTCGGCCTTCCCTTCATCCGCACCTCGCCCGACCACGGCACGGCGTTTGCGCTGGCGGGAACCGGCAAGGCCAAGCCCGACAGCCTGCTGGCGGCGCTGCGGCTCGCGCACACGCTCGCCCTGCACGAGGGTGCGGCATCGACGCGAGGCGAAGCCTGATGGCGGCCATCGACGGGCTGCCGCCGCTGCGCGAAGTGATCCAGCGCCACGGGCTGGACGCGAAGAAATCGCTCGGCCAGAACTTCCTGCTCGACCTCAACCTGACGCAGAAGATCGCCCGCACCGCCGGGCCGCTGGAGGACTGCACGGTCATCGAGGTCGGTCCGGGACCGGGCGGCCTCACCCGCGCGATCCTGTCGCTCGGGGCTAGGCACGTCATCGCCATCGAGCGCGACGCGCGCGCCCTGCCGGCGCTGCAGGAGATCGCCGACCACTATCCCGGCCGGCTGACGGTGATCGAGGGCGACGCGCTGAAGGTCGACTTCGAGGCGCTCGTGCCGGCGGGCGAGCCGGTCCGCATCATCGCCAACCTGCCCTACAATGTCGGCACGCAACTGCTCATCAACTGGCTGCTGCCGAAGGCCTGGCCGCCGTTTTACCGCTCGCTGACGCTGATGTTCCAGCGCGAGGTGGGCCTTCGCATCGTGGCGCGCGAGGACGACGACCATTACGGCCGCCTCGGCGTGCTGGCCGGCTGGCGGACGCAGGCGCGGCTCGCCTTCGACGTGCCGCCGCAGGCGTTCGTGCCACCGCCGAAGGTCACCTCCTCGGTCGTCCATCTCGAGCCGATCACCGATCCCCTGCCCTGTACCGCCCAGGCGCTCGAGCGCGTCACCCAGGCCGCCTTCGGCCAGCGCCGCAAGATGCTGCGCCAGAGCCTGAAGCCGCTCGGCGGCGAAGCGCTGCTGGCAAAGGCCGGCATCGACCCGCAACGGCGCGCGGAGACGCTGTCGGTGGAGGAGTTCGTCACGCTGGCGAATGCCGTCTGACGCGCGGCAACCGCCCACCGGCGGCGCATCACCCGGCGCCGCCTGGACCAACAGAATTGGTTCCCAATCACAGCAGCACGCTCTAGAATCCGGCCGCCCATTCTTGCAGATCGACCGGGGCGTCAGATGAGCGAAATGACCGCCGCCTTCAACCAGAAGAAACGGATCGCCTGGCTCTGGCTGCTGGCCGTGCTGTTCGTGGCCGCCCTTCTACTGATAAAGCCCTACTGGCATGAGGGGCCGGTGCACGAGGCGATCGAGGATACCGGGCTGATCCTCGTCTTCTTCGCCATCCTCGGGCGACTCTGGAGCATTCTCTACATCGGCGCGCACAAGAACAGGCATCTGGTCGAGATCGGCCCCTATTCGATGACGCGCAATCCGCTCTACCTCTCCTCGCTTCTCGGGATCCTCGGCGTCGGGCTGATGTTCGGCTCGCTCGTCGTGGCGGTCGTCATGACCGCCGCCTTCTATGCGGTGTTCCGCTATACCGTCCGGCGGGAGGCCGAGTTCCTGCTTGCGACCTTCGGCAAGGCCTATGCCGACTATGCGGCGCGCACGCCGCTGTTCATTCCCGACCCGCGCCTCTACCGGAAAGCCAGGACGACCACCTTCTCGCAGAAGGCGCTGACCAGCACCTTCCTCGACAGCCTGCTGCTTCTGGCGCTGTTTCCCGTCATCGAGGGCATCGAGCACCTGCGCGCCAGCGGCCACCTGCCGCACGTCGCCACGCTCTTCTGAGGCGCGCGGCGAGAGAACGGGGCGTCAGAGCACCGGCTTCTCGGTCAGGAGCTTGGTGACGAAATCGAACATGCCGTGGCGGCGGTCGCGGCGCAGGCGCTCGGCCTTGACGATGCTCTGCACCGCGTCGAAGGCGGCATCGAGATCGTCGTTGAGGATGACGTAGTCGTATTCGTGCCAGTGCTCGATCTCGGCGCGCGAATTGGCGAGGCGCGTGGCGATCACCTCCTCGGTGTCCTCGGCGCGGCGGTGCAGGCGCGACTGCAGCTCGGTCATCGACGGCGGCAGGATGAAGATCGAGACGACGTCGGCGGCCATCTTCTCCTGCAGCTGCTGCGCGCCCTGCCAGTCGATGTCGAACAGCATGTCGCGGCCGGCGGCCATCGCCTCCTCGACCGGCTTGCGCGGGGTGCCGTAGAAATTGCCGTGCACCTCGGCCCATTCCAGCAGCGCATCGGAATCGCGCAGCATCTCGAACTCGGCCCGGTCGATGAAATGATAGTGGCGGCCGGCGATCTCGCTCGGGCGGCGCTGGCGCGTGGTCACGCTGATCGACAGGCTGATGCCCGAATCCGCTTCCAAGAGGTTTCGCGCGATCGTCGACTTGCCGGCGCCGGAGGGCGAGGAAATGACCAGCATCAGCCCGCGCCGGGCAATCTGGATCGGTTGCGGCTTCTGCGGCGCGGTCATGGTCTACTCCAAATTCTGTATCTGCTCGCGGAACTGGTCGATGACGACCTTGAGTTCGATGCCGGCCGCGGTGACGGCGGCGGCGTTGGACTTGGAGCAGATGGTATTCACTTCCCGGTTAAATTCCTGTGCAAGGAAGTCCAGCTTTCTGCCGACGGGCTGGTCGGCGGCCAGAAGCTCGCTGGCCGCACGGACGTGCGCCTCCAGCCGGTCGATCTCCTCGCGCAGGTCCGCCTTCGTGGCGAGCAGCACGGCCTCCTGATAGAGCCGGTCGCGGTCGAGGCCGCCATTGCCCTGCATCAGCATCTGGACCTGCAGCGCGAGCCGCGCGGCGATCGCCTCGACGGTGCGGCTTTCATCGGCCTCGATGACGGCCGCCAGCTCGGCGATCCGGCCGACATGGCCGGCGAGGACCTGCTGCAGCGCCCCGCCCTCGCCCTGGCGCATCGCCAGCAGGCGCTCGATGGCGGCATCCAGCCCCGCGGCGATATCGGCATCGCGCCGCACCCGCTCGTCCTCGCTCTCCTCGGCCTCGCGGAAGTCGACGACGCCGCGCACCGACAGCAGCGTGTCGAGTCGCAGCGGCGCAGGGTCGATAATGTCGGAAAGCTGCTCGCGCAGGGCCAGGATCGCCGACAGCGCCGCCTGGTTGACCAACGGCTGCACCTGGGGTTCGGCGATCGACACGGAAAGGCCGATCTGCATGTTGCCGCGGGTGAAGACGGCGGCCGCGTTCTGCCGCACGGTGGGCTCGAAATGCTCGAAGCCCTGCGGCAGGCGGATGCGCAGGTCCAGCCCCTTGCCGTTGACCGAGCGGAGCTCCCAGGCCCAGCGGCAGCGGCCGCTCGTTCCCTCGCTGCGCGCAAACCCGGTCATGGATTGCAAAGGCATGGCGATCTCCGCACGAACTGGATGCAACGCCTGCGGAATCAGTCGCAGCGCTCATGCTTCCTTATAACCCTTTCCAGGATGAAATGCGCGCGATCGCGACGACAACACACAGCCGACGGAAAGCGCGGGGGCGCGGACGGCCGCGCCCCGAAGGCCGTCACTGGCTGGTCGGCTGCCCGGCGTCCTCGGCCTCCTTGGCGGCTTCGGCGGCCTTCTCGGCCTCCAGCTTGCGCCAGCGGCGGACATTGGCATTGTGCTCGTCGAGCGTTTCGGCGAAGGCGTGGCCGCCGGTGCCGTCGGCGACGAAGTAGAGGTCCTTGGTCCGGGAGGGGTTGGCGACCGCCTCCAGCGCCGCGCGACCGGGATTGGCGATCGGCGTCGGCGGCAGGCCCTTGATGATGTAGGTGTTGTAGGGCGTCTGCTTTTCCAGGTCGGACTGCAGGATGGCCCGGTCGGCAGGCTTCCCGTCGCCGCCGAAGATCCCGTAGATGATCGTCGGGTCGGACTGCAGGCGCATGTTCTTCTCGAGGCGGTTGATGAACACGGAGGCGACGCGCGGCCGCTCGTCCGCCCGGCCCGTCTCCTTCTCGACGATCGAGGCGAGCGTCACCAGCTCGGCCTCGGTCGCGATCGGCAGGCCGTCGTCGCGCCGCTCCCAGATCTGCGTCACCAGCGCCTTCTGGGCGGCCAGCATCTGCTGGAGGACGTCGACCCGCTTGGCGCCGCGGGAGAACTTGTAGGTATCGGGCATCAGCGAGCCCTCGGGCGGCAGCTCGGACGGCAGGTCGCCCTCCAGCACCGGATCGTCGGCCAGGCGCTGGAAGACCTGCTTGACCGTCAGGCCCTCGGGAACCGAGACGCTGTAGAGGATGGACTTGCCCGACTTCAGGAGTTCGAGGACATCGTGCATCGAGGCATTGGCGCGGATCTCGTATTCGCCCGCCTTCAGCACCTGGTCCTGCAGGTAGATGCGGCTCATGCCGCGGAAGACCCGACTGTCGGTGATGATGTTGTTGCGCTCAAGGCTGGCGGCGATCTCGTTCAGGCCGGCGCCGCTGCGAACGATGAAGTTGGTGCTGGTCGCCAGGGGACCCGGCTTCTCGTAGCTGTCGAGGGCGTAGTAGAAGATGCCCGCCGCGGCCACCGTCACCAGGACGACGACGGTCATGAGGAAGTTCAGGAAGATGACCAGCTGGCTGCGCGCCTTGCGCGAACGGCGCGGCGGATGCGGCACCTGCTCCGGGCGCAGGGCCTCGTTGGCGGATTTCGGAATGATCGGGCCCTTGTTGGCATTGTCGCCGCGACCGAACGACATGTCGCTGGTTTCGTTGTTATCGCTCACGGACACTCCTCGAATGATCTGGCCATGTTGGTCCGTTCCTCCCTGCCCGCGCCGGCCCCGCGACCTTCGGGCGGGGAAGAATCATGCGCGGATCTTTATTGTAACTGCGCTCCGGTGACCCCACACGAACGCGTGATGCACTAGGGCAGACCAATACGGCAAAAACAGGTACGGAACCCGCCCCGCTGGCGGGATCCGCAGTCGTCGGTGGTGGTGCTTCGGGCGAACCAGGAACCCTCGTCCGCGTCCGGATCTGCCCGGCATCCCTTGACCGAACGGTCCAGGGCTGCGGCCTATTCGCCGGGCGCCGGACGGATCAGGCGTAGCGCCGCAGGACCAGCGAGGCGTTGGTGCCGCCGAAGCCGAACGAATTGGACAGCGCCACGTTGATCTCGCGCTTGCGTGCCTTGTGCGGCACGAGGTCGATGGCAGTCTCGACGTCCGGATTGTCGAGGTTGAGCGTCGGCGGGGCGATATTGTCGCGGATCGCGAGCGCCGAGAAGATGGCCTCGACGGCGCCGGCTGCGCCGAGCAGGTGCCCGATCGCCGACTTCGTGGACGACATCGACATCCTGGCCGCGTGGTTTCCGACCAGCCGCTCGACGGCGCCGAGCTCGATCGTGTCGGCCATCGTCGAGGTGCCGTGGGCGTTGACGTAGTCGAGGTCGGCGGCCGTCAGGCCCGCGCGCTTCAGCGCCATCTGCATGCAGCGATAGGCGCCGTCGCCGTCCTCGGAAGGGGCGGTGATGTGATAGGCGTCGCCGGACAGGCCGTAGCCGACGACCTCGGCATAGATCTTGGCGCCGCGGGCCTTGGCGTGCTCGAGCTCCTCGAGAACGACGATGCCGGCGCCCTCGCCCATGACGAAGCCGTCGCGGTCGCGATCGTAGGGGCGCGAGGCCCGGGTCGGCTCGTCGTTGTACTGCGTCGACAGCGCCTTGCAGGCGGAGAAGCCGGCGAGCGCCATGCGCGAGATCGGTGATTCGGTGCCGCCGGCGACCATGACGTCGGCATCGCCGAGCGCGATCAGGCGGCTCGCGTCACCGATCGCATGCGCGCCGGTCGAACAGGCGGTGACGACGGAATGATTGGGGCCGCGCAGCTTGTGGCGGATCGAAACCTGGCCGGAGGCGAGGTTGATCAGGCGGCCGGGTATGAAGAAGGGCGAGACGCGGCGCGGACCCTTGTCGCGCAGGACGTAGCCGGCTTCGACGATGCCTTCGAGGCCGCCGATGCCCGAGCCGATCAGGACGCCGGTGGCGGTCTGGTCCTCGTCGGTCTTCGGATGCCAGCCGGCATCCGCAAGCGCCATGTCGGCGGCGGCGATGGCGTAGACGATGAAGGGATCGACCTTGCGCTGTTCCTTCGGCTCCAGCCACTGGTCGGCGTTGTAGGTCCCTTCCGTACCGTCGCCGGTCGGAATGTAGCAGGCGATCTTGGCGGGAAGATCCTCGAACTCGAAGCCGCTGACCTGGCGGGCGCCGCTCTCGCCGGCGAGAAGGCGGGACCAGGTCACTT
Source organism: Mycoplana sp. MJR14 (assembly GCF_029210525.1). Lineage (NCBI taxonomy): Bacteria > Pseudomonadati > Pseudomonadota > Alphaproteobacteria > Hyphomicrobiales > Rhizobiaceae > Mycoplana > Mycoplana sp. MJR14. The sequence continues at coordinate 60,120 of NZ_JARGEO010000002.1, forward strand.
CGGTACCACAGCCCAATGGCGATACCATGCCGGTACCTGTGATAACGACACGTCTCATCGTCGGTGATCCACCCTATGTCTTTTCTTGGACCGAGGCGGCGCGTCCAGGCGCTTGCCGCAAGCGGGGTCGCGGCGGGCCCGCAGGCCCGCCGAAATTTCGATCAGGCCTGGGCCTTCTCGATGAACTTGACGGCGTCGCCGACCGTCAGGATCGAGTCTGCCGCATCGTCGGGGATCTCGACGCCGAATTCTTCTTCGAAGGCCATGACCAGTTCGACGGTGTCGAGCGAGTCCGCGCCGAGATCATCGATGAAGCTCGCGCCTTCGCTGACCTTGTCGGCGTCAACGCCCAGATGATCGATCACAATTTTCTTTACGCGTTCTGCGATATCGCTCATGTCGGAATTCCTCGACCTTTGTTTTCTTCGGCGCCGTTCACGGCACCGGGGCACTCAACCAAGCCCGGAATGAAAGTGATCCCGGGCAATTCTTTTTCAACCGTAGATGCCCCCGGGCGCCTTCGATGAGCGCCGCAAAAAGCCTGCATACCCCGGTCGACTGCTGACAGTCATGGCCCGCTTAACACGGTTTAAGTCTGTCGCAAAGTCCGAAAATCGCCGGGCATCGCACGGTCAACATGCTATTTTCACGCGACAACCCGGTCTTTTCGCCGCCTTGTCAGATCATCGCCATGCCGCCGTTCACGTGCAGGGTCTGGCCGGTCATGTACGCCGCCTCCGACGAGGCGAGATAGACGACCGCAGACGAGACCTCCGCACCGGTGCCCATGCGCTTCATCGGGATCGCTCCCATGATCGCTTCTTTCTGCTTGTCGTTCAGCTTGCCGGTCATCGCGCTTTCGATGAAACCCGGGGCCACGCAGTTGACGGTGACGTTGCGGGTGGCGATCTCCTGGGCCAGCGACTTGGTGAAGCCGATCATGCCCGCCTTGGAGGCGCAGTAGTTCGCCTGGCCGGGATTGCCGGTGACGCCGACGACGGAGGTGATGTTGATGATGCGGCCATAGCGGCGGCGCATCATCGGATGGGTCAGCTCGCGCGTCAGGCGGAAGACGGAGGTGAGGTTCACTTCCAGCACCGCGTCCCAGTCCTCGTCGCTCATGCGCACGAACAGGCCGTCCTTGGTGATGCCGGCGTTGTTGACGAGGATGTCGACGCCGCCGAGCTCGGCCTCGGCCTTCTCGCCGAGCGCCTTGACTTCGGCGCGGTCGGCGAGATTGGCTGGGAAGACGTGCACGCGCTCGCCGAGCGCGTTCGCCAGGGCCTCGAGCTTTTCGACGCGCGTGCCGTGCAGGCCGACGATCGCGCCCTGGGCATGCAGCGACTTGGCGATTTCCTCGCCGATGCCGCCGGACGCGCCGGTTACCAGTGCCTTGCGGCCAGAGAGATCAAACATGGTTGCTGTCCGTTTCCTTGGGCACGGCCCTTGCGGCCGGCCATCCTGGGGTCTCAGCCGCAGAGCGTCTGCAGCAGGTTTTCGATGTCGGTCGCCGTGTTGACGGCGTAGCCGGTGACGGATTTGTCGATGCGACGCGCAAGCCCCGTCAGCACCTTGCCAGAGCCGATCTCATAAAGCGAGGTCACGTCGTTGCCGGCGAACCATTCGACCGTCTCGCGCCAGCGCACCTGGCCGGTGACCTGCTCGACCAGCAGCCGGGCGATTTCTTTGGGATCGGTGACGGGCTGGACGGACACGTTGGCGATGACCGGCACGACCGGCTCGCGGATCGTCACCGCCGCCAGCGCCTCGCGCATCGTCTCGGCGGCCGGCGCCATCAGGGCCGAATGGAAGGGGGCGGAGACCGGCAGCATGATCGCGCGCTTGGCGCCCTTTTCGGTCGCGGTCCGCGCCGCGAGCTCAACGGCGGGCGTCGCCCCGGAGATCACCAGCTGGCCGCCGCCATTGTCGTTGGCGATCTGGCATGAGCCGTGCACCAGCGAGGCGTCGCAGATCGCCTGCACCTCGTCGTGCTCCAGGCCGATGATGGCGGCCATCGCGCCCTCGCCCACCGGGACGGCCGCCTGCATGGCGTCGCCGCGAATGCGCAGCAGCCTGGCGGTGTCGGCAATGGTAAAGGCGCCGGCGGCACAGAGGGCGGAATATTCGCCGAGCGAATGGCCGGCGACGTAGGAGACCGTGTCGCGCAGGATCAGGCCGCGGGCCTCGAGCACGCGGACGATCGCCATCGAGACGGCCATCAGCGCCGGCTGGGCGTTCGACGTCAGGGTGAGCGCGGCCTCCGGGCCCTCGAACATGGTCGCAGACAGCTTCTCCCCAAGGGCGTCGTCGACCTCGGCGAAGACGGCGGCGGCTTCCGCATAGGTCTCCACGAGTTCCTTGCCCATGCCGACAGCCTGGCTGCCCTGGCCCGGAAAGGTGAAAGCGATGGTCATGGGGGTTCTCCCGTCGTTGTTTTCCCCTCCATTCACGGAATGGCGCATCGAGTCAAGATTTGCGCGACCGTCAACAATTTCCCCTATTGCGTGTATAAGGAAATTGATAAATTATAGATTGCAACCAGGAGGGAACCCATGCCCATTCCGCCACGCAAGGCAGTGCCGTCGCCTACCGGTTCCGCTGCGGCATCGGCGGGAACCTCGCATGAAGACATCATGAAAGCCAACCTGCACCAGGTGGAAGTCCTCAGTTTCCGCTTCCTGCTGTTCTGCGCCGCGGTGATCGTCCTCTATTCGTTCTCGGTCGCCCTCGTGACGCCGCCCGCCGCCCAGCAGGTCCAATTCGACGGGGAGTTCGCGCCCGCCTTCGGCACCGCGCGCGGGTTTCTGCTCGGCGTGGGAAGCTATCTGGCGGTGCTGACGGCCGCCGTGGCGGTAGGCGGCCTTCTCGGCTTCCTGTTCGGCATTCCCAGGCTGCTGCAGCGGATGCCGCAGGTCGAGCCCGTCGCCGCCTCACCCTTGTCCATCGGCAACGAGAAGCTGGCCGGACCTGCGTCCGAGACGGGGCAACTTTCCAGATTTGCGGGCAACACGAACCTGGAGGACATCTCCGACTGGCTGACCAAGATCATCGTCGGACTCGGCCTCACCCAGGCACACAACATCTATAAGGCCTTCGTCGACGCACAATCGCAGTTTGCCACCTCCGCGATGGGTGACACGGCAGGCGCCAGCGCGATGTTCGCGGCCATCGTGCTGAGCGGCCTCGTCGCAGGCTTTCTTTTCTTCTATCTGGAAACCCGCACCCGGCTCACCATCCTTCTGGCCTCGGCGGACCACTTCGAGCGCAATCTTTCGCCCGCCCACAAGGCCCTTGCCTACACCGTCCACACCGTCGAGAAGGACGCCCTTCTCGACAAGGTCAGAATTACGCGCGAATCGCCGGATGCCGGTACACCGACGGACATGGACCGGCAGATCGCCAGGGTTCCCTTCAGCGAACTGCGGACGGTCGGCGAGTTCACGGCCTGGGGCGCAGCACAGGAGCGCATCGGCAACGCCGCCGAGGCGGAAAGGGCCTTTCAGGCCGCACTCGCCCTGGATGGGGAGAACCCGAAGATCTACCTCGCCCTGGCATCGGTGCGGCAGCGGCGGGGCGAGAGCGAGCAGGCGGCCAAGCTCCTCACCGACGCCACGGAGAAGTTCTCCGACAATGCCGCGGTCCTCAAGGACACGCTGCTGACGGCGCTCTATGTCCCGCCCCCGACCGGTTACACGACGGCGCTGGCTGCGGCCGACCAGTTGCGGCGGAATTTTCCGGAATCGATGGACGATCCGCAGGTCCAGCTGTGGATCGCGGCAGCGAACGGACAGAAATTCGCCAATCTGAAGGATGGCCCTGAACGGCAAACGGCGAGGACGGCCGCCCTCGAGGCCGTCAGGCGCGTCATCGCGCTTTCGCCCGATCCCGAGAGCCGCGTGCGGATCACCCTGCGCAAGATCTTCAATCCCGCTGCCGAAGGGTCGAACCCGACGGAGAACGACCTCGAAGTGTTCAAGGACGATCCGGCGTTTCAGGAACTGATCAAGCCGAAGCCGCAGGATCCGCAGACACAGGATCCGCAGCCCCAGCATCCGCAGCCCTGAGGACGAAAGCCCACGCCGAAGGCGGGAACCGGGGGCGTTGCGGACGCGCGGCCGGCCGTGGCCCGCGATCGTCGTCACGCCGTCTTGAATTTGCACGCCCAACGATTAACTTCTGCTGCGGCGCAGCCCCGTGCCGCCGGCCTTCCCGCGCCGGCGGCACGGGCGCGCATCCTTCCAATTTCGCCGCGCTGCCTTACGGGCGCGCCGCCCACGCACAGAAACTCCGCTCATGAAATACAATCTTCTCGGCCGGACCGGCATCAAGGTCTCCGAAATCTGCCTCGGCACGATGACCTGGGGCTCGCAGAACAGCGAGGCCGAGGCGCATCTTCAGCTCGACTATGCCCTCGACCGCGGCGTCAACTTCATCGACACCGCCGAACTCTATCCGACCACGCCGCTCTCGCCCGAGACCTACGGCCTGACCGAACGCCACATCGGCTCCTGGCTTTCGGCCCGCGGCAACCGTGACAAGGTGGTACTCGCCTCGAAGGTGGCCGGCCCCGGCCGCAACTATATTCGCGGCGGCAGGCCGATGACGCGGGCAGCGATCCTCGAGGCGATCGAGGGCAGCCTGGAGCGGCTGCGCACCGACTACCTCGACCTCTACCAGTTGCACTGGCCGAACCGCGGCCACTACCATTTCCGCAACGCCTGGACCTACGACCCCTCGCGGCAGGACCGCGCCCGGGTGGCCGAGGAACTGGCCGAGATCCTGCAGACGCTCGGGGAATTGCAGAAGGCCGGCAAGATCCGCGCCGTCGGCCTCTCCAACGAGACCGCATGGGGAACGATGCAGTTCCTCGCCCTGTCGGACAAGCTCGGCCTGCCGCGCATGGCCTCGATCCAGAACGAGTACAACCTGCTCTACCGCAGCTTCGACCTGGACCTTGCCGAGGTTGCGCATCACGAGGATGTCGGGCTCCTGGCCTATTCGCCGCTCGCCGCCGGCCTGCTGACGGGCAAGTACCTCGCCGGCGCGCGTCCGGACGGCTCCCGGCTGACGATCAACGGCGACCTCGGCGGCCGCTACCAGCCGCTGCAGGAGCCGGCCGTTGCGGCCTATGCCGCGCTGGCGCGCGAGCACGGCCTCGACCTCGCGCAGCTTTCGATCGCCTTCTGCCTGACCCGCCCCTTCATGGCCTCCGTCATCATCGGCGCGACGACGATGGAGCAGTTGAAGACCGACATCGCCGCGGCAGGCGTCGCCCTCTCCGAGGACGTGCTCAGCGGCATCGGCCGGATCCACCGGCAGTATCCGGCACCGATCTGAGCCTCTCCCATCCGTGGCCCGGCGGCACCGCCCGGGCCACGGGGATCGCGCTAGCCGGCGGCGGCCACCGCCGCGGCAGCGCCCGCCTGCGCCGCCGGAACCACGACGATCTTGCCGAAGGGCGTGCCGTCGATCGGAAGACGGGACAGCCGGATGATCGCAGGCAGGCCCCATTCGTTGTTGCCTTCCACGTCATTGTCGGCGTCGATCGGCAGTTCGGCCGGATCCTCGCCGAAATCGATCGGCGTGCCGTCCTCTTTCTTTCCGGTCAACAGGGGATCGCGATGCGGCCGCCAGGTCGGCTGCTGGTTCAGCCAGGACAGCGGGTCGCCCTTCAGGATCCCGGCAAAGGTCGCCGCGACGATGATCGAGCCGACCGGGCCGAGCTTGCCGTCCGCCCGCGTTTCGGCCTCCTTCAGCACGTAGTACCACAGCGTCTTCGGCTCGCCTTCCGCGAGCGGAACGGGCGTGAGCCCGAACAGGCGGGCGACGTCCTCTCCGGCCGGCAGCTTCATCCGAACGCCACGGACCAGGTTTCGCGCGGCCAGCACGTTCAGGAGCTTCTTCGGATCGCCGGGGTTCGCCGGATCCTCGTGCAGGTGCAAAAGGGCATTGGCGAGCCTGGTGTCGATCCTGCGGGCACGCTGCGGGAACGGGCCGCGGGACGTCGTCATCTTCAGGAACCAGTCCCACTGCAGCACGCGGACGAGGTCGAACGGCACGCCCCCCTTCAGGCTGGAGCGGCCATGATCGTCGAAGATCGGGAAGAAGACGTTGAAGCCCGCCGGGGGTTTGCGGGAATTGGTCTGGTAGGCGTTGCGCACCATCGAATGGCCGAAGCGATAGGCAGCGACGGAGAACTCGACCGGCATGAAGGGATCCTGCTTCCAGTCGTAGACGTCGTCCCTGTAGCCCATTTCCCAGAGCATCCGGCCGTCGGGCTGGGCTTTTTCCTCCAGCGCCGTCGCGTGGACGACGGAATCGGTGACGCGCCTGACGAAGTCGCTCCAGACGATCCACTGGTAGAGCCAGCGCAGCGTCTTTCGCGCCGCCTCGAACCGCTCGTTGACGGTGGCGCCCGGCATGGCGCGCGTGGCCCGGTCGAAGAGGCGGTTGTGGGCGAGCAGGAAGGCGAGATGGATATGGGCGACGATGATGTTCTCGTCGTTACGGGGATCGCCGATCAGCGCCCGGTTCTCCGAATTGCGCGGCAGGTCGTGAAAGGTGTCGGGCACGTTGGCAAAGCCGTTCGGCGCCCCCTCGAACGTGCCGGGGTTGAACGGGGCGACGAGAAACTTGCCGGTGAAGGCGCCCAGGGCGTCGTGCGCGTAGAGATGCGGCTGGGCGGCCGGGCCCTGGCCGTAAAGACAGTCCAGATCGAGGCGCGGCGTGCGGAAGTTGTGCAGGCGGTTGGGATCGACCTCGGCGGAACTCAGCGGCGTCACGTCCAGCGTCATGTCGTGATCGACGAACTGGCCGAAATAGACATAGCCGGACGGGATGTCCGAATCGAAGGGCTCGACGGCGTTCGGATCGGCGGCCTTCAGAAGATCGGCGATCGACTGTCCGGGAAACTCCACCATGGCCTCGGAAGCGAACTTCAGGAAGTGCTCCTCCAGCTTGTGCTCGGGCACGCCCGGCGGCGACCAGGGGGCGAGGTCGGGAAAGAGGCGGCCGAAACCGCCCTGATAGGATCGCGAGCGCGGCGCGGTGACTTCAAAATTCTTGCTGCCATGGTCCATGTCCAAGCCTCCTCGGTTCGAAGCCATTTCCATCTATTGGTGTTTTTTAACATAGATACAACCATGATGTGCCTGTATGGGCCGGTTGGCAACCGGCCGTGGCATCAGGCAAAAGGCGTAGGATGGAGGCAGGGGGCGCCGGAGGCCGGCGATGAGCGGAACCGTGCCGCGGACACGACAAAGCCCGCCACAGGGGCGGGCTTCGCGCAGTGCGGACCCAAACTTAGACCATGGTCCGCCGTCGGCGGGCGCCAAGAGAGGCTCCCGCCTATTCTATCCGTCATGCGCGCCCTGCGTTACTGGGCGGGCGCGGGGGCCGGCTGGGCCGGCTGAACCGGGGCCGGGTCGGCGGCGCCGTCGGTCGGGGCTGCGGCCGGCGGCGTTGCCGGTGCCGGCTCCTGGGTGCCGATCGAAGAGGTGTTGGCGTTCGGATCCACACCGTCGCCGGTGCCGCTGCCCATGAAGTAGAAGGCGCCTACGGCGACCAGCACGGCGACGATCGCCGCCACGGCCCATCCGCCCGCTCCGCTGCCGCCGGTGCTGGAGGTGACGACCGTGGTCCGGTCCTCCGGCGGTCGGGTTTCATGAAGGGGACGGTTCTCTACAGGATCTTGCATTTGTCCTCGCTCCTCTTTGGTTGCGTCGGGATGGATAACGCACGCTTGCGCATCTGGTTCCCGATCGAGTGCGGGGGCGTGGCCGCACCGTCCTGCCGTCTGGCCTCCGCCCCTTGCGTTCTGCGGAAAAATCCGTATAAGCGCGCTGTTCAATACACCCGGTCTTCTCGGCTGGTGGCTGTACGGAGGGCCGTTTCCTCTAAAGGGAAACGACAGGAACGGTAGCGTTCCGGCCTCCCGTGTCTCCGCTCTCGACCGTATAGATGAAACGCTTTTCTTGCCCGGCCGCACGGCCTCTGAGATCAGTCGTTGAGGCTTGGCGCCGGTTTCCGGGTGTGGATCAAACGCAAGAAAGGCAAAGCCACATGGCTCTCTACGAACATGTATTCCTGGCCCGCCAGGACGTGTCCGCCCAGCAGGTCGACGCGCTCGTCGAACAGTACAAGGGCGTGATCGAATCCTTCGGCGGCAAGGTCGGCCGGGTCGAGAACTGGGGCCTCAAGTCCCTGACCTACCGCATCAAGAAGAACCGCAAGGCGCATTACGCGCTGATGGACATTGACGCTCCGGCCGCCGCCATCCACGAGATGGAACGCCAGATGCGCATCAACGAAGACGTCCTGCGCTACATGACCATCGCCGTCGAAGCCCACGAAGAAGGCCCGTCCGCGATGATGCAGAAGCGCGACCGCGACGACCGCCCGCGCCGTGACGGTGACGACCGCGGCCCGCGCCGCGAGTTCGGCGACCGCGGCCCGCGCCGCGATTTCGGCGACCGCCCGCCCCGCGGCGACCGTCCGCCCCGCGAAGACCGCGCGTAACCGAAGCCGAAGGAGACAACGACAATGGCTGATATTTCTTCCGCTCCGGCACGCCGCCCGTTCCACCGCCGTCGCAAGACCTGCCCGTTCTCCGGCGCCAACGCACCGAAGATCGACTACAAGGACGTGCGCCTGCTCTCGCGCTACATTTCCGAGCGCGGCAAGATCGTTCCGTCCCGCATCACGGCCGTTTCCCAGAAGAAGCAGCGCGAACTCGCCAAGGCGATCAAGCGCGCCCGCTTCCTCGGCCTCCTGCCCTACGTCGTCGCCTGATTGAGGCCGACGCGGCACGCCGGCTCCGGCCGGCCTGCCGACATGCTTTCGGGAAGGCGGACGCCGCCTTCCCTCTCCCTTCCGCGTTGGGCGCGGATCGGAACACCATCGGCAGGAAAGCCAACCGGCTGCCGGCCAAAATCCCATGTTGGGGAGCCGTTCCTGAAGCCATCTGGCGGGACACTCCTCTAACTGTCGAAAACGACAGGACAGCGCTGTGAAGAACCTGGACTGGACCTCGATTGCGACCGGGCTCGTTGCCGGTGTGACCGCCGCTCTGCTTTCGCTGAGCGCGAACGTCCAGTCTGTCCTGTCGATTGTCCTCTTCGCCGCCTCGGCGCTGCCGATCCTCATTGCCGGGCTCGGCTGGGGCAATGCCAGCGCGCTGATCGCGGTGATCGCCGGCGGCTGCGTCGCCGCGGCACTGGCGTCGTCGCATTTCGCGCTCATGATCGTCATCATCACGCTGATCCCGGCCGGCTGGCTCAGCAACCTCGCCAACCTCGCCCGCCCGGCTTCCGAGATCGGCGGCCCGAAGGACGCGCTGGCCTGGTATCCGATGTCGAACATCCTGACGCATCTGGCGATCATGGTGACGCTCGGACTGATCGCGGTCGGCTGGATCGTCGGCTACAGCAGCGCGCTCGCAAGCCAGATGGTCGAGGTGATGATCGCGGTGCTGCAGGAGCAGGAGCCGCTCTACAATCCCGATGCCGCGACTGTCGCCCAGATGAAGGCGATGTTCGGCCTCGGTCTGCCGCTCGTGCAGGGTGCGCTGTGGGTGCTTCTCCTGTTTGCCGCCTTCTACATCGCGTCCGCCATCGTGCGCCTGTCGGGCAAGGGGCTGCGGCCGCGCGAGGACATGCCGATGGCGGTGCGCATGCACCGCAACGCCGTTTTCGTCTTCCTCGGCGGGCTGATCCTGTGCTTCCTCGGTGGACTGCCGGCCATCATCGGCGCGCTGGTCTGCGGCACGTTCGGCGCCGGCTTCGTGCTATCCGGCTTCGCCATCCTGCACTACCGCACGCGCGGCAAGCCCTGGCGGCTGGCAGCCCTCTGGCTCGCCTACGCCTCGGTCATCCTGCTCGCGTTGCCGGTGCTGCTCATCCTCATCCTCGGCCTGACCGACACGCGGCGCACCATCGCGCTGACGCCGGCAGGCCCGAAGACTGAAACGAAATCCAACAACATCTGAATGCAAAGAAAGGTACCAAAATGGAAGTGATCCTCCTCGAACGTATTTCCAAGCTCGGCCAGATGGGCGAGACGGTGAAGGTCCGTGACGGCTTCGCCCGCAACTACCTCCTGCCGCTCGGCAAGGCGCTGCGCGCCAACGAAGCCAACAAGAAGCGCTTCGAAGCCGAGCGCGCCACGCTGGAAGCCCGCAACCTCGAGCGCAAGTCGGAAGCCCAGAAGGTCGCCGACAAGCTCGACGGCAAGTCCTTCGTCATCGTCCGCTCCGCCGGCGAAACCGGCCAGCTCTACGGCTCGGTCGCTGCCCGCGACATCATCGAGGCGCTGGCGAGCGAAGGCTTCAACGTCGGCCGCAACCAGGTCGAGCTGAACACGCCGATCAAGGCGATCGGCCTGCACAAGGTCGTCCTGCACCTGCATGCCGAAGTCGAGATCTCGGTCCAGATCAACGTCGCCCGTTCGGCCGACGAAGCCGAGCGCCAGGCCAAGGGCGAGACCCTGACCTCGGCGGACGCCATCTACGGCGTCGACGAAGACGCGCTGAAGCCGGAAGACTTCTTCGATCCGGAAGCGGACCGCGAAGAGTCCGAAGAGGCCTGAGGCGGCCACGAGCGGCGGCCCGCCGCCGCTCCCAGCTCCCGCGATACGTGCAAAAACCCGGGTTGAAATCCGGGTTTTTTTGTTATCTGTTAGTGTGATCAGACTGGAAAGGCGGTCGGGCCGCTCCCAGGCCGGTTTCCGACCAGACCCGCTCCGCCGCAGCCTGCGATGGAGTCCGCTGATGAAAATCATACTTTCTTCGACGATTTCGCGCCTGGTACGACGCGGCAACCTGAAACTGACATTTCCCGACGGCACAACCATGGAAGCCGGCGATCGCACGGGCAAGCCGGTCCATGTGCGACTGAACAGCAAGCGGGCCCAGTGGGGTCTGGTCTTCGATCCCGGCTTCTACCTCGGCCACTACTACGGTACCGGCGATATCGATCTCGTCGAAGGCGACATGTACGACCTGCTGGAGACCGTCTTCACCGGCAATCCCGATTTCAAGTACTACGACAGCCGCTGGAACCGCTTCCTGGAGCGGATGCGCTATCCCCTGCGCTGGCTGCGGGAGAAGAACAGTGTCCGCCGCTCGCGCGACAACGTGCAGCATCACTACGACCTCACCGGCGCGCTCTACGATCTCTTTCTCGACGAGGACAAGCAGTATTCCTGCGCCTATTTCGAAACACCGGATCAGAGCCTGGACGATGCGCAGCTCGCCAAGAAGAGGCACATCGCCGCGAAGCTGACGATGGGGCGGCCCGGCCTTTCCGTGCTCGACATCGGCAGCGGCTGGGGCGGCATGGCGCTCTATCTCGCCCGCAATCTCGGCGCGCGCGTCACCGGGGTGACGCTCTCGAACGAACAGTTCGCGGTCTCGCGCGAGCGCGCCAGGGAAGCCGGCCTCGACAACGAGGTGCGCTTCCTGCTCGAGGACTATCGAAACGCGCCCGACACTTACGACCGCATCGTCTCGGTGGGTATGTTCGAACATGTCGGGCGGCCGAACTACCTGCGGTTCTTCCGCAAGGCCGCCTCGCTGCTGCGGCGGGACGGGGTCATGCTGCTGCACACGATCGGCAGGACGGATGCGCCCACGACCAACAACCCGTTCATCGAGAAGTACATCTTCCCCGGCGGCTACATCCCGGCACTGTCGGAGGTGATGCGGGCGGTCGAGAAATCGGGGCTGGCGATCACCGACATCGAGATCCTGCGGCTGCATTATGCCGAGACGCTGCGGCACTGGCGCCAGCGCTTCATGGCGCGCCGCGACGAGGCGAAGGCGCTCTACGACGAATGTTTCTGCCGGATCTGGGAATTCTACCTGGCCGCATCCGAAAGCGCCTTCCGCTGGCAGAACCTCGTGGTGTTCCAGTTGCAACTCGCCCATGACCAGACCGCGGTGCCGGTCACGCGCGACTACATCGAGCAGGGCGAAGGCTGTCTGAAGGCCCGCGAGGGCGACGGCAAGGCGCGGGCCGGCGGCGCCCGGAAGTTCCCGCAGGAGGCCACGATCTGAAAGGCGCACCGGCGGCGCGGAAACCGTCGCGCCCGATCGCAGACCCATCGCCCGACCGGGCGATGGCCGCCTTCCCTTGGCCGGGAGCCGGCATGTCCCGCCCTCCGCCGCCGCCCGGTTCCCCTTCCCCACATGACCGATTCTCTGCCGATGGGCGTCAAGGCCGCCGGGGCGAATCCGCGCCTGCAGCCGCCGATTTTTCGCCGCTGTGGGCTTTGCGCACGGGCGTGGCTGTGGATAGGTCGAAGAGCGTGTCCAATCGCGACCCGGCCGATTTCGATGGGCAGCGGGACGCAGTCGACGCTTGACCCTGGCGCGGCGCGGAGTGAAAGCAGGACTCTTCAATGCAGAAATGGATTCGGGAGATTCGGGCCAGATGAACGACGCTGTGCGAAAGCTTGCCAATCCGGGCCGGGACGATCTTGGGGCACACCACCGCGAGGCACCGAGCAACATCGAGGCCGAGCAGGCGCTTCTGGGCGCGATCCTGGTCAACAACGACGCCTACTATCGCGTCTCCGATTTCCTCAAGCCGATCCATTTCCAGGAACCGCTCCACCGCAAGATCTTCGAGCTCGCCGGCGACACGATCCGCATGGGCAAGATCGCCACCACGATCACGCTGAAGACGCATCTGCCGGCCGACGGCCGCGTCGGCGACCTGACGATCCCGCAGTACCTCGCCCGCCTCGCCGCCGAGGCCGTCACCATCATCAATGCCGAGGACTACGGCCGCGCCATCTACGACCTGGCGCTGCGGCGCTCGCTGATCACCATCGGCGAGGACATGGTCAATATCGCCTATGACGCGCCGCTGGACATGCCCCCGCAGAGCCAGATCGAGGATGCGGAGCGCCGGCTGTTCGAACTCGCCGAGACCGGCCGCTACGACGGCGGCTTCCAGTCGTTCAACGATGCCGTGGCGCTGGCGATCGACATGGCAGGCGCGGCCTTCGAGCGCGACGGCTCGCTGTCGGGCATCTCCACCGGCATCCACTCGCTCGACGCCCGCATGGGCGGCCTGCAGCGCTCGGACCTGATCGTGCTCGCCGGCCGTCCCGGCATGGGCAAGACCTCGCTCGCCACCAACATCGCCTACAACATCGCCGCCGCCTACGAGCCGGAGGTGCAGGCCGACGGCTCGTTCAAGGCTAAAAACGGCGGCGTCGTCGGCTTCTACTCGCTGGAAATGTCGTCCGAGCAGCTCGCCACCCGCATCATCTCCGAGCAGACGGAAGTCTCCTCGTCGAAGATCCGCCGCGGCGACATTTCGGAGGCCGACTTCGAAAAGCTCGTCGCCTGCTCGCAGATGATGCAGAAGGTGCCGCTGTTCATCGACCAGACCGGCGGCATCTCGATCGCCCAGCTCTCCGCCCGCGCCCGGCGCCTGAAGCGGCAGCGCGGGCTCGACTGCCTGGTGGTGGACTATATCCAGCTGATGACCGGCTCGGGCAAATCCAGCGACAACCGCGTGCAGGAAATCACCCAGATCACCACCGGCCTGAAGGCGCTCGGCAAGGAGCTGAACGTGCCGATCATCGCGCTCTCCCAGCTTTCCCGCCAGGTGGAAAGCCGCGAGGACAAGCGGCCGCAGCTGTCGGACCTGCGCGAATCGGGCTCGATCGAGCAGGACGCCGACGTGGTGCTGTTCGTGTTCCGCGAGGAATACTACGTCAAGAACCTCGAGCCGCGCGACGAGTTCGACCCGAAATACGAAGAATGGAAGATGCAGTTCGAGAAGGTGAAGGGCACGGCCGACGTGATCATCGCCAAGCAGCGTCACGGCCCGACCGGGACGGTGAAGCTCGCCTTCCAGTCCGAGTTCACCCGCTTCGCCGACCTCGCCGACCCGTCGTTCTCGCAATACGAAGAACACTGACCGGCGAAAGCTCCGGCCGCTGCGCCGCCGGATTGCGCCGCGGATCCACGACGGTGGCCGCTGCCGCTTGACGGCGGCCGCAGCGTTGCGCCCCGGACCTGCATCAAACTGCCCTCGCGGGTCGCGAGGATCGGCCGCGGGAAACCCGATCATCCCGGCTTCCGGCCCGGTCCCGGCGGGGCCGCATGACGGCCCGCCCCGCTCTGTCTCACCTCTCCACGACAAATCTCTCCGGCCTTCCCCCTGCCCGCGGGAAGGGCCGGCTGCGCCTTGCGTCAGGCCTCCCAAAGGTCGGCCGAAGACGGGTCCGGACCGGCCGGCCGCGTCATCCGGTCGCAATAAACATACATTTGATTTACATGTTTAAACCCCACCCCTATAACCACCAGCGAGGAGGAGGACACGCGACCAACCAGCCGTTCGGAAAGGTGCAGAACAATGGAAGACGGACTCAACGCGAAAGTTCTCGAAGCGCTCGACAAGGTCATGGTGATCTCGACCACGGACCTGCAGGGCAACATCACCTACGTCAACGACCTCTTTTGCGAGCTGACCGGCTACAGCCGGGAAGAGCTCATCGGCAAGCCGCACAACATCGTTCGCCACCCGGACGTTCCGAAGAGCGTCTACAAGGACCTGTGGCAGACCATCAAGGAAGGAAAGACCTGGAGCGGCGCCTTTCCGAACGTCGGCAAGGGCGGCGCCCTCTATGTCGTCGACACGACCATCCAGCCGGTGCGCGATCGCGACGGCAAGATCGTCGAGTACATCAGTATCCGGCGTGTGATCAACGATCTCATGGCCGACTTCGAACAACTGGAGTCGTCCAAGGAATACTACGATCAATACTACGGCAACTGAAGTGGCGTTCGATCATGACATCAGACGGAAATCGGCTCGCGATCGCCTTCGGATCGGAGACCGGCAACGCGCGGAGACTGGCCGAACGGCTCGGTCTCGACCCGGCATTCGCCCCCTTTGAGCCTTCGATCACGCCGCTGGGGGAGTTCGACCTGGCGGCCTTCGACCATCGGCATCGGCTGGTGATCATTTCCAGCTCCTTCGGCGACGGCGAGCCCCCCGCAAATGCGGAGGGCTTCCTGGAACGGCTGAAGGACCTGCCCCAGCCCCAGCGCCTCCGCTATGCCATCTTCGGCATCGGCGACGTCGCCTACCCCCATTTCTGCGGCTTCACGAAAGGCCTGGACGCGGCGCTGCGCGACGCCGGCGCCGTCCCCTTTGCCAACCGCGTCGATGCGGACACGGATTTCGACGGCTTCTTCGAGATCTGGCGGTCCGCGTTGCTGTCGGCGCTGAAGGGCGACGAGGCCGCGGCCCTGTCGCTTGCGCTGCAGGTGAAATCATACGGAGAAAACAACACCTTCGACGCGCCTATCATCGAAAGGCAGACGCTCAACGGCACCGCCCCCTTCGCCTGGCACTATCGCTTCGGCATCGAAGGCAGCGGCATCAACTATCGGGCCGGAGACAATCTCTATCTCGTGCCCGAGAACGATCCCGAGCTGCTGTCGCAACTGGCGGAATGGTTTGGCGAGCCCGGCGCCTTCGAGCTGTTTTCAGCGAAGGAACTGAGGAGCATCGGCAAGTCGTTCCTGCGGCAACTGGCGCGGCTTACGGAGAACAACGCCCTCAAGGAGCTCCTGAAGATCGCCAACAAGATCGCGCTGGAGGACTACCTCTATGGCCGTGATCTCCTTGATATCCTGCAGGATTTCGCAACGCCCGGGGCAGTGGCCGCCGCCGAGGTGGCCTCCCACCTGCCGGCAATCCAGCCGCGCGCCTACTCGATCGCCTCGCACGGCAATCCGGACTATATCGACCTGTGCATCCGCAACGTGAGCTACGAGCTTCAGGGCCGCAGGCGTGCGGGCGCGGCGACGGGATACCTGGACAGGACGACCGGCACGGTGCCGATCTTCGTCCGGGCCAATCCGAGGTTCCATCTCTCGTCCGCCTCGGACCATCCGCTCATCCTGGTCGGCACCGGTACCGGCATCGGCCCCTTCATGGGGATGCTCGAACAGGCCGGACGCAGCGCGCGCTCGGCGCACACATGCCTCGTCTTCGGCGACCGCCGCAGCTCGTCCGACTTCCTCTACGAGGACAGGATACGGAACTGGGAGCGTTCGGACGTCGTCGGCAGCCTGATCACCGCATTCTCGCGTGACGGTGCCGAGCCCTACTATGTCCAGCATGCCCTGATGGAAAACGCCGACCACATCTGGCAGCTGCTCGACCAGGGTGCCCATGTCTACGTCTGCGGCAACAAGGCGAACCTCGACCGATCGATCGACGACGTCATCCGCAACATCGCCGCCCGCGCCGGCGGGCTGCCCGAGGACCGGGCCGAGCACTTCGTGCACGAACTGGTGCTGAACGAGCGACTGCACAAGGAACTGTACTGAATGGGCAGAGGTATCGGCCCGGCAGATTGAATGCCGGCACGAAACCATCGCTCGGGATTGTCTCCAGCCATGGAGACAATCCTCCGCTCCGAAATATTGACCTCGGCGAACCCACCGGGGATCCATGTATACCTCGATATATCTTTCCCAGAAGTCGCCTAACGAGCATGCTTGGCGGCATTTCAGGCCTTTTTTCAAAGTCAACACGTAAGAATAGGAGTATATCCATGTGCAGTGACTGCGATTCCGGCAGACGAACATTTCTGGCCACACTCGCCGGTGCCGGCGCGCTGGGCGCGCTGGCGGGCGCGAGCACGAGCAGCGCCGAGGCCGCCGGCCTCGATGCCTACGCCGATCCGGCAAATCCGGCCCTTCCCCCGACGAACATGCAGCTCAATCTCGCGCGGACGGCGCTGGTGGTCATCGACCCGCAGGTCGATTTCATGAGCCCGGCGAGCCCCGCCTGGCCCGTCGTCGGCGAAAGCGTCACCGAGCTGAACACCGTTCCCAACCTCGTGCGCCTGTTCAAGGCCGCCAAGTCGGCCGGGATTCCAGTGGTGATATCGCCCCATTACTACTATCCGCACGACCACCACTGGAAGGTCGAGGGCCCGCTCGAGATCCTGCAGCATCGGCTGGGCATGTTCGATCGGAAGGGCCCGCTGACGCTCGACGGCTTCGCGGGGTCGGGCGCCGAATGGATGCCCGAGTTCAAGGAATACATCGAGGACGGGAAGACGATCGTGTGCTCCCCGCACAAGCTCTACGGGCCGCAGGCGAACGACCTCGTGCTGCAGCTCGGAAAGCAGGGCGTGAACCATATCATCCTCACCGGAATGGCCGCCAACCTGTGCGTCGAATCCCATCTGCGGCATCTTCTGGAACAGGGCTTCGAAGTCGCCGTGGTGCGAGACGCGATCGCGGCGGCAAAATTCCCCGAGGGCGACGGTTACCTGGCGGCGCTGATCAATTTCCGCTTCATCGCAAACGGTCTCTGGACCACCGACGAGACGCTGAAGAAGCTCAGCGCCGCCTAGGCGCAGACAGGGCGGTGGGGCACGGTCCGGTGCCCTGCCCCGGGATCGCTGCGCGCCGTCGCTCTTCGGCTCCTTGGGCGCCGTTCGACACCTCCCGGGTGTGGCGCATTGCCGCTTTGACGATCGCACGCAGGGGTTTTAAAGATATATATAGAATCGATGTTATAGCGGAATGGCTGGCAACCTATACCGTCGTATGACTGGCGACGGATCGGGGCGGCGGCCAGTGTCGGCGGGGGCGCGCACGGCGCCCGATCAGATCGGAAAGTGGGGCGATGCTGTCGAAACTGACAAAGGGCGAGCGCGAGGGGGGCCTGATCATCCTGCTCGCCATGACGGTGATCGGGCTTGTCATCGCGATCGCCGGTCGGGGCGATCCAATCTCCGCCCACGGCTTCCTCATCATGCTGTTCTCGATGGCCGTCGCCGTGCCGGTGATGCGCCATCTCTTCGATCCGGAACCGTCCCGCGACAGGCTCGACAGCTACTACGACGACCCGAGCAAGGTCGGCGTCGTGCTGACCTTCGCCTGGGGCGCGTTCGCGATGTTCGTCGGCGACTGGGTCGCGTGGCTCCTGGTCGAACCCAACCTGACCTTTTCCGGCGCCTGGTCGAGCTTCGGCCGCCTCCGCCCGGTGCATACCACCGGCGTCATCTTCGGCTTCGGCGGCAACGGCCTGATCGCCACCTCCTTCTATGTCATGCAGCGCACCTGCCGGGCGCGCCTGCCCGACCAGCTCAGCCCGTGGTTCGTGCTGATCGGCTACAACCTGTTCTGTCTGCTGGCGGTCAGCGGCTACATGCTCGGCATCACCCAGTCGAAGGAATATGCCGAGCCGGAATGGTATGCCGACCTGTGGCTGGTCGTCGTCTGGGTCGTCTACTTCATCCTGTACCTGCGCACGCTGTCGCGCCGCCAGGAGCCGCACATCTATGTGGCGAACTGGTACTACATGGCCTTCATCGTCGTCGTCGCGATGCTGCACATCGTCAACAACCTCGCCGTCCCCGTCTCCCTCTTCGGCGCCAAGAGCCATTCGCTGTTCGCCGGCGTGCAGGACGCGCTGACCGAGTGGTGGTACGGGCACAACGCGGTGGCCTTCTTCCTGACCTCCGGCTTCCTCGGCATGATGTACTACTATCTCCCCGTGCGCGCGGGCCGGCCGATCTTCTCCTACCGGATGTCGATCATCAGCTTCTGGGGCATCACCTTCATGTACATGTGGGTGGGCTCGCACCACCTGCACTATACGGCGCTGCCGCAATGGGTGCAGACGCTGGGCATGACCTTCTCGCTGGTGCTTTTGGTGCCGTCCTGGGGATCGGCGGCCAACGCGCTGCTGACGCTGAACGGCGCCTGGCACAAGGTTCGCGACGACGCGACCCTGCGCTTCATGATGGTGGCTGCGGTGTTCTACGGCCTGACCACCTTCGAAGGCTCGTTCATGGCGATCCGCTCGGTCAACTCGCTGTCGCACTATACCGACTGGACCGTCGGCCACGTGCATGCCGGCGCGCTCGGCTGGGTGGCGATGATCACCTTCGGCGCGCTCTACGCCTCGATCCCCTGGCTGTGGAAGCGCGAGCGCATGTATTCGCCGGCGCTGGTGGAACTCCACTTCTGGCTCGCGCTCGCCGGCACCGCCGTCTACGTCTTCGCGATGTGGAACTCCGGGATCATCCAGGGGCTGATGTGGCGGACCTACACGGAGAACGGCAACCTCGCCTATACCTTCATCGACTCGCTGGTGGCCATGAAGCCCTACTACATCGCCCGGGCGATCGGCGGTCTTCTCTTCCTGCTCGGCGCGCTTGCCGGCTGCCTCAATCTCTTTCTCACGATCCGGCTCGCGCCAGGGGAAGCGGAAACCGAGCGCGCGGGATCGGGTCCGGCTTACGGCAGGCCGTCAGCCGCAGCGCTGCAGGCCGGGGAGTAGTTCATGTTCAAGCTCCACTACAAGCTCGAACGGCGCGCCATCGGCCTGACGCTCGCGATCATCGCTGCGGCCAGCATCGGCGGCATCGTCGAGATCGCGCCGCTCTTCACCATCGACCAGACGGTGGAAGCCGCACCCGACATGCGCGTCTACACGCCGCTCGAGCTCGCCGGCCGCAACATCTACATGCGCGAGGGCTGCTATGCCTGTCATTCGCAGATGATCCGCACGCTGCGCGACGAGGTCGACCGCTACGGCCCCTACAGCCTCGCGGTCGAATCGAAATACGACCATCCGATGCTCTGGGGCTCCAAGCGCACCGGCCCGGACATCGCCCGCCTCGGCGGCAAGTATTCCGACGAATGGCATGTGCGCCACCTGATCAACCCGCGCGACGTCGTGCCGGTGTCGATCATGCCGGCCTATGGCTGGCTGATGGACAATGCGCTCCGGACGGACGACCTTTCCGGGCAGCTCGCCGCACAACGGGCGGTCGGCGTGCCCTATACCGATGACATGATCGCCAATGCCGGAGCCGACGTCTACGGCCAGGCGAACCCCGACAGCGCGGCGGCTGCCGGTGTGACCTCCCGCTACGGCGAGGCCACGACCGTGCGCCTCTTCGACGGTGACCCGCAGCGCGTCACCGAGATGGACGCCCTCGTCGCCTATCTCCAGATCCTCGGCAAGCTCACGGATGCCGCAAGCCAGGACACCGCAGCGGTGGAAACGCAATGATGACGATCGTCGCCCATGACACACTGGTCTGGTTCGCCAAGACCTTCGGCCTCATCTACCTGGTGGTCCTGTCGATCGTCGTGCTCTGCTACGCGTTCTGGCCGTCCAAGCAGAAGGAATTCGACGACGCCTCCGCCTCGATCCTCAAGAAGGAGGACCGGCCGTGGCAATAGAGGAACGCGATCCGCTGACCGGACACCGGACGACCGGGCACGAATGGAACGGCATCAAGGAACTCAACACGCCGGTTCCGCGCATCGTCTATTTCTTCCTGATCACGACGACGCTCTTCGGCCTCGTCTACTGGGTGTTCATGCCGGCCCTCCCCCTCGGGACGACCTACACCAAGGGTATTCTGGGCTATGACGAGCGCAACGTCGTCCGCCGCGACCTCGCGCGCGCTGCGCAAGACCAGGCGCACTGGCGCAACGTCGTTGCGCAGGCGGACTTCGCCACGATCGCCGCGGACGAGACGGTGATGGGCAACGTGCGCGAAGCCGGCCATGCGCTCTTCGGCCAGAATTGCGCCGTCTGCCACGGCGTCGACGCGAGCGGCAATGCGGGCTTTCCGGGTCTCTCGACCGGGGCGCTGAACTGGGGCGACACGCCGGAGGCGATCGAGGAAACCATCCGCGTCGGCATCAACTCCGCCCATCCGGAATCGCGGAGCGCGCAGATGCCCGCCTTCGGCCGCGACGGCATCCTGCAGCGTGCGGAGATCGAGGCCGTCGCCGCCTATGTCCGCGATCTCGGCAGGAGCGGAGCGGATGGCGCCGCGGCCGACCATCCGGAAGGCGCCGAGGTCTTCGCGGCGAACTGCGCCGCCTGCCACGGCGACGACGCGCGCGGTAATGCGGATGTCGGCGCACCGGACCTTGCGGACGACAAATGGCTCTACGGCGGCGGCCTGCAGACGGTCTACAGCTCCGTCTGGGCCGGGCGCCAGGGGCACATGCCCACCTGGGAAGGCCGGCTCGGGAGCCTGAACATCAAGATCCTCGCCGCCTACCTCGACGATCTGCGGAAGGCCCGGCCATGACTATCCGGCGGAACCGGCTTGCCGGTCGCGCCGGCCTGCTGTTGGCCATCGTCCTCGGCGTGGCTTTGGTCGTCGGGGCCAATGTCCACCTCGTCTATATCGCGGAGACGTCGCAACCGGAGTGCATCGCCCACCGGCGGCTCGGCGAGGCCGGGGAACAGGCCTCCTACGCCGCGGCGCAATCCGGCTGCCGCCCATCCACCCCATCGAAACCCGCCAGCGAGTGACGGCCATGAACGAAGCCCTTCCCGATGTCGTGCCCGCCGAGCCGCGGGAGAAGATCTGGCGGCGGAACCTGCCGGCGACCGCCGCTTTCGGCTGGCTGCGCGCGGGCGCCCGCGACTTCGCGATCGGGCTGCACCAGGGCCTCGCCTACGGCCTTCTGGTCTGCCTCGTCTTGGCCGGCTGCGTCTGGGTCCTGTTCGCCTACGGCGCCGACTACATCCTGCTGCCGGTGCTCGCCGGCTTCATGGTCGTCGGTCCGATCTTCGCCATGGGGCTCTACGAGAAGAGCCGCCGCCTTTCGGCCGGGTTGCCTGTCACCTTCGCCGACATGATCTTCGTGCGCCCCGCCTCCGGCTATCAGGTCGTCTTCACCGGCGCGCTTCTTTGCCTGCTGATGATGGTGTGGCTGCGGGCCGCGGTGATCGTCTACGCGCTGTTCTTCGGACTGCTGCCGTTTCCGGGGCTCGACCATATCGCATCCATGCTCTTCACCACCCCCGTCGGCTGGGCGATGCTCGTGGTGGGAAGTGCTGTCGGCGGGCTGTTCGCCGCCTTCTCCTTCGCGATCGGCGCCATTTCGCTGCCGATGCTTCTGCGCGAGCGCTCGGACGCGCTGACGGCGATGGGCACCAGCATGGCGCTGGTCTGGCACAACCTCGATGTGATGCTGGTCTGGGCCGGCATCGTCATGGGCCTGTTCGTGCTGAGCATCGCGACCGGCTTCGTCGGCCTGATCGTCATCTTCCCGATCCTCGGCCACGGCACCTGGCACTGCTATCGCGCGCTCAGGCCCGCGGCCTGACGGCGGCGCAAGGAGGCGGACATGGCAACGGCATCTCTTTTTTCGCCCACCGGCGCGGATCGCGCCCCCGAAGCGCAGGACGGCGGCGAACTCCTACTGCTCAGCAGGCAATCGGCATCGAGCTTCAGGACCGAGCTCGTCGTCCCCTCGATGCATTGCGGCGGATGCATGCGCAAGGTCGAGACGTCGCTCGCAAATCTGCCGGGCGTCACGAAGGCGCGGGCCAACCTGTCGACGAAGCGGGTCGTCGTGGAGTGGAGCCGGCACGGCAAGCCCCCTGCCCTCACCGAGACCCTGGAGAAGATCGGCTTTCCCGCGCACGTCGCGGAGATCCCCGACAAGGCGCACGACGGAGAGCTGCGGGCCATGCTGCGCGCGCTTGCGGTCGCAGCCTTCGCCTCCAGCAACATCATGCTTCTGTCCTTCGCGGTCTGGTCCGGCGCCGATCCCTGGACCCGGCAGCTCTTCCATCTGATATCCGGCCTGATCGCCCTGCCGACCGTCCTCTATTCCGGCCAGGTGTTCTATCGCTCCGCCTGGTCGGCCCTGAAGCACGGGCGCACCAACATGGACGTGCCGATCTCCATCGGCGTGACGCTCACCTTCGTCCTCAGCGTCTACGAGACCGCGATGTACGGCGCGCATGCCTATTTCGATGCCGCCGTGTCGCTGCTGTTCTTCCTGCTGATCGGGCGCACGCTCGATCACATGATGCGGGCACGGGCACGCAGCGCGGTGGCGGGTATCGCCCGGCTGGCGGCAAGGGGCGCCTATCTCATCGAGCCGGACGGGTGGCACCGCTATGTTCCGCTCGCCGAGGTGCGGCCCGGCATGCGGCTGGCGCTTGCCGCCGGCCAGCGCGTCCCGGTCGATGCGCGGATCGTGGCGGGGCGGTCGGAGATCGACTGCTCGCTGACCAGCGGCGAGAGCATTCCCGTTGCGGCCGATGTCGGACAGGAACTCCAGGCCGGCGTGCTCAACCTCTCCGCCCCGCTCGAGATCGTTGCGCTGCGCGGATCGAACGAATCCTTCCTGGCCGAGATGACCCGCCTGATGGAGACGGCGGAGTCCGGCCGCAGCGGCTACAGGCGGATCGCCGACCGCGCATCCGCGCTCTATGCGCCGGTCGTCCACGTCGCCGCGTTCCTGACCTTTCTCGGCTGGCTGGCCGCAGGGACCGGGCTGCACCATGCGGCGACCACGGCGATCGCCGTTCTGATCGTCACCTGCCCCTGCGCGCTCGGCCTCGCGGTGCCGATGGTCCAGGTCGTCGCCGCCGGCCGGCTGTTCCGCGGCGGCATCCTGATCAAGGACGGCAGCGCCTTCGAACGCCTCGCGGAGATCGATACCGTCGTGTTCGACAAGACCGGTACGCTGACGCGCGGGGAACCGGAGCTGGTGGCCCAGAAAGACGAGAGCGGCGAGACCTGCGCGAAACTGCTGGCGCTTGCGGCCGGGATCGCCCGCCACTCCACCCACCCCTATTCGCGCGCCATCGCGGCCGCCTGCCCCGATGCGGCCGCAGTCCCCGTCGGGCAGATCCGCGAAGTGGCCGGCCATGGCGTCGAGGCGCAGGTCGAAGGGGCGGTCTACCGGCTCGGCCGTCCGGACTGGGCAGCGCCGGTCGATGCCGTGCCGGATGGCGTCAGCGTCGTCCTCGGCCGCGACGGCCGCCTTGTCCGCACATTCCGTTTCGAGGACCGCCTGCGCGGCGGCGCCGAAGCCTGCATTGCCGAACTCAAGGCGCGCGGGCTGCGGGTGGAGATATTGTCGGGCGACCGGCAGGACGCGGTCGCCGAGGTCGCCGGAAGGCTGGGCATCCCCTCAACCGCCGAAGCCACGCCGGCCGGCAAGGTGCAGCGGCTCGAAACGCTGAGGCGCGAAGGCCGGCGGGTGCTGATGGTCGGCGACGGGCTGAACGACGCGGCGGCGCTCGCAGCCGCGCACGTGTCCTTCGCACCGGCCTCCGCCTCCGATATCGGCCGCACAGCCGCCGACCTGATCTTCCTGCACGAGAGCCTGATGGCGATCGCCGACGCCCACCGGATCGCGCGCACGAGTGCCGCGCTCGTCCGCCAGAACTTCCTGCTGTCGATCGCCTACAACCTGCTCGCCGTGCCGATCGCGATCTTCGGCTTGCTGACCCCGCTTCTGGCCTCCGTCGCGATGTCGTCCTCCTCGCTGATCGTCGTTGCCAATGCGCTGCGGTTGGGCCGCGGAAGAACCGGGAGGGGCACGCCGCATGGCTGACGCGATGTTCCTCGTGCCGCTCGCGGTGCTGCTCAGCGCCGCGGCACTCGCCGCATTCATCTGGAACCTCTCCGACGGCCAGTACGAGGACCTTGACGGCGCGGCCGAACGCGTCCTCTACGATGACCGCGACCATCCGGACGGACGACCACGACCGCCGGCCGATCGACCCTGATCCTTCAAAGAGATGTCGTGCGGAGGTCCGAGGCTCGCACGGCGGGATCGCCCTGCCGGCTCCGTTTCGTGGAGCCGGCGCAACCGTGCGGCCGGTGCGATCAGACGGCGCGGGCGGAGATGCGGGGCGGCAGTTCGCCCCTTGCGACCTGGATGCCATATTGAAAGCTGCGGGCGATCATCTGCGCCTTCTCCATGAAAAGGCGGGCATCGGTCTCGACGCACAGTTCCGTGACGGTCAGTTCGAAGAGTTCCAGCCAGCGGACGAAGTGCGCCTCCGTCAGTTGCGTCATCGACACGTGCTTCTGCATCGGGGTTCCCTTGTAGCGGCCCGACATCAGCATCACCGACGACCAGAAATCGTACATCGTCTGCAGATGCCGGTCCCAGTGGTCGCCGATCATCCGGTCGAAGATCTCGCCAAGGAGCGCGTCGCGGCGAATGCGGCCGTAGAACGTGTCGACGACCCTGACGACGGTGGCCTCGTCGAGTTGCCGTTCCTTCAGATAGGCCGCCCGGGTTCCGGATGGCTCCGTGCGGTCGGCCTCCTCGGCCGGCTCGTGTCCCGGGCGGACGACGGGATGATGATCGTAGAATTCCACCAGCATCTGCATGCTGCCCGTGACTTCGACATGATGCGGCTGCTGCGGCAGGATGACGACGGTATCGCCCGACGCCAGCAGAACCGGCACGCCGCTGCCGTCCTCGACCACGTAGCGCAAGCTGCCGGCGATCACCCGCAGAACGCCCCAGACGCCGCTCTTCGTACTGTGCGTGCGGCGCAGCGCTGCGGGCAGCGTCTCCTCGTTGAAGATCATCGTCGTCCTGTAGGGTTTCGACGCCATGGGAATTCCTTTCGGTGTCGGGTAGGATTTCATCGAAAGACGTGACCGGCCGTCAGGATCGTCCGTGCACGGTGGGCGGCCTCAGCGGTGCGGTTCTCGGCCAGGGCGGCGCACACGACCTCCGCAGCCTTTTCGAACAGCTCGTTGACCGACGCCGCCGCATGCAGCGGCAGGCTCGCCAGGCAGGCGTCGAGAAACACGCCGCCGGCCTCGGCGAGATCATCGGCAGAGAGCGCATCGAAATGCGCGAAGAAAACATCGATTAGGTCCTCCTCCATTTCCTGCTGGAGAAGAATGCTTTCGCAGATCCGACCGAATCCCTGCTCGAACTCCAGCCAGCGGTTGCCGACAAGCCTGTTCAGGACCGCGCGCAGCGCCGCATTGCGACGAAGCCGCATCGAGAAATCGATGACCAGCTCCGAGACGGTGCTTTCGTCGAGATAGATGGACGGATCGTGCGGAAGGCAGGGCATGGCGGTCACGTCCCGTGGAGGAGCCGTCGCCGCAGCGGACGCGGAAGCCCGAAATCGCAGGCCGCCGCGCCGGGCCGCTCCCCTGCCCTGCACCGGTCCGGAGCCTTGCGCTTGATCGCCGTTGCTATGAATGGCACTTCCATGATCCAGCCAGCCCGCAAACACGTGGCCGGAGCCATGGAACGGGAAGAATAGTTGTCGAACGTTGATCGCAATCAAATGATGGATTACACATATATCTTAAAACCGAGCCCGGCAAGACAGGGCGTCGACCGGATCGGCGGAAACCGGAGGGAGCGACGTCACGCCGCATGTCGGGGCCGTGGCAGGCCTCTGGGGTGCGTGCCTTCGATACCCGCCCCGCTATCGTCCACCCATCCGCTTCCAGACGGGACATACCGATGAGATTGACGGCCTACACAGACTACGCCCTGCGGATGATGATGTATCTCGGCCTGAACACCCACAGGCTGGCGACGATATCGGAGATTTCCGAGGCCTATGACATCTCGCGCGCCCATCTGATGAAGATCACCCACGAACTGGGGCAGAAGGGCTTCATCGAAACGGTGCGCGGGCGACAGGGCGGGATGCGGCTTGCCCGCGAGGCGAGCGAGATCAGCATCGGCGACATCGTCCGCGCCTGCGAGCCCGACTTCGCCATCGTCCCCTGTCTGGAGCCCGGCGCGCAGATCGTGTGCGTGATCCAGCCGGCCTGCGTGCTGAAGCGCGCCCTCTCGTCCGCGGCGGCCGCCTTTCTCGACGTCCTCGACGGCTATACGCTTGCCGACCTGCTGCGCCCATCGGTGCCGCTGCGCCAGATGCTCGGGATCACGCCCGATCGGCGTCCCCAGGCGTCGCTCTCCTGACCCGGATCAGGACCTGGCGCTACGGCCGCAGCGCGTCGATATCGCACCTCTCCGTCAACAGCGCGACGGCCTTCTGGACCCTCGCCACCTGGGCCTCGTCCATCATCGAGATATCGAGCCGGTCGTGACAGCTGCTGACGGGCGTTTCCGCTTCGTCGGCGAGGGAAATCCGGCTCGTGCACTGGAGGTGGTCGCCCTTCAGCACGAGCTGGCGGGCGGCGGCGTCGCCGGGGCGCAACGGGTTCCTGCCGGCGATCAGGTCGTCGACCGATCCATAGGCGACGGCGCTCTGGATGCGCTTCAAATCCATCATCGTCAACGAAAGCACCGCCCATTCGCCCGGCGACTGGAGGGCCGAGGTGGTGCGCACGCGGCATTCGTTGCCGCTCACCTCCAGCCGGGTCACGAGGCGCGGCGCGGCGGGGTTGTCCAGGTTCGAGCGGTAGATGTCGGTGCGGCCGTCGCGGACGGGCTGCTCGCCGTCGAGATCGAGGCCGAGCAGTGTCGCATAGGCGTCGCGCAGCTCCGGCGACGGGTCCGGCGTCTCCTGCGCGCCGAGGGGCCGGACGAAGGACGCCGCGGTGAGAACCAGCGCCAGCGAGGCGGTGGCGATATGTCTTGGCATGCTCGCTGTTCAACCTCTCGACTTCAAAACTACAGAATTGCCTACACGCAAAGCGGAGGCATACCTGACAAAATCACCCCAGAATTGTCCTTCCGCGCCAAGCTCTAACGGAAATTCACTGAGACGCAATCCTGTTGCTGCCAGAAGCCGGAGACTGTATTGCAGAAAAATGACGAACAACGGTTTTCCCTCCTCCGCTCCGGTCTCGTCGGACGATTTTCCCGGCGAGGAACCGGCACGTGTCACCATCGACCTCGGAGCGCTCGCCGACAACTGGCGACTGATGGCCCGCAAGTCGGGAAAGGCCCGCACGGCCGCCGTGCTCAAGGCGAACGCCTACGGAACCGGGCTCGAGCCGGCCGCGCGCACCCTCTACCAGGCCGGCGCGCGGGACTTCTTCGTCGCCACCCCGCAGGAGGGGGCCGCCCTCCGGCCCGTGGTTCCCGATGGCCGGATCTACGTCCTCTCGGGCATGTGGGCGGGCTCGGAGCGGCTGTTCTTCAGCCACGACCTGGTGCCGGTCATCGCGTCCAGCGAGCAGCTGGCCGTCTTCATGGCGGCGATCGCAGAACACGGTGATCACCCCTGCGTGCTGCAGGTGGACACCGGCATGAACCGCCTCGGGCTCACGGTCGCCGAGGCGACCGCCCTGGCCCACGACCCGGCCCGCCCGGCAAGCTTCTCGCCGGTGCTGATCATGAGCCACCTCGCCTGCGGGGACGAGCCACTGCACCCCATGAACCGGATGCAGCTCGACCGCTTTCGCGCCGCCGCCAACGCCTTCGAGGGGGTCGAGGCCAGCCTGGCGAATTCCGCCGGCGTCTTCCTCGGCGCGGACTTCCACTTCGACATGACCCGCCCGGGCATCGCCGTCTATGGCGGGGCGGCGGTCAACGGCGAGCCGAACCCGATGAAGCCCGTCGTGAAGGCCGAGGCGCGGATCCTGCAGGTGCGCGAGGCGCGGATCGGCGAAAGCGTCGGCTACGGCGCCTCCGCCGTGCTGTCCCGGGACAGCCGGATCGCGGTGGCGGCGATCGGCTATGCGGACGGCTATCTGCGCAGCCTGTCCAGCGCCGGCGTGCCGCTGCGGCAGGCCGTCACCACCGGTGCCAAGGGCTATCTGCACGGCCACCACGTGCCGCTGATCGGCCGCGTCACCATGGACCTGACCCATTTCGACGTGACCGACCTGCCGCCCGGCGCCGTCCATGCCGGCGACTTCATCGAGCTGTTCGGCCCTCATATGCCGATCGACGTCGTCTCGCGTGCCGGCGGCACGATCGACTACGTGCTTCTGACCAACCTCGGCCCGCGCTACCGCCGGGACTACATCGAGGCCAGCCGGTAGGAATTGTTCTTCCCACGTGGTAGGATCGCCGCAAATTTCGGAGGGCGGCATGTCGAACGCAAAGAAATCCATCGTGGTCGGCGACCATTTCGAGCATTTCATCGACGAGCAGATCAGCTCGGGCCGCTACAACAATGCCAGCGAGGTCGTGCGGGCGGGCCTGCGCCTGCTCGAGCGCGACGAACTGCAGCTGGCGGAGTTGCGGCGGCTGATCGAAGAGGGCGACGCCGACATTCGCGCAGGTCGCTTCCACGAATACGATACTGCCGAGAGCCTCCTGGAGGACATCGTCCGCAGGGCGGAGTCCGACCATTAAGCGGCGGCGCATCGCCTATACCACGACGGCGCGCGCCGATCTGCGTGCCATCCATCGGTATATTGCGCAACGGGACTCACCGGCCGCCGATCGGTTCGTTCTCGACATCCATGGGAAGTTGCTCCAGCTTGCCGATCTCGGCCTGACCGGGATCAAGCGGGACGAGATCAGCCCGGGACTGCGTTCCTTTACCTATCGCGAGCGGGCAGTATATTTCCGGCTGACTGATTCCCATCTCCATATCATCCGCATCCTCCACGGCCGGCAGCAGCTGTCGCCGGACGATTTCACCGAAAGCGAGACCTGATGGCCAAGGCCCGGACCCAATTCGTCTGCCAGAACTGCGGCACGGTCCATGCGCGCTGGGTCGGCAAATGCGACGCCTGCGGCGAATGGAACACCGTCGTCGAGGAAGATCCGATGGGCGGCATCGGCGGCGGCCCGGGCAAGACGCCGAAGAAGGGCCGCGTGGTGGCGCTGACGACGCTTTCCGGCGAGATCGAGGAGGCGCCGCGGGTTTCGACCGGCATCGGCGAGCTCGACCGGGTGACCGGCGGCGGCTTCGTGCGCGGCTCGGCCGTGCTCGTCGGCGGCGATCCGGGGATCGGCAAGTCGACGGTGCTGATGCAGGCGGCCGCAGCACTCTCACGCAAAGGCCAGCGCGTCATCTACGTCTCCGGCGAGGAGGCGGTGGCGCAGATCCGGCTGCGCGCCCAGCGCCTGGGTGCCGCCGAGACCGACGTGCTGCTCGCGGCCGAGACCAATGTCGAGGATATCCTGGCCACGCTTGCCGACGGCAAGCGGCCGGATCTCGCCATCATCGATTCGATCCAGACGCTGTGGAGCGACATCGTCGAATCCGCGCCCGGTACGGTCACGCAGGTGCGCACCGGCGCGCAGGCGATGATCCGCTTCGCCAAGCAGACGGGTGCCGCCGTCGTGCTCGTCGGCCACGTGACCAAGGAAGGCCAGATCGCCGGGCCCCGCGTCGTCGAGCACATGGTCGACGCGGTGCTCTATTTCGAGGGCGACCGCGGCCATCACTACCGCATCCTGCGCACGGTCAAGAACCGCTTCGGGCCGACCGACGAGATCGGCGTGTTCGAGATGTCCGACAAGGGCCTGCGCGAGGTCGCCAATCCGTCGGAGCTGTTCCTCGGCGAGCGCAACGCCAAGTCGCCGGGTGCGGCCGTCTTCGCCGGCATGGAGGGCACCCGGCCGGTGCTCGTCGAGGTGCAGGCGCTGGTGGCGCCGACCTCGCTCGGCACGCCGAGGCGTGCCGTCGTCGGCTGGGATTCGGCCAGGCTCTCGATGATCCTCGCCGTACTCGAGGCCCATTGCGGCGTCCGCCTCGGCCAGCACGACGTCTATCTCAACATCGCCGGCGGCTTTCGCATCTCCGAACCCGCCGCGGACCTCGCCGTCGCAGCCGCGCTCGTTTCGTCGCTGGCCGGCCTTGCCCTGCCCGCCGATTGCGTCTATTTCGGCGAAGTCAGCCTCTCGGGCGCCGTCCGGCCGGTCTCGCACACCGCCCAGCGCCTCAAGGAGGCGGAAAAGCTCGGCTTTTCGCAAGCGGTCCTGCCTGCGGGCTCGGCCGAACTGCCCAGGGGCAACGGCGGGCGCTGGCAGGAGATTGACAGCCTGCCGGACCTGGTGGCGCGGATCGCCGGCTCCAAGGGCGCGCTGATGCGCGCCGAGGACGGGGATTGAGGGAACGACGACTGGGCAGGCCGCCGCTTGGCGGGCTGCCGCGAAATTGGCAAAGCTTTGTGGAAACAGTTCGTTGCCGATGAACCGAATTGAGACGCCGCAGACGCGATCGGCTAGAGTGCCGCCACAAACCGCGTCCGGGTCGCAAGACATTCCTGGTCTGGAGTAAGACAAACATGCCCATCACTCTTCTCGACGGCATCGTCATCGGCGTCGCGCTGTTCTCGGCGGTGCTTGCGATGGTGCGCGGTTTCTCGCGCGAGGTCCTGTCAGTCGCCAGCTGGGTGGGCGCCGCCGCCGCCGCCTACTTCCTCTATCCGGTGCTGGTCCCCTACGCCAAGGAATACACGACGAGCGACACGGTGGCGATCATCGGCTCGGCCGGCGTCGTGTTCCTGCTGGCGCTGATCGTCATCTCCTTCATCACCATGCGGATTGCCGACTTCATCATCGACAGCCGCATCGGCGCGCTCGACCGCACGCTCGGCTTCCTGTTCGGTGCGGCCCGCGGCATCCTGATCGTCGTCGTCGCCATGCTGTTCTTCAACTGGCTCGTGCCGGCGCAGCAGCAGCCGTCCTGGGTCGGCAGCGCCAAGTCGAAGCCGCTGCTCGACAACCTCGGCACCAAGCTGATCGCGCTCCTGCCCGAGAACGCCGATACCGAGATCCGCGACCGCCTGCTCGGCCGCCGAGCGCCTGCCGAGGGCACCGACGCCCCGGCAGACGGCACGGACGGAACCACCGGCCAGGCGCCCGCCACCGGCGAGGAGCCGGCGGAAGAGGCACCGGCCACCAACGGATGACGTGCGGATGACAATGCAGGGCTGCCCCGCATTTTCGCGAGGGCAGCCGTAGTGGAAATCTGGTAGAGTGCTTTTCGCTACCACTGAAGCCTTCGGACTTCGGTGGTAAAGTCGTTCAGGCTCCCATATATAGGCGTCGCGGTCGCGCAAGTGAGAGGACCGCGCCCCGGCAGGCCCGGTCCGATGGCCCGATCCTGCCACCGAAGAAACGAAAATCGCGCAACCCCGTACCGTCGATCAAAGGCTTGCAGCACATGACCGAACTTTCCGTTTCCGACCACCGTTCCGATCATGAGGCGGACGATGATACCCTTCATGAGGAATGCGGCGTCTTCGGCATACTCGGGCATCCGGATGCAGCGACGCTGACGGCACTCGGGCTGCACGCGCTGCAGCACCGTGGGCAGGAAGCCGCCGGCATCGTCTCCTTCGACGGGCTGCGCTTCCACTCGGAGCGCCGCATGGGGCTGGTCGGCGACCACTATACCGATCCGGCGACGCTTTCGAAGCTGCCGGGCAACATCTCGATCGGCCACGTGCGCTATTCGACGACCGGCGAAGTGGCGCTGCGCAACGTCCAGCCGCTGTTTGCCGAACTCGAGGTCGGCGGCATCGCGATCGCCCACAACGGCAACTTCACCAACGGGCTGACGCTGCGCCGGCAACTGATCGCCGGCGGCGCCATCTGTCAGTCGACCTCGGACACCGAGGTGGTCCTGCACCTGATCGCCCGATCGCGCTACACCTCGACCGCCGACCGCTTCATCGACGCGATCCGCCAGATGGAGGGCGGCTATTCGATGGTGGCGATGACGCGGACCAAGCTGATCGCCGCCCGCGACCCGACCGGCATCCGTCCGCTGGTGATGGGCGAGCTCGACGGCAAGCCGATCTTCTGCTCGGAGACCTGCGCGCTCGACATCATCGGCGCCAAATACGTCCGCGACGTGGAGAACGGCGAGGTCATCATCTGCGAGGTCCAGCCGGACGGCTCGATGTCGATCGACGCCCGCAAGGCCGGCAACGGCCAGCCCGAGCGGCTGTGCCTGTTCGAATACGTCTATTTCGCCCGGCCCGATTCGGTCGTCGGCGGCCGCAGCGTCTATGTCGCCCGCAAGAACATGGGCATCAACCTCGCCAAGGAGCATCCGGTCGAGGCCGACGTGATCGTGCCGGTGCCGGACGGCGGCACGCCGGCGGCTCTCGGTTATGCGCAGGAGAGCGGCATCCCGTTCGAATACGGCATCATCCGCAACCACTATGTCGGCCGCACCTTCATCGAGCCGACCCAGCAGATCCGCGCCTTCGGCGTGAAGCTGAAGCATTCGGCCAACCGGGCGATGATCGAGGGCAAGCGCGTCGTGCTCGTCGACGATTCGATCGTGCGCGGCACGACCTCGCTGAAGATCGTGCAGATGATTCGCGACGCCGGCGCCAAGGAAGTGCACATCCGCGTCGCCAGCCCGATGATCTTCTATCCGGACTTCTACGGCATCGACACGCCGGACAAGGACAAGCTGCTCGCCAACCAGTATGCCGACGTCGAGGCGATGGCGAAGTACATCGGCGCCGATTCGCTGCAGTTCCTGTCTATCAACGGCCTCTACCGCGCCGTCGGCGGCGAGGACCGCAACGACGCCCGGCCGCAATTCACCGACCACTACTTTACCGGCGATTACCCGACGCGGCTGCTCGACAAGGATGGCGAGACGATGGGTCGCAAGGTCTCGGTGCTCGCCAGCAACGGCTGAGGCCGCCGGACGGTTTCCATTCGCCGGCAAACGCTCTAGAAGGCTGCGGAGACGCGGCCTTCTTTTTTGGCCGCACGGCATGGGAAGACAATGATGGACATCGACCTGAAGGGCAGGATCGCGCTGGTCACCGGCGCCTCGCGCGGCATCGGCTATTTCACCGCGCTCGAGATCGCCAAGCGCGGCGCGCATGTGATCGCCTGCGCGCGCACCGTCGGCGGTCTGGAGGAACTCGACGACGCCATCAACGCGGTCGGCGGAACGGCGACGCTGGTGCCCTTCGACCTTGCCGACATGGCGGCGATCGACAAGCTCGGCGGCTCGATCTACGAGCGCTGGGGCAAGCTCGACATCCTCGTCGCCAATGCCGGCGTGCTCGGCACGATCTCGCCGATCGGCCATGTCGAGGCGAAGGTGTTCGAGAAGGTGATGACGATCAACGTCAACGCCACCTGGCGGCTGATCCGCTCGGTCGAGCCGCTGCTTTTGAAATCCGACGCTGGCCGGGCGCTGATCCTGTCCTCGTCCGCCGCGCACAAGTGCAAGCCCTTCTGGGGCCCCTACTCCGCCTCCAAGGCGGCCGTCGAGGCGCTGGCGCGCACCTGGGCCGGCGAGACGCAGCGCACGCCGCTGCGCATCCTCTCCGTCGACCCCGGCGCCACCCGCACGGCGATGCGGGCGCAGGCCGTCCCCGGGGAAGATCCCGAGACCGTGCCGCACCCTTCCGCCGTCGCCGAGACGCTGATGCCCCTCCTCGGCCCCGGCATGACCGAGACCGGCAAGCTCTTCATCGTCCGCGAAAAGAAGATCGTCGACTATCGCATGCCGGAGTAGGCCACGGGGCCTTGGGCCCTCTCCTTCGAGGCCCACAGACCTCCGCCCACCCGCCATGCAGGACTCGATCCGGAGTCCGGCAGCGCCCTGCCTGCGACGAAAAGATGCTTTATCGCGCGAGGACTTGCGCGGCTGGATGCCGGCTCGGGGGCCGGCATGACGGAGGGTGAGTGACACCAAACGCTACCCACGATTGAATTTTGATATTACCGCGCCCATCATGATGTCATGAAGGGATACGTCTACATCCTCGCCTCACAGCGCAACGGCACGCTCTACACGGGAGTGACGACTAACCTGCCACGTCGGCTCTACGAGCACCAAAACGATCTCACGCCGGAATTCACAACTCGCTACGGCATCAAGACGCTCGTCTGGTTTGAGGAGCACGACCTCGTCACCGATGCCATCGCTCGTGAAAAAGCCATCAAGAACTGGCCGCGGAAATGGAAGCTCGACCGAATAGAGGCCATGAACTCCCACTGGCAGGACATCGCATATTACCTGCACGGGCTGTGATCGCTTCGCGCGTCATCTCTTCCGGTTAGATCCATGCCATGAAGATAGGCCCGCATCCTCCCGTTCCCCGTCATGCCGGACTTGATCCGGCATCCAGCCACGCCGCGTCGGCGGCGTGAGAAAATGCTTTATCGCACAAAGACTTGCGCGTGCCGAATGCCGGATCGTCTCCGACATGACGGGTGGTCAAAGCATCCGGCATGCGGATCAGATCACATGGCCGGTGCCCGGCTCCGGCGTCCATGGATTTCAGCCGTTCGTCTGCGCGGCGGTCTGAACGGCGGCCGTCCCGCCTCCGTCCACCACCGTGCTGACCACCACCGACAGGCCGGGCGTCAGGCGGCTTGCCGCCTCCTGCCCCGGATCGACCGCAATGCGGACCGGCACGCGCTGGGCGACCTTGGTGAAGTTGCCGGTGGCGTTGTCGGGCTTGATGACGCTGAACTCGGAGCCCGCGGCAGGCGAAAAGCGCTCGACATGGCCGCGCAGCTGCAGGTGATCGAGGGCATCGACGGTGAAGGTGACGGCCTGGCCCGGCCGGATGCGGCTCAACTGGGTTTCCTTGAAATTGGCGATGATCCAGGTGCCGTTCGGCACGACGGCCATCAGCTGCGTCCCGGCCGCCACGTACTGGCCGAGCTTGACGCCGACCTCGCCGACGGTGCCGTCCTGCGGGGCGGTGATGGCGGTGTTGGCGAGGTCGATCTCGGCGAGCTGGACGGCCGCCTCGGCGCCGTCGACGTCCGCCTTCAGCTTGTCGCGGTTGACGACGATCGACTGCAGGTCCTGGCGCGAGACTTCCAGTTCCGCCCTGGCCTGGTCGACGGCGGCCTGCGCCTGGTCGAGCGTGGCCCTGCCCTGCTCCCGCTCGCTCTCCGCCACGAGGCCCTTTGTGGCGAGGTTCTCGACGCGGCTCCAGTTCTCGTTGGCGCGACGCAGCGCGAAGCTGGCGCTGTCGACGGCCGCCTCGCTGGCGCCGATCTTGGCCTTGGCCGAGTTCTCCTGCTGGATCGAATTGGCCAATGCCGCCTCCTGGGCGGCGAGCGTCGCCTTGGCCTGTTCCACCTTCTGGGCGAAGATGCGGTCGTCGAGCCTGGCCAGCAGCTGGCCTGCCTTGACGTGCTCGAAGTCCTTGACGGGAACGTCGACGATATAGCCGGAGAGCTGCGGGCTGATCAGGGTGACGGAGCCGCGGACATAGGCATTGTCGGTGACCTGCACCGCACTCTGAAAGGGTGGCAGGTCCCAGGCGTAGAGGACGAGGGTGACGCCGGCGATGCCGATCGCAATGGCGGCGGCGGAGGCGAGGCTTTTGATGATCTTCTTCATGGTCGTTACTCGAGTGTGGTTCCGGAGGCGCGCCGGCCGTCAGGCCGCAACGGCGTCCCGCATGCGGAACCGGATGGCGTTGAAGGCGAGGTGCAGCACCAGGCCGATGGCGGCGAGGAGCGAAAGCGCGGCGATCGCGAGGAATACGTCGTTATAGGCCAGCACATTGGCCTCGCGGGTGATCCGCTGGGCGAGCAGGCTGGTGCCCTCGGCATTGAGGAGCGCCCTGTCGGTCAGCGTATGGCCGTAGGTCGAGGACATTTGGCTCACGCGGTTGGAGACGAGCGGATCGGTCAGCGTGATCGACTGTGCCAGAACGTTGGAATGAAACTTCTCCCGCAGCGTGATCATCGTCCCGAACACGGCCGAGCCGAGCTGGCCGCCGATGTTCTGCGTCGCGAGGAACACGAGGATGAAGGTCAGGAAGTGGTTCGGGCCGCGTTTGAAGGCCTCCGCGATCCCCTGGGCCATGGCCGGCGGCAGGAACATGGCGGAGGCGAGTGCCATCAACGCCTGGCTGATGTAGATGTCGTGCGGGCGGGTCAGGTTGGTGGCATAGCTGTCCATCCAGGCGCCGGCAGCGATCAGCATGAGACAGACGAGGTGGATATAGGGCTCGCGGCCGGGGCGATTGACCAGGGCACAGACCGTGCCGCCGATCACGGCGGCAATCGCAATCACGGTGTAGAGCCCGGTCAGTTGGTCGCTCTGCAGGCCGAGGACAAGGAAGAAATTGGTGGCGGACGCGGTCTGTTCCGTCAGAAGCAGCCTGAACAGCAGCAGCACGGCGGTGAAATGCAGCATGGCGGGGCTGAGCAACCAGCGGACGTCGATGAAGGGGCGCGCGCGGTTCAGGTCGATCACGATCGCGAGCGTCAGGCAGACGATGGACAGCACCAGCAGTTCGCCGAGCCAGGGGGCCTCGAACCACCAGTAGAGGCGACCGGTCGACAGCACGATCGCCATCGCGCCGAGCCCGACCGCCATCAGCGGATAGCTGACGAAGTCCAGCCGCTCGATCGCCCTGATCAGCGGCGGCGAGGTCAGCGGCAGCAGGTAGATCGCACAGAGGCTGGCCATGGCGAGGCCGAGTTCGAAGAGGTAGAGCCCGTGCACCCCGCCGATCTCGAACAGCGTCGGAAACATGATGCGGGTGAGCGAGGGCATGAGGGCGATCAGCGTCAGTGCTGCGGGGATGCCGTGGCGCAGTTTCCGCTCCGGCGGCAGCTTCTCGATCATGTAGAGGAAGCCGAGGCTCGACAGGGGTGCCGCGGCGACGCCGGCAAAGAAGCGCACGGCGATCGCAGCGTCGAGGTCGGTGACGAACAGGTGCAGGATGCAGACCAGCGTGAAAACCAGGATGCCGCATTCGGCAAATCGGCGCAGGCCGTACTGGTTGCGCACCTTCACCAGCGCCATCGACAGGCTGACGTTCGGCGCCAGATAGGCCGCAATCAGCCAGGCGGCCTCGTTCTGGGTGGCGCTGAAGGCGCCCTGCAACTGCGGCAGGTTGCCGGCGATCATGTTCATGCCGAAGCCCTGCGTCAAAAGCAGCAGCGCCGAGGTCGCGAAGTAGGCGTAGGACGGGAGGCCCGCTGCAGGACTTGCCGCGGGGCCTGCTTGCGGCGCAGGCGATGGCCCGGCGCCCGCGGCGTGACCGGGCCGGTCGGCCGGGCCGGCCGCGCGCTGTGGCGGATCGTCGTTGGCGGCGATCGGAACGGCGCCGGTGGCTTTGCCGATAGCGTGGATCTCCCCGTCGCTGATGATGGCGGTGCGCATTGCTACACGCCTTCCCGGCAGGAGGTCGTGGCGGCGCAGGAAATCTGCTGCAATACGCGCACGGCGGTGGCGATGTCCTTGTCGCTGATCTCGGCCAGGAGGTCGCGGCGCAGGTCCTGGGCCAGCGCCACCATCTCATCGGCGGCCTTCTCGCCTTCCGGCGTCAGGACGATCTGCTTGGCGCGGCGGTCGCCTTCGACATGGCGCCGCTCGATGAAGCCCTGCTTCTCCATGCCGTCGAGCAGGCGCACCAGCGTCGGCGTCTCGATGTCGAGTTCTTCGGCGAGTTCGCGCTGGTTGAGCCGCGGCGTCCGGCGCAGGATCAGCAGCGTCCGCGCACGCGACAGCGTCACCCCCCTCGCCCGCACCCGGGCATCGAAGAGCGCCCGCATCTTCCTGCCCGCGCGGGACAGCTCTTCCAGGACAACGTCTCTCGGGTTCGTCGGTAACATTTCTTAGCCCAACTATAATTAGCACGCTAGTAATTACCGAGTTAAGTATCATCGAATGACGACGCGCGCAAGTCGGCCATACTTGCGTTTACGCAAGGCTGAGGCGCCGCGAGCGCATGCCGACCTGTCGCTGGCGCGCCGATGCGCGCCCGCCAGTGGCAGTCGATATCGATGTCAGGACTGGATAGGCGAAACTAGCGGCCGTCGCGCGGTTCGGGCTCGGGCTCGTCCTCTTCCTCGCCGGGGAAGTGGTTTTCCACGGCCGTGTCGGCCGCCGGCCAGCCGCCATACTTGCGGTACCAGGCGCGGGCGCCGAAGGGCAGCGAGGCGAGATAGATGGCGACCGTCACCACCATGGTTTCCCAGGTGAAGCTCATCAGGGTCGCGACATAGATGACGACGACCAGCATCACCGGCAGGACGAAATCCCGGCGGATGCGGCTGCCTTCCGACTTGCCCGACCAGACGGGCACGCGGCTGACGAGGAGGAAGGCGATCAGCACCGTATAGGCGGAAGCGACCAGGGCGAAGGGGCGACTGGGGGCAAGGCCGAGGAAGCCGACATAGACCGGCAGCAGCACCAGCATGGCGCCGGCCGGCGCCGGCACACCGACGAAATATTCCGACTGCCAGGAGGCCTTGGTCTCGCGTTCCGACATGACGTTGAAGCGGGCGAGCCGCAGGCCGGCGGCGATGGCGAAGATCAGCG
This sequence comes from Mycoplana sp. MJR14, assembly GCF_029210525.1. Taxonomy (NCBI): domain Bacteria; kingdom Pseudomonadati; phylum Pseudomonadota; class Alphaproteobacteria; order Hyphomicrobiales; family Rhizobiaceae; genus Mycoplana; species Mycoplana sp. MJR14. The sequence goes on from NZ_JARGEO010000002.1 coordinate 99,041, forward strand.
CGGCGATCCAGCCGACCGATCGCGCCTGGTCGAGGATGAACACGTAGAGCACCAGCGCCGGCGCGACGCCGAAATTGACGATGTCGGCCAGCGAATCCATCTGCACGCCGAATTTCGACGTGGCCTTCAGCAGCCGGGCGACCCGGCCGTCGATGCCGTCAAGGAAGGCGGCCAGCAGCACCATGCCGACGGCGAGCTCGTAGCGGTTCTCGAAGGCAAGGCGAATGCCGGTCAATCCGGCGCAGATCGCCAGGATCGTGATCATGTTCGGAATGATGACCCGAAGCGGGATCTGCCGCAGGCGCGGCCCGCGCGCTTCGTCGTTCGGACCGTTCGGCTCGTAGGGGTGAAACGGCGTCTTCATCTCGGCTCGCTTTGCTTGCAGGACAGGGCGCACGCAATCTCGTCTCGACGGATCAACGAACCCGAAATCGTGCGCCCCCCGTCTTCTTTCAACCCCGGCGTCCCAGGACCGGTCCCTTCGCCGTCCCGAATTCGGCCAGCACCGTTTCGCCGGCGATCGCCGTCTGTCCGACGGCGACGCGCGCCTCGGCGCCGGCCGGCAGGAACACGTCGAGGCGCGAACCGAAGCGGATCAGGCCGAAGCGCTCGCCGGCCTCGAGGTGATCGAAGGTCGAGGTCCAGCAGACGATGCGGCGGGCGACGAGGCCGGCGATCTGGACGACGCCGATCTCGCCATGGGCGGTATCGATGACGAGGCCGTTGCGCTCGTTCTCCTGGCTCGCCTTGTCGAGCTCGGCATTGAGGAAGCGCCCGGCCCGATAGGCGATGCGGCGGACGCTGCCGCGCATCGGCGACCGGTTCACATGGCAGTTGAAGACGTTCATGAACACGGAGATGCGCAGCATCGGCTCGGAGCCGAGCTCGAGCTCGAGCGGCGGCGTCACCATGGCGATCGCCGAGACGCGGCCGTCAGCCGGGCTGATGACCAGGTCGGGATCCTGCGGGGTGACGCGCTCGGGATCGCGGAAGAAATAGGCGCACCAGGCGGTCAGCACGAAGCCCAGCCACATCAGCGGCTCCCACAGGTAGCCGAGGATGACGGACACCACGAAGAAGATGGCAACGAACTTCCACCCGTCGCGGTGGACGGGAACCAGCGTGTTGCGCACCGTATCGACCAGACTCATGCCATCTCTCCGTTTCAAGTGCCCTGCAACTAGCGCGAAACCGCGGCCGGGGCAATGTGGGAGGCATGATGCGGCCGGGCAATCGCCGATGGCGCGCCCCGTCCGGCCTGCCGGCCGTCGCCGCCGCAAGGGGGCGAGAACCCGTTGCGCCCGTGCCCCTGCCGGGCCGGCCGCAGCGTTCAGGTGCAGCCCTTCTCGCACAGGGTTTTCGAGTCCAAGGGCGACGGCCGGTCGAGCCCCGGATCGGGCAGGCGATCGTTCTGCGCGGCGAGATCCTGTTCCATCGCGCCGGAATGGAGGGCGATGCCAAAAGCGGCCAGTCCGGATCCCGGAATGCCGATGCGCATCAGATGTTTCCTGTCTTCTCTTAATGTGAAGCGATCTGCCTGCGCTACATGTATTTGGTCGGCAGCGCGGTGGTGAATTTCATCTCCTCCATGGCGATGGACGAGGAAAGGTCGGAGAACTCCAGCCTGTTGATGAGGTTCTGGTAGACCTGATCGTAGACCTCGATGTCGGGAACAACGATCCGCAGCAGGTAGTCGGTCTCGCCGGTCAGCCTGTAGGCCTCCACGATCTCCGGAATGTCGCGGATCTCCTTGCGGAAGGCATCCAGCCAGACGGAGTTGTGGCGGGGCACCTTGATGGCGATGAAGATCGTCATGCCCACATTCGCCATGCGCCGGTCCACGAGCGCCACGCGATTGCGGATCAGCCCCATGTCCTCCATGCGCTTGATCCGGCGCCAGCAGGGCGTGTGCGACAGGCCGACCTCGTTGGCGATGTCGACGACGGACTTGTTGGCGTCCTGCTGGAGGATATCGATGATCTTTCGGTCGATCTGGTCGAACATGCAGTCTCCGTTCATTGCGCCCGACCCGGGGCCTGCAAAGCGTTTTCTCAATCGGGCACGGTTCGTGACCAATTCATTCTTCTCTTGCGCCGGATCCTCGGCGAATTTCCGCGCCGAACACCGCAAGGCCGGATCGGCCGTCTCCCTTATTGGATCAAGAAAACGACCATGCTGTAAAGCATCAAACGAAGAGGCAGTAGAGTGAGAATTCACAGGTTGGCGAATTTCTGCAAATTCATCCTAGCAAATCGGCAAATTGCCAGGATGAGATTGACGAATTTCGGGGTCTATAGCGGAAAAACGCAATTTCACCGCACCCGCCCTGCCCTATCCTTTCTCCCATCAGCAATACACGGACGGAAGAAACGCATGAAAAGGATCGGGCTGCTCGGCGGCATGAGCTGGGAAAGCACGGCGGTCTACTATCGCCGCGTCAACGAACAGGTACGCGACAGGCTCGGCGGCCTGAATTCGGCCGATGTGGTTTTGCGGTCCGTCAACTTCGACCGTATCGTGACGCTCCAGAAGGCCGGGGCGTGGAACGAGGCGGCCGACGCGCTCGGCCAGGTCGCAAGGGAATTGGAGGACGCAGGCGCGGACATGATCCTGATCTGCACCAACACGATGCATCTGCTCGCCAACGAGGTTCAGGCGAGCGTCGGCGTGCCGCTGGTCCATATCGCCGACGTGACCGGCGAGGCGGTGGCCGCCGCCGGTTGCCGGCGCCCGCTGCTGCTCGCCACGCGCTACACGATGGAGCAGGCGTTCTATCGCCAGCGCCTGAAGCAGGCCTTCGACATCGATGCGCTGATTCCGGATGCCGCCGACCGGCAGGCCGTGCACGACATCATCTTTTCCGAACTGTGCTGCGGCATCGTCAAGGAGAGTTCGAAGGAGCGCTACATCCAGGTCGTCGAGGCGGGCAAGGCGGCAGGCGCCGACAGCGTCATCCTCGGATGCACCGAGATCGGCCTGCTCGTCGGCCCGGACGACTTCGACATCCCGACCTTCGATTCGACGCTGCTGCATGCGGATGCGGCCGTCGAGCTTTCCCTGTCGAGCACGATGACGGGGACAAGGGCCACGACCAGCGGACAAGCCGCCGATCTGCACTAGCGTGGCAGGCAGCGGGAACGTAACCTGACCCGGCACGACAGCCACGCGGAAGGATGATGGAGTGCGCGAGCAGACCCCCGTCGACGTCATCGACAGCGTGCTCCGGCCCGGCGCAGGGTCCGGGCTCGAGGCCCTGTGCGACACGCGCGAGACGCTGAAGGCTCCGACCCGGTCGGGCTTTCGCGCGGCCGAGGCAACGCCGGAGCAGAGGACCGCGTGAGCGCCTCGATCTCCAGTCCGGCCGGCGCTGCCAGACCGTTCACGGTCTCGCATGGCGACGTGCTGCGCATCGCCATCCCGATGATGGTCGCCTATCTGTCGACGCCGCTGGTCAGCCTCGTGGCCACCGGCGTGATCGGCCAGTTGCAGGATGCGGCGCTCGTCGGCGGCGTCGCGCTCGCCGCCGTCATCTTCGACGTGATCTTCGTCTCCTTCAACTTCCTGCGGGGCGCCACCACCGGCTTCACCGCCCAGGCGATCGGCGCCGCCGACCGCCGTTCCGAGCAGCGGATGCTGCTCGGCGGGCTCGTCATCGCGCTGGTCTCGGGCCTCCTGATCCTTCTGCTGCACGGGCCGATCGGCGCGCTCGGCCTGGCGCTGCTCGGCGCCGAGGGCGAGGTCGCCACGGCGGCGGGGGAGTATTTCTTCTGGCGCGTCTGGTCCGCCCCGTTCGTGCTCGTCAACTTCGTCATCTTCGGCTGGATCATCGGCCGCGGCGAAGCGCTGACGGCGATGCTGCTGCAGACGCTGCTGAACGGCCTCAACATCGCCCTCAGCCTCTACTGGGTGCTCGAACTGGACTGGGGGCTTGCGGGCGTTGCCGGTGCCTCGCTCGTCGCCGAAGCGGTGACGACGCTCGCCGGCATCGTCCTCGTCGCGGCCCGGACGGACCGGCATGCCTGGAGCCGGCCGGACCTTGCGACACTGAAGCGGATGTTCTCGGTCAACGGCGACATGATGATCCGCTCGCTGTCGCTTTTGATCGGGCTTTCCTTCTTCACCCGGCAGAGCGGCGTGCTCGGCATCGAGGTGCTGGCGGCCAACACCATCCTGCTGCGCTTCTATTTCTTCGGGGTCGCCTTCCTGGACGGCGTCGCGACGGCGGCCGAACAGATGGCCGGGCGGGCGATCGGGGCGCGCTACCGGCCGGCCTTCAACCGGATGCTGTCGCTGACGACGCTGTGGGGCTTCGTCTTTGCCGGCCTCGTCGCGGTCTCGTTCCTGCTGCTCGGCGGCTGGGTGATCGAGATGACCGCGCCCTCGCCCGCGATCGTGGCCCTCGCCGGCGACTACCTGCCCTATGTCGTGGTGCTGCCGCTCGTCGGCCTCGTCGCCTTCAAGATGGACGGCATCTATATCGGCGCCACCTGGTCGCGGCAGATGCGCAACCTGATGCTCGCCTCGCTGGTCATCTACTTCGCCGCCTGGGCGGTGCTGCAGCCGCTGCTCGGCAATACCGGGCTGTGGCTGGCGCTGCTCACCTTCCAGGGTGCCCGCAGCGTCGCCTTCCGCTGGATGCTGCCGACGCTGGCCGACCGGACCTTCGCGGGCGCGGCGCGGCCATAGCGGCCGTCCGCCTCACTCGCCCGCCGCCGGCTGGCGCACCACGATGCCCAGTTCGTCGGCCTCGCGGACCTGCTTGAGGTGTTCCTCCGCCTCGGTGGCCTCGCGCTGGCGGTTCCACATCGAGGCATAGAGACCGCCGTGGCGCAAGAGGTGCGCATGGGTGCCGCGCTCGGCGATCCGGCCGTCCTTCAGGACGATGATCTCGTCGGCGCCGACCACGGTGGAAAGCCTGTGGGCGATCACCAGCGTGGTGCGGTTCTTCGACACCAGGTCGAGGGCCGCCTGAATCTCCTGCTCGGTGCGGCTGTCGAGCGCCGAGGTGGCCTCGTCGAGGATCAGGATCGGCGGGCTTTTCAGGATCGTCCGCGCGATCGCCACGCGCTGCTTCTCGCCGCCCGAAAGCTTCAGGCCGCGCTCGCCGACCATCGCCTTGAAGCCGCCCGGCAGATGCTCGATGAAGCCCGAGATCTGGGCGATGTCGGCTGCCGCCCGCACCTCCTCGTCGCTCGCCGACGGCCGGCCGTAGCGGATGTTGTAGGCGATCGTGTCGTTGAACAGCACGGTGTCCTGCGGCACCATGCCGATCGCCTGGCGCAACGATTTCTGCGTCACCGCGCGCACGTCCTGGCCGTCGATGGTGATCTCGCCCTGCTGCACGTCGTAGAAGCGATAGAGCAGCCGCGACAGCGTCGACTTGCCGGCGCCCGAGGGGCCGACGACGGCGACGGTCTTGCCGGCCGGGACCTCGAAGGAGACGCCCTTCAGGATCGGGCGGGCCGGATCATAGGCGAAATGGACGTCGCGGAAGGCGATCGCGCCGGTGCCGATTGCGAGCGGGGTCGCATCCGGCCTGTCCTCCACCTCGGCCTCCACCTCCAGGAGATCGAACATCTGCTCTATGTCGGTCAGCCCCTGGCGGATTTCGCGATAGACGAAGCCGATGAAGTTGAGCGGGATCGACAGCTGGATCAGCATGGCATTGACGAAGACGAAGTCGCCGATCGTCTGTTCGCCGCGCTGGACGGCGAGCGCCGACATCACCATCATGATCGCGGTGCCTATGCCGAAGATCAGCGCCTGGCCGAAGTTCAGCCAGCCGAGCGAGGTCCAGACCTGCGTCGCCGCGCGCTCGTAGCGCTCCATGGACTGATCGAAGCGCCTCGCCTCCATCTCCTCGTTGCCGAAGTACTTCACCGTCTCGAAATTCAGCAGCGAATCGATCGCCTTGGTGTTTGCCTCGGTGTCGCTGTCGTTCATCGAGCGGCGGATGGCGATGCGCCAGTCGCTGGCGCGCACGGTGAACCAGATGTAGAGCGCCACCGTGACGGCGGTGACGGCGAGGTAGCTGAAGCCGTAGCCGGCCCAGAAGACGATCGCCGTCAGCAGGAACTCGATGATCGTCGGGACCGAGTTGAGGATGGTGAAGCGGACGATCGTCTCGATGCCCTTGGTGCCGCGCTCGATCACGCGCGACAGGCCGCCGGTGCGCCGCTCCAGATGGAAGCGCAGCGACAGCCGGTGGAGGTGGACGAAGGTACGGTAGGCGAGCTGGCGCACCGCGTACTGGCCAACGCTGGCAAACAACGAATCCCGCAGCTGGTTCAGCCCGGCCTGAAGGATGCGGGCGAGATTGTAGGCGATCACCAGCATGACCGCGCCGAGCAGGAAGGACGGCAGCAGGTCGACCGCGTCCATCCGGCCGTTCAGCGCGTCCGTCGCCCATTTGAAGAAATAGGGAACGAGCAACAGGACGATCTTGGAGGCGAGCAGGAACAGCGTCGCCCATACCACCCGCATCTTCAGGTCCGGCCGATCGGAAGGCCACATGTAGGGCCAGAGATTGACGATGGTTCCGAAAGGATTGCTGCTGTCGGCAGAAACCGTCTTCTTCGTTGTGGCCGCCACGCGCGCCTCCGGCTGCCGGCCGGCGCCGGCTCATGCGTTCAAGAAAAAATGCGGCGCCCCGAGGACGCCGCATGATGTGAGATAGGATGGATCGCCGTCAGAAACAATGTGCCGGCGCGGGAAAAGCCCCCGCCGCCTCACTTGCCCCTGACGTGCTTGCGGTGGATCTCCTCCGCCTCGGCCTCCGGCATCGCCTCGTTCGGCACGCCGAAGACCTGGCCGGGCCGGATCCGGTCCGGATTGTTGATCTGGTCCTCGTTGGCGAGATAGATCGTCGTGTAGCGCACGCCCTGGCCGTAGACGCGCCGGGCGATCTGCCACAGCGTGTCGCCGCGGCGGATGATCACCGAGTTCTTGCTCTGCTGCAGCGGCTCCTGCTCGACCGTCTGCGGCTGCGCCGCCGAGGCCTGCGCGCCGCTTCCGGCCGGCTGGGCATCGCTGGCAACGGGTGCGCCGCCGCCCGACGAGTTGCCGGACGCGGCAGCCGGATCGCTGCCTGCGGTCGCGACCTGTGCCTGCGACAGCAACGCCTCCGGCGCCGCCTTCAGCGCGGCGACCACGCCCGCATAGCTTTCGCCCGTCGCACCCGCCGGCACGCCGGACAGGGCGGCCGCGGTGCTGCGCGCCCAGACCTTCAGCTGGTCGACGACCGCCAGGCGCATGGCGTCCGTGCCGGTCGGGGCGGTATAGGCGATGATCTCGTCCAGCGTCTGCTGCAGGCTGGCGCGCGCCGTCCCGATCTCGTCCGGCAGGGCGTTGCGCCCGGCGGCGAAGAGATCCGCGAAGTTACGGCCGAGGTCCAGCGCACGCGTCTCGAGCGCGGCGATGTCGACGGCCGGGGCAGCCGCCACGAGCGGTGCGTTGCCGGTCGTCGCCGGCGTCAGCGCATCCTTCACCGCAGCCGAAATCTCGCCGACGGCCTGGCCGACGCTTGCGGCATCCTTCGGCAGCGCCTTCAGCTTGGCGAGCGCATCGGCTGCGACGGCGCCGGTCTTCGCCGCGATCGGCTCACCGGCGCTGCCCGGCGGCGCCTTGTACTGGGCCAGCGACTGCAGCGCGATCTCGGTTGCCGAGCGCGCCGCCGCCAGTTCCTCGGCGCTCGGCTGACGTCCCCCGTCATAGAGGCTGCCGAGCAGGCCGACGGCCTTGTTGGCCTCGGCGCGCAGCATGTCGAAGGTGCCGTTGTCGATCAGGCCGAGGGAGGGCGCACCGTTCCCGGCCGCGGGTTCCTGGGCCACGACCGCCACCTGCTCGCCCTCCGGCCGGTCGAACGGCACGGAGGCGCGCAGCTCGACGGTAGCCGCATCGGCGCTCATCACGTCGGCGCGGATCGTGTGGCGGCCGACGGCAAGCGGCATCACGCCGTCGACGACATAGCGTCCGTCCGGATCGGCCTTCATCTCGCCGAGCAGCTTGTCATTTGCGTAGATGCGCACCAGCGCGCCCGGATTGGTGCTGCCGGCGACGAACATGCGGTCGCCCTCCAGCTCGACGGCGGAAATGCGCACGTTCGGGCCGGTCCCGGCTGCCGCCGGCGCGGTCTCGCCCGTCGAAGCCGCAGCGCCCGCCTGCGGCGCGACCGCGGCGGTCTCCGCGGTGCCCGCGGCAGATGGCTGCGCGGCGGACGGAGCAGTGCCCTGTCCGACCTCCGAATTCGTGTTGGCACCGGCCTGAGAACCGGAAGCCGTCTCGGGCACCGTGATCAGCCGGCTCGCGGCCCCGGGCTTCGAGACCATCGCCAGCAGCTCCCCGCCCTTGTCCTTCGGGATCGAGACGGTCGCGACCTCTTCGGAGGTCTTGGCCGAACCGCCCTCGCCGAGGATGCGCAGGGTGAGCTCGTGATCGCCGACGGCGAGCGGCTGGTCGAACACGGCGGCGAACTCGCCGGACGGGTTGACGGCGGTGGTCGCGACCACCGTCTCGCCGTTCAGGATCTGCAGCGTCTTGTTGGGCTCGGCCCTGCCGGCGACGACGGTGGAACCGTCGGGCTCGACGCGCAGGACGTCGAAGGACGGGGCCTGCCACGCCGCGGCGTCGCCTTCGGGCGCACCTTGCGCCGCCGTTCCGCTGCCGCCTGCGGCCGCGCCGTCGGCAGCCGGGGCTTCCGTGCGCGCCGTCTTGCCGCCGGCCGAACCGGCCTCGGGCGCCGGTGCTGCCGAGGTGCCCGCAGCCGCCGGCGCGTCCTGCTGCGCCGCCTGCTGCGTGGCCTCGGTGGCCTTGTCCTTGTCGATGTTCGGAAGGACGAAGAACACCATCAGCGCCGTAGCCGCTGCCAGCACGCCCAACGCGATCAGGCCGGTCTTGTATTTCATGTCCTGAATTCTCCCAGCAGCACCCGCCGTTACCCTTGAATTGCTAGCGATTTCCAAGGGTTTCCACAAGCTTGCGCAACCCTTGCTCAAGGTTTGGTCCGGCCTTTTTCGTCATTTTTCTTGACCAAGGCCCGCATCGGATGGCTCAATCGCGTCATGAACGACGAAACCATGCCCATCCGGTCCATCTGCGTCTATTGCGGCTCCCAGCCGGGACGCGATTCCTCATACATCAATGCCGGCCGCGCGCTCGGCAGATCGATTGCGTCGAATCACCTGCGGCTCGTCTATGGCGGCGGCACAAAGGGCATCATGGGTGCCGTGGCGAGCGGGGTCCTGTCCGCCGGCGGCCGCGTTACCGGCATTATACCGCAATTCCTGATGGACATGGAGGCCACGCGCCACTCGCTCGGCCAGCTCTCCGAACTGATCGTCACGGTCGACATGCACGAGCGCAAGCACAAGATGTTCGAGCGCGCCGACGCCTTCGTGGCGCTGCCGGGCGGCATCGGCACGCTGGAGGAGATCGTCGAGATCATGACCTGGGCGCAACTCGGCCGCCATCGCAAGCCGATCGTCTTCGCCAATGTCGGCGGCTTCTGGGACCCGATGCTGAAGCTCATCCGCCACATGGCCGATGCCGGCTTCGTCCATGCCGCCCATCTGGTCCAGCCGCTCGTCATCGACGAGGCCGATCAGATCGTGCCCGCCCTGATCGAACACTGGGCCGGGGCCATCGACCGCGAGGGCGAGGCCGGCATCATCGCCAGGCTCTGAAGCACCTTGAGGTCGGCGCGTCGCACCGACCGTCCCGGAACACGCTGCCCTATTCCGCCGGCTTCAGGCTTTCCATGCGCTGCGCGCGGGCGGAGGTCAGCATCGATCCCGAATAGATGAACAGCGCCAGCCAGATCAGCCCGAAGGCCAGCATCTGCGCATGGCCGAAGGGCTCGTGGAAGAAGAAGACGGCAATGATGAAGATCATCGTCGGCGCGATGTACTGCATGATGCCGATGGTCGAGAGCTTCAAGAGCTTGGCGCCGTTGGCGTAGATCATCAGCGGCACGGCTGTGACGACGCCGCAGGCGAGCAGCCACAGGACGTCCGCCGTGCCGGTGTCGCCGAAATGGCCGCGGCCGGTCGTCTCCAGGTAGATGATGTAGCCGATCGAGGGGACGCTGAGCAGCAGCACCTCCAGGAAGAAGCCCTGGTTCGGCCCGACCGGCAGCGTCTTGCGGAAGAAGGCATAGAAGCCCCAGCTGACGCACAGCGCCAAGGACACCCAGGGCAGCCCGCCGGCCTCGAGCGCCAGCACCAGCACGGCGGCGGCGGCGAGCACGATCGCGACGATCTGCGCCCGCGTCAGCTTCTCCCGCAAGAGCACGGCGCCGAGGAAGATCGAGAACAGCGGGTTGATATAGTAGCCGAGCGCCGTCTCGATCGCCCGGCCCGCGCCGATCGCCCAGACGTAGATGCCCCAGTTGATGGTGATCAGCACGGCCGTCAGCGCCGCCATGGCGAGCATGCGCGGCGAGCGCAGCGCGACGCGGATATCGGCGGTGCGGCCGAGGATGACGAGAACGAGGCCGGCGAGCGGCACCGACCAGAGGATCCGGTGCGCCACCACCTCGGAGGCCGGGATATGCGCGACCGCCTTCATGAAGAAGGGCAGGAAACCCCAGAGCACATAGGCCGTCAGCGCGAAGAGAAAGCCTTGCAGGGAATCGCCGTTCGTCGCTGCGGGAGCGTTCTTTACTTCGGCCATGGCGCTGGTTCCTGTTCGTTGCCGGTGACGGGCGCGAAAACGGCTCCGCACCCCACCCCTTATCCCGCGTTCCTACTGCAACGGCCGCGAATGCACCAATTCATTTCGGTGAAGAAAAGGATCAGCCGCGCTGACGCTGACCGTCCCTGTCGAGGCGCGCGGCGAGCGACCACTGGAGCAGGCCGCAGAGCCCGCCGGCGGCAGCCCCGATCGCGGCATAGGCCGGCTCCAGCCCGGGTGCGGTGAAATAGTCGTCGAGCGTGGCGAACAGGCCGAACAGGAGGCCGGTGACGAGGCCGTTGCAGGCGAGCACGAGGATCGCGCGCGCGATGCGGCCGAGCCTTCGGCCGGCGGAGAGCTCGGCCAGCCATGCCGTCATCGCGCCCGGAACCAGTATGATCGCCAGCATCAGCAGCGCCAGCCCGTCATCGGGGTCGAGGCGCAGCGGCTTGCCGTAGAGAATGTCCTCGACCGGGGCCGAGACCCTGGCTGTGGCCACGAACAGCAGTGCCGCAAGCCCGGTCGCGACCAGCACCAGCAGCAGTTTCATCACGATGCGCATGGCTGTCGCCCCTCGTCCTTGCCCGTCGCTGCCGCTCATTCGGCCGCGACCCGGCCCGCTTCGCCGCGGTTCTTCAGGAGCTTGTAGACGATGCTGTCCATCAGCGCCTGGAACGAGGCGTCGATGATGTTGTCCGACACCCCGACCGTCCACCAGCGCGCGCCCGTCGCATCGGTCGATTCGATCAGCACGCGGGTGATCGCCTCGGTGCCGCCGTTGAGGATGCGGACCTTGTAGTCGGCAAGCTCGAGGTCGGCGATCTCCGACTGGTACTTGCCGAGGTCCTTGCGCAGCGCCAGGTCGAGCGCGTTGACCGGGCCGTGGCCTTCGGCGACCGACATCATCGTCTCGCCGTCGACCACCACCTTGACCACCGCCTCGGACACCGTCTTCAGGTTGCCGTTGGCGTCGTAGCGGCGCTCGACCATGACGCGGAAACTGTCGACATGGAAGAAGCTGGGGATCGAGCCGAGCGTGCGACAGGCGAGCAGCGCGAAGCTCGCATCCGCGCCCTCGTAGGCGTAGCCGGTCGCCTCGCGCTCCTTGACGATCTCGATCAGCCGGTCGAGCTTCGGATCGTCCTTGGCGACGACGATGCCGCGCAGCTTCAGGGCATTGATGAAATTGGCCTTGCCGCCCTGGTCGGAGACCATGACCTTGCGCAGGTTGCCGACGGTTTCCGGCGGCACGTGCTCGTAGGTGCGCGGGTCCTTCAGGAGCGCGGAGGCGTGGATGCCGGCCTTGGTCGCGAAGGCGGATGCGCCGACATAGGGCATCTGGTGATCGGGCGAGCGGTTCAGGAGTTCGTCGAAGCGGTGCGACAGCCGGGTCAGACCCTCGAGCCGCTCGCGGTCGATCGAGACCGTAAAGCGGGTGTTGTAGGCGTCCTTGAGCACCAGCGTCGGGATGATGGCGACGAGGTTGGCATTGCCGCAGCGCTCGCCGATGCCGTTCAGCGTGCCCTGGATCTGGCGCACGCCGGCCTCGACGGCGGCGAGCGAATTGGCGACCGCCTGGCCGGTGTCGTTGTGGGCATGGATGCCGAGGTTTGCGCCCGGGATGCCGGCTGCGATCACGGCCTGGACGATGTCGCGGATCTCCGGCGGCTGCGTGCCGCCGTTGGTATCGCACAGCACCACCCAGCGCGCGCCGGCGTCATAGGCGGTCTTGGCGCAGGCAAGCGCATATTCCGGATTGTTCTTGTAGCCGTCGAAGAAGTGCTCGCAATCGACCATCGCCTCCTTGCCGGCGGCGACGACGGCCTTCACCGAGGCGGAAATCGATTCGAGGTTCTCCTCGTTGCTGCAGCCGAGCGCCACGCGGACGTGATAGTCCCAGCTCTTGGCGACGAGACAGACCGCATCGCTCGACGCCTCGATCAGCGCGGCGAGGCCCGGATCGTTCGACGCCGACACGCCGGCGCGCTTGGTCATGCCGAAGGCGACGAAGCGGGCGCTCTGCGTCTGCCTGCGGGAAAAGAAGGCGGTGTCGGTCGGGTTGGCGCCGGGATATCCACCCTCGACATAGTCGAGGCCGAACTCGTCCAGCATCGCGGCGATCGCGATCTTGTCCTCGACCGAAAAATCGACGCCCGGCGTCTGCTGCCCGTCGCGCAGCGTCGTGTCGAAGAGATAGATGCGTTCCTTGGTCATGTGTTCCCTCCCTGGGAACGGTATCATGTGTCTTCAGTCCTGCGGCCTCTCATCCGGCCTGCCGGCCATCTTCTCCCCGCGAACGGGGAGAAGGACGCCTGCCGCACCGCCTGCATTTCCTCTCCCCGTTCACGGGGCAAGGGTCAGGGTGAGGGGCAATTCTCCGCCCTGCGGACCGGTCAGATCTTCAGCCCATGCGCCGGCCAGTTGTCGGTCTCGTGGTCCGGGTGCTGGAAGGAGATGATCTTTTCCTGCCTGGAGTAGTAGTCGGGATCGTCCAGCACCGGCTGGTCGAAGATGGTCTCGACCCAGGGCAGGCGCGCAGCGTGGTTCACCTGGATCTGCGGCGCCAGGTCGGAGCGGTCGTCGAAGGTGCCGATGGCGATCTCCAGGCCGCCGGGGTGGCGGTAGGTCATCGGCGTGCCGCAGTTGCTGCAGAAACCGCGGTCGATGTTGACCGAGGACTGGAAATAGCTCGGTTCGTCGCGCGTCCACTCGACGCCATCCTTCGGCGCGGTGACGAGCGCTGAGAAGAAACCGCCGAACTGCTTCTGGCACATGCGGCAATGGCAGATCGACGGGCGGCCGAGCGCGCCGTGGATGCGGAAGCGGACGGCGCCGCACTGGCAGCCTCCGGTACGGGGGGTGTCTGTCATGTCAATCCTCCGGTGGCCAGTGATCGGTGTCGTAGTCCGGGTGCTGGCGGTTCGATTCCAGGATGGCGAGGTGATGCTCGCGGCCGGCCGGACCGGCGGCGTCGGTTTCCTTCTCCGGCAGGCGGGCAAGCTGCGAGAACCAGAACATGCGCGATTCGACGCCGGACTGCGCATGCGGGCGCACGTCCTCCGGATCGTCGAGCGAGCCGAGCACGATGTTGATGAAGCGCTCCTCCGGCATGTCGTAGAACAAGGGCGTGCCGCAGTCGCGGCAGAAGCCGCGGCGGACATGCTCGGACGAGCGGAACCAGCCGGGCTCGCCGCGCGTCAGGCGGAAGCCGTCGCGGGCGGCGTTGGCGAGCGGCAGGAAGTAGTTGCCGGCCGCCTTCTGGCACATGCGGCAATGGCACAGGTGCGGGTCGTCGAGCACGCCCTCGGCGCGATAGCGCACCGCGCCGCACTGGCAGCCGCCGGTATAGATCCGCGCAATGCTCATCCGCGGTCCTCCGGCGGGGGCAGATCCGCAGCACCGGCAGCACGGCCCTCCGGCGGCCAGGCGGCGGTGTCGTGGTCGGGATGCTGGAAGGACACGATCTCGAGCACGAAGGGCGCCTCCTCGGCGTCCTCCTCCGTCCTGTGGCCGGGCAACGCATGCAGGGCATCGACGAAGCCGATCTTCGCTTCCGTGCCGAACTGCACCACGGGCGGCAGGGCCGAGGGATCGTCGAAGGCGCCGGCCGCGATCGCGACCCCGTCCGGGGCCTCGTAGGTGAGCGGCGTGCCGCAGTCGGCGCAGAAGCCGCGGAGCGCGAAGTTCGAGGAGCGAAATTTCTTGGGCTCCCCCCGCGTCCAGACGAGTTCGGCGCCGCGGGTGGAGACCAGCGGTGCATAATAGGCGCCGAACGCCTTCTGGCACATGCGGCAATGGCAGATCGAGCTGTCGGCCAGGGCGCCGCGAACGCGGAAGCGGACCGCGCCGCACTGGCAGCCGCCGGTGTAGAGGGGGGCGGTCATGGGGCGGGCTCGTCGCGCTGGATCCAATTCTCGATCGCCAGCCCCTCGATGCGGGCAAACTCGCGCATGTTGTCCGTCACCAGTGTCATACCGAGGGAAAGCGCGTGCGCCGCGATCAGCATGTCGTTAGGGCTGATCGGCGTGCCGCGCCCCTCCAGGGACAGGCGAATGTCCGCGTAGGATTCGTCCGCCGGCTCCGCGAAAGGAACGACTTCGACGCGCGCCAGATAGTCCTCGACCGCGGCCGATAGACGTGCCGAGTTTTTCTTGCGGCTGCCGTAGCGCATCTCGGCTGCGACAACGACGCTGACGCAGATATTGTCCCTTCCGACCTCGGCGATGCGCCTGGCCACAGCTCCCTGGGGCTGCCTGAAAAGGTGGGAGACCGTGTTGGTGTCGAGCATATAGCGTGCCTCCGTCACAGGTCGATATCCCTGTTCGGCAAAAGGCTCTCGTCCAGATCCGGAAAATCCTCATCGATCGGCTCCAGCGTCGCGAGCCACTCCAACAGGTCGCTCTTCTTCCGCTTCGGCTCGATGATCAGCCGGTCGCCTTCCTTCCGCATCACCGCCTCGTCGCCGGGCATTTCGAACTCCACGGGAATGCGCACGGCCTGGTTGCGGCCGTTGCGGAACAGCTTGACGACCCTTTCGCCGGCCTCCTTGCCGGGTTCCTTTTCGACGCGAACGACATTCATCGAAAGCCTCCATCAACCAGTTGGCATATGCCACAGCATATGCCAATCACCGGACCGTAGCAAACCTCACCGCCTGACCTCCCACGTCGTCACGCGCTCACCCGTCGCCGGATCCTTGCCGTCCTTGAGCTGGATGCCCTTGGCGAGCAGGTCGTCGCGGATCTTGTCGGCCTCGGCGAAATTCCTGGCTTTCAGCATCTCCAGCCGAAGCTGAATGATCGATTCAACGCTCGCCTCCAGAGCCTCTGAAATCTCGGCCTTTTTCGCCGTCACGCCGAGAAGCGCCGCGCTCGCCCGGAAGGATCGCGCAGCGACCGGATCGGTGGCCGCCTTGTGGGCGAGCGCATGCAGCGCCTGCACCGCCGCGACCGTATTGAGGTCGTCCGCCAGCGCGGCGAGGACGGCCGGGTCGACCGCCGCGCTCTCCGCCTCAGCATCCGCCGTGCCCGCCGGCCACTTGGCGAGCAGCCGCTCCGCCTCCTCCAGCCGCTTGACCGAAAAGTCGATCGGCTCGCGATAGTGCGTCATCAGCATGGCGAGCCGCAGCACCTCGCCCGGCCATGTGCGGCCGCCGAAGGTCTCGGTCTCGAGCAGGTCGTGGATGGTGACGAAGTTGCCTTCCGACTTCGACATCTTGCGGCCCTCGACCTGGACGAAGCCGTTGTGCATCCAGACGTTGGCCATCACGCTCGTGCCGTGGGCGCAGCGCGACTGGGCGATCTCGTTCTCGTGGTGCGGGAAGATCAGGTCGAGCCCGCCGCCGTGGATGTCGAAGGTCTCGCCGAGATAGGCGGCCGACATCGCCGAGCACTCGATGTGCCAGCCGGGACGCCCCCGGCCCCACGGGCTTTCCCAGCCCGGCTCCTCCGGCGAGGACAGCTTCCACAGCACGAAATCGCCGGGGTTCTTCTTGTGGCCGTCGACGGCGACGCGGGCGCCGGCCTGCTGTTCGTCGAGATTGCGCTTCGACAGCTCGCCATAGCCCGACCAGGAGGTGTCGAACAGAACCTCGCCGCCCGCCTGATAGGCATGGCCGCGTTCGATCAGCCGCTCGATCAGCGTGATCATGTCGGCGCGGCCGTCCGCACGTTTCTGCACGAAATCGGTGGCGCGCGGCTCGTGCGTCGGCGGCAGCGTGCCGAGCGCCGCCACGTCCTTGTGGAACTGGTCGGCGGTCTTCTCGGTGACGCGGCGGATCGCCTCGTTCAGCGTCACCGTGCCGGCGTCGATCTCGCGGCCGAAGTCTCGCAGCGCGCGCGCGTTGATCTTGTCGTCGACGTCGGTGATGTTGCGGACATAGGTCACGTGGCTCTCGCCATGGAGATGCCGCAGCAGCCGGAACAGCACGTCGAAGACGATCACGGGGCGAGCGTTGCCGATATGGGCGAAGTCGTAGACGGTCGGGCCGCAGACATAGAGACGCACATTGTCCGGGTCGATCGGCGCAAACGGCGCCTTCGACCGGGTCAGCGTGTTGTAGAGGGTCAGGACCGGTTTGTCGGCCATCAAAAATCTCCCAAGGGCAAGCGTCCGGTTGGCCCGGCCCGTTTGTCATCTGGGGATTTCAGGAGACGAAAACGGCCAAGCCAGCTGTGCAGCTAGCGAATAATGCTCCGGCAAATAATGCAGAGTTCCGTTTTCATGGAACGCTTTATCGCGCTGGAATCTGCGGCGGTCAAGGGTGCCCCGGGCGCGGGATCGACAAAATCGTCGCCCCTTCAAGATCATCGCCCCTCCCCTCCGGTGCGCCTGCAAGGAAAACCGCCCGCCCTGTTCCTTCGGAAACACCGCGCCCGGACCGATGCTGGCAAAAAACAGGCACCGCACATTCAACAACAGGCTGACGGAGGACAACGAAGATGATCTCGAAAATTGCCGCCAGACTGACGCCCGGCAAGAGTGCAACCTACCGGCGCCGTCCGGCAGGGCTGAGGGCGGTCATCGCCGCCGCCATGCAGATCAACGCGCGACGGCAGGAAAAATCCGTCCCCAACGCCTGACCGGCTTGAGGGGCATGGTCACCGGCGCATGGCTTCTCGTTCTGTATATCATGCGCACGTTAACCATTGTTAACGACATCCTCGCCGGAGAGATCAAACATAATTCGACTTTTCGGCAGAATTTCACCAAAATCGACATCTATATTCCGAAAGCGCATCAGGCACTACATGAGGATAGCTTGACGCTCCGGAATTATTAATGGGAGTAAATAATGTTTACTGTAGGCGCGAAGGGTTCAACTTCGCCGAAAGAGCGAAAGTCGGAGAAGCTCGAGGAACAATACAAACCGCTGCGGTTGAAGGCGGTGCTGGCGGCAGCCAGCCAGCGCAAGCCGGAAGAGGACAAGCGGACCAAGGGGAACAAGAAAGACCTGCCGGCCTGCCTGCAGGACATGGAAGAGGCCTGAGCAGGCGCGAGCGGCCGGTTCTCGCGCGCGGGCTTGCCCGCGTGCAAGCAGGTATACCACCGGCGCGGCCGTCAGAGCAGCGACAGCTGCCCGCCGTCGTCCGGTCCGCCCTCATCGTTTCCGGTGCCGGTCTTCCGGCGCCGTTCCCGCGCCCTTTCGCCTGTTGACGGGGCGGCCGCCTCGGCAAGAGCCGGGGCAACCGGCGCCTGTATCTCCGGGTCGACGTTGGCGACCTTGTTGACCCGGTCGGAGACGGGGACGGCTTCGAAGAAATCGTCGTCGATCGGACGCAGCAGGTCTTCCACCGCGCGCGGTTCCTGCGTCTTGCAATCCAGCCAGCGGGCGAAGTCCCGCGGCTCTATCACGACCGGCATGCGATCATGAATGCGGCCAATCGCGGCATTGGCGGCGGTCGTCAGGATCGCGCCGGTGTCCACCTCCGATCCATCGGCCGACGACCAGGTCTCCATCAGCCCTGCGAAGGCGACGATCCGCCCGTTCCTCGGCCGGATCCAGTAGGCCTGCGACTTCTCCTTCGATCCCTTCGGCGGGCGATGCCACTCGTAGAACCCGCTTGCCGGCACGAGGATGCGCCGATGGCGCATGGCGGCGCGGAAGGAGGCCTTGCCGATCGCCGTCTCCGCGCGGGCGTTGATGAGAAGCGGGAATTCGCGCGGATCCTTGACCCAGGAGGGCGTGAAGCCCCAGCGCACCAGCAGCGCCTTGCGGTCGGGAAGATTGCTGCCCGGCTCCTGCCGCTCGCCTGCGATCACCACCAGGATCGGCTGGGTCGGCGCAATGTTGTACCGCGCCGGAAACTCCTCCACGTCCACGACGTCGAGGAACTCCTTCAGCCTGGCGGCCGGTTCGGTCAATGCAAAGCGTCCGCACATGATGACAGCCTGTTCCCGTGTCCGCCCTTCGAGATACGAGATAGACGGCGCACCGGCCGATTTCAACGCCAGCCGACGCCGCAAGGAAGGCGCATCTGGATCAATCCGCAGGCGACCACTATAAGGAAGACATGAAGAGTCGGAACCGCCGATGACCGCAAAAGCAGCCTCCTCTGCCATTCTCGAGCGCGACGGGCGATACCTTTTGGTGTTGCGGCGCAACCCTCCGGCTGCGGACATGTATGCCTTTCCCGGCGGCCGGGCGGAGGCGGGGGAAACGCCGGCGGAGACGGCGCTTCGGGAGTTTCGGGAGGAAACCGGCATTGCCGTGCGCGATCCCCGCCTCTACGCCACCTACGACCTGAAGAGCCGGTCGACCGCCAGTCACTTCTTCCTGTCGGTGTTCCGCGTCGAGGCCGATGCCGACGCGGTTGCCGTCGCGGCGGACGATGCGGCCGATCTCGGCTGGTTCACCGCCGAAGAGATCCTGTCGCTGCCGGCCCCCGAAAGCGTCCGCGACTGCATCCGCCGGCTTCAGGCCGACCGCGACCGGGCGGGTGGCGATCCGCCGCATGTCGGCGGCCTCTGGTGAGCCGGATGAAGAACGCTTCCCGCCTCGCCCTTCCCTATCCGGCCCTTCCCCGTTCGGTGCGCGCGCTGGCGCTTGCGCTGATTCTATCCGGCGCGCCGTTTGCCGCCGCAGCGCAGGAGGCTGCCGCCCCGGCCGCGCCCGGTTCGCCGGCTTCTCCGCCTGCCGCACCGGCTGCCGAGAGCAAGCCGGCGCCCTATGACGGGCGGCTGGAGCGGCTTTCGGAGATCCTCGGCGCCGTCCACTACCTGCGCAATCTCTGCCTGAAGGACAAGGAAGACACCTGGCGCGCGTCGATGGAAGAGCTGATCGCGATGGAGGCCGGCAGCGAGCAGGCGCGCAAGGAACGGCTGACCGCCGCATTCAACCGGGGATACCGTTCGTTCGCCTCCGTCTATGCCTCTTGCACCGAACAGGCCGTTGTCGCAGAACAGCGATACCGTAACGAAGGTGCAACACTTGCCACGGAAATTACCGCCCGGTTCGGAAATTAGCGGATAATTAACCTCTTTTTCGCCGCACCCGTGTCGTTTTGATAAAAGGCTGATAAGCTCATTAACAGTCTGGTAAAGAAGTAGATGCCTCGCATGGATCACATGATGGAACCAAGCCTCAACGATATCGACGAGATGATCGTACACGAGAAGATGCAGGCCGCGCTGGAACACCAGAACGAGGCCTGGGCGGACGGGATGGCCGACGGCATCGAGCCGGAGATCATCGCCGATGCCGCGATCGCGCTTGCCATGCGCGAGACGATCCGCCTGCTCGGTGAAGAAGGCGCCGAGGCCATGTTGACTTCCCTGCGCGAGCGCATGCTCGCTGGCGAGTTTTCTCCGGAACGCACGCTTCAATAGGGCGAAAAGGCCAGAAGGATGCTGAGCTTGTACGACCGCATCAGGCTGCTTCGCGGCAGCGTGTTCGCCGTCTCGTTCGTGCTGGCGACCACGGCTTCCCTCGGCACAGTCTCTTCCGCCTTCGCGCTCAGCGAACTGAAACAGATTCCCGGACAGACGACGCAGGAACAGCCCGCGCGCGACGGCGCCGAACCGGCGCAGGCGCCCTCCGAGGAAGCCGAGCCCGAGGAAGGCGAGCCGCTGCAACTGCCCATGCCCGACCCGCTGATTCGCCGCAACGCCGGTGAAGACGCCGTGACGGAGCCGGCAGACGACAAGGCGGTCACCGAGCCCGAGCCGCCGGTCGAGGTCCTCTACGACATCACCAAGGCGCCCGAACCCGTCCAGCGCATGCGCGAACTGATCGTCGAGGCGGCCGCCTCCGGCGACATCGAACGGCTGCGGCCGCTGCTCGGCAAGGGACCGACGCAGACCCAGGTCTCCGTCGTCGAAGGCGCCGACGATCCGGTCACGACGCTGAAGGGCCTGTCCGGCGATCCGGAGGGCGTCGAGATCCTGGCGATCCTGCTCGACGTGCTGGCGACCGGCTTCGTCAAGGTCGATGCGGGCACGCCGAACGAGATGTATGTCTGGCCCTATTTCGCCGAGAAGTCGCTCGAGATGCTGTCGCCGCCGGAAAAGGTGGAGCTCTTGCGGATCGTCACCGCCGGCGACTTCGCCGACATGCAGGAGTTCGGCGGCTACAACTTCTACCGCGTCGGCATTTCTCCGGATGGCCAGTGGAAGTTCTTCGTCGCGGGCGACTGAGGCTGCCGCACGACGCTGCAGGTCGGACGCCGGCCTCCAGCGGACGCTATAAGACTTGCGCCGGCCCGACCGGCATTCTACCTCTGATCAGGACGAGATTTGCAGTGCGCCTGCCGCGGCGCGCGCTTCAGACTGGATTGAGCCATGCCCGCAGTTACCCTTTCCGGACGCGCCTTCGTGGCGATCACCGGCACCGACGCCGAAGACTTCCTGCAGGGGCTGATCACCACCGACATTGCCGCGCTGCCGGAAGGCGAGGCCCGGGCCGGGGCGCTGCTCAGCCCGCAGGGCAAGATCCTGTTCGATTTCCTGGTGTCCCGCCTGCCCGGCGGCGGGTTTGTCCTGGAGACCGCCGAGGCGGAGCGCGATCCGCTCGTCAAGCGGCTGACCATGTACAAGCTGCGGGCGCAGGTGGCGATCGCTGCCACCGACGCGACGGAGACGACGGTCACCTGGGACGCGGACGGCGAAGGGATCGCCGACGGCCGCTTCGCCAGGGCCGGCCGCAAGCTGCTGCGCCGGCCGGGCGGCGGCGGCGACGCGCCCGCCTCCCTCTACGATGCGCTGCGGATCGACTGCGGGATCGTCGAATCGGGGGCCGACTATGCGCTTTCGGACGCCTTTCCGCACGACGTGCTGCTCGACCTGTCCGGCGGGCTCTCCTTCCGCAAGGGCTGCTATGTCGGCCAGGAGGTGGTGTCGCGCATGCAGCATCGCAGCACCGCCCGCCGCCGGCCGGTGATCATCGAGGCGCAGGCGGCGCTGCCGGCCCCGGGCACGGACATCACGGCGGAGGGAAAGACGATCGGCACGCTCGGCACGGTTGCAGGCAAGCGTGGCCTTGCCATCGTCCGCATCGACCGCGTCGCCGATGCGCTGCGCGCCGGCATGCCGATCCGGGCCGGCGACGTCGAGGTGAGCGCCCGCCTGCCGGACTGGACGGGGCTGTCGTTCCCCGAAGAGAGCGCCGAGGCGCCCGCGCAATGAGCGGGACGGGACGGACGAGGAGCGAGCCGCGCGCCTGGCAGCGCATGCTGTCCGGCCGCAGGCTCGACCTGTTGAACCCTTCGCCGCTCGACGTCGAGCTTTCCGACATCGCGCACGGCCTTGCCCGCGTCGCCCGCTGGAACGGCCAGACCGCCGGCGATCATGCCTTTTCCGTCGCTCAGCACTCGCTCGTCGTGGAAGCGATCTTCCGCCAGCAGAACCGCTGCGGACCCGACGAATGCCTGATGGCGCTGCTGCACGACGCGGCGGAATACGTCATCGGCGACATGATCTCGCCGTTCAAGGCGGTGGTCGGCGGCGGCTACAAGACCGTCGAGAAGCGGCTGGAGGCGGCCGTTCACCTGCGCTTCGGGCTGCCTGCCGAGACGCCGCGCCCCCTGAAGGACAAGATCAAGAAGGCCGACCGCGTCGCCGCCTTCTTCGAGGCCACCGAGCTTGCGGGCTTCTCGCGCGCGGAGGCTTCGAAGTTCTTCGGCGAGCCGCGCGGGATCACGATCGAGATGCTGCCGGTGACCCCGCTGCCGGCGCTGCAGGCGCAACGGCTCTTCGTCGAGCGGTTCGAGGCGCTGGAAGCGGACCGCTCGGGCGGGGCCCGGGAGCGGCAGGCATGAGCGTCGGCGCGGGCACCGGTGGCGTTGCCGGCACGGGCGCAGGCCGGATCGTCGTTGCGCCGCTGCCGAAGGTCGCCGAAATGGCGGTGCGCAACGGCTGCCGCGAGATGATCAGCCTGGTGGCGCCGAAGCAGTTCTTCCATCGCCCGGCGGTGATCGATCCCGCCCGTCACCTGTTGCTGTCGTTGAACGATATCGCCTTTGCCGGCACCGGCGCGCTGGTCGCGCCGCAGGAGGATCACGTCGCGGCGGTGATCGCCTTCGCGCGCAGTTGGGACCGCACCGCCCCGCTTCTGATCCATTGCATGATGGGCGTCTCCCGCTCGCCGGCCGCGGCCCTGATCGCCGCGCTCGCCGTCGCCCCCGACCAGGACGACGAGGCGCTGGCGCTGCGGCTGCGCGCGGTCTCCCGGCAGGCGACGCCCAATGCCCGGATCGTCGCGATCGGCGATGCGCTGCTCGGACGGCAGGGGCGGCTCGTCGCCGCGGTGAAGACGATCGGCCGCGGTGCGGACTACGTCGGCGACCAGCCCTTTTCACTGCCGGTCGAGGCGGTCGCAGCCGACGTCCTGGCCGACGGCGGGGCGCTGCCGTGAGCCTCTCCGCCTCGCCTCCGGTCGAGATCGGGCTGAATGCGGCGGTGGTGGCGATCGACAACCGCGCCCCGGCGATCCTCGTCATCGCGGGCGAGCAGGGCGTGCGCGATGCCCTGCCCTTCGGCCCGTTCGAGCCGACGCGCCATCGCACCTTCGAGACCAGCCTGCGCGCCAGCGTCGAGGCGCAGACGGCGCTGAAGCTCGGCTATATCGAGCAGCTCTACACCTTCGGCGACCGCGGCCGGCAGAAGGCGCCGGACGAGGCCGGCACGCACATGGTCTCGGTCGGCTATCTGGCGCTGACGCGCATGGACGCGGAGGCCACCGAGAAGCTGGAGGCGGTGGGCGCGCGCTGGCGCGACTGGTATGCCTTCCTGCCCTGGGAGGACTGGCGCGGCGGCCGGCCGGCGATCCTCGACCGGACGATCATCCCGGCGCTGACCGAGTGGGCGGCCGAAAGCGCGCCGCACGACAGCAAGGCTCTGCCCGGCCGCAAGGCACGGCTGCGGCTCGCCTTCGGGCTCGACGACTTTCCCTGGGACGAGGAGCGGGTGCTCGAGCGCTACGAACTGCTCTATGAGGGCGGCCTTGCGGCGGAAGCGGTGACGGACGGCTGGGCCGCCCCCGGCAAACCCGCGGCCGGCGTCGCCATGCGCCACGACCACCGGCGCATCCTGGCAACCGCGGTGGCGCGCCTGCGCGGCAAGATCAAGTATCGCCCGGTGATCTTTGAACTGATGCCGGTGGAATTCACCCTGACGGACCTGCAGGCGACGGTCGAGGCGATCTCGGGCCGCCACCTGCACAAGCAGAACTTCCGCCGCCTCGTCGAAGGCGCGGAACTGGTGGAGCCGACGGGCGCGACAAGCTCGACCACCGGCGGCCGCCCGGCCGCCCTCTTCCGCTTCCGCAAGCAGATCCTGGAAGAACGCCCCGCGCCGGGGCTCAAGGTCGGCGGGCGGTGACGGGGCAAACAACCTCACCGACCGCGAGAGCGACGCCCCTCGCCGACCGAAGGCGACAGGCGATGCCCGCCGCCCCCTACTTGATCACCGCGCAGGCCAGCCGGTCGCCGGCGCCGCCGGCAGGCGCGGTGCGATAGTCGTCGAAGCCGGCATGGACGACGATGGCGCGGCCGCGGATGCCGTTGTCGCCGTCCTCGAGGCGCACCATGGCGTTGAAGACCTGGGCGCGCATGACGCCGTCGTCACCGACGTACTGGTTGGGCATGTCGCCGGCATGCGGACCGTCGGCGGCCAGGAAACCGTGCTCCTTTCCACCCGGATTGAAGTGCCCGCCGGCGGATTCATGCGACGAGCTCGGATCGCAGGCGCCGGTCTCGTGGATGTGCAGCGCCACCCATTTGCGCGGCGGCAGGCCGGTCAGCTCGATCTCGAACAGCACCCCGCCATCGCTCCCGGTCAGCGTGGCGCGGCCGCTTTCGGTTCCCGCCAGACCGAGGAATTCCGCCTGTGCTGTGTTGCTGTCCTGCGCGAAAGAGCCGCTGGTGGCGAGGAGTCCGGCGGCGAGCGTTGCGGCGGCAATCCGGGTCATGACTGTCCTTCCCATCTTGAAGTGGTGTCAGGACATCAACTCACCCGTCTGCCGCGTGTTCCCGCACGCGCGGCGGAAAATTCCCTCAGCCGACCGCGATATCCAGGCCGATGTCCAGCGTCGGGGCGGCCATGGTGATCTTCGAGGTGGAGATATAGTCCACGCCCGTCTCGGCGATCGCGCGGATCGTCTTGATGTTGACGTTGCCGGATGCCTCCAGCTTCACCCGGCGCGAATCGGCCGGATAGGCCTCGTCCGACAGGCCGGCGCAGTCGCGGTTGATCTCGACCGCGCGGCGCAACAGTTCCGGCCCCATGTTGTCGAGCAGGATCACGTCGGGGGCGGCCTCCAGCGCCTCCTCCAGTTCCTCCAGCGTCGCCACCTCCACCTCGACCTTGACGAGATGGCCGGCGAAGGCGCGGGCGGCAGAGACCGCGCCGGTGACGCCGCCCGAGACGGCGATGTGGTTGTCCTTGATCAGGATCGCATCGTCGAGGCCGAAGCGGTGCGACGAGCCGCCGCCCATCCGCACGGCATATTTCTCCAGCGCCCGCAGGCCGGGAATGGTCTTGCGGGTGCAGCAGACCCGGGCCGGCGTGTGGGCGATCTCGTCGGCGAAGGTGGCGGTATAGGTCGCCACCCCCGAGAGGTGCATGAGGAAATTGAGCGCGACGCGCTCGGCCGACAGCATCGCCCTGGCCGGCCCGCTCACCCGCGCCAGCACGGTGTCGGGCGCGACGTGGTCGCCGTCGCTGACGAAGGCCTCGAAGGAAATCGACGGATCCATCAGCCGGAAGGCGGCCGCGGCAAGCGCCATGCCGGCGATCACGCCGTTTTCGCGCACGTTCAGTTCGGCGGTCGCGGACAGGTCCGGCGCGATCGTCGCCTGGCTGGTGATGTCGCCGGCGCGCCCGAGGTCCTCGTTGAGCGCCGCCCGCACCTGATCCTCGATCAGAAGCGGCGAGAGGACGGGCAGATGGGCCTTGGTCATGGTGGTCATTCCTGAAGTTAGCGCTTCTTGCCTGCTTACGCCGCTGCGGTCTCGGAGAGCTCGGCGACCAGCCGGTCGGCGTCCTCCAGCGTCATGTAGGTGCGGTGCTGCCAGGCCTTTCGCGGCTCGGGGAAATCGGCGCGGAAGTGGCCGCCGCGGCTCTCCTCGCGCAGGTAGGCGCCGACGGCGATCAGCTTGGCGGTGGTGGCGATGTTGTGGAAGCGCATGCGGGTGTTCTCGCGCTCGAGCTCCGCAATCGCGCGGATCGCATCGCAAAGCCCGTCGCGGTTGCGGATCACGCCGGCCTGGGCGCTCATCAGCCGGCGCAGCCGGGTCAGCGCCGGGCTGTCCTCCAGCGTCACCAGGTCGTCGCTCTCGTCGGCGTTCTGACCCCAGTCGCCGGTCTTCGGCTCCGGCAGCATGCCCTTGATGTTGTCGGCGATGCGGCCGGCGAAGACGACCGCCTCGAGCAGCGAGTTCGACGCCAGGCGGTTGGCGCCGTGGACACCGGTCGAGGTCACTTCGCCCGCCGCCCACAGGCCGTCGATCGAGGTGCGGCCCTCGGCGTCGGTCAGCACCCCGCCCATGTGGTAGTGCACGGCCGGCACCACCGGGATCGGCTGGGTGACCGGGTCGATGCCGGCGGCCATGCAGGAGGCATAGACGGTCGGGAACATGTCCGGGAAGTGCTTGCCCACCGCCTTGGTGCAATCGAGATAGGCGCCGCGGCCGGCCTGGACCTCGGCGAAGACGCCGCGCGAAACGATGTCGCGCGGGGCGAGCTCGCCGTCCGGGTGGATGTCGAGCATGAAGCGGTGGCCGGCCGCATTGACGAGATGGGCGCCGTCGCCGCGGAGCGCCTCGGTCGCCAGCGGCGCCGGGTCGCGGCCGATGTCGATCGCGGTTGGATGGAACTGGACGAATTCCGGGTCGGCGATGATGGCCCCGGCGCGCGCGGCCATGCCGACGCCCTGGCCGCAGGCCTCCCAGGGATTGGTGGTGACCGCATAGAGATGGCCGACGCCGCCCGAGCAGAGCACGACGGCACGGGCCGGAAAATGCACGCGCTTCTTCGACTGGCCGGCGTCGGGGCGGGCGATGACGCCGGAGACGAAGCGGCCCTCGCGCACCAGTTCCTCGACGACATAGCCTTCCAGCACGCGGATCGAGGGCGTGTTGCGGACGGCTGTGATCAGCGCCTCCATGATGGCCTTGCCGGCCATGTCGCCGCGCACGCGCACGATCCGGCGCTCCGAATGGGCCGCCTCGCGCGACAGGAGCAGCTTGCCTTCCAGGTCGCGGTCGAAGGGCACGCCGTATTCCAGGAGGTCGGCGATGCGGGCGGGGCCTTCGGCGACCATCGAGCGCGCCATCTTCCCGTCGACGATGCCGGCGCCGGCTTCGAGCGTATCGGCCACGTGCTTGTCGAAGGTGTCGCCGGAACTCATCGCCGCGGCGATGCCGCCCTGCGCCCAGGCCGAGGACGCGCCCTGCCCGATCGGCGCCGCCGCCAGGATCGTCACCGGCCGCGGGCTGAGCTTCAGCGCGCAGAACAGGCCGGCAAGCCCGCCGCCGACGATGACGATATCATCGATGGCGTTCCAGGACTGGGGGCGGAAACTTTCCAGTGGCATGTCCTATTCCTCCTCTGCGCGCTCACGACCGCCCCTCACCTGCCTGCCGGCATCCTCTCCCCGCAAGCGGGGCGAGGAGCGATGGGCGCGCCGCCTTGCTCCTTCTCCCCGCTTGCGGGGAGAAGGTCCCGGCAGGGGGATGAGGGGCCAAGCCGGTATGGCGGAACGATCTGTCGTGCGGCCTCTCCATCTGTTTGCGCGGAACGGTGCTCGCGCTACTGCTTCAAATTGATCATCCGCTCGACGGCAAGGCGGGCGCGACCGGCGATCACCGGGTCGACCAGCACCTCCTCCGTCATGTTCACCAGGCTGTCGAGGATCTTCGGCAGCGTGATGCGCTTCATGTGCGGACAGAGGTTGCACGGCTTGATGAAATCGACGCCCTCGACCTCGGCCTGGATGTTGGAGGCCATCGAGCACTCGGTGACCAGCAGCACGCGCGGCGGGCGGTGGTCCTTGACGTAGTTGATCATGCCGGCGGTGGAGCCGGAGAAATCGCAGACGGCGATCACGTCCGGGTGGCACTCGGGATGGCCGATGATCTCGATCGACGGATCGGCCTCCTTGTAGGCGAGCAGTTCGGCCGGGGTGAAGCGCTCGTGCACCTCGCAATGGCCCTTCCAGGTCAGGATCTTCTTGTTGGTCTGGCGGGCGACGTTCATCGCCAGATACTCGTCGGGAATGCACAGGACCGTGTCGCTCTCCAGGCTCTCGACGACGGCGAGCACGTTCGAGGAGGTGCAGCAGATGTCGGTCTCCGCCTTCACGTCGGCCGAGGTGTTGACATAGGTGACGACGGGGACGCCCGGATAGCGCTGCTTCAGGAGGCGCACGTCGGCGCCGGTGATCGATTCCGACAGCGAGCAGCCAGCCTTGGCATCCGGAATGAGCACGGTCTTTTCCGGGTTCAGGAGCTTGGACGTCTCGGCCATGAAGTGCACGCCGCACTGGACGATGATCTCGGCATCGACCTTGGTGGCGTCGCGGGCGAGCTGCAGCGAATCGCCGACGATGTCGGCGACGCAGTGGAAGATGTCCGGCGTCTGGTAGTTGTGGGCGAGGATGACCGCGCCGCGCTCCTTCTTCAGCCGGTTGATGGCGTGCACGTAGGGCGCATAGACGGGCCACTCGATCGCCGGAATGAACTGTTTGACGCGCTCGTAGAGATGCTCGGTCTCGCGGGCGACGGCGGGCGTGAAGGTCAGATCCGGCATGTCGACGACGCCGAAGCGCTCGGCGGCCGAAAGCGGGGCCACCTCCTCCCGTGCGGCGATCGAACCGGTGGCAAGCTGGGTCATGAACCCCTCCCTGAGTGTCCGCCCATCGGCGAGGCCCATATTTTGCTCACATTGAGCATAACTGGAGCCAAATAAAACCGGCGAGGCCGGCCGGGTTGATTTAGAAAGTTTTGTGACGGTTTGCAAGGAGGCGGCCCGGACATTTTCGCCGGGCCGGCCGGATCTCGTCTTTTCCGTTTGCCTCAGGCCATCGCCGGCCGGGCCACCGGCTGCTCGCGGATCGGCCAGTGGACGACCGCGGCGAAGATGCCGAGCGCGGCGCCGAACCACCAGACCGGATCGTAGGTGCCGAAGTGGTCGTAGAGATAGCCGCCCATCCAGACGCCGAGGAACGAGCCGATCTGGTGCGACAGGAAGACGATGCCGCCGAGCAGGCCGAGGTGGCGCGTGCCGAACATGATCGCCACCAGCGCATTGGTCGGCGGCACGGTGGAAAGCCACAGGAGGCCCATCACGATCGCAAAGATGATCACCGACAGCGGCGATTGCGGCAGAAGCAGGAAGGCGGCGACGGCCACCGAGCGGGCGAGATAGATCAGCGCCAGGAAATAGGGCTTGGAATGGCGCTGGCTGATGACGCCGGAGGCGAGCGAGCCGATGATGTTGAAGAAGCCGATCAGCGCCAGCGCGATCACCGCATAGCGGGCGTCGATGCCGATGTCGCCGAGATAGGCGGGGAAATGCGCGGTGATGAAGGCGACCTGATAGCCGCAGACGAAGAAGCCGGCGACGAGCAGCAGGTAGCTGCGATGCCCCAGGGCCTCCGTCAGCGCCTGGGCGACCGTCTGCTGGAGGGCGGTCTCGCCGCCCTTGCCGGCGGTGGCGGCGTTGCCGCGGAGCGGAACGGCAAAGACCGGCACCAGCAGCATCAGCCCGCCGAGCGCCACCAGGCTGTCGGACCAGCCGAGCGACGAGATCAGCCCCTGGCTCAGCGGCGCGAACAGGAACATGCCGGCCGAGCCCGCCGCCGTGCCGATGCCGAAGGCCATCGAGCGCTGCTGCGGCGTGACGTTGCGGGCGAAGGCGGAGAGCACGATGCCGAAGGAACCGGAGCCGACGCCGAGGCCGACCAGCACGCCGCCGCCGACATGCAGCGTCCAGGGCGAGCCGCCGAGCGACATCAGGAACAGGCCGCAGGCATAGACGATGCCGGACATGGCCAGCACCCGCCAGGTGCCGTACTTGTCGGCGATGGCGCCGAAGAACGGCTGGCTCAGGCCCCAGCAGAGGTTCTGCAACGCCATGGCCAGCCCGAAGGTGGTGCGGTCCCAGCCGGTATCCTGCAGCATCGGTAGCTGGAAGAAGCCCATGGCCGAGCGCGGTCCGAAGGTCAGCATGACGACGATCGAGCCGGCCGCGATGATGAGCCAGGGCATGTGGGCGCGCCCTGCGGCGGCGGCAATGGTCGATGTGGGGGCGGACATGGGCGACTCCGGTTGATCGGCCGCCACGTTAGCCGCGCCGTCCCATGAGAAAAAGTGAATTAATTTGCAGCGAACGATCAGGGACCTTGATGAATGGTAGGCCGCCGGCGCCTCAGCCGCGCACCCGCATCGGCCAGCGTTCGTCCCGCCGCCGCAGCACCGTGACCGCGTCTCCCAGGCGCAGTTCGCCCTCGCCGCGCGGCACCGCGTTCCAGCCGAACAAGACGCCTGCGACGCTGCGGTCGGCGGACATGCGCTTTTCGGCGAGCCCCTGGATCGGGTTGCCGCCGATGCGCTCGCCGGTGATCTGGTCCTGCGTGGTCATGATGCAGCGGGCGCAGGGCTTGACGAGATCGAAGACGATGCCGCCGATCTCGACGGCCTGCCACAGGTCCTCGGCCCACGGCTCGTCGTGCTCGACGAGGATGTTGGTGCGGAAACGGTCCATGCCGACCGGCTCCTGGCCCTTTTCGGCCAGCGTCCGGTTGAGATCGGCGAGCGAGCCGGTGGTGGTGATCAGCACGGGAAAGCTGTCGGCGAAACCGACGGGCACGGGATGGCCCGCCCATTTCGCGCCGACGTGGCGGCTCGCCTGGCCGTCCATGTGGACGAGCCTGACCGCGCGGCCGAGCCAGTCCGACAGGGTCGCGTTCGACGCCGCGTCCGCGAGCGCCGCATCGACGGCGCTGTCCCAAACCGTCACCGGAAGGCGGCGGGCGGCGTCGAAGGACGGGACAAGTTCGCGGCCGTTCATGACGAGGCGGACGGTGCCGTCCTGCGGATAGGCCTCCACCTGCGCCAGCGCCTGCAGTTCGCGCTGGGTGATGAAGCGGCCGTCCGGCTCGGTCACCATGAAGCGCCGGTCGTCGGCGATCCCGTCGAGCCCGACCGAGACGGCCTGCATCGGTATGGCACGGCCGCTCTTCAGCGGATGGATGTTCAAGCCCGCGACCGTCATGTCCTTCGCCGTCATCCCTGTCCCCTCGTGTCTGTCTGCCGCTCGCTCGCCGCTGCACGCGGCGCGGGAACGATCCGGCCCACTCCTTAGCCGATTTGCCCCGGCGGGGAAACGACACCTGACGGAATCCGCCCGGATCCGCCGTCAGGCCGCGTCCGGCGAGGCCGGCGTGCCGGGTCCGGATGGGGCGGAAGCGGGCGGACCGGCCGGAGCCGGGTCGGAAGCGGGGCCGCCCGCCCTGCCGGTCAGGATCTTCTGATAGAACAGGCCGATGCCGATCAGGACGGCACCGAGGCCGATGAAGGAGAGTGCGCGCAGGATGCCCTGCAGGTTCGACATGTCGACCAGGAACACCTTGACCACGGCGAGCAGCACCAGGGCCGCCGATGCGAGGCGCAGGCTTCTCGCGTCGAGGCGCGAGCCGAGCGCCAGGAGCGCCACGCCGAGCAGCAGCCAGACGACGGAATAGGTGTAGGTTTCCCCCTCGATGAACCCTTTCCAGCCGGCGATCCCCTCGCCGTGCCAGTAGCGGCGCACCGAGAGCGTCACCCAGGCGAAGACAAGCACGGCGCCGGTCAGCGCCAGCAGCGTCACATAGGCCGCCGGGCGCCGGCCGCGCGCATACCAGGCCAGCCCGGCAAAGGCGAGGCCGGGCAGCAGGTAGCCGACGAGCAGCAGGTTGAAGAACGGCCAGCGGCCGGTCAGTTCGCCGCTGAAATAGGGGTTGAGCGCGAAGAAGTGCGCCGACAGGATCGACAGCATGGACAGCACGCCGACCGCCATCGAGCCGTAGCGGAAGACCGGGCTCGGCTGCTTCAGCTCCAGCGTCATCAGGGCGGCCGAGGCGCCGGCGGCAAGGAGGGTGTAGATTGCCTGCTCGCCGAGCGTCGGCGCAGCGCTGTCGAGCACGCCGCCGTTCATCGCGTGGCGGACGAGGATCGCGACCGACAGCAGGAGGAAGAGGCTCGCCAGCGCCTGCAGCAGGTTGCGTGCGCGCTCCCCGGGCCAGCTGCGAAGCAGCCAGGCGGAGGCTGCCAGCAGCAGCGCCGGGATGCCGTAGCCGGGCAGCAGCTGGTTGAATACCGGCGTCTTCGACAGGTTCGCAGGCCCGACGATCGTCGGGTCCCAACCGATGCGGACAGCAACGACGAGGGCCGCGCCGACCATCGCCCAGGGCAGGACGGGCCATGGCCGCAGGCGGGTCGCAAGCACCATCGCGAAGCCCAGGATCGCGACGAGAAGGGTCGTGGCAAGACCGTCCGTCAGCGCGAACAGGGCGAGCGTGAGGAAGGCGAAGCCGCCCAGCACCAGCGTCCATTGCGGCACGGGCGCCGGCCCCGGCGGCAGCGTGCGGGCATGGACCTCGGCCGCCCCCAGATAGGCCAGTCCGAGGACGAGCGCGAACAGCCCGTGCGTCAGGTCGAACGACAGGTTGCCGAAGGCGAGGAAGGAGACGGCGGCGATCGCCACCGGGAAGATGGCCATGAGCACGCCGTTGAGGGCCGCGTGACGTGGCGCCCTCTCCTTCCACAGCCAGATCGCGCCCGCACCGGCAGCGGCAAGGGCCGCGGACAGAAGCAGGAGCACTGCGACCGGGGCAGCCCCTGCGGCGATCGGCACGGCCGTGTCGAAACCCGGTTGCCCCGGCAAGGCGGTCAAGGTCTCCAGCGCATTTCGTCCCGATACTCCCGCCAGCACCATGGCCCCGGCAAGGGCGCAGAGATGGCCGAGGACGGCGGGATAAAGAGCCCACCATCGGGCCGCGCCGAGGACGGCCAGTGCGAAGGCAAGAACCGCGAAGGCTGCGGCCGACGAGGCCGGCGACGGATGCAGGAAGGCGAGGACGATGGCCGGAAGCGACGCTGCCAGCGCGGCACTGAGCGAGACGGCGAGGAACGCCGGCGCGAGGATCCGCCGCCAGCGGGCGGTCGTGGACCGGCCCCCGGCGGCGGGCGCGGCTGCGCCGGTCATCGCGGCGGTGCCGGCGACCGGACCGCCTTCGGCCATGGCGATAGCGGCTGCAGCTTCACCCTGCGGCGTTGCCGCCACGCCGTCGGCTCCGGCAGGCGCGCCGGCCGGCACCCCGGCATCGGCTTCGCCTGCCGCCCCGCCGGCGCCGGGCCAGAGCACGGCCGCACCGGCCAGCATGACGAGGAGGGCGAGCGTGACGGGCGGCGTCGGCAGCGGCTCCGCTGAGGCCAGGTAGAGCAGCGCCCAGAGGCCGAGCGCGACATTGGCGAGCGTCGGCGCCACCTGCCAGCATCGCAGGCGTGCTGCGGCCGCGGTCGCAAGCCAGGCGATCGAGAGATAGCCGAACAGCAGCCACGGATCGGGCTCGTCGCTCGCAACGAGCAGCGGCGTCACCATCGAGCCGAGCAGGCCGAGACCGGCGAGCGCCTGCCCATGCAGCAGCGACAGCGCAATCGTGGCCAGGGCGATCGCCGCGAGCAGCAGGAAGGAAAGGGGCGCGCCAATGAAGCCGTAGAAGCCGTGCGCGGCATAGGTGACGCCGAACAGCGTCAGCGCGCCGGCGGCCGTCAAGACGCCGGGGATCATCGCGTTGCGGAAGGCCACCATCTCGATCGGCATGCCGCGGCGGCGGACGATCTCGCCGGCCGCGACCAGCACGAGCCCGAACAGGGCTGCCAGCGTCAGCCGGACGGCGGGGCTGAGCACGCCGGCCTCGATCGAATAGCGGACCATGAAGACGCCGCCGAGCGCCAGCGCAAGCCCGCCGACCCAGACCGCCCAGCGCGCGCCGATCCGGCTCTCCAGGCTCTCGCGCATCGGCTGCGCGATCGCCGCAGTCGCCGTTTCCGCGCCTGCCGCGGCCGACACACCCGCGCCGGCCGGCGACGCCGCGTCGTCGCCATCGGCCGCTGCGCGCCCAGGCAGCCAGGGACTTGGGAAGGATGGTTCGGCGGAGGCCGCCTCGGCATCGCCCGGGGCGGCCTCTCCGGCCGCCACAACGGAGGCGATGGCGGTTTCGTCCGCCTCGCGCAGCGGCGACGCGGCGGCGCCGCCGGCCCTCATCGCCTCCAGTTCCTCGCGAAGTCTGCGAATCTCTTCAGTGAGTTTCGCCGTTGTCTTGCCATTCCGGTTCATCGCGGCAATGGCAAGCACGATGGCGACCAGAGCGAGTATTTCCGCCATGTCTCTCCGCCTGCGCGGTCAATGTCCCGCGCGCTTGTGTGCTTCGACACCGGGCCCGGCGGGACGATGCCGCCGCAATCCTAGCCTGTGTCCGCGCTTTGTAAAACGGATTGCGATCAGCGCGTCAGATTGGCGATCGGGAAGATCGCGCAGGTCTCCGTGCCGTGGGCGAGAAGCTTGCCGGCGCCGTCACGCAGCCAGGCCTCCGATGTGGCGATGGTGCGGCCGCGATGGACCAGCCGCCCCTCGCAGGTGACCTCGCCCATGCCGGGCAGCACCGGCCGCACGAGGTTGACCTTGAACTCGACCGTCGTATAGGCCTCGCCCGGCTTGATGGCCGAGAAGACGGCACAGCCCAGCGCCGAATCCATGATCGTCGCCGTCCAGCCGCCATGCACGGTGCCGAGCGGGTTGAGATGGGTCTCGTCCGGCAGGCCCTTGAAGACCACCCTGCCCTCCTCGACCTCGGTCATGCCGAATTTCAGCGTCTGCGCCATCGGCGGCGCCGGCAGACGGCCCTCCAGCATCGCCTGCATCGCCTTCAGCCCGCCGTCGCGCGCGACGACGTCGAGCGGCAGCGTGCCGATGCCGGAAACGGCAAGGCCGGGATAGAGTTCGACATTCATGAAACGGTCTCCGGTGGGTGTGCGGCGGCAAGCGCCTTCAGCGTCGCCTGGACGAAGCCGTCCCGCGCGCTCGACAGTTCGAGCCCGCGCGGCTCGCAGACGTGCCGGTTGAGGAAATAGGCGGTCAGCCGGAAGCCCTCCGACAGCGCCTGCACGTCGGCGGCGCTGTTGCGGCTCGCGCCGAGGAAAGCCGGCAGCGCCAGCATCCGGTCGGCCCAGGGGGCGCCGGCGCTGCGGCAGACGGCCCTGCCAGATTTCGGCGAGACGAAGACCAGGTCCTCCGTGTCGCCGGTTGCGGCGCAACGGGCAAGATCGAGACCGAAGCCGAGATCCTCCAGCACCGCCAACTCGAAGCGGACGAAGAGTTCGCCGGCGTCCGCCGGGTCCTCCAGATGTTCCAGGATCACGCCGAGCATCTCGAAGAGGTGCGGATGCGGGTCGCGCTCGGGCAGGAAACGCAGCAGCGCCGCCATCGCCTGCACGCCGTAGACGGCGATCGCCGCTTCCATCAGCCGGCCGGCCCGCAGTTGCAGCGGCTCGATGCGGTATTCGCCGATATGCTCGTCCAGACGGGCGCGCCAGGTCGCCTCCACCGTGTTGCCGGGCTGCAGCACCGGCTGCATCGTCCGCGACCGCCCGGAGCGGATCACGCCGAGATGCCGGCCATGGCTGCGCGTCATCATCTCCGCGATGACGGAGGTCTCGCCATGACGGCGCACGCCGAGCACGATTGCCTCATCGGTCCACTGCATGGGCAAGCCTTACGCCGGGCGGGCGGGATCGGCAAGCCATGCGGTGGCAGGGCTGGTCATCCTGCCCGCCTTCGGTCAGACTTCGCGCGACGGGGACGGAGCGACGGACGACGATGCAGGTACGCCCGCTGGCGCAGCACGACATGCAGCGCGACATGGAAGCCTTTGGCCGGCTTCTTTCCGGCGAACGCTCGGCCGCCCATTGCTGGTGCATGTGGTTCATCCGCCGGGTGAAGGACTTCCATGCCGGCGGGGCGGCGGCGAACAGGGCCGCGTTCGCGGCACTCGGCGAGACCTCGCCGCTGCCGCTCGGTCTCCTTGCTTTCGACGACGACGAACCGGTCGGCTGGGTGGCCGCCGGGCCGCGGGCGCGCTATGCCCGCGCGGTGAAGACGCCGACGCTGAAGACCACCGACAGGGCGGAGGACGCCACTGTCTGGCTCGTCCCGTGCCTGTTCGTCCGGCCGGAGCGAAGGGGCCAGGCGATCTCCGGGGTGCTGCTGGCCGCAGCCGTCGAGCTCGCCCGGCAAAGCGGCGCCACCGCGATCGAGGGATTTCCGCTCACTGGCCGGACGGGCAACGCCGACCGGCAGGTGGGGACCGAGGCGCTGTTCCGTCGGGCCGGCTTTGATGCCATCGACCGCCCCTCCTCCAACCGGGTGGTGATGCGGCTGGCGTTGCGCTGAACGGGACGCCGCCGCGACAGCAGCGGCGCCCCCGCAGATCAGACTTCGGCCGCGATGCGCCCTATCTCGGCGATGACGGCATTGCGCTCGTCGCCGGAAATGCCCGGCATTTCGCAGAAGGCCGCAATGATGACGGCGCCGCGATCCGGCGACCAGGCCACGGCGACGTCATTGGCGTTGCCGGCCCTGTCGCCGTTCGTGCCGGTCTTGTCGCCCGTCATCCAGTCGGCCGGGAAGCCGGCGCGCAGCCGCGTGTCGCCCGTCTTGCTCATCACCAGCCAGGCCGCGAGCTGCGCCTTCGAGCGCGCCGACAGCACGTCGGCGAAGATCAGCTTGCGCAGCGTCTCCACCATCGCGACCGGTGTCGTGGTGTCGCGCTCGTCGTCCGGGGTCTCGTGGTCGTTGAGGGCCGGCTCCGTTCGGTCGAGGCGCGTCACCCCGTCCCCGAAGCCGCGCAGGAATTTGGTGACCGCCTGCGGCCCGCCGGAGGCCGCGAGCAGCAGGTTGGCGGCGGCGTTGTCGCTAAGCGTGATCGTCGCCTCGCAAAGCTCGGCAATCGAAATGCCTCGTGCGCCGACGTTCTTCTCCACCACCGGCGACCAGTCCACGAGGTCCGCCTCGCGCACGACGATGCGCCGGTCCAGCGTTTCCTCTTCCCGGTCCACCCGGGCGAGGATATGTCCCGCCAGCAGCGCCTTGAAGGTGCTGCACATCAGGAAGCGCTCATCCGTCCTGTGGCCGAGCCGGGCGCCCGTCGCGAGATTTAGTATGGCAACGCCGATGCGGCCATCGTGCCTGGCCTCCAGTTCGGCAAGCCGCGCTTCCAAACTGCCGCCGGCGGCGGCGCTGGCGCCGGCCGAGAGCGCCGAAACTGCGGGAATGGCAAAGAGTGCGCCGGCCATGGCCTGCCGGCGTGAAATCGTGATCGTCATGTCAAATTTCCTGTCTGTCGGATACCGGCCTGCCTGGCATCGCCGGTTCGTTTGAGCCCGCCCACACCGCGACTATCGGTGATGAAGCGGATCAGGGCAAACGACGATTTCTGTCGGCAGCCATTAGGAAAACTTGGGCTTATTTCCGCCTCATCGCCTCGGCCAGCGCCGCGCCGAACGCGCCTTGCGCAGGCGCCTGCTGCCTGGGCGCCTGCTGGCCGGACTTCGGCTTCGCCGGTTGGTTGCGATCGTTGCGCGGACCGCTGTCGCGGGCGGCGGGCGCGCCGCCGTCCTTGCGCATGGAAAGGCCGATGCGCTTGCGCGGCACGTCCACCTCCGTCACCCGCACCTTCACCACGTCGCCTGCCTTCACCACCTCGTGCGGATCCTTGACGAAGCGGTCGGCGAGCTGGGAGACGTGGACGAGCCCGTCCTGATGAACGCCGATGTCGACGAAGGCGCCGAAGGCCGCCACGTTCGTCACCGTGCCCTCCAGCAGCATGCCGGGCTTGAGGTCCTTGATGTCGTCGATGCCGTCGGCAAAGGTCGCCGTCCTGAACTCCGGGCGCGGGTCGCGGCCGGGCTTCTCCAGCTCGGTCAGGATGTCCTTCACCGTCGGCAGGCCGAAGCGCTCGTCGACGAAGAGCGCCGGGTCGAGCTTCTTCAGGGCGGCGCTGTCGCCCATCAACGCGCGCACGTCGCGGCCGCAGGCGGCGACGATCTTCTTGGCGACGCCATAGGCCTCGGGGTGGACGGAGGAGGCGTCGAGCGGCTCCTTGCCGTTCGGGATGCGCAGGAAGCCGGCGCACTGCTCGAAGGTGCGGGCGCCGAGACGGGCGACCTTCATCAGGTCCTTGCGGCTGTCGAACGGGCCGTTGGCGTCGCGATGCGCCACGATGGCTTCCGCGGACGATTTTCCAAGTCCGGAGACGCGGGCGAGCAGCGGCGCCGACGCCGTGTTCAGGTCGACGCCGACGGCGTTCACCGCGTCCTCGACGACGGCGTCGAGCGAGCGTGACAGCTTCCCCTGGTCGACGTCGTGCTGGTACTGGCCGACGCCGATCGACTTCGGCTCGATCTTGACGAGCTCGGCGAGCGGATCCTGCAGGCGGCGAGCGATCGAGACGGCGCCGCGCAGCGACACGTCGAGGTTCGGAAACTCGGCGGCAGCGGCCTCCGAGGCCGAATAGACCGAGGCGCCGGCCTCCGAGACGATCACCTTGGTCGGCTTCGGCGCCGGCAGTGCGGAAAGCATGTCGGCGACGAGCTTCTCCGTCTCGCGGCTGCCGGTGCCGTTGCCGATCGCGATCAGCTCGACCT
Source organism: Mycoplana sp. MJR14 (assembly GCF_029210525.1). NCBI lineage: Bacteria > Pseudomonadati > Pseudomonadota > Alphaproteobacteria > Hyphomicrobiales > Rhizobiaceae > Mycoplana > Mycoplana sp. MJR14. The sequence continues at coordinate 137,386 of NZ_JARGEO010000002.1, forward strand.
TGTGCTTGCGGATGAGGCTCGCGAGTTCGGCCTGGGTGCCGCGGATGTCGTTCTTCGGCGGGAAGGGATAGACCGTCGTGGTCTCCAGAAGCTTGCCGGTGTTGTCGACGACCGCCACCTTGACGCCGGTGCGGATGCCGGGGTCGAGGCCCATGGTGGCGCGGGTGCCGGCGGGGGCGGCGAGCAGCAGGTCCTTGAGGTTGCGGGCAAAGACGCGGATCGCCTCTTCCTCCGAGCGCTCGCGCATCTCGCGCATCAGGTCGAGCGACAGCGACATGGAGAGCTTAACCCGCCAGGTCCAGCCGATGACGTCGGAGAGCCATTTGTCGCCGGGCTGGCTGCCGATCGCGTAGAAGGAGGCGATGATGCGCTCGACCGGCTTGACCGTTTCCGTCGTGTCCGGATCGACGACGATGTCGACGGAGAGAACCTCCTCGTTCCAGCCGCGCAGCATGGCGAGCGCGCGGTGGCTCGGAACGCCCGACCAGCGCTCGGTGTGGTCGAAATAGTCGGAGAACTTGGCGCCGGCCTCCTTCTTGCCGTCGACGACGCGCGCGCGCAGCCAGGCATTGTCCTTCATGTAGTCGCGCAGCCGCTTCAGGAGATCGGCATTCTCGGTGATCTGTTCGGCGACGATGTCGCGGGCGCCTTCGAGCGCCGCCTTGGCATCCGGAACTTCCGCGGAGAGGAAGCCTGCCGCAAGCTCGGCCGGCACCTGGTCGCGCTCGGCGAGGATCCGTTCGGCGAGCGGCCCGAGACCCCGCTCGCGGGCGATCTCGGCCTTGGTGCGGTGCTTCGGCTTGAAGGGCAGGTAGATGTCCTCCAGCTCCGCCTTGGTGGAGACGGCGGCAATCCTGGCGGAAAGCTCGTCGGTCAGCTTCCCCTGGCCGGCGATCGATTCCAGGATGGAGGCACGGCGGGCTTCCAGTTCGCGCAGGTAGACGAGCCGCTCGGACAGCGTGCGCAGCTGGGTGTCGTCGAGGCCGCCGGTGACCTCCTTGCGGTAGCGGGCGATGAAGGGAACCGTCGCGCCCTCGTCCAGAAGCCCCACGGCGGCCGACACCTGCGCGGCACTCGCCTTGATCTCGGCGGCGATGATGTTCGCGATCTTGAGCGGGGTTGCAGCCATGAAGATCTCCTATGCGATGATTGCGCGCAGACCATGACGAGGGTTCGGACAAAACGCTGCGGCGGGCGGCGACCATAGTGCGCCACCGCCCGCCCGCCAATCGCCGGATGGGGCGGGTTCCACAGTTTATGGGACGGAAAAGGGGAAGGACCCCGTTTGACGATTCGGGCGGTCTGAACTAGATTTTGTATTACAAACGGAGGCAAAAACGATGTCTGAACGGGAATTGTCCGATCCGATCACGATGCGCCTGCCCTTGGATGTGCTGGCCGAGATCGAGGAAATTGCCGCCGTCTGCGAACGCAGCCGCAGTTGGGTCGTCGTCCGGGCACTCAAGTCCTATCTCGCTGCCGAGGGGCGCGAGATCGTCGCGCTGGCCAAGGCCCGCCGGGACATCGATGATGGACGCGGCAGCGACCTCGACGAGGCAATCGAGGAGCTGGATGCGATCATCAAGGGTGCGGCTGCTTGAAAGTCATCCTGTCGCCGGACGCCAGGGACTATGTGAAGGCGGAAGCGTCGTACCTCATGGCACGAAGCCCGCGCGCGGCCCTGGCGTTTCGCGACGGCCTCAGGCGGCTGCAACAGGAGCTGGCGCGCTTTCCCCAATTGGGACACCCGCCGGATGATCTGCCTTTTCCGGGCATCCGGCGGTTCGTCGTCGGCTCGTATCTGTTCGACTACGAAATTCGGGAAACGACTGTCGTCATTCTTGCCATTCGGCATGGGCGGCAGCGGCCGCCGGGCCTCGAAATAGACGATGACTTCGACTTCGAGGACTGACGCCATGTTCGCCCGTCGGTGGCAACCTGCAAGGCCGGCAGGTCGCACGGCGAAGCTCAGAACCTGACCGGCGCCAGCGGCGGGCGGGCGGCCTCGAAGGCCCGCAGCTGCGCCTCGGTCTCGCCGATATAGTCGCGGGCGTAGGGAACGGCGTCCTGGTGGCGGGCGAGCTGCAGCTGGATGATCGGCAGGCGGTCGTGGCGGAAGGCGGCCTCCATGGCGGCGAGGTAGAATTCCCACATCCGGCAGAAGCGCTCGTCGTAGAGCTTCGCCGCCTCGTCCCAGCGGGCGACGAAGCGTTCGCGCCAGGCCTTCAGCGTCCAGGCGTAGTGCATCGGCAGCATCTCGATGTCCTTGACGAGGAAGCCGGCGCGCTCGATCGCCGGCAGCACCTCCGACAGCGCTGGCAGGTAGCCGCCCGGGAAGATGTACTTCTCGATCCAGGGATTGATCGTGTAGGCCGGCTTCACCCGGCCGATATAGTGCAGGACGAAGACACCCTCCTTCTTAAGAACCCGCGCCATCGTCTTGAAAAATTTCCCATAGTTGGCAAGTCCGACATGCTCGAACATGCCGACCGAGACGATCCGGTCGAACTCGCCCTTGAGATCGACATAGTCGGTCAGCTCGAAGCGGACGCGGTCGGAGAGGCCGCGCTCGGCCACCCGCGCCCGCGAGACGGCGAGCTGTTCCTCGCTGAGCGTGATGCCGGTGACGTCGACGCCGGAGCTCTCGGCCATGTACATGCCGAGCCCGCCCCAGCCGGAGCCGACCTCGAGCACGCGCTGCCCGGGCTCGAGCAGCAGCTTGGCGGTGATGTGGCGCTTCTTGGCGGTCTGCGCCTCCTCCAGCGAGATGCCGCGCGGCTGGAAGTAGGCGCAGGAATACTGCCAGTCATGGTCCAGGAAGAGATCGAACAGGCGCGCGTCGAGATCGTAGTGGTGGGCGACGTTGCGGCGGTTGCGGTTGACCGGGACCCGGGCGGAAAACTGGTAGGCGAGCAGCCTGAGCAGCGACTTCGCCTTCAGGCCCGGCGTCGCGGCCCGGCGGATGCCGTTGCGGCGCAGCAGCGAGAGCATCTCGAAGATGTCGCCCTCCTCGACGACCAGCCGCCCGTCCATGTAGGCCTCGCCGAGCTTCAGGGCGGGATCCGCGGCGATCTCGCGCCCCACTTCGTCGTCGGCAAGGCGCACGCGCAGTGCGGGGCCGGAACCGTCGCCGAAGTCGGCCACGCCGCCCGCCGGGTCGATGAGCTGCAGCCGGCCGGTCCTGATCACCCGGCCGAGCATTGCGGAGAATTCCGAGACCATATGCGTTACCCCTGCTGAATTTCCACTGCCGGCGGCACCGATGCGAACGTGAACTGCGAGCCTAGCCATCTGCCGGCGCGGCGCAACCTGCCGCCCGCAGCAAATCGGCGCAACATGCGGTTTCTCCGTAACAATTCCTCAATTGTTGCTGCCTATCCTTGCCCCGTTCATGCAACGCGGGGCTTGCGGATGCGAAAATCCTTGCTGATGGCGACAGCGGCGGCGGTCGCCTTGTCGACATCGCTGCCCGCGACGGCTGCCGAAACGATCAATCTCCTGATCTGGGAAGCCTATGTCGATCCGTCCATCCTGTCGGACTGGACGGCCCGGACCGGCATCGACGTGCACCAGACCTACTACGACAGCGGCGACGCGCGCGACGAGGTCCTGTCCAATCCGAGCAGCGACATCGACCTCGTCGTCACCGGCGAGAACGGGGCCCGGCTCTTCGGCGACCGCGGCATTCTCAAATCGCTTTCGGCCGATACGCTTCCCTCGCTTCTGGAATATGACGACAGCTGGACGAAGCGCTGCGGCGGCTATGGCGTGCCCTATCTCTGGGGAACGATGGGGATCCTCTACCGGTCGGATACCGTCACTGCGGCACCGACCTCCTGGGCCGATCTGATGAAGCCCGGCGAGCCGCTGCGGCACCACATCGCCATGTTCGACGACCACAACGAGGCCTTCGTGCCGGCCCTGGTCCTGCTCGGCAAGTCGATCAACGCCAACGACGAGCCAACGCTTCGGGAAGCCTTCCAGCTGATGAAGGCACAGGCGCCCTATGTCCTGACCTACGACTACGTCATCACCTCGATCCAGAACCCGGAGGTCGGCCCCGAGGTGCACATGGCGCTCGGCTACAGCGGCGACCAGCACGTGCTCGACGAGATGACCGGCAAGGAGCGGCTGTGGCGCTATGCCGTTCCCGCCGAGGGCACGCTGTTCTGGCTCGACTGCATGGCAGTCAGCACCCGCTCCAAGCATACCGAGGCGGCGCTCGATCTTCTGAACCACATCACCAGCGCCCGGAGCGCTGCCCGCAATGCCATCTCTCTGCAGATGCCGACGGCGAACAGGGAAGCGCTCAAGCTGATCCCGGCCGACATGCGCGAGAATGCCGAAATCTACACCGCACCCGAGATCCTGGCGAAGAGCCAGTATCAGGAGGAACTCTCCGTTCCCTCTGTCCAATCCCGCCGTCGCATCATCAGCAGCCTGGTCCAGTTCCGTGACACTCGGTAAACGCGCCTTTCTCCTCATCTTCCCGGTCGTTCTCGCAGGCTACGTGGTGGCGGCCACCCTGCTCTACATGAGCCAGAGCGCCTCCGTCCGCGCGCTCGAACGGGCGCGCCTGTGGCAGCAGCTGGGTCTTCTGAGCGCGGTCTTCCAGAACGACGTGACGCAGAACAAGAGCCTGATCTATTCGCTGGTCGAGGGAACGGCGATGCGCCTGTTCGTCAACGAGCCGGATGCCGGCTACCGGTCGAACGCCATCGGCGTGATGATGCAGGAAAGCATCCGCTCGCTGTCGGAGGATCCGACCCGCTTCGTCTCGCTGACCGTCATCCGCCCGCCGCTCTCGATCGACTACTACTACGAGAACAGCGACGATCCCTTTGCGGAAATTCCGAAGACCCAGGTCGACTATGCCCGCCGGCTCATCGACAGCCCCAAGCTTTCCGACTGGACCTATATCAAGCCGGAAGGGGCGGAACCGCTGATCGTCCACTCCGAATTCCTCGACCAGCAGACCTTCAACCGCCCGGTCTCCAGCGCCAAGGCCGGATCGATCCTGATCCAGACCGCCGTTCGTCCGCGCCAGTTCCTCGAGATGAAGGCGATGCTCGAGCGGGAATACGGCGCCGAGGTCGAGGTCTCCACGCATCCGCTGACCGCGGTCGGCGCCGTCTCCGCCACGGCCAAGCTCGGCCCGACGCTCTATGCGCGGCTGACGCCGCACGAGGGCCATGTCGAGGGCAAGCTACAGAACCTGAAGGCGCTGCTCGCCATCGGCGCCATCGGCCTCAGCCTGTTCACCATCGGCCTCGTGCTCCTCTTGGTGCGCCGCTTCATCACCAATCCGATCGCCCATCTCGACCAGCAGCTGACCGACGTCATGTCCGGCAAGCGCAGCGAGCTGACGCCGGTCGAGGAGGTCGGCGAGATCGGCCGGCTTTCGGTGAACATGAAGCAGCTTCACGACAATGCGGTGGAATCCTTCGGGCTGGTGCGGACCGCCTCCTGGACCGACACCCTGACCGGCATCTCCAACCGGGCGCACTTCAACGCCCGCTCCACCCAGATGCTCGAGGTCGCCCGGGCATCCGGCGCCGGCTGCACGCTCCTGTTCATCGACGTCGACAACTTCAAGTTCGTCAACGACAAGTATGGCCACAAGGTCGGCGACGAACTGCTGACGACGCTCGCCGCACGGCTGGAAACGCGGGTCAAGGCGGCAACGGAGCGTCGCGGCCTGCCCGATGCGCTGGTGGCGCGGCTGTCCGGCGACGAGTTTGCGATCATGGTGCAGTCGCATCCGGGCGACGGCACCGTCAGCGAGATCTCCGAGGCGATCGTGCGGCTGTTCGACGGTGGCTTCGAAGTGCTCGAACAGTCCTATCCGGTGACCGCCAGCATCGGGATCGCGGTGTTTCCGGAGGATGCCGCCGACCTGCCGGAACTGCTCGCCAATGCCGATGCGGCCATGTACCAGGCCAAGGCGCAGGGCAAGAACGGCTCGGCCCGCTACTCGCGCTCCCTGCATGAGAAGCGCACGCGGCAGCGGCACATCGAGGAAGAACTGCGGGCGATGAACCCGGACGACGAGATGCACCTCGTGTTCATGCCGATCGTCGACGGCCGCGGCAAGGTGACGGCCTGCGAGGCGCTGCTGCGCTGGACCTCTCCCCTGCTCGGCAGGGTGACGCCGGACGAGTTCATCCCGATCGCGGAGACGACCGGCCTCTTCAGCAAGATCGATTCCTGGGTCATCGACACGGCCATGGCCCATTGCCACCGGCTCAAGCAGCTGTTCGGCGCCGAGACCATCCTGTGCATCAACATCTCCTCGGCGGAACTGTACAACCGCTCGATCGCCGATCGCTTCAGCGATGCGCTCGACCGGCACGCCGTCGAGGCGCGCGCGATCGAGATCGAGCTGACCGAGACGTTCGCCGTCAAGCTCGGCGACCAGTCGCAGCGCAACATCGACATGCTGCGCCAGAAGGGCTTCCGCATCTCCATCGACGACTTCGGCGCCGGCTACACCTCGGTCCAGCAAATCATCGACTATCCGGCCGAGACGATCAAACTCGACCGGGCGCTGGTCGAGAGCCTGACCAACGCGGCGGCGCTGCCGACGCTGCGCGCGCTGATCGCGCTCTGCCACGCCCAGGACATGCAGGTGGTGGCCGAGGGGGTCGACACGACGGAAAAGATGACGCTGCTCGCCGCCGCCGGCTGCGACCTCTACCAGGGCTACCTGATCAGCCAACCACGCACGATCGAGGATCTCGGCATCTGGGCGATGCAGCGGCTGCTCGAACAGGCGCGGGAGAATGCGGTCGCGAAGGCGCCGGCCAAGGGGCGCAAGACCGGCCGGACCTGAGACGGCCGCCCCCGGCGCGCCTGCCGCAATTTCGCCGATTCGCGTTGCACGTCATGCGTGCTTCGAAAAATCGGCGAAAGGCGAACCATGCTCCGGAAAATCGTGCTGTTCCTCGGCGGCTGCGGCCTGCTCGTGTGGTCCTTCAATTCGAGCCTGATCGCGGAGATGCCCGAGGGCAAGGCGCGGATCATCGCCCATCGCGGCGTCCACCAGATCTTTTCGCCCGAAGGCGTCGAGAACGACACCTGCACCGCAACGCGCATCCTGCCGCCGGAAAACCCCTATCTGGAGAACACCATCGACAGCATGCGGGCGGCGTTCCAGGCCGGGGCGGACGTGGTCGAGCTGGACGTGCACCTGACGCCCGACGGGACGTTCGCCGTCTTCCACGACTGGACGCTCGATTGCCGCACCGATGGCAAGGGCGTCACCGAGCAGACGCCGATGACGGTGCTCAAGGGGCTCGACATCGGCTACGGCTACACCGCCGACGGCGGGAAGACCTTTCCCTTCCGCGGCAAGGGCAAAGGGCTGATGCCGACGCTGGAGGAGGTCCTTACCGCGTTTCCCGACAAGAAGTTCATCGTCAACTTCAAGAGCCGGCGGGCCGAAGAGGGCGAGGCGCTGGCGGCGCTGCTGGAAGCGCAGCCGCAATGGCGCAGCGCTGTCTGGGCGGTCTACGGCGGCGGCGAGCCGACGGATGCGGCCATCGCAAGAATCGACGGCCTGCCCGGCTTTACCGGCGCATCGGCCAAGTCCTGCCTGCTCGGCTATCTCGCCACCGGCTGGATCGGCTACGTGCCGCAATCCTGCCGCGACACGATCGTTCCCGTCCCGCAGAACTATGCCTGGCTGCTCTGGGGCTGGCCGAACCGTTTCATGCAGCGGATGCAGCAAGCCGGCAGCGAGGTGATCGTGTTCGGCCCCTATGGCGGCGACGGCACGGCCGGCGTCGACTGGCCGGACGACGTGGCGGAACTGCCCTCCCCCTTCCCCGGCTATGTCTGGACGAACCGGATCCTTTCGACCGCCCCGCTGCTGCGCGCGCAGCCGTGATCCGCAAGCCCGCTCCCGCAATCCCGCTCAATGCGGGAAATCGAGCCCCATCTCGCGGAAGCGCTCGGGATCGTCGCCCCAGTTCTCGCGCACCTTGACGAACAGGAAGAGGTGCACCGGCTGCTCGAGGATTTCCGACAGCTCCTTGCGCGAGGCCATGGAGATCGCCTTGATCGCCTCACCGTTCTTGCCGAGCGCGATCTTCTTCTGGCTGTCGCGCTCGACATAGATCACCTGCTCGATCCGGACCGAGCCGTCCTTGCGCTCCTCCCACTTCTCCGTCTCGACATGCGAGGCGTAGGGGAGCTCCTGGTGCAGGCGCAAAAACAGCTTCTCGCGGGTGATCTCGGCTGCGAGCTGGCGCATCGGCAGGTCGGAGATCTGGTCCTCCGGATAGTACCAGGGACCTTCCGGCAGGGCCCTGGCGAGATAGTCCATGACATCGTCGCAGCCGGAGCCGTTCAGCGCCGAGATCATGAAGGTGCGCTCGAAGGGGACGACGTCGTTTGCGGCCTTGGCCAGCGTCAGCAGCGTCTCCGGCGACACCTGGTCGACTTTGTTCAGCACCAGGATCTTCGGCTGCTTGACCTCCTTCAGGCCCTCCAGGATCGTCTCCGCATCGCCCTTCAGGCCGCGCTCGCTGTCGATCAGGAACATGATCAGGTCGGCATCCTTGGCGCCGCCCCAGGCGGTCGTGACCATGGCCCGGTCGAGCCGGCGGCGCGGTTTGAAGATGCCGGGCGTGTCCATGAAGACGATCTGGGCGTTGTCGTGGATGGCGATGCCGCGCACGATCGCCCGCGTCGTCTGGACCTTGTGGCTGACGATCGAGACCTTGGCGCCGACGAGCCGGTTGACCAGCGTCGACTTGCCGGCATTGGTGGCACCGATCAGGGCGACGAAGCCGGAACGGGTCGGGGCGCCGTCTTCGACGGCTTCAATTTCTTGTTCTGTCATGACAAATCCGTTTCTGGGGCTGCTCGCGCCGCGCACCCATGATGCGCACAGGTAGCCGCCGCACTCAATCTTCTTCAATGGCCTTCTTCAGTCGGCCGCTTCGGCGGGCTTCCGGCCGGCCGTCCTTCGCTGATGTGACCGCGGCTCAGTCCTCCGGCTTCTGCCAGACGCCTTCCCGCTCGAGGATCTTCGTCGCCGCCGCCTGTTCGGCCGCGCGCTTGGAGCGCTCGGTGCCGGTCGCCGGCGCCACCCCGGCGATCTCGACCGTCACCGTGAAGCGCGGGTCGTGGTCGGGGCCGGAGCGCTCGTCGATGCGGTAGACCGGCGTCGTCGAAAACTTCGCGTGCGCCCATTCCTGCAGCTCGGTCTTGGCGTCGCGCCGGCCGCCGTGCTCGCTCCTGGCCCGCTCCTGCCAGTTGCGCAGGATGAACCCCCTCGCCGCCTCCAGCCCGCCGTCGAGATAGATCGCGGCGATCAGCGCCTCGACCACGTCGGCGCGGACGTTCATCATCGGCTTGGCGGTCAGCTTCTTGACGTCCGCGCCGGTGCGGATGAACTGGTGCAGGCCGAGATCGTCGGAGACCTTGGCGCAGGTCTCGGCGCTGACGAGATGGTTGAGCCGCACCGACAGCTCGCCCTCGCTCGCCTCGCGGAAGGTCTGGAACAGCAGTTCGGCCACGCAGAGCCCGAGGACGCGGTCGCCGAGGAATTCCAGCCGCTCGTAGTTGCTGCCCTTGGCGGGGCGCGCGCTCGCATGGGTGATCGCCCGGTCGAGCCGCTCCTTGGCTGTGAAGGCGTATCCGATCGCGGCCTCGAGCCGGCCGCGATAATCGTCGTTCAGCGGCTTGGCCGATTTCATTCGACGACCTTGAACAGGCGATCCCAGCGCAGATTGGTCGGCCATTTCCAGATCTCGCGGAAGGCGGTGTCGTTGCCGAGCGAGAAGAAGATCAGGCTGGCGCGGCCGATCAGGTTCTCGGCGGGAACGAAGCCGACGTCGAAGCGGCTGTCGGCCGAGTTGTCGCGGTTGTCGCCCATCATGAAGTAGTGGCCCTCGGGCACGATGAACTCACGGGTATTGTCGCCGATCGTGCCGATGCGCGTGTCGAGCGTGTCGTAGGAGACGTCGTTGTCCAGCGTCTCGCGGAAGACCGGGATGTTCTCGCCGTTGTCGTACTGGCCGTCGGCGCGGAAGAAGCCGGCCGGCTGGCGCGGCACAGCCTTGTCGTTGACGTAGAGGACGCTGTCGCGCACCTGGATCCGGTCGCCGGGCAGGCCGATCACGCGCTTGATGTAGTCGATGTCCGGATTCGGCGGAAAGCGGAAGACGACGATGTCGCCGCGCTTGGGGTCGCTGCCGAAGATGCGGCCGGAGAAGAGATCCGGCGAGAACGGCAGCGAATACTTCGAATAGCCGTAGGAGAACTTGTTGACGAACAGGTAGTCGCCGACGAGCAGCGTCGGCATCATCGAGCCGGACGGGATGGTGAAAGGCTGGAAAAGGACGGTCCGGATGACCACCGCCAGCAGGAGCGCCTGGATGATGACCTTGACGTTTTCCCACAGGCCGCTCTCGGCCTTCTTAGTCTTCTCTGTCACGCCTGATTTGTCCTCTTGTGCAACCATGCCGCCCTCTTAGCGCAAGTCCTGTCGAATTGAAATGCGAGCGACGAAAATGCCGCAAGCCCGGCCCGCCGCTCGCCGCTCAGGCGCCTTTCGCCGGCAGCGCCTCGATGATGACGAAGGCCTGCGCCAGCGGGAAATCGTCGGTGATGGTGATGTGGATATGGGCCTCGTGGCCGGGCGGCGTCATCGCCTTCAGCCGTTCGCCGGCGCCGCCGGTCAGCCGCATGGTCGGCTTGCCGCCGGGCAGGTTGACCACGCCCATGTCCTTCCAGAACACGCCCTGCGCCAGCCCGGTGCCCAGCGCCTTGGAGCAGGCTTCCTTGGCGGCGAAGCGCTTGGCATAGGAGGCGGCGCGATTCTTGCGGCCGTCCGACTTGCGCCGCTCGATCTCGGTGAAGCAACGATGGGTGAAACGTTCGCCGAAGCGCTCGAGCGACTTCTCCACCCGGCGGATGTCGATCAGGTCGCTGCCGATGCCGATGATCATGTTCTTCTTCCCGTCTTCGTCTCGAACCGCAATGCCGAACGTCTCATTTCCAGGTTGCCGGCGGCAGCCTCGCCTCCAGGCCGCGATCCACAACCCTTTGCAGGCGCCGCCTGCGGAACGCGCCGACGCCGAACCGCGTGAAGAGGTAGGCGGCGACGGCGAACGGGCCCCCGAGCACGAGCGATCCCACGAGCATCGGCTTGAGGACCGGCGCCCAGAGATCGACAAGTGTCAGATGGTCGAGCAGGTGTGCAAGGTCAATGGGGCTGTCGCCGTGTCCCGATGCGGTCCCGAGCACGAGTTCGCCGGTCCGGAAGGTTCCGGCCCAGATGAACGGCAGGGTCAGCGGATTGGCAAAGGTGGTCGCCAGCGACGCCGCGATGACATTGCCGGAAAGAAGGTAGGAAACGGCCACGGCGAGGACGACATGAAGCCCCAGGAACGGGGTGAGCGCCGAAAACGTCCCGACGGCGACGCCCATTGCCACCGAATGCGGCGAGGCGGACAACCTCAGGATCCGTTTGCCGAGATAGCGGAACGGGCGGCTGAGGCCCTTTCTGGGCCAGAACAGATCTCGGACCCGGTCGCGCCAGGTTGCCGGCTTGCGGCGTCTAAACAGCATGGTCCAGACATAGCCGATCGATTGGTGGCATTTCAATGACCGCAACGCATGGTCGACCACGGCCAGGCGGTGGCGCAATCAGGTCGTTGCGCCACGGATCGGCATCGTCTTAGTAGTACTTGCGGAACAGGCCGCGGTCGATCTGACGCTGGCGGTATTCGAGATCGATGCGGTCGATCGCGCCGTTCAGGTAGGCCGTCTCACGTTCGGCGGCACTCGGTACGCGCAGGGCGCGGGTGAAATTTCTGATCTGCTTCAACATCGGTAAAACCCTTGTTCGGTTCGACCTCCCGAGTACAAAGATAGTAAAACCGGCAAAAACAACCAGCGTTAGTAACAGATCTCAGCCATGCGATCTGCGCATATCGACGCACCAACATTTAGGCAGACGTGCATGTTTTGCAGGCATCCGCGGTCGCGATTGCACAGAAAATACCTGAAATTCCACGGGCCGCAGCAAAGCGCGCCGAACAGCGGGACGCGCCGCCGGGCGACGAACCCGGACGGCCGCACCGAGAGCGGCCATCTGCCATGCACGGAGCGGGCAGCAGAACGATGTGCCTGCCCGGGCCGAAGACATCTTAGGACCGGCGCAGGCGGTCCCGCCTTGATGCATCGCAACGGCGGGCCACCGCGCTGGTCTCCCGTCAGGCGAAGACGCGGCTGACCGTCGAGACGCAGGCCAGTTCCTTGAGCTGGCCGATGATCTGGTTCAGCTGGCGCAGGTCCCAGACCTCCAGGTCCATCTGCACCTCGGTGAAATCGGCCGCGACCCGGTTCATCGTCAGCGAGCGGATGTTGACGTCGCCGGTCGCCAGCACCTGGGTGACCTCGGCGAGCGAGCCCGGCTCGTTCAGCTCGTTCAGCACGATGCGGGCCATGAAGCGGGTGTTGTTGGCCTCGTCGAGGTCCCAGCGGACATCGATCCAGCGCTCCGGCTCGTCGTCGAACTTCTGCAGCGCCGGCGACTGGATCGGATAGATGGTGATGCCCTTGTCCTTCTCCATGATGCCGACGATCCGGTCGCCGGGGACGGCGCCGCCGGCGGAGAAATGCACCATGGCATTGCCGGACAGGCCGCGGATCGGCAGCGCTTCCGGCCCCGCCGTGGCCATGGCCGCATCGAGCTGGGCCTTGGACTTGCCGGGCAGCTTGAACACCATGCCCGAGGCGCTGCGCATCGGGAACCACCCCTCCTCCTGGCTCGGCTTGACGGTGACGCGCTCGTCCTGGTGATCGGGATAGACCGCGCGCAGCACGTCGAGCGACGACAGCTCGCCGCGGCCGACGGCGGCAATGGCATCCTCGACCTCCTTCTGGCCGAGCCGGTGCAGCACCGGCCTCAGCGCATCGCGCGAGAATGGCCGGCCGGCGCGGTCGAAGGTGCGCTCGATGATGCGGTAGCCGAGCCCGGCATACTGCTTGCGCACGGCGGCGCGGGTGGCGCGGCGGATGGCGGCGCGCGCCTTGCCGGTGACGACGATCTCTTCCCAGGCCGGCGGCGGCACCTGGATGCCCGAGCGGATGATCTCCACCTCGTCGCCGTTGTTCAGCCGCGTCACCAGCGGCATGATCCGGCCGTTGATCTTGGCGCCGACGCAGGTGTCGCCGATATTGGTGTGGACGGCGTAGGCGAAGTCGATCGGGGTCGCCCCGCGCGGAAGCGCGATCAGCTGCCCCTTGGGCGTGAAGCAGAAGACCTGGTCCTGGAACAGCTCCAGCTTGGTGTGCTCCAGGAATTCCTCGGGATTGTCGCCCTCGGCCAGCGACTCGATCGTGCGCCGCAGCAGCGCATAGGCGTTGGACGGCGGCTTCTCGCCGTTGGCGGTCGTTTCCTTGTCCTTGTAGAGCGCATGCGCGGCGATGCCGTATTCGGCGATCTCGTGCATGCGCCGGGAGCGGATCTGCAGCTCGATGCGCTGGCGCGAGGGACCGATGATGGTGGTGTGGATCGACTGGTAGTCGTTCTGCTTCGGCGTCGAGATATAGTCCTTGAAGCGGCCGGGGACGACGCGCCAGCGGGTGTGGACGATGCCGAGCGCGCGATAGCAGGAGGGCACGTCGTCGACCAGGATGCGGAAGGCGTAGACGTCGGAGAGCTGCTCGAAGGACAGCGACTTCGACTGCATCTTGCGGAAGACCGAGTAGGGCTTCTTCTGCCGTCCCTTGACGATGGCCGACGGCAGGCCGTTAGCAATCAGCAGGTCGCCGAGCTCGGCCTCGATCTTGCGGATCAGCCCTTCGTTGCGCTGGGACATCTCGGCGAGCTTGCGCGTCACCGTGTCATAGGCCTCCGGGTTGATGTGGCGGAAGGCGAGGTCTTCCAGTTCCTCGCGCATGTCCTGCATGCCCATGCGGCCGGCGAGCGGCGCATAGATGTCCATCGTCTCCTCGGAGATGCGCGCCTTCTTCTCCGGCGACATGTGGTCGAGGGTGCGCATGTTGTGCAGGCGGTCGGCGAGCTTGACGAGCAGGACGCGCACGTCGTCGGAGATCGCGAGCAGCAGCTTGCGCAGGTTCTCCGCCTGCTTGGCCTTCTTGGAGACGAGGTCGAGCTTCTTGATCTTGGTCAGGCCCTCGACGAGACGGCCGATGTCCTCGCCGAAGATCTCGTCGATCTCGGCGCGGGTGGCCGAGGTGTCCTCGATCGTGTCGTGCAACAGGGCGACGGCGATGGTCGACTCGTCGAGCTTCATGTCCGTCAGGATGGCGGCCACTTCGAGCGGATGGGAGATGTAGGGATCGCCGCTCGCCCGCTTCTGCTGGCCATGCTTCTGCATGGCATAGACGTAGGCCTTGTTCAGAAGGGCCTCGTTCGCATCGGGCTTGTATTTCTGAACCCGCTCGACGAGTTCATATTGGCGCATCATCCTGCTTGAGCTCCCTCTGCGCCGGACGTCCGAAGAACGCCCAGGGGCGCAGTTGCTTCCCCTATTTTGCACATCGCCCGAGGAGCCGGTCCGCCGCTCTCCGGGTCATGCGCGGCAACGAAAAAGTGCGCCGATCGTGAGGACGGCGCACTGCACATTTCAGATATATGTGACGGCTAGGCCGTCATCAATAATCGTCGCTCTTTTCCGGCGGGACAAGACCTTCGATACCGGCGAGCAGTTCTTCTTCCGACATGCGGTCGAAGGCCACGACTTCCGGCTGGTCCTCGTCTTCCTCGGCGACGACGAAGCCGGTTTCCTCGGCAGCGGCGATCGAAGCGGCATCGGGTTCCGGTTCGTCCACCTCGACATGCTTCTGCAGCGAGTGGATCAGGTCTTCCTTGAGGTCGCCCGGGGAGAGCGTCTCGTCGGCGATCTCGCGGAGCGCGACCACCGGGTTCTTGTCGTTGTCGCGGTCGACGGTGATCGATGCACCCTGGGAAATGAGGCGGGCGCGGTGGCTTGCAAGGAGAACCAGCTCGAAGCGGTTGTCCACCTTGTCAATGCAGTCTTCAACGGTGACGCGGGCCATTGCCTGTCCTTTGCGGTCTTGGAATTTCTGGAGCTTGGATGCCCCGATACAATCAATGGCCGGCGAATTCAAGTTTTTCCTTCCCCCCGCTCCCCGCTCGCACCCGTTGCGGCAACGAACAGGGGATCGGAACACAAATTCGCCGCTTTCAACCTAAGTTTGCTTGGAAATTTCTGGGCCCTGCCCTAAATCGCGTATATCATTGCTTCGTAATGTTCGGGAGGAGGACATGCGTGGCCCCTTTCGACTCACGCAGTATTTTCAAGCGCTTTCGACAAAAAGGATAAGAATGAATGTTTGATCCCCGCGAGAAGATCGCACTTTTTATCGACGGCGCAAACCTATACGCCGCATCGCGCACGCTAGGGTTCGACATCGACTACCGTAAGCTGTTGAAGGCTTTCCAGAAGCGCGGATATCTGCTGCGCGCCTATTACTACACGGCCCTGATCGAGGATCAGGAATATTCCTCGATCCGCCCGCTGATCGACTGGCTGGACTACAACGGCTACAAGGTCGTGACCAAGCCGGCCAAGGAATTCACCGACTCCCTCGGCCGCCGCAAGATCAAGGGCAACATGGACATCGAGCTTGCCATCGACGCCATGGAGCAGTCGGAGACCGTCGACCACCTGGTGATCTTCTCCGGCGACGGCGACTTCACGACGCTGGTGGAGGCGCTGCAGCGCAGGGGCCGCAAGGTGTCGGTGGTCTCGACCATGTCGACGCAGCCGCCGATGATCGCCGACGACCTGCGCCGGCAGGCCGACTATTTCATCGACCTCGTGTCGCTGAAGGCGGAAATCGGGCGCGATCCCTCGGAGCGGCCTGCCCGTCAGGTCGAGCCGCATCCGGCCGAAGACATCGAGAACTGACGGCGGATCGCGTCGTCACCGTGCGGGCGAAATCGTCGCCCGCACGCGCATTCGATAAAATGCGAAATATCCGGCTTATCCCTTTTTCACGAATGGCTGATATGCAGGCCTCCTACGCAGGAGACATGCCCGGACAATGCTGAGCGCCATTTCGAACATCAACGGTGCCGCCCACCAGTTGGCGGCGGAGCGATTGCAGCAACGCAGCGCACGCAGCGATGCGGCGGCTGCAGCCCTCGCCGCGCTTTCGCCGGTCCGTCCCCTGCCCTCCGTCTCCGATCGCTCCGACGACGACGGCCAGGCGCTGTCGTTCCTGTACGGACCGGGCGGGTATCCCGCCCTGACGACCTCGCAGCCGGGCGAAGCCGCGGCGCAATCGGCAGACGCCAGCAGCGCGCCTGCCCGGATTGCCATGGAGAGCACCCAGATGACCGCCCTCCTGTCGTCGCTGATGACCCCCACCGCGCCTGCCCCGAAGCAGACGGGCGCAACCGCCCCGGCACAAGTGCCGGCCGTCGCCTCCGAATCGCTGATCAGCAAGCTCTACCGGCAGTTCTGATCGAACCCGTGCCGCCAGCGCCGGAGAACGGGTATCAGGGGAACGGGTCTCAGGGAAAAGGGCCGGACTATCCGCGATCCTTCAGCAGCCTGCTCTTCTGGCGGTTCCAGTCGCGCTCCTTTGCGGTCTCGCGCTTGTCGTGCAGCTTCTTGCCCTTGGCGAGCGCCAGCTCGAGCTTCGCCCGGCCGCGGTCGTTGAAGTAGATCTTCAGCGGCACCAGCGTCATGCCCTCGCGGTTGACGGCATTGCGCAGCCGGTGCACCTCGCGCTTCGACAACAGCAGCTTCCGCCGCCGCCGCGTCTCGTGGTTGAAGCGGTTGGCCTGCAGGTATTCGGGCAGGTAGGAATTGATCAGCCAGATCTCGCCGCCCTCGTCGGAGGCGTAGGACTCGGCGATGTTGGCCTTGCCGTCGCGCAGGGACTTGACCTCGGTGCCGGTCAGCACCAGGCCCGCCTCGTAGGTATCGACGATCTCGTAGTTGAAGCGGGCCTTGCGGTTCTCCGCCACGATCTTCTTCACCGTCGCCGGCTTGGCCTTGACTGCCATGGCCGGCCTCAGTTCAAAAGACCGGCGTGCCGCAGTGCCGCGTCGATGGCCGCTTCGGTGGCAGGCTCCAGCGTCGACAGCAACGGCGAGCGCACCTTGCGGCTCATGCCGCGCAGGCGGTTCAGGCCGTACTTGGCGCCGCACAGCCCCGGCTCCATGAAGATCGCCTTGTGCAGCGGCATCAGCCGGTCCTGGAGTTCGAGCGCCTTGGCATAGTTGCCGGCGAGCGTGGCCATCTGGAACTCGGCGCAGAGCCGCGGGGCGACGTTGGCGGTGACGGAGATGCAGCCGACGCCGCCATGGGCGTTGAAGCCGAGCGCGGTCGCGTCTTCGCCGGAGAGCTGGACGAAGTCCTTGCCGCAGGCGATGCGCTGCTCGGAGACGCGCTCGATCTTGCCCGTCGCATCCTTGACGCCGATGATCGAGGGGTGGGCCTTGTGCAGCGCGCCCATCGTCTCCGGCGTCATGTCGATCACAGAGCGGCCGGGAATGTTGTAGATGACGATCGGCAGCTTCACCGCTTCGGCGATCGCCGCATAGTGGGCGAACAGCCCCTTCTGGGTCGGCTTGTTGTAATAGGGCGTGACCACCAGGATCGCATCCGCGCCGGCCTTCTCGGCATGCACGGCCAGTTCGACGGCCTCGCGCGTGTTGTTGGACCCGGCGCCGGCGATCACCGGCACGCGGCCGGCGGCAACCTCGATGCAGAGCTCGACCACCCGCTTGTGTTCGGCATGCGAGAGCGTGGGGGATTCACCCGTGGTGCCGACCGGGACCAGGCCGTGGCTGCCCTCTTTGACCTGCCACTCGACATGTGCTGCGAAGGCGGCTTCATCCACCTCGCCGTTTTCGGCAAAGGGGGTAACGAGAGCGGGTATGGACCCCTTGAACATGGAGAACTCCTGAGGCCGGAGAGGCGGAAATCCCATCCTTTGGCCGTATTCCTTGATTAAATGCTGCCGCACCATAATCATGTGGCGGTCGGGCGGCAAGCGGCGGAAGCGGCGTTTTCCCACTCCACCAGCAAGCGCGGAGGGCCCCGCTTGCGCTGGAAACGGGGGCAACCGACCGGCGTGGTCACATGGTCCTGAATTCCTTGGTAACCCTTCATTAACGAGACGGGACGCTAATCATCAGAGACGGATTCGCAAGCGCCTTTCGCGCAGGGGACAATCAGCGGGCGGGACGCCTCATGACCAGGGTCATCAGCCATGCGGCACTCATTCTGCTTGCGGTAACGGCTGTCGCGGCGTCGACGGCCCATGCCGGGACGCTGCCGGACGACAGGCTGCCCCTGCCCCGCACGAAGCCGCTCGGATTTGCCGCCAGCATGCCGGCGAACGAGGCGGGCGGCGCGATTGCCGGCATCACCGGCAAAGCGCCGGTCTCGGAGGCCCTGAAGAACGGCCTCGACGCCCTTTCGGACCGGAATGCGGCCGAGGCGCTGCGCATTCGCGACACCCTGCCGCCGGACAGTCTGGACCGGCATATCCTGACATGGGCGATCGCCGTATCCGGCCAGGCCGGCGTGCCCTCCTACGAGATCGCGACGGCACAGAAGACGTTGAAGGGCTGGCCGGGGCTGAAATCGCTGCGCGCCAATTCGGAACGGGCGCTCGCCCGCGAAAACGCTGCACCCGATGCCGTCCTCGCCGCCTTCGGCACGACGCGCGCCGAGACCGTGGAAGGCGCGATCGCGCTGGCACGGGCCAAGGCCGCCAAGGGCGACACGGCGGCGGCGCGCGAGGCGCTCCGGCCCTATTGGCACGCCGATGCGCTCGACCGCGACACCGAGACGAAGATCCTCGGCGAATTCGGTTCGCTACTCACGGTGGCCGATCATCGCCGGCGGATGGAGATGCTGCTCTACCGGGAACGGGCGCAGCAGGCGCAGCGCTTCGGCGACCTCGCCGAGGCGCAGTCCCTCTATCGCGCCTGGGCGGCCGTCGTCCACAAGGCGAAGAACGCAGAGGCGCTGCTCAAGGCCGTCGATCCCTCCTGGCACAGGGATCCGGCCTATGCCTTCCTGCGCGCCGAGATCGCCAACCGCGCCGAGAAGTACGCGCTCGCCGCGGAGCTCCTGTCGAAGGGCGCGCCGCGGGACGACGACAGCGACGACGACAGCGCGGCCTCCTCGGCCTGGTGGGTGGAACAGCGGATCGCCAGCCGCGGGCTTGCGGAACAGGGCAAATACGCTGCCGCCTACAAGCTTGCCGCCCATCACGCCGCCCGCAGCGAAACCGACATGGTCGAGGCGGAGTTCCACGCCGGCTGGTATGCGCTCAGGGGCCTGAAAGACCCGAAGACCGCCCTTTCGCATTTCCGGAAGATCCTGCGCGTCTCGAACCGACCGCTCGCCGTCTCCCGCGCCTGGTACTGGATGGGCCGGGCGGCGGAGGCCGGGGGCGCCGCGGAAGCCAGGGAATACTACGCGAAGGCCGCCCATTTCGGCGGCACCTATTACGGCCAGCTCGCCGCCGCCCGGATCGGGCAGCGTGGCCTGAACGTGGTCTATCCGACCCCGAGCCAGGACGAACGCGCGCGCTTCCAGTCGCGCGAGGCCGTCCGTGCGATCGACCGGCTGGCCGCGGCGGGGCACGGATGGCGGGCCGCAAGCCTCTACCGCGCCCTTGCCGAGGAGCTGCAGAGCCCCGGCGAACTGGCGCTGCTCGCCGCACGCGCGGAGACCGGCGGCGACCACCAGCTGTCGCTGCAGATCGGCAAGATCGCCTTCGGGCGCGGCATCGACGTCGCAGCGCTCGCCTTTCCGGTGGGCGTGATCCCGGCCAGCGCCAACATCTCCGGCTCCGGCAAGGCGCTCGCCTACGCCATCGCGCGGCAGGAGAGCGCCTTCAACCCCGCCGCCGTCTCGCCGGCCAATGCGCGCGGCCTGCTGCAGCTGCTGCCCGGCACGGCCAAGGGCGTGGCGAAGCGCTATGGCCTTGCCTACTCCGCCGAAAGGCTGACCAGCGATGCCGCCTACAATGCCACGCTCGGCGCCCATTTCCTCGGCGAGCAGATCAGCGACTTCAACGGCTCCTACATCCTGACCTTCATCGCCTACAATGCCGGCCCGCGCCGCGTCGGCCAATGGATCGAGCGCTACGGCGACCCACGCGGCAAGCCGATCGACGAGGTGGTCGACTGGGTGGAGAAGATCCCGTTCTCCGAGACGCGAAGCTATGTCCAGCGCGTGATGGAGAACTACCAGGTCTACAAGACACGGCTCGGACAGAAGGCCGACATCGTCCACGATCTGCGCCTCGGCCGGTCATAACGCGTCGGGGGAAGGCCGGCCGCGCCGCCGCGGCCCGCCATCGTGCTCGGGCCTTTCGCGCGGGTCGGCGCGGAACTGCCTGCTTGGGGCTGTCCATCGGGCCGGCCTTGCGGCAGGATGGCCGCATGGCACGCCCTTGCATGGAGACCGGATGACGGCCGAGACTTCGCCACCCTACCAGGAACGCTTTTTCCCCGCGCGCGACGGTCTCATGCTCCACGCCCGCGACTACGGCCCCGCCACCGCGGCGGCCGGTCAGGCGCCGGTCGTCTGCCTTGCCGGCTTGAGCCGCAATGCGCGGGACTTCCACGCCTTTGCCGGCGCGATCACCGGTGACTTCGGCCGGCGCGTGGTGGCGCTCGACTACCGCGGTCGGGGACGCTCGGCGATGGACGACAACAAGGCGAACTACAGCCTCGCCGTCGAATGCGCCGACGTCGAGACGGCACTGGAGGCGCTCGGCATCGAGAGCGCGATCTTCGTGGGTACGTCCCGCGGCGGGCTCATCCTTCATCTCCTCGCCGCCGTCGCGCCGCACAGGCTGAAGGGCGTCATCCTGAACGACATCGGACCGGTGATCGAGCCGAAGGGCCTGCAGGAAATCGCCACCTATCTCAACCGGCGGCAGGCGCCGGCCGACTGGGCGGACGCCGCCGCCATCCTCCAGGCGACGCATGGCGCGGCCTTTCCCGCGCTGACGCAGGCTGACTGGGACGAGATGGCGCGTGCGATCTATGTCGAGCGCGACGGGACGATCGTCGCCGACTTCGATCCGGCCATCGCCCGGCAATTGCTGGATCTGGACCTGACCGTCCCCCTGCCCGACCTCTGGGCTCAGTTCGACGCGCTCCGCCCCTTTCCGATGCTGGCGATCCGGGGCGAGCATTCGTCGCTGCTGTCGCCGGAGACCTTCGCGGCGATGGCAATGCGCCACCCGAACCTCACCGCGTTGACGGCCCGCGGCCAGGGCCACGCGCCGCTTCTGCATAAGCCGGACGTGCTTGCGGCGGTGAAGGACTTTCTGCTGCGGGTCTGACGCCTTTCGCCGACCCCTCCGGCATCTCGGCGTCCGATCCGGCGACGCCGGCAAACGCCTGCCCGCATACCCTCGCAGAGGACAATCGCCCGGTCGGATATCATCCGGTGGGAGCCCGCCGCCTATGATCCGGTGCGGCCTGGCGCGGCCGGCCAGGCTCCACCAACGGCCCAAGCCGTCTCTGTCGTTCGCTGAAACGACAAGAGCCCGGCCTTGCGGCCGGGCTCCCTCCAAAATGACCGAGGTCAGATCAGATTAGAAGTCGCGCTGGAAGCGGATCATGCCGCCCCAATCGTTGGCTTCTTCGCCAGCGAATTCGTCGAAGTCAGACACGTAGCTGACTTCCGGACGGATCGTGAAGCCCGGAACGACGGCATATGCCAGGCCAACCGAGGTTTCGAACTTGCCGGTGTCGGTGTCGAAGCCGGCACCTTCGTCCATGAAGTTGAAGTCGCCGTAGATGGCCAGCTTTTCAGTGGCCTGGTACTTCGCACCGAGCCAGACAGCCCAGTCACCGTACCACTGAGCGTAGTCGTTCTGGTAGTCACCGTCGGTGTTCCAGCCGGCCATGACGTATGCGCTGAAGGCGCCGAAGGTCGCGTTGATACGGCCCTTGATGGCACCTTCTTCGACGACAGCGTCGTAGCCGCCGACCAAGAATGCCTGGAAGCCGCCGGCCGAGTAGCCAACGCCGCCGACAACGTTCGGAACGTAGGTGTCGATCTCGCCGTCATCGCGGGTGAAGTCGCCAGCAGCGTCGCTGCTGTCTTCGATACCAGCCGTGAACGAGAAGCCGTTGCTGACGTCGCCGTAGGTGTAGCGGATCTGGTTGCGAGCCGTATCACCGTAGTTGACGAAGATGTAGTCGTTCATCGAGTAGCCGCCACCGATGTAGCCGCCCGCGAAGAGCGAGTCGGTGTAACCGATGAGGAAGCCGGCGAAGTCGATGTAGCCGTGCGCCAGGTTGGTGCTGCCGCCGTTGTTGTTGTCCTTCTGGAACTCAACTTCAGCGTAGGTCTTCAGGGCGCCGTATTCGGTGTCCGTGGCCGTCGAGAGCTTCAGGGTCGCGCGGGTACGGGTCTGCCAGGAGTCGCCGCCGCCACCGGGGAAGGTGTTCTGGCCGAGGACGTCGCCGCCGCGCCATTCAACGCGGATGTAGCCGCCGATCTTGAGGCAGGTTTCGGTGCCGGGGATGTAGAAGTAACCGGTGCCGAACGCGTCGCAGACGCGAACGTATTCCATCGGCTCCGGCTCAGCAGCGACGATCGCGTCGGCAGCCTGAGCGCCGGATACTGCTGCGAGAGCAGCAGCGGAGCCGAGAAGAAGGCTCTTGATGTTCATTTCTGACCTCCAGTCAAAAGTTTCATTCGGGTCTGGGTCTTTTTGCTGAAGGACAGCGTTCCCTGCCCCATCCCCAATTTCAGGAAGCGGACGATCACCGCCCCTGCTTCCGGAGTTGAAAATACAAAACGGAGAACTTGGTGCAATCTTGAAACCGTCGGAAGCAAGCGTTTGTCACACCCTTCCGGTTACCGTGTTGCGCAAAGGACACAAAACTGTAACCGGGAGACAGAAAAATTTACGATGCGTTAATAAAAGAGCTTACGATCCGCGCACTTAGCACGACGCAAAAGACGCTCCCGCCGCGGCGCGGACGGGCCGATTCATCCGGAAAACTGCCGTCCGGACGTGCGCAATGGACCGTTTTCAGGCGGGCGGCCCGTCGCAGCGGCACGGGATGGCGGCTGCCGACCGAGTTCGATTCTGTCCCGAATCGAGAATCATCGGGATCGCCAACGTGGAAAAGCCCGGCTTGCGGCCGGGCTTTCCCTTTGATTCGACGGATGGCTTAGAAGTTGCGCTGGAAGCGGATGATGCCGCCCCAGTCTTCGGCTTCCGGACCAGCCTTCTCGTCCATGTCGCTGCGGTAGTTGACTTCCGGGATGACCGAGAAGCCCGGAACGACCTGGTAGGCCACGTTCAGAGCAGCTTCGACGTTGTCGCCGTCGTCGAAGTTGACGGAGCCGTTGATCGTCGCCTTTTCGGTGAGCGTGTAGGAGCCGCCGAGCCAGACAGCCCAGTCGCCGTCCCAACGGGCGTACTTGTTCTGGAAGTCGCCGTCGGTGTTCCAGCCGCCCATGGCGAACAGCGAGACCGGGCCGAAGGTGACGTCGCCGCGAACCTTGATCGCGCCTTCTTCGGCGAAATCGTCATAGGCACCGACGGCGCGGAGCTGCCAGACGCCGCCATTGTAGCCGAGACCAGCAACGACGTTCGGCACGTAGCTGTCGTAGTCGACGTCGTCGCTGTCGCTGCCATCTTCGAGCGAGATGACGGCCGAGAAGCCGGCGCCGGTGTCGTACTTGTAGGTCAGCTGAGTGGTCTGGAAGTCGCCGTAGTCGACATCCCAGTAGTCGTTGATGTTTTCGTTGGCGAAGCCGGTGAAGCTGGAGAACGCCGAGTCGGTGTAGCCGACCAGGAAGCCGCCGAGCTCGATGTAGCCTTCCTGCAGGTAGCTGTCGGAATCGCTGTTGTCGTCACGGTCGAAGCGAACTTCCGTGTAGGTCTTCAGGGCACCGTATTCGGTGTCGGTCGCCGTGGAGAGACGCAGGGCTACACGGGTACGGGTCCGCCAGGAGTCGCCGCCGCCACCGGGGAAGGTGTCCTGAGCGCCGATGTCGCCGCCTTCGATGTCGACGCGGACATAACCGCCGATCTTGAGGCAGGTCTCGGTGCCGGGGATGTAGAAGTAGCCGGTGCCGAAAGCGTCGCAGACGCGAACGTATTCCATCGGCTCGGGCTCGGCAGCGACGATGGCGTCGGCAGCCTGGGCGCCGGAAACTGCTGCGAGTGCCGCAGCGGAGCCAAGAAGAAGGCTCTTGATGTTCATTTTTGACCTCCAGTCAAACATTCTGATCCGATTGCGTCGGCGGGCGAACTCCTCGTCCATCCGTCCGACTGACGCATGCCCGGGACGGGAAGCCCTGACCTGCTGCAGCCACATTGCAGCCAGACCGCTGCCGCGCAACCAACAAAATTGAATAAGACCTTCCGCTTTCAAATAGATCGCCACAATTGTTGCAATAATAACACGTCAGTTTTGAGTGAATTTTGCCCATCTATCTGATTCCTTTCGGTTTTTAAGCGGACATTGATAACATTTCTGATCCTCAGTAACACTTTTGTTTCTTACTTTTACTTCGTAATCGAGCTACAATTTTTATAGAAATGCGAAAAACGCAGGATATGAAATGAGTAAAACCTGATATATACGTATTTATACTTAATTCACTGAGAAAAACGATGAATGACCTCCGTTCTCCCGACGCCGCCCGCAATAGATCGCATCGCCGCTCCGCGGGCGCCGAGATTCGCGGCCATGGATCAGCCTTGCCTATGGTGGCAGGATCGGCGAACATGACTTGGAAACGGCATCGGAAAGGCCAGGGTTCAACGCTCATGCGCCGCGGAAGCGTCCATTTCTACGTGCTCGCCTGCATGATCTTCAGCATGGGGGCGAGCGCTGCGGCTGACGAGGCCATCCCCTCGCACAAGCCGCCCGAATCGACCGAGGCCGACGGTTGCCGGCATTTCGGACCGGGCTATTTCAAGCTCGCCGGCACCGAGACCTGCATCAAGATCGGCGGCAGCATCCGGTTCGACGTCGGCGGCGGCGTCGCCACGCGCGGCGACGGGCCGTCCGAAGACTGAGACCAGGCCCCGCTTCGGCGGGCCCGGGGATAATTCCGCCACCGCGGCGGTCGCCGCGCGAAGGGCATGGGGCCATGCGCAAGAGACCGGCAATGCGCACGATTTGTCTTCCCGCTGCAGTCCTTGCAGCCGCTTGCGCTGCGACGACGTCCCGCGGCGCCGACGCGATCGTTGCGGACGCGGCCTCTCCTCTCGAATATGTCCGCGTCTGCGACGCCTTCGGCACCGGCTACTTCTATATCCCGGGCACGGAGACCTGCCTGAAGATCGGCGGCTACCTGCGGGCGGAGGCCTCGGGGGGCGATGTCAACGAACAGGATACGTTTCCGGGCGGCGGCGGCGATTCCTGGTCCACGCGCGCACGGCTGGCGCTGCGCCTGTCGACGGCGGCCGATACGGATTTTGGCACGCTTTCGACCTATAGCGAGGCGGAAATCCAGAACGACGACAACGGACCGACGGAGATCAACGTCGAGAACGCCTATCTCGAGCTCGGCGGCCTGCGCGTCGGTTTCTCCGACACGCTCTACACCGAGTTCATGGGGGATGCCGGCAACACCATCAACGACTTCTACGACGTCGACTACGGCGACTTCGGCCGCACGCAGATCCGCTACACCCATGGCGGCGAGAAGGGCTTCAGCTTCGCCTTCGCCGCCGAGGACAGCAGCGACCAGGACGGGGACCAGACCGACAGCTACATGCCCGACCTGGTCGCGGCAGCGGGATACGGCACCGACACGTTCAGGATCCGCGCAACCGGCGGCTATGACGAGCAGGCGGAAGCCGGCGCCGCCAAGCTGCGGGTGGACGGCATCCTCGGCCCGGTCGAGCTCTTCGCCATGGGCGGCTGGACCATCGGCGGCGAGCCGAACGACTATGCAAGGTGGAGCGGCGACTGGGCGCTCTGGGTCGGTGGTTCGTTCAAGATGACCGACAAGGCGACGATGAACGCGTCGGCCAACTTCGACGACGGCGGCGACACGGAAGCGGCGCTGAACCTCAGCTACACCGTCGTGCCCGGCTTCACCGTCACCCCGGAAGTCAACTACCGCAACCACATGGAGGAGAAGGCCGGCCCGAAGGCGGGCGACTGGGGCGGGGTGGTCCGCGTCCAGCGCAACTTCTGAACCGCCCGAAGGGTGCGCAGAGGCGCGGCTCGCAGAACAAGGCCTCGCACAGTGGAGGCGGAGGCGGCGCCGCCGTTTCCCGCAAGGCACGGCGACCGGGGAACCCTACGGGGACCCGACCGAGACCCCGCGCCGGCGTCGGCACGATCGCCGACGCAATCGAGGCCCGGCGGATCCGGGCCCCTGTCTGCAGACGGCGTCCGTCAGCGCTGGAAGTTGACCACCATGCCGGGTGCGGCGGCGGCGCCGGTGCCCGGCTGGACCTCCTCGGCCTCGCCGGCGCCGAGGCCGGTCGCCACCACCGAGACGCGGAAGGTGCCGGCCAGATCCTGGTCGAAAATCGCGCCGACGACGATGTTGGCGTCGTGATGGACCTCGTCGCGGATGCGCGAGGCCGCCTCGTCGACCTCGAACAGGGTCATGTCGGTGCCGCCGGAAATGGAGATGAGCACGCCCTGGGCGCCCTTCATCGAGGCCTCGTCGAGCAGCGGGTTGGCGATCGCGGCCTCGGCCGCCTTCATCGCCCGGCCCTCGCCGCTCGCCTCGCCGGTGCCCATCATCGCCCGGCCCATGTCCTTCATCACCGCCCGGACGTCGGCGAAGTCGAGGTTGATCAGGCCTTCCTTGACGATCAGGTCGGTGATGCAGCTGACGCCGGAATAGAGCACCCGGTCGGCCATGATGAAGGCATCGGCAAAGGTGGTGTTGGCGGTCGCGACGCGGAACAGGTTCTGGTTGGGGATGACGATGACGGTGTCGGCGCTCTCGCGCAGGCGGGCAATGCCCTCGTCCGCCATCTGCATGCGGCGCCGGCCCTCGAAGCTGAACGGCTTGGTGACGACGCCGACCGTCAGGATGCCGGCCTTCTTCGCCGCCTGGGCGATGACGGCCGCAGCGCCGGTGCCGGTGCCGCCGCCCATGCCGGCGGTGACGAAGCACATGTGGGTGCCCGCCAGGTGATCCATGATCTCGTCGATCGATTCCTCGGCCGCGGCCCGGCCGATCTCCGGATGGGCGCCGGCGCCGAGGCCGCCGGTGATGTCGGAGCCGAGCTGGATGATCCTGGTCGCCTTCGACATGGTCAAGGCCTGGGCGTCGGTGTTGGCGACGACGAAGTCGGCACCCTGCAGGTCTTCGGCGATCATGTTGTTGACCGCATTGCCGCCGCCGCCGCCGACGCCGATCACGGTGATCTTCGGCCGCATCTCCGCGACCTCATGGGCCCGGGAATTCGTCATGTCTCGTCTCCTCGTAGCATCGGGGGCGTCACGTTCAGCCTGCCGGCAATCGCGAATCACCGCATCCCTGTTCGTGACTACCGGATAGCAGATGTCCGCCACAAATGAACGCAACCGGCAGTTCCCTCCAGCGAGTCGCGCACGAATCGATGAGACCGGAAGAATGTGACTTTCTGCCGGCAGCCGGAAATCCGTACCGGCCTTTGAACGCGAGAATGCCCGCAGCCGGCAGCGGCAGTTGAGCCCGGTGCCTGTGCCGGCGACGACCGGGACCGGGCGAAACACTGGCGCGGCGGCTACTTGAGGCCCAGCCTGTCGCGATGGTAGGCCTCGTATCGCCTCGCCTCGTCCTCGCTCGCGAATGCCGAATGAACGGTGCTGTCGTCGACACGCACCGTCACGATCCACTTGCCGCTCTGCTTGACGACCGTGACCGCCTTTTCCGGACCGTTGCTGCTCTTGCCCAATCCAACCTCCTGCCCCTTCGAGCCACCCGAATAAGGTAACGCGCGAGCCATGCGAATTTGTTTCGCAACCGCTGATAACGGTTTCGTGAACACCGCCGCCGCCGACCGGCGACGAGGCCCCTGCGGGTGCCGGGGCGGCTGCGACATCGAAATGGTGGACGGATCGCCCGGCATGGAACATTGTCGCAGGGCGGCGCTCTTGAGGTGTCTTGGGAAACTAGGAGACAGGGAATGACGAACGGCAGCGACAGACAGGAACTGATCCGCAAGAAGGCCTATGCGATCTGGGAGACGGAAGGGCGCCCGGACGGCCAGGACGAACGCCACTGGCGGCAGGCCGAGGCGGAAATCGAGACCGCCGCGCCGGCCGCAAGGCCCGCCGCCCGGAAGGCATCCGCCACCAAGCCGGCAACCAGGAAATCCCCGGCCGCGAAATCGAAAGCCGAGGCAGCCGCTGCCGGAAAACCGGAAGCGCAGACATCGGCAGTGTCAAAACCTGCAGCCAAGAAAACGGCAGCCAAGCAGCCCGCCGCCAAGCGGTCAGCCACAAAGCAACCGGCCAAGCGCCGCGCAAAGCCGGCTGCGGATCCCGCCTGAAGCCAGCCCCGACATCGATCGCATATTTGCAGGCTGGGTCGGCCCGGGCCGGCCCGCTCCAATCCGCCTGTGTTCAGCCTGTCGGGCGCCGCAGGCGGTTGCCGGCCATGGACATGAGCTTCTCGGGTTCGCGAGCCCCGGCCTTGTAGAGCTGGATGACCTGCTTGGCGAGTTCGTCGGCGGCGGCGGACCTCTGCGAGAGCAGGCACTCCTTGCAGAGATCGTCAAAGACCCGCTGCAGCATAGCGAGATCACCCGGCCCGACGAAATCGTCGGCTCGGATAAAGCGCGTAATCATCGACACCTCCCTTTTTGGTGGAAGAGAGTGCGCCCTCCTCCCGGGCGCCACAAGCAATCATGAAGTGTAACACATCCGGGGTTTCCGTCGATCCGGCCGCGAGCGGGGCCCGGCCTCGATGGGGGACCCGGCGCAGGCATGCAACGCCGCGATCCGGCGCCGGCCGCAACCCGCCCGTCAGTGCAGCGTCGGCGGGGCGTCCACGGCCTCGCCGGCATCGAGCAGCGCGATCAGCCCGATCTCCCGCACGCCCTGCTCGAATTCCTCCCATGCCGCCTGGTCGGTCGGGAAGAGCTCCTCCCAGACGGTCGAGCTGCCGTCGGGCTCCGCCAGTTCCAGCACCCAGCCGGCCGCGCCCTCGAGCTGGTAGATCTCGACGTCGATCGTCATGCCGTCGGACGTGAACTTGCGCGACAGTGCAGATCTGAGGATTCTCGGCTCTCGCTTGCTCATCGGTCCGTCGCTCCGCATCACATGCCGCCGACCGCCCGGAAGGCGCCAGCGCGCGTCGGGAGAAGCGGGAAGAGAACTTCAGAGCCATACTGCCCCGGATCTTCGGAAAAATCGATGGCCGATCGGGGTGGAACGACAGGCCCTACTACCGATCTGGGGCATGACGACTGCCATTTTTGCTATTGAGTTCCCCAGAATACCGAGCGTTGCTGCTTTCACCTTGACCACATTGTCACTTTGACACCGCGAGCGCACTGAACTTTACTGGTGTTGGGTGGCTGGAGGGAGTGGTGACTAGGGTCTTAGCACTTTTGTTTGCGCTGTTGGCGACCTCGACTGGGGCGCTTCGAGCAGCCGACATTCAGATGGAGCGCCTTGAGAAAGGTACGATCATCGCCGTGGAGGGTACGTTCGTCGAGGGCGACGATGTGCGCTTCAAGAATCTGGCGATCGCTGCCGACAGCGCGGTTGTTGTTTTTAATAGCCCAGGTGGCCTCGCGCACGTTGGCATGGAGATTGGCCGCACGATTGCCATCAAAGGCTTCGTCACAGCTGTGTTCCAAGACCATATCTGCGCCTCGGCATGCGGTCTTGCTTGGATAGCTGGCAAAACGCGCTTTCTTCATCCGACCTCCAAGGTCGGCTTCCACGCGGTCTTTACCGATCAATACGGTCAACAGGATGTAAGCAGCGCCGGCAATGCGTTGGTCGGCTCCTACCTGCAAAAATTGAATCTCAGCGAGAATGTCATTGTCTATGTGACGCAGGCAAATCCGTCTTCGATGCAATGGCTTACCGCAGAAGATGCGCGACGGATCGGCTTGGATGTCGAGCCGATACCGCAGTCGGTCGAGCCTTCGCCGCCATCGTCCAACGTCCCGGTTCCGTTTGGCTCCACCTCGCAAGAGCAGGCCAACCTGCCGCAGCAAACGCCGGCAATTTCACCCATGCCTCCTTCATGGCAATTCTACGACCATACGGACCTCCCCGGATATGACCTTCCGGGCATGCCGTTGAGAGTGGCTTCAGCAAACCACTGCCGCAAGGAATGCGAAGCCCATGACCGCTGCTCCGCGTTCACTTACAACGTGCCCCAGCGGGCCTGCTTCCTAAAGGGGATGGCGACCGAAGCCCTGCAGTACTCCGGGGCCGTTTCTGGATATATCGGATCTCCAGAGGACATCATGAGAGTCGGGCGTGACTTTGGTCCAACGCTTGCTTTCAGGACGAGTCGCGATATCGAGATTGTCGCGAGGCCTTTTGCTCGATTTCAGAACTATTCCTTGTCCGCGTGCCAGGACCAATGCGTCACGTCATCGCGGTGCCAAGGGTTCAGTTACTTCAGAAGCGGTATGTGCCTGATGTTCGATGTGCGCAAACCGACACGACGGAACCTGCTGTCCGTTGCTGGCTCGCGTTCAAACTAGTTGCGAGCGCGGCTTGCCAGCATCAGTGACACTGCATTTGGCTGATCAGCATGCTGCACCTTGACGCGACATATGTCGCGCTGGAGCACCACGATGCGAATCGTCGACAACCCGTTGGGCACGAGGCTGTCACCCATGTCCTGGGTACGCTCAGTTACCTATGTCTCCGGGTCGGACAGGGGAAGGATGGCGGAGAAGAAGGGATTCGAACCCTCGATACCGTTTCCGGTATACTCCCTTAGCAGGGGAGCGCCTTCGACCACTCGGCCACCTCTCCGTCGCGGTTTCAGTATGCGGCGAATGCTGTGATTGCAAGGCTTTTTTGCGGTACTCGCCAGAATTTTCCCGCGCCATCCTATGCCTCCCCCATACGGGAACAGACGCGAACAAACCTTGGTTTCCGGCGCGCTCCCGCAAAGTTTCCGCAACATTTGATCCCGCTTCGTTCTCAAACGAGAAGTGGAAGGCGAGCTTTTGGGCGAGCGCGCCGATCGATGGATTGGCGAGCGTTACGTCCACTGATTCCCGACCGCCCTCGGCGCGCGGGCGTATGACGTTCTTGGTCTGACCAGTGGTCTCAGACGCCTCTTCGGCGCGCGCCCCGGCAACACCTGCTGCACGTTGCGGAACGTCGCGGCGCAAGGCGCGTTTACTTCGCCGAGAGAGGTGCGCTCGCGATCAGGGCGAGACCAATTCGGGAGGTTTCGATGACGGATCTGACGCTGCAGGACATTGCAAGGGAAATGAAGGCCATCGATTTCGGGATGCTGTCCACGCGGAGCGAGAGCGGCCGGATTTCCGCCCGCCCGATGAGCAACAACGGCGACGTCGAGTTTGATGGCGACTGCTATTTCTTTTCCTACGAGGACACGCGGAAGGTCGCCGATATCCGGCAGGCGCCGGGCGTCTCGCTCACCTTCAGCGGAGCCCCTTCCCTTTTCGGAAAGCCCGGGATCTTCGTCGCCGTCCAGGGCGATGCGGTGCTGAGCAAGGACAAGACCGAGTTCCAGCAGCATTGGGTCGACGGCCTCGACCGGTGGTTCCCGGACGGCATCGAAACCGAGGGGCTCATCCTGATCAAGGTGGTCGGGAACAGGGTCGACTACTGGGACGGCAATGCGAACGGCACGATCGAGATCGCCCGCTAGCACGTCGGGCGAGACTTCGCGCACGCGCTCCGGAACGATCTCTGCCGCAGATCGTTGAAGCAGCGCCACAACCCATCGGGAGGATAAGATGCAGTCACTGTCCGAACTGTTCGAACACACCCTGAGGGACGTCTATTTCGCGGAGAACGAAATCGCGAAGTCGCTTCCCAAGGTCTCCAAGGCCGTGAAGAGCGCGGAGCTGAAAAAGGCGCTCGATGCCCATCTGGACGAGACGAAGGGGCAGATCGAAACGCTGAAGAAGGTCTTCAAGACGATCAACGTCAAGCCGGCCGGCGAAAAGTGCGATGCCGCCGAGGGTCTCTTGAAGGAAGCCGACGGCATCATCGACGAGGGCAAGGGCGTTGCGCTCGATGCCGGCGTCCTTGCCGCCTGCCAGGCGGTCGAGCACTACGAGATTGCCCGCTACGGCTCGCTGCGCGAGTGGGCCAAGGTTCTCGGAAACGAGGAGGCGCACGTGCTGCTGAGCGAAATCCTCGATCAGGAGAAGGCGGCAAACAACGTGCTGACCAACCTGGCCGTCTCGAAAATCAATCACTGAGCCATGCCCGGTCGCAGGTTCCTCGTGAAGGACGGCGCGTTCCAGTTGGCTGCGCGCCGGCCGACCGGGGCAAATCCGCACCACCGCTCCTCCAGACTGCGCTCGCCGCGGCCTGGAGATCAGGCTTGGCAAGCTTCGGTCTCGCGGTCGTTCATGCGACTGAAAGGTGACTGTCCGAGGTCGCCGCTCGACGTCCCCTCAATGGGGTACGCTGCCTCTGACGCAGTTGTCCGGTTTCTCCCCATTCGCCCGTTGCTTCGCCGGGCGGACGATTTCCAGATATACAGCCCTATCCCTCACCCCGGCGCGATAGAGAATCATCATGCGCCGTGCGACCTCGTCGGCCGCCGCCGACCGGTGCGCGATGTGCTCCTGTTCGCAGACCTTATCGAAGAGCTCCCGAAGCCGCGCAGCCTCGCCGGGGCCGGTACATCCAGCATTTGCGAAATCAACCATAGCCCTATCCTCCAAACGACGGAGCTTGCTCCTCCGGAGGGCGCAGGACAACCAACTATCGCGTTAGAAGGGGAACATTCACGAAGGCTCAGCCGGACGGCGGCCACGCCGGGATGGCTCGCTCCGCAGACGTCGCGCGTGGCAGGTTGCTTCCATGGGACTGCCCACGGGTTGGCCGCTAACGGTTTCGTGTTTTCAACTGGACCAGGTTCCACAGCCTTTCGGCGTCTGCTGGAGAAAAAGCGCGCCACGGTGCGAAACGCTCGCCGCCGGCCTGCATTTTCATGACCAGGTGCCGCCGGGTTCTTCTCGCCCGCTTCACGGCGGACCAGGGTGTTTGCAGTGACGCGCCGGCCGCATCCGATATCGTCATTCCAGTCTGATCCACCACATAGGAGAGTATCTTGTTCTGTGCGGGAAGCCGGATGAACGGCAGAGCGCCAAATAGCAGCATCAGTGAGGCGGCAATGATCGGCATTTGCAACATCTGCCATCCCCCGCTGCGAAATGTCCTGTAAATTGCTTGTCCCGGATCGCTCCAAATTGGCGCAACGCCACTGGCAGAATAGTAAAACAGACAAAAACCAAACTGCACCAACTCCAATAGGACCAAAACCTTGATCATCCGGGGTAGCAGGAAGCTCAAGTTGTCGATTTGAGTGAGTGTGGCTCTTCCGGTGATCGCTTGTGTTTCGGGTCCACTCATAGTCTTCACCTACCCAGGGTATCAACGGTGGCACAGCGCACCGCTGTGGCTGCAATACGCTGGATCGACCTGTTCGCTCAACCCTCCCCTGAGTCATCTTCCGCTATGTGACACCGGCGCTCCCGGCAAGCCGGCATGGCGACCCGACCCACGCTCCCCTTGGTGCTTTCCTGTTTCGAGCCCCCCACCGACCCGCATAATCATCGCATCCGATCAGATCGCATATTTTGTTGACTCGCAGCGATCCCATGTGTATTTACATCGCATCCGATATAAACGGATCCGATTAAAAATGGAGGCATCGATGACAGAGACGCATTTCGTTCCCGATTCCAGCAGCACTACCGGAAGGCGCGTCGAGGGGCCGGCCGTTCCCCGGCCGCCGCTGCATCCGACCGCAAGGCGCCTGTTCGGCGCCGCGTGGTCGGCCTGCTACCTGGGCGCCGTCCAGGTTGCCGCCTTCGAGCGGCACATCGCGCTTCCGCCGGGGGCGGAGGTGGACGCCGAGATCGACCTCGACGACGGCGGTTCGCATGCGCTGCGGGCCCGCCTGAACGTCAGCATGCCCGGCGTCGACCGAGAGACGGCGCGCGAACTCATCGATGCGGCCCACACCATCTGTCCCTATTCCCGGGCGGTCCACGGCAACATCGACGTCGCGACCAACCTGGTCTGAACCCGATCCGGTCGGGTCCGCCGCATGCGCCTGCGGACCTGACGCCCCCACTTTGGAGGACTGTCATGCGGAAGGCCGACGCCTTGTCCCTGAACGCCCATGGCGCGTTTTCGCGCCTGCTCGATCCCGACGTCTACGAACCGCTGCCGGACGACTGGCTCGTCGGCATCACCGATGTCGTCGATTCGACGGTGGCGATCGCCTCCGGGCGATATGAGGACGTCAACTTCGCCGGGGCGTCGGCGATTGCCGCCCTGGGCAACGCCTGGGGACGCTTCGATTTTCCCTTCGTTTTCCGGGGCGACGGCGCCGCCTTTGCCCTTCCCCCGGAAGGCCTCCTGACCGCGACGTCGGCGTTGCGGCAGGTGCGGGCCTTCGCAGCAACGCACCTGCGTCTCGATCTTCGCGTCGGCCTGCTGACCGTGTGCGACATCCGCGCCCATGCGCACGACGTCCGGGTCGCCTGCTTTGCGCCGAGCGCGAACGCCCGCTATGCGATGTTCTCGGGCGGCGGGTTGAAGTGGGCGGAGCAGCAGATCAAGGACGGCCGCTACCTGGTCGAGCCCGGGCGCTATGCGACCGATCCGGATCTGACCGGCCTCGCCTGTGAATGGCAGCCGTTCGCCAGCCGTCGCGGCGAAATCCTGTCGCTCCTGGTCGAGCCGTCCGAATATGCGACGGCCGAGGGTTTTTCGGCGCTGGCGAAAGAGGTGCTTGCCATTGTCGACGCGGACCCGCGCCAGTCCCATCCGCTGCCGGACGAAATCGGGCGGCCCAAGAGCAGCCGGTCGCGCGTCAGCGCCGAGCGTTGGTCGAACGTCGTCGCAAGTTCGGATTTCCGCAAGTTCGACGACGGCCTGCGGCTGACGCTGGATTGCACCGTGGAGCAGATCGAAACCGTCGAGGCCGTCCTTGTCGCGGCGCGCGCACGCGGCGAAATCAGCTTCGGCCTCCACCGTCAGTCGCATGCGTTGATGACCTGCCTGGTGCCGTCGGGCGGATCTGGGGCGCATCTGCATTTCCTGGACGGGCAGGATGGCGGCTATGCGAAGGCCGCCCTGATGATGAACCCGGACAAGCTCCGCAAGGCGTCGCCGCACTAGCCGGAAGCCGGATCGCCGGACAGATGAGATCGAAAATCTCCGGGTCGGCCGGTGCCGACCCGAAGCCGTTGCCGGGCTATCGCTTCGCCGTTGCCGGCTGCGCCGCCTGCAGAAGGCTGTCGCGCATTTTCGCCACCGATCGCTGGACGCTGGCGAAGTCGTCGCCCAGGCCGGTCGCGCCGACAAGCGCGGCACCGGGGTTCGTTTCGATCAGCGCCCTTCCTGCCGGTGTCAGCGTCACACGAACCTGCCGCTCGTCGGCCGGGTCGCGCCGACGCTCCAGGTAGCCTTCGGACTCGAGTTTCTTGAGCATGGGCGTCAGCGTGTTCGATTCCAGGAAGAGCTTTTCTCCCAGCGCGCCGACGGTCTGCTCGTCTTCCTCCGAGAGCGCGACCATCGTCACGTACTGGGTATAGGTCAGGCCGAGCTTGTCCAGCAGCGGCTTGTAGGCGCGGCCGAAGGCGAGGTTCGCGGAGTAGATCGCGAAGCACATGAAGTTCGAGAGCTTTTCGGTGCCGCCGTCGCTTGCGGGCGTCTCCTGCGGCTCTCCTTTCCGGGACGTGGGCATGTCGGTTCCTCTTTGTGGTCGATGTCCTCCTCTATATAAATCGCATCCGATTAAATCGCAATGTTGTTGACATCATTTTTGAGATCGCTTATATAGATCGCATCCGATTGAAACGGATGCGATCAAAAACGAAAGGACATCGCAATGACTGAGAAGGTTCTCTTCACCGGCAAGACGCACAACACCGGCGGCCGCGACGGCGGCACCCGCAGCAGCGACGGCATGCTGGACCTGCGCCTGGCGCAGCCGCATCCGGCCGCCGAAAACCTGTTCGGCGCGGCCTGGTCCGCCTGCTACATCGGCGCGATCGAGCTCGCTGCCCTGCAGCGGAAGGTCAAGCTTCCGGCCGGCCCCGCAGTCGACGCCGAGATCGATCTGAACGCTCTGGACGGGTCGTACTTCCTGCGCGCACGTTTCAACGTCAGCCTGCCCGGCCTCGACCGTGACGTGGCACATGCGATCATTCACGCTGCCCACGAGATCTGCCCCTACTCCAAGGCGACGCGCGGCAATATCGACGTCGAGACCAACCTGGTCTGAACCGGACGTCGAACAAATAGACCAGCATGAAGGGATGCGTGGCTCTCCGGCAGGAAGCCACGCATTTCGCTTGACGTCCCAGGAGCCGGCCGGGTCGCCATATGAGCCATCGCTGATGGACGCTCTCCCCGCCATGTGAGATAGTCGGCAGGCCTTCGGCCCGCGTCCAGGAACCGGGTTTCGGGCCGAAGCTTCTCAAGTCCATTGCCAATTTCGTCGCTCGCCGCGGTCCGGTCATCGGCGCGGTGCCATTGCGATCTCATAGGACAGCGGAGGGCGCGTCGTGAGGAGAGAAATCCTGACCGGTTTGTTCGTGTCGGCCATTCTGGCCTTCGTCGGCGGCGTCGCCATCGCCGCGCAGGACAAGTTCACCGTGCAGGTCCCGGGCGGCCTGTCGCTTGGCGAATGTCGCGGCTACGACGACTGGCCTGCGGTCGCCGCAAGCCTGCCGGAGGAACCCGAAGTGAAGCTCAATCTGATCGTGGCGAACCCCACCATGATCGCGGCCTACAGGGCGGGCATACCGGCCGAGGGCAAGCATTTCCCCGACGGATCCAGGATCGTCAAGATCCTCTGGGTGCCGAAGAACAACGACGTGGCGCCGTTCGGCGTCAAGGTCCCGGACCGGATTTCGAGCATCGGCTGCATGGTCAAGGACAGCAGTCGCTTTGCGGACACCGGCGGCTGGGGCTACGCCCAGTTCGACTACGACCCGGCTTCCGACACCCTCGTGCCGAATACCGCCTTGCAGGGCAACGACGCCAAGTGTGGCGCCGCCTGCCATCAGCTTGCGGAATCGACCGACTTCATCTTCACGGCCTACGGCAAGCGATAGAACCGGCCGAAATTCCGGGCGAAGCGGCCAGCCCTCGCCCCCGCGAAAACGGGGCGCGGCGCACCCTGCCATGGTTGCAGGACGGCGCTGCCGTGCCGTCACCGCGACGTGAACGGTCCATTCAACGCCCATTCAGGAAAGATGCATAAGCTGCCCTCCAGCAACGAAGCATTGCAGCAAGAGGACGATTACCATGGGTTGGAACGGCTACACCTACTACGGCACCGACGGGCGCAACACCGTCTACCAGGATGACCGCGACGAGGTCGACATCTTCACCTATGGCGGCAACGACACGATCTATCTGAACCTGGCCGACAAATGGGGCGGCTTCAACTATGTCGAGGCCGGCAGCGGCAACGACTATGTGAAGAACTGGTTCGAGGGCGGCAACAAGATCGAACTCGGCTCGGGCGACGACACCTACATCCACAACGGCTATGCCATCGACGACGACTACTATGACCGGGTCTATGGCGGCTCCGGGGACGACTGGTTCGAGGTCCTGACGCTGCAGAGCGACTACTATGGCGAAGACGACGACGACACGTTCCTCTCGGCCGGCTACGACAACTACTTCAACGGCGGTTCCGGCCGCGACACGCTGAGCTACGAGTTGCAGGACGACAGCGACCTGAGCGGCCGGGGTGTGCTCGTGGATCTCGACGGCAAGTACGCGAAGGTCGGCGCGAACAAGGAGACCTTCACCAGCATCGAAAACGCCATCGGCACGGGCTACGACGACACGCTGCGCGGCAATTCCGGCGCCAACGACCTGGAAGGCGGCAGCGGCAACGACATCCTGTCGGGGCGCAGCGGCAACGACTATCTCTACGGCGGCTCGGGCAGCGACGAGCTCCTGGGCAGCAACGGCAACGACGACCTGATCGGCGGCCGCGGCATGGACATTCTCGACGGCGGCACGGGCGCGGACTACTTCATCTTCGATTCCATCAAGGATTCTGTCGTCGGCAGCAATCGCGACGTGATCGAGGACTTCTACCGCTCGGAGAAGGACAAGATCGACGTCAGCAACATCGACGCCAACGTCGACAGGAGCGGCAACCAGTCGTTCACCTTCATCGGTACCCATTCGTTCAACGACAAGGCCGGCGAACTGCGCTACTCGGGCCACATCATCTCCGGCGACGTCGACGGCGACGGCAGGGCCGATTTCCAGATCGATGCCAACCTGACGAAGTACTATTCCAGCGACTTCGTTCTCTGAGCGAAGGCCGCCTCCGAACGAAGAAGCTCTCGAAAGAGCGACAGGGCGCCGGCAATCACCGGCGCCCTGTCCTGCCTTCGCCGCGGCACGCGCGGGTCTGCCCGGCCGCCCCCGGGCGATGACGGCGCCTCAGGCGGCGCTGACGTCCACCCAGCGGCGCTCGGCGAAGGACTGCGCCATCGCATGCACGGAGCGTTCGATCCGCAGCCCCTCGGCAAAATCCACCACACGGCAGGGCGCGCCCGCGATCGCGGCCAGAAGCTCGCGGCATTCGATGACCTTGAGATCGTTGAAGCCGAGGCTGTGGCCGGGGGCCGGAACGAAGCTGCCATAGGGGCGATGCTGCGGACCGGCGAGAACGGTGGCAAAGCCCTGCTCGCCCGCACGGTCCGTGGCGCGGTAGATCTGGAATTCGTTCATCCGCTCCTGGTCGTAGAGGATCGCGCCCTTCGAGCCGAAGATCTGCAGGGCGATCCGCCCCTTTCGGCCCCAGGCGGCGCGGTTGACCATCAGGACTGCGGAAATGCCGCCGGAAAGACGCAGGAGCACGTTGGCCTGGTCGTGGTTTTCGACGGCCCGCCGCCCGCCCGCCGCAAGCGGGCGGTCCGCATAGGGCTTGCCGAGATCGGTCATGACGGATTCGGCGTGGCCGAACAGGTTCCACAGCAGCGACAGCGTGTGGACGGCGAAATCGTCCAGCGCGCCGTATCCCGACGCCTTCTCGCTACGCGGCGAGAACGGGGCCTGCGGATCGGCCATGAAGTCCTCGTCCATCTCCACCCGCACCTGGTTGACCGCGCCGATCGCGCCCTCATCGATCAGGGCGCGGATGTGGCGCATCACCGGGTTCTGGATGTAGTTGTAGCCGACGATCGTGACCCGGCCGGACCGGCTTGCCGCCGCCGCCATCCGCTCGGCATCGGCCAGCGACGTCGCCATCGGCTTCTCGCACCAGACGTGCTTGCCCGCCTCGAGGGCTGCGATCGCCATCTCGGCGTGGAACTGATTGGGCGTGGTGATCGAGACGACGTCGACATCGGGATCGGCGAGCAGGTCGCGCCAGTCGGACGTCGCCCGCGCAAAGCCGAATTCGCGCGCCCTCGCCTGCGCGAGCCCTGTGTCGCGCTCGGCAAGATGGACCAGCCGGGGCCGCTCGACATCGCCGAAAATGGTCGCAACATTGTTCCAGGCGAGTGCGTGACACTTGCCCATATATCCCGTACCGATCAATCCGACGCCGATGGCTGCCATCATGTCTCCTCCTTCTGACGACGGCGGGGATGATGGACCCGAATATTTCGGAATGAAAGTGACATTTTTCAAATCTTATGGAATAAATGTTTCACTTTCGACGGAACGACACTGCACCGGAGATTTGGATCGCATATGGACGATCATCAGGACGACCATCAGAACGAGGTATCCGGGCAGGACGGAGCGATCCGCGTGCCGCGCGATTTCGACAGCCTGCGCAGCGTCATCATCGAGCGGAAGGCGGCGATGCCGAAACGGCTGGCGCAGGTGGCAGCCTATGCGCTCGGCCACCCGGACGAGATCGCCTTCGGCACAGCGGCCAGCATCGCCGCCGCCGCCGAGGTGCAGCCGTCCACGCTCGTGCGCCTCGCCCATCACCTCGGCTTCGACGGCTTCTCCGACCTGCAGACCGTCTTCCGCGAACGCCTGCGCGACCGCACGCTGTCCTACGAGGAGCGGCTGGCGACGCTGGAGCAGGGCTCGGCCGCGGATGCGGACGCCGAACTCCTGACGGGTTTCATCACCGCCGCCAGCCAATCGGTGGCGCGGCTCGCCGCGACGATCGACCGGGACCTCTTCTCCAGGGCGGTCGAGCTTCTCGCCGGTGCGGAGACGATCTTTCTGGTCGCCAAGCGCCGGTCCTATCCGCTGACCGCGCACATGGCCTATGCCTTCGGCAAGCTCGGCATCCGCCACCAGATGATCGCCTCGCCGAACGGGATCGACACGGAGCTCGCGGGCTTCGCCACGCCGCGGGATGCGGCGATCGCGGTCAGCTTCGCCCCCTACGCCGCCGAGAGCATCGGCCAGGCGCAGGCGCTCGGCGAGAGGGGCGTGCCGATCGTGGCGATCACCGATTCGGCCTTCTCGCCGCTTTCGGGCTGCGCCACCCACTGGTTCGAGGTCGCCGAAGCCGACTACGGCGGCTTCCGCTCGCTCTCCGCATCGATGGCGCTCGCCATGGCGCTGCCGGTCGCGATCGCCGAAAAGCGCCGCCAGCGCGAGCGCGGCCGCCGGGCGGCGCCGAAACGCAATGGAACAAATATTCCGAATTGACTGCAGTCTGGAATTGATGTTTCATTTCGGCGTGCACGATCCCGGGCAGCCGGATCGCGCCGACGGGAGGATCTCATGCCGACAGAAGACCCAGACACCTTGGCGGACACGACGCTCGACGTCATCGCGATCGGCCGTTCCTCGGTGGACCTCTACGGCCAGCAGCTCGGGAGCCGGCTGGAGGACATCACCTCCTTTGCCAAGTCGGTCGGCGGCTGCCCGGCCAATATCGCCATCGGCACGGCGCGGCTGGGGCTGAAGTCCGGCCTGATCACCCGCGTCGGCGACGAGCAGATGGGCCGCTTCATCCGCGAGCAGTGCGGCCGCGAGGGCGTTTCCACCGCCGGCATCGTCACCGACCCGGCGCGGCTCACCGCGCTCGTGCTGCTGGCGATCGAGGCCGAGGGCGTCTCGCCGATGATCTTCGTGCGCACCGACTGCGCCGACATGGCGCTCTGCGAGGACGACATCGACGAGGCCTTCATCCGCTCCTCGCGCGCCGTCCTCGTCTCGGGCACGCACTTCTCCCGCCCGAACACCGAGTCCGCGCAGCGCAAGGCGATCCGCATCGCGCGAGAAGCCGGCCGCAAGGTCATCTTCGACATCGACTATCGCCCCAATCTCTGGGGCCTCGCCGGCCATGCGGAAGGCTTCGAGCGCTACGTGAAGTCCGACCGCGTCTCGGCGGTGATGAAATCGGTGCTGCCGGACTGCGACCTGATCGTCGGCACCGAGGAGGAGATCATGATCGCCTCCGGCGCGGACGACGTGCTCTCGTCGCTGAAGGCGATCCGCGCCGTCTCGGCGGCGACGATCGTGCTGAAGCGCGGGGCCATGGGCTGCATCGTCTATGACGGGCCGATCAGCGACGACCTCGAGGACGGCGTCGTCGGCCAGGGTTTTCCGATCGAGGTCTACAACGTGCTCGGCGCCGGCGACGCCTTCATGTCGGGCTTCCTGCGCGGCTGGCTGGCCGGCGAGGACCACGCCACCTCCGCCACCTGGGCGAACGCCTGCGGCGCCTTCGCCGTCTCCCGCCTGCTCTGCTCGCCGGAATATCCGACATGGGCGGAGCTGTCCTATTTCCTCGACAAGGGCAGCCGGCACCGGGCGCTGCGCAAGGACGCGGCCATCAACCACATCCACTGGGCGACGACGCGGCGCGGCGAGATCCCGCTCTTGATGGCGCTTGCCTGCGACCACCGCATGCAGCTCGTCGAGCTTGCCGACCAGGCCGGCGCGCCGCACGAGAAGATCGCCGCCTTCAAGCGGCTGACGGTGGAAGCCGCCGCGCGGGTCGCCGGTGGCCGGTCGGGCTACGGCATGCTGATCGACGAGCGCTTCGGGCGCGACGCCTTCTTCGACGCCGCCGGCAAGGGCTTCTCCTGGATCGGCCGGCCGGTCGAACTGCCGGGCTCGCGGCCGCTCCGCTTCGAGTTCAGCCAGGACATCGGCTCGCAGCTCGTCGAATGGCCGCTCGGCCACTGCATCAAGTGCCTGTGCTTCTATCATCCCGACGATCCGGCCGCGCTCAAGGCCGAACAGCAGCAGAAGCTCACCGCCCTGTTCGAGGCGGCGCGGCGCGTCGGGCGCGAACTGTTGATCGAGATCATCGCCGGCAAGAACGGGGAGCTGGATGATGAAACGGTCTCCAGGGCGCTGCGGGAACTCTACGATCTCGGCATCAAGCCGGACTGGTGGAAGCTCGAGCCGCAGGCCTCCGAGCAGGCGTGGCGCAACATCGAGGCGGCGATCGCGGAAAACGACCCCTATTGCCGTGGCATCGTGCTGCTCGGGCTGGAGGCGCCGAAGGCGGAGCTGCTGAAGGCCTTCGAGGCCACGAAGGCAGCCCCCTCGGTGAAGGGCTTCGCGGTGGGACGGACGATCTTTGCCGATGCGGCGCGGCAATGGCTCGCCGGTCGCATCGACGACGAGGCCGCGATCGAAGACATGGCCGGCCGGTTCCGCGAACTGACCGAGGCATGGCTTTCGATGCGCGCAATGAAGTGAGTTAGTCCCCTCCGCAGCCCCCTCACCCGGCCTTTCGCTTCGCTCGATCGACCTCTCGCCTCGGGGAGAGGAGGACGAGACGGCGCGGCGGTTCCCTTCTTCCGGCGGGGGACGATGGGCCGACGGGCGGTTGAGGGACATCACGCACTTGCCCGGCGCAGGCGGGCAGGCGAAAATGAGACTGGGACGAGTGAGACTGGGACGAGAAGGACGAAGGGTGGAGGACCCGATGGCAAGCACGATCCGGCTGACGATGGCGCAGGCCGTCGCGCATTTCCT
This sequence comes from Mycoplana sp. MJR14, assembly GCF_029210525.1. Taxonomy (NCBI): domain Bacteria; kingdom Pseudomonadati; phylum Pseudomonadota; class Alphaproteobacteria; order Hyphomicrobiales; family Rhizobiaceae; genus Mycoplana; species Mycoplana sp. MJR14. The sequence continues at coordinate 180,461 of NZ_JARGEO010000002.1, forward strand.
GAAGAGCCAGATGACGATCGTCGACGGCAGGAAGGTGCCGATCTTCGGCGGCGTCTTTGCGATCTTCGGCCACGGCAACGTCGCCGGCATGGGCGAAGCGCTCTACCAGGTGCGCGAGGAACTGCCGACGTGGCGCGCCCACAACGAGCAGGGCATGGCGCATGCGGCGGTCGCCTATGCCAAGGCGAGCTTCCGCCAGCGCTTCATGGCCTGCACCACCTCGATCGGCCCCGGCGCGCTGAACATGGTGACGGCGGCCGGCGTGGCGCATGTTAACCGCCTGCCCGTCCTCTTTCTGCCCGGCGACGTCTTCGCCAACCGCATTCCCGATCCGGTGTTGCAGCAGATCGAGGATTTCGGCGACGGCACGGTCACGGTCAACGACGCCTTCCGCTGCGTCTCGCGCTATTTCGACCGGATCACCCGGCCCGAGCAGATCATCCCGGCGCTGAAGCGCGCCATGCAGGTGCTGACCGACCCCGTCGATTGCGGGCCGGTGACGCTGTCCTTGTGCCAGGACGTGCAGGCGGAGGCCTATGACTATCCCGAGAGCCTGTTCGCCGAACGGGTCTGGACCGAGCGGCGGCCGCGGCCGGACACGGGCGAGTTCGCCGCCGCGATCGACGCGATCCGCCATGCCGAGAAGCCGCTGATCATCGCCGGCGGCGGCGTGCTCTATTCGCGCGCCACGGTCGAACTCAAGGCGTTCGCCGGCCTGCACGGCGTCCCCGTCGCCGTCACCCAGGCCGGCAAGTCGGCGATCCCCGACGACCATCCGCTGTGCATGGGCTCGATCGGCGTCACCGGCACCTCCGCCGCCAACGCCTTTGCCGAGGAAGCCGACCTGATCCTCGCCGTCGGCACGCGGCTGCAGGATTTCACCACCGGTTCCTGGGCGCTGTTCAAGAACGACAAGGCGCGGATCATCGGGCTGAACACCACCGCCTTCGATGCCGCCAAGCATGACGCGCTGCCGCTCGTCTGCGACGCGCGCGAGGGGCTGACGCTGCTGTCGGAAGCGCTTGGCGGCTGGAAGGTGTCTGCGGCCGTGGAGGCTTCCGCCGCCCGGCGCAAGGCCGAGTGGACGGCGGCCGCGAACAAGGCGACGGCTGCGACCAATGCCGCACTTCCCTCCGACGCGCAGGTGATCGGCGCCGTGCAGCGCGCGATCGGCGGCGAGAATTCGATCCTCGTCTGCGCCGCCGGCGGGCTGCCCGGCGAGCTGCACAAGCTGTGGCAGGCCGGCCATCCGGGCAGCTACCACATGGAATACGGCTTCTCCTGCATGGGCTACGAGATCGCCGGCGGGCTCGGCGTCAAGATGGCGCGGCCGGATGCGGATGTCGTCGTCATGGTCGGCGACGGCTCCTACATGATGGCCAACTCCGAGCTCTCGACCGCCGTCATGCTCGGAAAGAAGCTGACAGTCGTCGTGCTCGACAATCGCGGCTACGGCTGCATCAACCGGCTGCAGATGGCGACCGGCGGCGCCAACTTCAACAACCTGCTGAAGGACGCCCGGATCGAGGCGATGCCCGACATCGACTTCCGCGCGCATGCCGAAAGCATGGGGGCGGTGGCGGTCAAGGTCGCCTCGATCGCCGACCTCGAGACGGCGCTCGAGCAAAGCAAGGGCACCGACCGCACCTCGGTGATCGTCATCGACACCGATCCGCTGATCACCACCGAGGCCGGCGGCCACTGGTGGGACGTGGCCGTCCCGGAAGTGAGCCCCCGCGAAGCGGTCAACAAGGCCCGCGAAGCCTATGTGAAGGCGCTGGCTGCGCAACGCATCGGCTAGGCGCCGACACCCGTATCAGATCACGCTTCGGACAGGCCGTCGCCCGGCTTTTCCGATCCCAAGGAGACTATCGATGAAAGCCAAACTCGGCATGTCGCCCATCGCCTGGTGGAACGACGACCTTCCGGAACTCAGCGACGACGTGTCCCTCGAGGAATGCCTTCGGCAGTCGCGCGGCGCGGGCTTCACCGGCATGGAAAAAGGCCGTCGCTTCCCGGAGGATCCGGCGGTGATGCTGCCGATCCTGCGCGCCGCCGACGTCACGCTCTGCGGCGGCTGGTTCTCGGGCACGCTCGTCGATGAGGAGCTTTCCGCCAACAAGGATCGCATCGCCCCGATGATCGAATTGTTCAAGGCGGTCAATGCGCCCTGCATCGTCTACGGCGAAGTGGGCCGCTCCATCCAGGGCGACCGCAAGAAACCGCTCGCGACCAAGCCGCGCCTTTCGGACGACGAGATGAAGGCCTATGCGCGCCGCGTCACGGAATTCGGCGAATGGTGCGCAGACCAGGGCATGCCGCTGTCCTACCACCATCACATGGCGGCCGTCGTCGAGACCGAACCGGAACTCGACGCCTTCATGCGCGCATCGGGCGAAGGCATTCCGCTGCTGCTCGATGCCGGCCATCTGGCCTTTGCCGGCGGTAACGTGTTGCGCGCCATCGACAACCATCACGCCCGCATCAACCACGTCCACGTCAAGGACATCCGCAAGGCCGTCGTGGACGGGCTGGATCGCAGCCGGCAATCCTTCCTCGATGCGGTGGCGCTCGGCGCGTTTACCGTGCCCGGCGACGGTTCGCTCGATTTCGGCGCGATCGTCCAGCGGCTGGCCGACCAAGGCTATGAGGGGTGGTTCGTCGTCGAGGCCGAGCAGGATCCGCGCAAGGCTCCGCCACGGAAAATGGCCGAGATCGGCCATGCGGAACTGATGCGCGTCATGACCGCTGCGGGCTACACCGTCGAAACGGAAGGCTTTCCAAAAGGATAGCGCGCCTGCGCCCACCTGAACACGAATGCCGGATGAAAGGACCAAGCCGATGCCGAAACTGCTCGTCAAGCCGAACGGAAGCCATGGCCGGGTGACGCATGTGACGCCCGAGACCGCCGGCTGGACCTATGTGGGCTTCGACCTGCACCGGATGAAGCCCGGCGAGATCGTCGCAGCCGAGACCGGCAGCCGCGAGGTGTGCCTGGTGTTCGTCACCGGCAAGGGCACCGCGACGGCGGGCGGGGAGAGCTTCGGGGTGCTCGGCGAGCGGATGAGCGTGTTCGAGGGGCAGCCGCATGCGCTCTATGTGCCGGCCGATTCGAACTGGTCGGTGACGGCGGAGACGGAGCTCGAGCTCGCCGTCTGCTCGGCGCCGGGCGGCGGCGGCCACAAGGCACGCGCGATCCCGCCCGGCACGCATCCGCAGATCGTCCGCGGCAAGGGCAGCAACGTCCGCCACGTCACCAACATCATGCCGGAGGACGACGGTGTTGCGCATTCGCTGCTGGTGGTCGAGGTGATCACGCCGGAGGGCCACACCTCCTCCTACCCGCCGCACAAGCACGACCGCGACGACCTGCCCAACGAGAGCCTCCTGGAGGAGACCTACTACCACCGGCTCAACCCGCCGCAGGGCTTCGCCTTCCAGCGCGTCTATACCGACGACCGCTCGCTCGACGAGGCGATGGCGGTGGAGGACGGCGACGTGACGCTGGTACCGAAGGGCTACCACCCCTGCGCCACCTGCCACGGCTACGACCTCTACTATCTCAACGTGATGGCCGGACCGAAGCGGGTATGGAAGTTCCACAATGCGGCGGAGCACGAGTGGTTGCTGAACCGGTAGCGTCGACGGTTTTCACGCTTCAATCCAACGGCACGGCATGCCACGGCATCATGGATGGGCGCGCGGGCTCATGCGGTCGAGCCACGCGGTGAGCCTCGACCTCTCCCGGACCAGACCGTCCTGGTTGAAGTGGTGAACACAAAAATGGGCCCACGAATCTTCGTAGGCCATGTCCATCTCCCCGATGACCGAGGTCGTGCCCAGGCCGATCTCCGCGTAGGTAAATTCGAAACTGCCGCTCGGACGTGCCAGCGCGATGTGGAACGGCGCGCCGGTGAATTCGTTGATCATCGGCCTGCCGCTGCTGCGCATGACGCCGGGTATCTCCACTCTCGCGGTTCGCAGTTCCAGATCGGCTTCGAGATGAATCGGCAGGAACAACGTCTCGCAAAATTGCGAACAGGTGGTGGCGAATACGGAGAAGAGGTTGCTCAACGGCTCGCCTGCCGCGCCCGAGATGATCGCTTCGAGCCCGAACCGCTGTGCCTCATCGGCGCGCTCGTCGATCACGATCAGGCGCCGGCCGTTTCCGTCCTTGATTTCGCCGGGCCACTTGTACAACGCCGCCCAGTTCAAGCCTGCGATCGGCGTATCGCCGAAGTGGCCTTCGACAAGGCTGCCGACGAAGGCCGACTGGCAATAGCCATGCGTGCTCGGCAAGTTGAACTGGCACCCGCAATTCATCGCGCAATTGCAGTTGTCATAGGTCTCGCTCTTGAACAGCCATTGTTCAGCCATTCGCCGATCCTCCCCGACCCACTGCGTGTTGCAGGAGAAGGCAGATCGTCACGCCGCGCGCTTTGATGTCGCGGTCGTGGGCTCTATCCTGCAGCGGTACGGCGCCGTTGCATCGCCCGCGCGCTTCGCCCTAAGTGCCCCGCTCCAACGTCCGGATGCGGAAGAGGCGAAATTTTACCAGCGTCCCAAGATCGCTTCAATCCTTAGCGCCCGTTGCAAAGGAGGCGGTTCCTATGGGTGGCCCGCTGCGTCACGCAGTGAAACCTTACTGCCGTTTCGGTCGCAACAGCCCCCAGTCCCGCGCGATCTGCAGCGTCGAGGAAAACCCGGCCTCCAGCATGAACGGCTCGGAGCGCGCGGCGTAGCCGCCGCCCTTGCCGCGGGTGACGGGGGTGCCGTGGCCGAGGCCGGCGATGCGGTGGTAGGTGACGCGGCTTCGGCCGGAGGCGTCACGCCAGCGGCGGGTGCGCCGGCCCTTCGTGCGGCTCTCGGAGAAGGCGGCCGCGTCGAGGCCGTGGACGTCGAGCCACTGGGCGACGAGCGCCTCGGCATTCGAGATCGAGACCGTCCGGTCGGCCGTGCCGTGCCAGATCGCCACCGGCGGCAGGCGGCCTTGCGCCGGTGCGGCGGCGCGCACCAGTTCGCCCCATTCGCGGGCGGCGCGGCCCGGCACCTGTTCCATCGCCGCCAGCGCCCGGCGGGCGTCGCGCGCGGCCCCGAACGGCAGGCCGGCGATAATCGCGCCGGATGCGAAGAGCTCGGGGTAGTTCGCAAGCATCGCCGCCGTCATCGCCCCGCCGGCCGAAAGGCCGGTGATATGGATGCGGGCGGGATCGATCCGCGCGCGGGCGGACAGGTGATCGATCATCTGGCGGATCGAGGCCAGTTCGCCGCGGTCGCGCGTCACCTCGCTCGGACGAAACCAGTTGAAGCAGCGGCGCGGATTGTTCGCGTCCCGCTGCTCGGGATAGAGCACGGCGAAGCCCTGCTCGCGCGCCAGCGCCGCCCAGCCGGCGGCGCGGTCGTAGCTCTCCGCCGTCTGGCGACAGCCATGCAGGACGACGACGAGGGCGGCGTTTGCCGGCAGGCCGTCCGGCAGGTATTCCAGCATGCGCAGATTGCCCGGATTGGAGCCGAAGCCCTTCACCTCGGCCAGCTGCGGTCCGTCGATCCGCCGCCGGCGGACGGGGGCGGCCTTCTTCTCGGGATCGCGGAAGAAGGGCTGGAACAGTTCGCCGAAGCGTTCCGGATCGAGGAAGAAGCTCTCCACCGATCGCTTGAAGCGGTCACGCACGTTCGCGTCTCCTTGACAATTGGCAGCTGTCTCGTGCCACCGGCAGAGGACATATTGATGACGAAGGCTGAAATTCCCGGGCGAGGCGATCCGGGGCGTTTCATTCGTGGCGCGCATGAAACCATGCGCAAAGAGGGAAAGTCCCGCCGCCGGCGGATTGTTCCCGCCCTTCCGGCCGGCGCAAAGCTGATGTAGCACTCATGTCCGAGAAAACCTCTGAACGACACGACGGCGAGAGGAAGCCCTGAGATGAGTGCACACAAAGCGACCCCGGAGCAGGCCCGCGCCAAGATGGCCGCCTTCGACTGGGAGGACCCCTTCCTGCTCGAGGACCAGCTCACCGACGAGGAGCGGATGATCCGCGACGCCGCGCGCGCCTACTGCCGCGACAAGCTCGCCCCGCGGGTCACCGAGGCCAACCGCCACGAGATCTTCCACCGCGAGATCATGACCGAGATGGGCGCGCTCGGTCTGCTCGGGCCGACGATCCCCGAGGAATATGGCGGCGTCGGCGCCAACTACGTCTCCTACGGGCTCGTCGCCCGCGAGGTGGAGCGGGTCGATTCCGGCTATCGCTCGGCGATGTCGGTGCAGTCCTCGCTCGTCCTGCACCCGATCTTCGCCTACGGCACCGAGGCGCAGCGCAAGACCTACCTGCCGAAGCTCGCCGCGGGCGACTGGGTCGGCTGCTTCGGCCTGACCGAGCCGGACCACGGCTCCGACCCCTCCTCCATGGTCACCCGGGCGAAGAAGGCCGATGGCGGCTATCTGCTGTCCGGCGCCAAGAACTGGATCACCAATTCGCCGATCGCCGATATCGCCATCGTCTGGGCGAAGTCGGAAGCGCATGACGGCAAGATCAAGGGCTTCATCCTGGAACGCGGCATGAAGGGCTTCGAGACGCCGAAGATCGAAGGCAAGTTCTCGCTGCGCGCCTCGATCACCGGCATGATCATGATGCAGGACGTGTTCGTGCCGGAAGAGAACCTGTTGCCGGAAGTGGCCGGTCTCGCCGGTCCGTTCGGCTGCCTCAACCGCGCCCGCTACGGCATCGCCTGGGGCGCGATGGGGGCCGCCGAGTTCTGCTGGCACGCCGCGCGTCAGTACACGCTGGACCGCAAGCAGTTCGGCAAGCCGCTGGCGCAGATGCAGCTCGTCCAGAAGAAGCTCGCCGACATGCAGACGGAGATCGCGCTCGGCCTGCAGGGCGCGCTGCGTCTCGGGCGGCTGTTCGACGAGCACCGCGCCTCCGCCGAGCTGATCTCGCTGATGAAGCGCAACAATTGCGGCAAGGCGCTCGACATCGCCCGCGTCTCCCGCGACATGCACGGCGGCAACGGCGTCTCCGACGAGTACGGCGTGATCCGCCACGTGATGAACCTCGAGGCGGTCAACACCTACGAGGGCACCCACGACGTGCATGCGCTGATCCTCGGCCGGGCGCAGACCGGCCTGCAGGCCTTCCAGTAGGCTCTGCCCCCTCCGCGATATCGCTCCGGCGGCGCCCTGCGAAATGCAGGGTGCCGTCTTTGCATTTCATCAACCGCGTGCGGATAGACTGGATGCAGGATATCGGTCGGGAGGACGTCATGTCCCTTCAGAGCGCGCACGAGCACGAGCACAGCAGGCACCAGAACCAGAAGCGCAGCTTCGTCCAGCACCGCATCGACAGGCTGAGCCACGTCATCCCGGTCGGCCACCACCTGAGCGCGGCGACCGAATACGACTGCATCGTTCGCACGATCTCCTCTGCCGGCGCCATCATCGACCTCAGCGGCCGCGTCGAACTTCCGGAAAACTTCTTCCTGCGCATCGGCGGCATGCAGGACGAGATCGGCTGCACCCAGGTCCGCCGGGTGGGCGACGAACGGGTCGTCCGGTTCAACATGTTCCTCGATGCCGACTACCTCAAGCTCGTGATGTCGCGCTGATTCGACCTTGCGCGAGGCTGCCCGCGCCGGCCGCCCGGACCCCAATGATATGGTGTGTAAATTTTGAGGAATTGCTTTCAGCCAATTCCAACACATAGTTGCAACACTATCGTTGAGGGAATGATGTCCCGCTTCTTTCTGGAGAGTTGCAATGGTGGAGCTGGTTGACAAGCGGCAGAGCGGCGGCCTGTACGAGCGCAAATGGGAACGGTTCAGGGTCAACCGCCAGGGCATGCTGCTCTCGGTCGGCTTCGACCTGGCGCTGCCCAAGGTCAGGACCTGCCAGCTGATCGACATCTCGCAGGGCGGCGCCAGCCTCTCGGTCAACACCACGATCGGGCTCGGCCCGCACTACTACCTCACCGTTGTCGGCGTGATGGCCCGCGTCGGCTGTGCGGAGGTCTACCGCAACGACCACCGCATCGGCGTGCAGTTCATCAAGGAGATCGACGAGGAACTGCTGCACGAGATCGTGCGCGCCGACTACTTCACCGGCGGCGTCGCCGCCAAGAAGAAGGAAGCGCCGCCCGCCTACATGCGCGGCGTCGATCGCCAGCGCTTCGCCTTCTAGGAACGGCCGGTTGCGGCCGGGCGCCGCGTTCCCGGCGCGGCAGGCGGGATGCAAAATGTAACGCCTTGAATCCCGTCCGTTATTCTGCCGGAAAACCAATTCCGATTTGCCGGAAACTGCAGTAGGGTGCCGGCCCGCACGTGCCGGGCGACCGCGGTCGCCTGCGCACCCTTCCGCGCCGCACGATACAGGGTTTGCAGACATGTCCGGCTTCTTTCGCTTCACCCCGCTTGCCAACGCGCTGCCGTCCACCGTGCCCTTCGTCGGGCCGGAGGCGATCGAGCGTGCGCGCGGACGGAAGGTGCGCGCGCGGATCGGCGCCAACGAGAGCGGCTTCGGTCCCGCCCCCTCCGTGCTCAAGGCCATCCGCGAGAGGGCCGGCGAGACCTGGATGTACAGCGATCCGGAGAACTTCGAGCTGCGCGAGGCGCTTGCCCTTCACCATGGCGTCTCGCGCGAGAACATCGCGATCGGCGGCGGCATCGACGGGCTGCTCGGCGAGATCGTGCGGCTCGTGGTCGAGCCCGGCACGCCGGTCGTCACCTCGCAGGGCGGCTACCCGACCTTCAACTACCATGTGAACGGCTATGGCGGGCGGCTGGTCACCACGCCCTATGTGAACGACAGGGAGGACCTGGAGGGTCTGCTTTCGGCGGCGAAGCGCGAGGACGCACCGCTCGTCTACCTCGCCAATCCGGACAATCCGATGGGAAGCTGGTGGGACGCCGGCAGCGTGCTGTCGTTCGCACGCGCCCTGCCCGACCGGAGCCTGTTGATCCTCGACGAGGCCTATTGTGAGACCGCGCCCGCCGGGTCCACGCCGGCGATCGACGCGCTGATCGGCCAGCCCAACGTGCTCAGGATGCGCACCTTCTCCAAGGCCTACGGGCTCGCCGGCGCCCGCGTCGGCTATGCGATCGGCACGCTCGGCAATGTCCAGGCCTTCGACAAGATCCGCAACCATTTCGGCATGGCGCGCATCTCCACGGTCGCCGCCCTGGCGGCGCTGGAGGACCAGGCCTATCTTCGCGACGTGGTGGAGAAGATTGTCGTGGCGCGCGATCGGATCACGGCGATCGCCAGGCAGAACGGGCTTTCACCCCTGCCCTCGGCGACCAATTTCGTCGCCATCGACTGCGGCAGCGACGGCGTGCACGCGCGGGCGATCGTCGACGGGTTGATGGAGCACGGCGTCTTCATCCGCATGCCGGGCGTTGCGCCGCTGAACCGCTGCATTCGTGTCAGCGTCGGACCGGATGCGGATCTCGACCTGTTCGAGGCGGTTCTGCCGAAGGTCCTGAAGGCCGTGAGGTAGCTGGCAAGTAGCAGGCAGTAGGCAGTAGGGTCGCGGACAGCATCATCTTCCGCAGGCTTTGTTGTTCTTGGTCAACCCCACGGCCTACTGCCGATTGGCTATTGCCGTCTTCCTCAATGCACCGTCATCCATTCGCGGGCGGCCCGCAGCGCCAGGGCAAGATCGGTCTTGCTCATGGTGGCCGCGAGGTCGGCGCGCAGTTCGGCGGCCCGATCGCAACCCTTGATGGCAGCGATGTTGAGCCACTTGTGGGCTGCGACCAGATCGACGGCGCATCCGCGACCGGTCGCATACATCAGACCCATTTCGCAGAAGGCATCCGCGCGGGCCTCGCCGCCCGTCATGGCGGCATTTTCGGCATTCTGGATTTCGAAGCGTGCCATCGTCTTGTCCCTGTCTTCGTTTCTTCTTCTCGTATCGCCCTGTTTTTTCTACCTTTCGAAGCCCTTCCGTCTTTGCGGTCGTTGATCTTCGAAGGTTTGTCCGGCCGGTTGTTTTCCGTGCTCGTCTTATGGCTCCACTATGCCAAAAGGCCTTCAAAGGTCGCTTAAAATGCATGCTTAATTTGCGACAAACAAAGTTCAAACGCTTGGTAAACTTGGGTTTTCGTTAAGCATCGGAGGGGCTGGAACGCAGCGGATTCGCTTCAAAATTTACGAAAAATTCAACCGGCGATTTAAAGCAATGGCTAACCACGCAAACCGGTCGGATTCTTCCCGGCGCGCAGAAATGCCGGCGCCTTCGGGCGGCGAACTGGCCGGAAACCCTGAAAAATTTCCGACGCCTGCTTGTTTACCTTTACGTTTGCGTAAGCTAGCTTTCGCGGCATCGGGCTGAGGGCGCAGGCACAACGACGGCTGCGCCATTTCAACGGGGGCAGTCCGGGACCGGGAGGAAAACGATGACACGCAGGTTCGTTGCGGCCATGGCGCTGTGCCTTGGCGTTTGCGGCGGCGCATTCGCGGCCGAGCCGATCGAAGGAAACTGGAAGACCGCAAGCGGCGAGACCGCGGCGATCGAGAAATGCGGCGGCGGCTTCTGCATCACGCTGAAGACCGGCAAGTTCGCCGGCAAGCGGATCGGCCAGCTCGAAGGCTCGGGCGACGCCTACAGCGGCTCGATCACCGATCCCGTCGACGACAAGACCTACAGCGGTTCCGGCACGGTCAACGGCAACGCGCTGACGATGAAGGGCTGCATGCTGAAGGTGTTCTGCAAGTCGCAGACCTGGTCGCGGCTCTGATCCTGCGCGCGCAGAAGCAGAGAGGCTTTCTGCGACGCCGGGTGAAAACACGAGGCGCACGGCGGCGCAGGACGAGAGCCGGCCCGTTCCTTCCGGACGGGCCGGCTCCTGCATTGACGGACGACGCTACCGCGCCCGCTGGTTGAACAGGATCTTCTGGGCTTCCTTGTCCTCGGCGAGGCTCGCCTGGCGGGCGCGCTCTTCCTTGCCAACCTCGATGCCGCGCTGGACGGCGGGCCGCGCGAGCACGGCCTCGAACCAGCGCTTCAGGTTGGGGAAGTCCTCAAGGGTCTGGCCCTGGTTCTCGTAGGGACGCACCCAGCCGATGCAGGCCATGTCGGCGATCGAGTACGCGCCGGCGAGGTATTCGTGTTCTTCGAGCCTGCGGTTCATCACGCCGTAGAGGCGGTTGACCTCGTTGGTATAGCGGTTGATGCCGTATTCGATCTTCTCCGGCGCGTACTGGCGGAAATGATGCGCCTGGCCGGCCATCGGCCCGAGACCGCCCATCTGCCAGAACAGCCATTCCTCGACCTGCACCCGGGCGCGCTCGTCGGTCGGGTAGAAGCGGCCGTACTTGCGGCCGAGATACTGCAGGATGGCGCCGGATTCGAAGACGGAGATCGGCGCGCCGCCGGGGCCGTCCGGATCGATGATCGCCGGCATGCGGTTGTTCGGTGCGATCTTCAGGAAATCCGGCGCGAACTGCTCGCCCCTGCCGATGTTGATGTATTTCACCGCGTAGGGAACGCCCAGTTCCTCCAGCATGATGGTGATCTTGTGGCCATTGGGCGTCGGCCAGTAGAACAGCTCGATCGGTCGGGTCATCCGGTTCTCCTTGGTGCGTCTCCGGCCCTTCCCGGCGCGGGATCCGCATGGGTTCAAAACGTGCGGGCGCCCCTCCGGCGACCGATGGTGGTGGCCGGGCATGGGCCGGACTGACGTAGAGGCGCGCCGGCCCGCCTTCAAGGCTTGCCCGCTCGTTTCCTGAACGCCAGATGAACCGACCTCTCAGGACGCATTCAGTCGCCACGTGCAAAAAGGGCATCATCACACGCCACCCAAGGGGAAGAACAATGGAAATCCTGGCACGTCGACTGACGATCATCTCGCTGCTCATGACCGTTTTCGCAGTCTCGGTGGCGGCCGCCGTCGAAACCGATGCCCGCCGCCACGAGCAGCTGCAGCGCTACGGCACTGCCAGCGCCTGCGCCATCCCCGCCCTCTGCCCGCCGGCCCTCTGAGCCGGGCCGCGCAAACCGCCGAAGGGACACGTCCCATGCCGCTTTCGCTCTTTTCCAGCCTCGCCGTCGGTTTTCGCATCCTTCTCCTGACCGCGCTGATGGTGGCTCCGCTGGCCGCCGTCTCGTTTGCGAACGGAACCAGCCTCGGCATCGGCAAGCAGGGTGCCGGTCTCGTGCTCTTCGTCACCCTGCAGCGCCAGGCGATGATCTGACGCCCTACGACCCGGGCGGCGCGCAGCAGCCTGCACGTGAAAAGCGATTTCCGCTTTCACGCCACTTCCGCTAAGGATCGGGCTCCAGCCACGGAGCCTTCATGCAGCCCTTCCTCGTCTATGCCGCCGCCGCCCTTGCCGAAATCGCCGGCTGCTTCGCCTTCTGGGCCTGGCTCCGGCTCGACAAATCCGCCCTGTGGCTGATCCCCGGCATGGCGGCGCTCGCCGCCTTCGCCTGGCTTTTGACGCTGATCGATTCGAGCGCTGCCGGCCGCGCCTATGCGGCCTATGGCGGCGTCTACATCGCCGCCTCCCTGCTCTGGCTGTGGCTCGCGGAAGGCGTGGCGCCCGATCGCTTCGACCTGGCAGGCGCCGGCATCGCGCTCGCGGGGGCGCTGGTGATCCTCGCCGCACCGCGCTAGGGGTAAACATTCCCGCCGAAAACGGTCCGATTGCGGTGCGCAGGCATTACTTTCGTCGCGTTTGCGTGCAAAATTGGCAGGAGATCAACGATTCACGAGCAAGAGCAACTTGTCGCCCACGGCCCTCCCCTTCTCCACGCCCGAACCCTTCGAGCCCCAGACCTTCGATGATCCGGCCAAGGCCGTCGACTGCCTGCAGGCGCTCTATGACCGCAACACCCGGTTTCTCACCGACGCCTTCATGGGGCTGGCGAAGATCGGCGCGCCCGACTGCCGCTACCGCGCCTGCTATCCGCAGGTGAGCGTGCAGTCGACGAGCTTCGGCCATGTCGATTCGCGCCTGTCCTACGGTTATGTCGCCTCGCCCGGCATCTATTCGACCACCATCACCCGGCCGACGCTGTTCCGCCACTATCTGAAGGAGCAGCTCGGCCATCTGATGCGCAATCACGGGGTCGTGGTCACCGTTTCCGAATCGGCGACGCCCATTCCGCTGCACTTCGCCTTCGGCGAGGGCGCCTATGTCGAGGCGGAGGTGGCCGAGAACATCACGGTGCCGCTGCGCGACCTGTTCGACGCGCCGGACCTGACCAATACCGACGACGAGATCGCCAACGGCTCCTACGAGCCCGGCCCCGGCGAGCCTTCGCCGCTGGCGGCATTCACCGCCCAGCGCGTCGACTATTCGCTGGCCCGGCTCAGCCACTACACGGCGACCAGCGCCAACCATTTCCAGAACTTCGTGCTGTTCACCAACTACCAGTTCTACGTCGACGAGTTCTGCGCCTGGGCGCGGCTTCAGATGGCCGAGGGCGGCAACGGCTACACCGCCTTCGTCGAGCCCGGCAACGTCGTCACCCAGGCCGGCAACGACAAGCCGGACACCGACCTGACGCTGGCACGGCTGCCGCAGATGCCGGCCTACCACATCAAGCGCAAGGGCCATGGCGGCATCACGCTGGTCAATATCGGCGTCGGCCCGTCCAACGCCAAGACGATCACCGACCATATCGCCGTGCTGCGCCCGCATGCCTGGCTGATGCTCGGCCACTGCGCGGGCCTGCGCAACAGCCAGACGCTCGGCGACTACGTGCTGGCGCACGCCTATGTCCGCGAGGACCACGTGCTCGACGACGACCTGCCGGTCTGGGTGCCGATCCCCGCACTCGCAGAGGTGCAGGTGGCGCTGGAAAGTGCCGTCGCCGAAGTCACCGGGCTCGAGGGCTACGACCTGAAGCGGATCATGCGCACCGGCACCGTCGCCACGATCGACAACCGCAACTGGGAACTGCGCGACCAGCGCGGGCCGGTGAAGCGGCTGTCGCAGTCGCGCGCGATCGCGCTCGACATGGAATCGGCGACGATCGCCGCCAACGGCTTCCGCTTCCGCGTCCCCTACGGCACGCTGCTCTGCGTCTCCGACAAGCCGCTGCACGGCGAACTGAAGCTGCCCGGCATGGCGACCGCCTTCTACCGCACCCAGGTCAACCAGCACCTGAGGATCGGCATCCGGGCACTGGAAAAGCTCGCCGGCATGCCGACGGAAAAGCTGCACTCGCGGAAACTGCGGAGCTTCTTCGAGACGGCGTTCCAGTAGGTCGCAGGCAGTGGGCGACAGGGAGTAGGCAGTGGGCAATAGGCCTGCAATGGGCGAGACCGGCGGCGGTCAGCGCGCCCTTGCGGGGATCCACGACAGCACCACCGACAGTGCCGTGCCGATGCAGGCGCTGGCGACGATCATCAGATGCGCGTTGATCGACGCCTCCGCCAGGACCGACAGGCCCGCCCGGCCGCGATCGGCGCCGAAGGCTGCGGCGCCGGCGGTGATGCCGGCGGGATAGGTGCCGACGCCGCCCGGCGCATGCACCGGCAGAACCGAGGACAGTTCGCCGCCGAGCGCGCCGCCGAAGGTGGCGGCAATGGGGGACACGCCGAGCAGGCCCAGCACCCAGGCGAGCACCAGCACCTTGACGCCCCAGTTGAGCACGGTGAAGCCCCAGGCGCGGGCGAAGCGGCCGGCATCGGCCGGGATACCCGCCTCGACCTCCTCCAGCAGCGTCTCCAGCTTCCCCGGCAGGCGGCCATGGAGCCGGCGGAAGAACGGCGCCTTGACGGCGAAGAGGGCGAGCGGCGAGACGAGGAACAGCGCCCAGAGGAGCCAGGCGGCCGCGTGGTTGCCGGCGTTGAGCACGAGTCCGATGCCGGCGGCGGCGCAGAGCGCGTGCAGGTCGAGCAGGCGCATCACGAAAAGTGCCGCCGTGGCGCGCGGCAGCGGCACTGCGAACTGAGAGCGCATCAGGAGCGGGAAGCTCGTCTCGCCGGCCCGGAACGGCAGCATGATGTTCAGGAGGTTATGGACCTGCGTCAGCCGGAACAGCTTGAGGAACTGCCCGGCGGTCGCTGTGGGGAAATAGTCGTGGATGCGCTGGGTGCGCACGAGGTAGGTCGCCGTCAGCAGCGCGAGAGCCGCGATCGTCGTGCCGGTGCCGACCTTCTGCCACTGCGCCAGGAGCCGTCCCCAGCCCCACTGCCATTCGACGAAGGCGAGATAGGCCAGCAGGCAGGCGAGCGTGAGCGCCGTCATCGCATGGCGGGAGACATGACGGGAAAGCCCGGATCCTCGGCTGGAATTTGGCGCGGAACTCATATAAGTGCTGGGTTTCCCTCGTCAGGTTGCGGGCGCGTGTTATCACGATACGCACGACGACAGAACTCCGCCGGAGTGGAGAAAGAAGAGTTGCAGCAAAATTCGGAAACCATCATCGCGGTCGAGCAGCAGTCCGCGGCCATCGAGATTTCGCTCGTCGTGCCCGTGTTCAACGAGGAAGAGAGCGTCGGACCGCTGATCGAACGCATCTGCGCAGCCATGGACGGCTTCGACAAGCCGTGGGAGCTGATCCTCGTCGACGACGGCAGCACGGATGCGACGCTCCTCAAGGCGCGCGGCCTGCTGGACCGGCCGGGGCTGACCATGGCGATCATCGAATTGCAGCGCAATTTCGGCCAGACGGCGGCCATGCAGGCCGGCATCGACGCCGCCCGCGGCCGGCTGATCGCGACGCTGGACGGCGACCTGCAGAACGACCCGGCCGACATCCGCGCCATGGCGCAGGCGCTGGACGACCGCCAGCTCGACCTGCTCGTCGGCTGGCGCAAGAACCGCAAGGACGGGCTTTTCCTGCGCAAGATCCCGTCCTGGTGCGCCAATGCGCTGATCGGCCGGATCACCGGCGTGCGGCTGCACGACTACGGCTGCAGCCTGAAGATCTACCGCGCCTCGATCATCAAGCAGGTCAAGCTGATGGGCGAGATGCACCGCTTCATCCCCGCCTGGGTTGCCGGCGTGGTGCCGAGCTCGCGCATCGGCGAGATGGTCGTCACCCATCACCCGCGCACCCTCGGCACCTCGAAATACGGCATCTCGCGCACCTTCCGGGTGATCCTCGACCTGCTCTCGGTGCTGTTCTTCATGCGCTACAAGGCGCGGCCGGGGCATTTCTTCGGCTCGATCGGGCTTGCGGCCGGCGCGCTCAGCGCCGTCATCCTCGCCTATCTGTTCATAGACAAGTTCGCCTTCGGCAACGACATCGGCACGCGGCCGCTGCTGCTCGTCGGCGTCATGCTGTTTTTGTCGTCGATCCAGCTGATTACCACCGGCATCCTGTCGGAAATGATCGCGCGCACCTATTTCCGCGATGACGACACGCCGAACTATATCGTCCGGCAGATCTTCCGCGGCCCGTGAGATGACCCGCTTCCTGCGATCGGCCCCGCATGCGGTCTTCATGCTGCTGGCCGTCTATTTCGCCGTCAATTTCCTGGTGCGGATGGCGTTGCCGGGCGCGCTCGAGCGCGACGAGGCGCAGCAGATCCTCCTGTCGCAGTGGCTGTCGGCCGGCTACGACACCCAGCCGCCGTTCTACAACTGGCTGCAATACGGGCTGATCCGGCTGACGGGTCCGAGCGTTTTCGCGATCAGCATCCTGAAGAACGGGATGCTGTTTGCCGCCTATCTCGCCTACGGGCTGGCGGCGCGCACGGTGCTGAAGGATCGGGATCTCGCGATCATCGCCACGCTGTCGCTCCTGACCATCCCGCAGATCGCCTTCGAGGCGCAGCGCGACCTGACGCATACGGTGGCCGTCGTCTTCGCCGCAGCGCTCTTCCTCTACGGCTTCCTGCGCACGCTCGCCGCCCCCACGGCGCTCTCCTATCTCGTCACCGGCGTCGCGATCGGCATCGGCATGATCGCCAAGTACAACTTCGCGCTCCTTCCGGCCGCGGGCCTTCTCGCCATCCTGTTCGATCGCGAGTGGCGGCAGCGGCTGTTCGACTGGCGGCTTGGCCTGACCGCCGCGGCGGCGCTGGTGATCGTTCTGCCGCATGCGCTCTGGCTGCTCGACCACCTGGCGCTCGCCTCCGGCGGCACGATGGACAAGCTGTCGGACGGCAGCACCGGGATTTCCTCGCAGATCCTCGAAGGCCTGCTGTCGCTCGCAACCGCGATCCTCGGCTTCTCGGCGGTGACCGTCGCAGTGTTTGCGATCGTCTTCCGGGGCGACCTGTGGAAGGCGCTCTCCGCCGGCAACCGCTGGACCGCGCTGATCGAGGCGATGATGGCCTTCTTCCTGCTGGCGCTCTTGCTCCTGATCCTCTTTGCCGGGGCGGCGCACATCAAGGACCGCTGGCTGACGCCGCTTTTGCTGGTGCTGCCGCTCTATCTCTGCCTGAAGATCGAGGCCGCCGGTCTCGGCAATGCGCTGCAGCTGAAGCGCTTCGCCCCGATCGCCGCCGCCATCATGATCGCCGTGCCGGCAATCCTGTTTGTCCGCGTCGCCGCCGCCGGGCTGACCGGCGACTACCAGAAGCTCAACGTGCCCTACGACGCCTTTGCCCGGCATATCGCCGAGGAAGGGGTGACGCCCGTCGTCATCCTTGCCGACGATACGCACCTCGCCGGCAACCTGCGCCTGCAGTTTCCCTGGGTGCCGGTCGTCTCGGAGGACTATGCCGGCTTCGCCCCGGACGTCGCCTGGAGCGCGCAGGCGCCGGTGATGGTCGTCTGGCGCAACGAGGACGGTTCACCGGCCGAGGCGCCGCAGGCGCTTCTCGCCGACGCCGCCCGCTTCGGCAAGGGCCGGGCGGCGGCCGCACCCGACCTGCACCGGGTGGAACTGCCCTATCTCTACGGCCGCGACGGCGACCGCTACAGTTTCAGTTATGCGTGGGTGTATCCGGCGGCGGAGTGAGCCGATTTCGATCGGCGCGGTAGTCGTTGTTGGCGCGGGCGCATGTCCTCTCCCGGGGGGCTATCGTGAGAAC
The DNA here is from genome assembly GCF_029210525.1 of Mycoplana sp. MJR14. Lineage (NCBI taxonomy): Bacteria > Pseudomonadati > Pseudomonadota > Alphaproteobacteria > Hyphomicrobiales > Rhizobiaceae > Mycoplana > Mycoplana sp. MJR14. Next base: position 198,392 of record NZ_JARGEO010000002.1, read on the forward strand.
GCGCGGTCCCTTCCTCCTCCGTCATCCCGGACTTGATCCGAGATCCAGCCCGCGCAAGTCTTTGCGCGATGAAGCTTTTCCCGCGCCGCAGACGCGGCGCTGCTGGATGCCGGATCAAGTCCGGCATGACGGATCTTGAATGGCGTCACGCGCGTTGGTGCGCGCGCTCAGCCCTTCATCACCTTCCACGCATGATCCAGCCCCTTGCGGGTGATCGCGATCATGTCGTCGATCTCGGCGCGGGAAATGACCAGCGGCGGGGAGAAGAGCATGCGGTCGCCGGAGGCGCGGGCGCATGTCCTCTCCCGGGGGCTACCGTGAGAACGCGCGGTCCCTTCCTCCTCCGTCATCCCGGACCTGATCCGGGATCCAGCCCGCGCAAGTCCTTGCGTGATAAAGCCTTTCCCGCGCCGCGGACGCGGCGCTGCTGGATGCCGGATCAAGTCCGGCATGACGGAATGTTGAATGGCGCCACGCGCGTTGGTGCGCGCGCTCAGCCCTTCATCACCTTCCACGCATGATCCAGACCCTTGCGGGTGATCGCGATCATGTCGTCGATCTCGGCCCGGGAGATCACGAGCGGCGGGGAGAAGAGCATGCGGTCGCCGGTGGCGCGGGCGCATGTCCTCTCCCGGGGGGCTACCGTGAGAACGCGCGGTCCCTTCCTCCTCCGTCATCCCGGACCTGATCCGGGATCCAGCCCGCGCAAGTCCTTGCGCGATAAAGCTTTTCCCGCGCCGCAGACGCGGCGCTGCTGGATGCCGGATCAAGTCCGGCATGACGGGATGTTGGATGGCGTCACGCGCGTTGGTGTGCGCGCGCTCAGCCTTTCATCACCTTCCGCGCATGATCCAGCCCCTTGCGGGTGATCGCGATCATGTCGTCGATCTCGGCCCGGGAGATCACGAGCGGCGGGGAGAAGAGCATGCGGTCGCCGGTGGCGCAGGCGCATGTCCTCTCCCGGGGGCTACCGTGAGAACGCGCGGTCCCTTCCTCCTCCGTCATCCCGGACCTGATCCGGGATCCAGCCCGCGCAAGCCATTGCGCGATAAAGATTTTCCCGCGCCGCAGACGCGGCGCCGCTGGATGCCGGATCGAGTCCGGCATGACGGGATCTTGGATGGCGTCGCGTGCGTTGGTGCGCGCCGTCAGCCCCGCATCACCTTCCACGCATGATCCAGACCCTTGCGGGTGATCGCGATCATGTCGTCGATCTCGGCGCGGGAGATCACCAGCGGCGGGGAGAAGAGCATGCGGTCGCCGGTGGCGCAGGCGCATGTCCTCTCCCGGGGGCTACCGTGAGAACGCGCGGTCCCTTCCTCCTCCGTCATCCCGGACCTGATCCGGGATCCAGCCCGCGCAAGTCATTGCGCGATAAAGCTTTTCCCGCGCCGCAGACGCGGCGCCGCTGGATGCCGGATCGAGTCCGGCATGACGGGATCTTGGATGGCGTCGCGTGCGTTGGTGCGCGCACTCAGCCCTTCATCACCTTCCACGCATGATCCAGACCCTTGCGGGTGATCGCGATCATGTCGTCGATCTCGGCCCGGGAAATCACGAGCGGCGGGGAGAAGAGCATGCGGTCGCCAGTGGCGCGGGCGCATGTCCTCTTCCGGGGGGCTATCGTGTGAACGCGCGGTCCCTTCCTCCTCCGTCATCCCGGACCTGATCCGGGATCCAGCCCGCGCAAGTCCTTGCGCGATAAAGCTTTTCTCGCGCCGCAGACGCGGCGCTGCTGGATACCGGATCAAGTCCGGCATGACGGGATCTTGGATGGTGTCACGCGCGTTGGTGCGCGCTCAGCCCTTCATCACCTTCCACGCATGATCCAGACCCTTGCGGGTGATCGCGATCATGTCGTCGATCTCGGCGCGGGAAATGACCAGCGGCGGGGAGAAGAGCATGCGGTCGCCGGTGGCGCGCAGGACGAGGCCGTTTGAAAGGCAGTGGTTGCGGACCTCGACGCCGGCCTTCTCCTTGTCGGCGAAGCGCGTCCGGCTCGCCCTGTCCTCGGCAAGCTGGACGGCGCCCATCAGCCCGACGCACTGGGTCTCGCCCACCATCGGATGGTCCTCGAGCGACTTCAGTCCTTCCGCCAGGTACGGGCCGACGTCGTCGTGGACGCGCTCGACCAACTTCTCGTCCTCGATGATGCGCAGGTTTTCCAGCGCTGCCGCAGCGCAGACCGGATGGCCGGAATAGGTGAAGCCGTGGTTGAAGTCGCCGGCCTCGTTGACGAGCACGTCGCCCACCCGATCGGAGACCATGACGCCGCCGATCGGCAGGTAGCCGGACGACAGGCCCTTGGCGATCGGCGCCAAATCCGGCTCGACGCCGAAATGCTGGTGGCCGAACCAGCGGCCGGTGCGGCCGAAGCCGCAGATCACTTCGTCGACGACGAGCAGGATGTTGCGCGCCTTGCAGATGCGGGCGATCTCCGGCCAGTAGGTTTCCGGCGGCACGATGACGCCGCCCGCGCCCTGGATCGGCTCGGCGACAAAGGCTGCGACGTTGTCCTCGCCAAGCTCGTCGATCTTTTCCTCCAGCTCGCGGGCCATCTTCAGGCCGAACTCCGCCGGCGAAAGGTCGCCGCCCTCGCCGAACCAGTAGGGCTGGCCGATATGGACGATGCCCTCGATCGGCAGGGCCCCCTGCTCGTGCATGTATTTCATGCCGCCCATCGAGGCGCCGACCACGGTGGAGCCGTGGTAGCCGTTGCGCCTGGCGATCACCATCTTCTTTTCAGGCCTGCCGAGCGTCGCCCAGTAGACGCGGGCCATGCGGAACCAGGTGTCGTTCGCTTCCGAGCCCGAGCCGGTGAAGAAGACGCGGTTGATGTGCGGGCCGGCATGGGACGTGATCTTCTGCGCCAGCAGTACCGCCGGCGGCGTCGTGGTGCCGAAGAAGGTGTTGTAGTAGGGCAGCTCGTTCATCTGCCGCATCACCGCCTCGGCAATCTCCTTGCGGCCGTAGCCGATATTGACGCACCAGAGCCCGGCAAAACCGTCGAGATATTTCTTGCCGAGGTTGTCGAAGATGTAGCAGCCCTCGCCGCGCTCGATGATGCGGGTGCCGGCGGCGTTCAGCTTCTTCATGTCGGAGAAGGGATGGATGTGGTGGGCGGCATCGAGCGCACCGAGATTGGAGGCGGCGGCGGACGGGTTCGACATGAGAGACTTTCCTCGGTCTGCAGGCGAATGCCAGGGGGACGTTGAGAGGGCTCCACCGGCCTCTCCCCCGAAGCCCGTGAAAGCGCCCGCACTCATTGAACGGCGGGTCAGAATAGGCTAGGAAAATGCCCATGTAACAGGCATTTGGCAAGAGAGCGGCGCGAGAATCGCTTGGCCACGATGTCGTCAAGGAACCTGCCCGAGGCGAATACTGATCATGAGCAACGACATCCCGGCGCGCGCCAACGTGCCCGCCAATGCCCCGCCCCGTATCGAAATCCTGCTCGTCGGCATGAACGGCGACCTGCGCGGCAAGCAGATCCCGCTGGAGGCGGAGAAGAAGGTCTGGGACGGCACCGTGCGCCTGCCCTCCTCCACCCAGTCGCTCGACATCTGGGGCGACGACAACGACGACATCACCGGCCTGTCGCTCTCGGTCGGCGATCCGGACGGGGAATGCGTGCCCGACCGCCGCTCGCTCGCCGCCATGCCCTGGGCGCCGGCCGGCTCGAAGCAGGTGCTTGCGACCATGCACGAGCTCGACGGGACGCCGAGCTTCATGTGTCCGCGCGCCATCCTCGCCAATCTCCTGAAGCGCTTCGACGAGCGCGGGCTGACGCCGGTGGTGGCGACCGAGCTGGAATTCTACGTGGTGCAGGACGACTGGCGCACGACCGGCAAGCCGCGGCCGCCGGAGCGGCTGATGTACCGCGACCAGCCGAACGGCTTCCAGCTCTACGACATGAGCGCGGTGGACGCACTCGACGACTACCTGCAGACCGTGCGCGCCTACGCCCGCGAGATGGAGCTGCCGGCGGATGCGACGACGGCCGAGTTCGGCCACGGCCAGTTCGAGATCAACCTGCTGCACCGGCCGGACGCGCTGGCGGCCGCCGACGACTGCATCTACTTAAAGCGCGTCGCCGAGCAGGCCGCCCGCCGGCACGGGCTGAAATCCACCTGCATGGCCAAGCCCTATGCCGACCAGGCGGGCTCGGGCCTGCACGTGCATGCGAGCATCCTCGACCGCGACGGCCGCAACGTGCTCGACGCCAGGGGCGGCGATCCGCTGCGGCTGAAGTCGGTCACGGCCGGCATGCTGAAGACGATGCGCGAGGCGCAGCTGATCTTCGCCCCCTTCGCCAACTCCTACCGCCGCTTCCAGCCGGGCTCGTTCGCGCCGGTCGACATCGACTGGGGCTTCGGCCACCGGGGGACGGCGATCCGCATCCCCGACAAGGACGGCCCGGCCGCCCGCATCGAGCACCGCGTCGCCGGCGCCGACGTCAACCCCTACCTGCTCCTGACGGCGATCCTCGGCGGCATGCTGCTCGGCCTCGACGCCGACCTCGACCCTGGCCCGGCGACCGAACCGGGCAAGGACCCGGTCGGCGTGCCGCGGCTGACGCACGATTTCCTGACGGCGGTGGAGGAATTCTCCGCGTCCGCCTTCATCGCCGACGTCTTCGGCGAGCGCTATCGGAAACTCTACGGCGACACCAAGCGCAAGGAGGCGATCACCTACCTGCGCACGGTCTCCGACTTCGACTACCAGACCTACCTGCCGCGGATCTGAGCGGCGGCCGCGCCCGGCTCAGGCCGCCGCTTCGGTGGTGGGCGCGGCGACTTGGGCCTCGACGCGCGGGACGATCACCTTCAGTTCGCCGGCATGCAGGCGCAGGGCCACGTCCTTGCCCATCGGCAGCAGTTCGCCGTCGATGACGCAGTTGACGGCGCGGTCGATCTTGGGGAAATGCAGGTCGACGGCGCTGCCGGTCATCTCGGTGATGTCGGCGTTCTCGCGCAGCCTGCCGCGCAGGATGTCGGTGGCGAGCTTCGCCACGCCGCGGGAGCTCAGCGGATTGGCGACGTAGAAGCCGAGATGGCCGCCGGTGACGTCGTCGGCATAGAGCAGCCCGTCATTGCCGAAGCGGTTGTTGGAGACGTTGATCGCCGAGACGCGCCGGTGCTCGCGCATGCCGTCGACGTCGAACTCGACCTCGAATTCCGGCGGATCCAGCATGACGCCGACGGCGGCGCGGACGTTGGCTGCCATCTTGCCGAGCCGCGAGCGATAGGTCATCGCGTTGCGCAGCCTGACCATGCGCGCATGCATGCCGGCGGAGAACTGGTGGACGAAGGCGCGGCCGTTGGCGCTGCCGATGTCGGCGTCGGCGACGGTGCCTTCGGCGAGCGCGTCGAGCGCGTGCCAGATGTTGAGCGGGATGCGGAGCGAGCGGGCGAAGAGGTTCATGGTGCCGGCGGGCACGACGCCGAGCGAGATGCCGCTTTCCCAGGCGAAGCCGGCTGCGGCCGAGATCGTGCCGTCGCCGCCGCCGGCGAGCATGGCGTCGAGGTCGGTGCGGTCGGCGCAGCGGCGCAGCGCCATCTCGATATCCGCCCCCTCGACGACGTCGCAGTCGAGATGATGGCCGGCATCACCGAACACCTTTTCGGCATGGCGAACATAGGCGTCCATGTCGGTGGTGCGGAAGGTGCCGCCGTCCTTGTTGAATATCGCCTGAATCCGCATCGCATTCTCCGGTGTCTCGCGCGCGCCCTCCCCCAAACGTTCTTGCCATTAGATAGTTGCAAAGCGGCGAAATAACAGCGGACGGGCCGAGATTGGCCACCTGCGCATGGGGCGCGGTGCTGCCATGCAAAAATGCGGATACTGAATTTCGCTGACGATGTTAACTTTCGCCAAGCTCCGCGCCGTCTTGCAGAGTCCAACCCTACGATCGTCCATCGCATGGCCGCCGGCCGGATCGCCTGCACAGCACCCGGGAGGAGGGTGGCAGCGCGGTACTTCCGCCTTTGTGCTGCGCCCCACAGAGAAGCCTCCGTGTCCGAATTGCATCCCGCTGAAAATGCCGCCGCCCTTGCCGAGCAGCCCCGCGTCTCCCCGCTGACGGTGGCGCTCATCATCCTTGCGCTCGCCGTCGGCAGCTTCGGCATCGGCACCGGCGAATTCGCCATCATGGGGCTCCTGCCCGATGTCGCCACCACCTTCGGCGTCTCCAATGCGCGGGCCGGCTATGTGATCAGCGCCTATGCCTTCGGCGTCGTCGTCGGTGCGCCGGTGCTTGCGGTCATCGGCGCCCGCTTCCGGCGGCGCGACCTGCTGCTGGCGCTGATGAGCGTGTTTGCGGCCGGCAACATCGCCAGCGCGCTGGCGCCGACCTTCGAGAGCTTCCTGCTGATGCGGTTTCTGACCGGGCTGCCGCACGGCGCCTATTTCGGCGTCGCCGCCCTCGTCGCCGCCGCGATGGTGCCGGTCAACAAGCGCACGCAGGCGGTCGGAAAGGTGATGCTCGGCCTGACGCTCGCGACCCTCATCGGCACCCCGCTCGCCGCCTTCTTCGGCCAGATGCTCGACTGGCAGTTCCTGTTCGCCGCCGTCGGCGTCACCGGCGTGCTGACCGCGGCCCTCATCGCCATCTTCCTGCCGCGCGACAAGGCGCCCGTCGGCATCAACGCGCTCACCGAGCTCGGCGCCCTGAAGCGCAAGCAGGTGTGGCTGACGCTCGGCATCGCCGCCACCGGCTTCTGCGGCATGTTCGCCGTCTTCACCTATATCTCGCCGATCGTCACCGAGGTCGCCGGCCTCGACCTGTCGATGGTCCCGGTCATCATGGCGGTGTTCGGCTCGGGCATGATCGTCGGCAACATCTTCGGCGCCAAGCTTGCCGACCTGTCGCTGATGCGCACCATCGGCTGGTCGCTGACGGTCTATTTCTTCGTGCTCGTCACGCTCTCCCTGACCGCGCACATCCCGGCCATGCTGTTTGCCTGCTGTTTCCTGATCGGCTGCAGCTTCGTCGTCGGCCCGGCGCTGCAGACGCGGCTGATGGATGTCGCCGGCAATGCGCAGACGCTGGCTGCGGCGCTGAACCATTCCGCCTTCAACGTCGCCAATGCGCTTGGCGCCCTCTTCGGCGGCATCGCCATCAGCAACGGCTACGGCTATGCCTCGATGGGCTTCGTCGGCGCGATCATGGCCGTCTGCGGCATGCTGGTCTTCGCAACCTCGGTGGCGCTCGACCGGCGCGACCGGCAGGTTCCGGCGGCGGCCGTCGCGGCCGAATGACGGCCTGACCTCAAGGTGACCTGAAGGCGAGGTGCAGCGCGCGGCCGCAGGACGGCGGCGCGCACCGCGGGCGCATCCCTGCCCGCCTTCCGCGCACGGCGCGCATCGAAATCCCCCTGCTCCGTCCCTCTCCACGCATCCCGATCGCACGCCCGGCGTCCGGGCGCGAACCGGGGCAGCCATGCCCGCAAATCGGCGATTCTGCCGGGCACAAGGGTGTTACCAAGGTGACAACCTGCGGTGCGCGCTCTGGTAGAAACGTCTCCAGCGCCCCGCCGAGCGAGCCGAAAGGATCAGAGCGGGTCGGACCGGAAGCCAGGACGGCGCCGGGAGATCCACATGCGACCTGGAGACTGAAATGCCCAGCTTTATCGATTCCCTCACCGGCTCCAACTGGTTCGGCTACCTCGGCCGCACGGTGCTGACCTCCATGTTCTGGATGAGCGGCGTGGCAAAGATGCTCGACTTCGACGCCGGCGTCGCCGAAATGGCCCATTTCGGGCTGGAGCCCGCGCCGTTCTTCAACGCCGCCGTCGCGCTGACGCAGCTGTTCGGATCGGCCTTCATCATCGCCAACCGCTTCACCTGGCTCGGCGCCGGCATGCTCGCGGTGTTCACCGCGCTCACCATACCGATCGCGCACAACTTCTGGACGATGGAGGAGCCGCTCCGGACCCTCGAATTCTACGTGGTGTCGGAGCACGTGACCGTCATCGGCGCGCTGATGGTCGTCGCCTGGAAGTCCGCCCACACCGACCGGGTTGCTGCTACGGCGTAGCGGCAAAGGGACGCCGCCCCGCCCCCCAACTCCCGGGGCGGCGTCCCGATCGATCCGGCCTGCGGCGCGGGCAAGCCTCTTCCGCCGCCGTCATCCACGACAACAGGAATGCCTTGCCCGTCGTCCGGGCGACGATTGCTGCTGCCTGACGCCCACTCTTCCGACCGGATTTGCCGCTGCGGCGTAGCGGCAAAGGGACGCCGCCCCGCCCCCCAACTCCGGGGCGGCGTCCCGATCGGCTCGGCCTGCGGAATGGAGGAACCGTCCCCCCAGATACCTGCGGCCTCATCGAGCGCGGGCCGTCATGAAAGCGACGATCGCTGCTGCCTGACGCCCACCCTTCCGACCGGATTTGCCGCTGCGGCGTAGCGGCAAAGGGACGCCGCCCCGCCCCCCAACTCCCGGGGCGGCGTCCCGATCATTTCAGGTCCGGCAGCTTCAAGGGGCCGCCGGTCTTGATCGTGCGGATGGCGAAGTTGGAGCGGATATCGGACACGCCCGGCAGCGTCAGCAGCGTGTCGGTCAGAAGCCGCTCATAGGCCGCAAGATCGGCCACCACCACCTCCGCCAGGAAATCGGCATTGCCCGATATCAGGAAGCAGGACACGACCTCGGGAATGGCGAGCAGCGCCGCCTGCTGCGACAGCGCATTCTGCAGGCTGTGGCGGTCCACCTTGATCTCGACGAAGACGGTCAGCCCGAGGCCGACCTCCTTGCGGTCGATATCGGCCCGGTAGCCCTTGAGTATGCCCGACTTTTCCAGGTTGCGGATGCGGCGCAGGCAGGGCGAAGGCGACAGGTTCACCCGCTCGGCGATCTCGACATTGGTGGCGCGCGCGTCCTCCTGAAGGATGCGCAGGATCGCGATATCGAATTTATCCAGATTTGGCATCTTTCTATCTTTTAAGACCGGATATTGGCGGATAATTGCCAATTGTAGTTTCATACAGCCATAATTAGCAAGGACATGCCTCGGCATTCGGCAGTAGTTTTCCCGCAGAAACAACCCATACCGCTGCCGGGGAATACCAAATGTCCATCTCCACCCTTTCTCCCACCGAACGCACCTCGACCGCGGCCGGCTATGCCGGGGCAATCGTCACCGTGCTCATCTGGGCAACCTGGGTGCTCGCCACCCGCCATACCGCCTCCACATCGCTGACCACGATCGACGTCGGCCTGCTTCGATATGGCGTTCCCGCCCTCGTCCTGTCCCCGATCTGGATCCGCATGGGCCTGCTGCCCCGGGGCGTTCCGTTGCGGCTCGTCGTCATCATGGTCGCCGGCGCCGGGGCGCTGTTCTTCCAGGTGACGGCATTTGCCCTGCACTCCACGCCGGCTGCAGCGGGCGGCATCCTGCTCGGCGGCTCCATGCCGCTTGCGACGGCCCTGATCGGCATCGTCCTGTTCGGCGAACGTCCGGACCGCATGCGCGTGCTCGGCCTCTTCGCCATCCTTGCGGGGCTTGCGCTCCTGCTCGGCAAGGCGCTGCTCTCGGGCGGCATGACGCTCACCGGCTTCGTGCTGCTGCCGTTTGGCGGGTTGCTGTGGGCAGGCTATACCCACGCCTTCCGGCGGTCGGGCCTGACGCCGCTGCAGGGCGGCGCCCTCATCACGAGCTGGTCGACCCTCATTCATCTCGGCCTGGCGGCGATTTTCGGCACGACGCTCGCCGCAGCCCCGGCGTCGGAAGTGGCGGTGCAGTTCACCAGCCAGGGCATCCTCTCCGGCCTCGTCGCCACCTTCGCCTACGGAACGGCCATCCGCGCGCTCGGCGGCACGCAGGCGGCGGCGTTCACGGCGATCACGCCGGTGCTGGTGACGCTCGGCGGCGGGCTCATGCTCGGCGAGCCGCTCGGCATGACGGAACTGCTTGCCGCCGTCGTCACCGGCGCCGGCGTCGCCCTCTCCACCGGCATCCTGTCGAAGCGGGCGTGAGTGACCGCAGCGCGAACGAAAAAAGGCCCCGGCGAGCGATCACCGGGGCCTTTTCCCATCTGCAGGTTTCGCCCCTTATCCGTGCACGATCTCGCGATGGCGCTGCAGCCGCTTGCCGTAGGCCTGGCTGACGCGGTCGAAGATGATGGCGATGCCGACGATGGCGAGGCCGTTGAAGATGCCGAGCGTGAAATACTGGTTGGAGATCGCCTTCAGCACCGGCTGGCCGAGACCCTGGACACCGATCATCGAGGCGATCACCACCATGGCCAGCGCCATCATGATCGTCTGGTTGATGCCGGCCATGATCGTCGGAAGCGCCAGCGGCATCTGCACGTTCTTCAGTTTCTGCCAGCCCGACGAGCCGAAGGCGTCTGCGGCCTCCAGCACGTCCTTGTCGACCAGGCGGATGCCGAGATTGGTCAACCGGATCATCGGCGGGATGGCATAGATGACGACCGCGATCAGGCCCGGGACCTTGCCGATGCCGAGCAGCATGACGACAGGGATGAGATAGACGAAGCTCGGCATCGTCTGCATCACGTCGAGGACCGGGTTGATCAGGTTCTGCAGGCGGTCGGAGCGCGACATGGCGATGCCGATCGGAATGCCGATCGCGATCGACAGCACGGTGCAGACGAAGATCATCGAGATCGTCTTCATCGTGTCGTCCCACATGTCGAAATAGCCGATCACCAGCAGCGTGCCGACGCAACCGGCGACGATCTTCCAGTTGCGGCTGGCGAACCAGGCGATCAGCGCGATGGCGAGGATGACGATCGGCCAGGGCGTGCGGGTCATCAGCCGTTCGGACTGGATGAGGAAGAACTGCAGCGGTTCGAAGAAGGATTCGATCAGATCACCATAGGCGCGGGTGAACGCGCGGAAGCCTTCGTCGATCGCCTTTTTCAGCTCGCGCAGCGAATCGTCGTTCATATGCGGAAATTTGGTGAGCCATTCCATGCCCGTTCCCCTTCTTCTTCACGTCGCGGCGCCACCGGCCGTGCTGCCGGCGGCGGCCAATAAGCATCTGGCGGCGCGCCCGCCGGGAGCGCGCCGCCAGGTCACAACGTTGATGATCAGAGCGAAGCCTTGATCTTCTCGGCGGCTTCCGGCGAGACCCAGGGGGTCCACAGCGCCTCGTTCTCCTGCAGGAAGTGCTTGGCGCCATCCTCGCCGCTCGCCTGGTTGTCGGTCATCCAGGCCATCAGCTTGTTGACGGTGTCGTTGGTCCAGGCGCGCTTGTTGAGGTAGCCCATGACGTCCTCGCCGGCCCGCTCGGAGAAGCCCTTGGTCACCAGCGTCTGGACCTTGTCCTTCGGCCAGTCGTTCTTCTTCGGGTCCGGGCAATCGGCAACGGTGTTGCAGCGCTTCCATTCGGCGGCGTCGGCGGGTACGCCGTGCTCGAGCTTGACCATCTCGTACTTGCCGAGCAGCGCGGTCGGGGCCCAGTAGTAGCCGACCCAGCCTTCCTTGCGCTCATAGGCCTTGGCGATCGAGCCGTCGAGGCCGGCGGCCGAGCCGGTGTCGATCAGGTTGAAGCCGGCGGCCTCGCCGCCATAGGCCTTGTAGAGCTGCGCGGTGACGACCGTGCCGCCCCAGCCCTGCGGGCCGTTGTGGACGGCGCCCTTGGAACTGTCCTCCGGATCGGGGAAGAGCTCGGGATGCTTCAGCGCGTCGTCGATCGTCTTGATCTCGGGGTTGGCGTCGGCGATGTACTTCGGGATCCACCAGCCCTGGACCGCTCCGTCGGACAGCGCGACCGCGGCGCCGACGAGCTTGCCCTCTTCCAGGCCGCGGTTGACGACGTCCGGCAGCAGGTCGACCCAGCCTTCCGGCGCCAGATCCGGCTCGCCCTTCTCGATCATCGAGGTGATGGTGGGAACAGTGTCACCGACGATGATATCGGCGTTGCAGCCGTAACCTTCGGACAGGATGATCTTGTCGAGGGCCGCCAGGACCTCGGCGCTCTGCCAGTTCATGCTGGCGATCGTCACGTCGCCGCATTCGGCGTTGGCCGCGCCCGCAAGGCCGAACAGGCCGAAGGTGAGGCACGTGGTTGCAAGAAGCTTCTTCATTGTCGGTTCCCTCATTTATTCAGGCGGTGATTTCGCCCCACTGTCCGACTGCACCGCCGCAACCGGACCAGCGATTGGAAGCACGGGACCGACCCGGCGGCAAGCGCCGGGAGAGGTCGGATGCACAGCCACGAGTTTTGCAGGCGTGGGGTGGAATGTCGCTCAAAATGCGTCCGAGACTGGCCCCATTGCGCCATCGCCATCAAATCGCCGCGAAAGGAGGGATGCAACGCGACCAGCGCCGCCCGTTATGCGGGTGCGGCGCTAATCGGATGATAGAATTGGCCTTTTTCCTGGAGCGCAGGCGAATCAGGCCTGGATCACGACGACCCGGTCGCCTACGTTGACGCGCTCGTAAAGGTCAATGATGTCGTGGTTGAGCATGCGCACGCAGCCGCTCGACATGGCAAGGCCGATCGATTCGGGCTGGTTGGTTCCGTGGATGCGGAAGTGGGTGTCGTTGCCGCCGCGGTAGAGGTAGACGGCGCGCGCGCCGAGGGGGTTCCACGGGCCGCCTTCGAGACCGCCGGCGAGCTTGCGGTAGCGCTCCTCGCGCCGCATCATGTTCGCCGTCGGCGTCCAGCGCGGCCATTCGGCCTTGCGGCCGACATAGGCGCTGCCGGCAAAGGCCAGGCCCTCGCGGCCGACACCGACGCCGTAGCGCATCGCCCTGCCCTCGCCGAGCACGTAGTAGAGCCGGCGGGCGGGCGTGTCGACGACGATCGTGCCGGGCTTATGCGGCCCCTCGTAGGCGACCTCCTGGCGGCGAAGCTCCGGCTTCACCTTGTCCAGCGGCATGGCCTTCAGTGGAAACTTCTCGTCCGGAATGGCCGCATAATTGGCGACGTGGTTGGGCGCATCGGTGGAGCATCCGGCAAGCAGGGCAGACATGCCCAGCAGAAGGCCACGGCGGGAAATCGGCATGACTATGTCCTTGGTCAGTCAATAGGATGGCCAAGGTTTATTGAGATTATGGTTAATGAATCGATAAGGCTGCGTTCGGGAATGTGATCACGAATACGTAAACGGGCGGTGTGCGTTGAATGCCGCATCGAATGATGCTATTTTTGATGCAATCCATCCGGAGGTCCCGATGCGTACCACGATCACCTTTGACGACGAACTTCTCGCCCGCGCCCAGGAAGTGACGGGGATCAAGGAGAAGTCCGCGCTCGTGGAGGAGGCCCTGATCAAGCTGGTGGAGCACGAGGCGGCGCACCGCCTGATCAGGCTTGGCGGCAGCGATCCGGATGCCAAGGCAGCGCCGCGGCGCAGGTGGAACGACGGCGGCAAACTCGGTTCCTCTGAATGATCCTCGTCGACACGTCGGTCTGGATCGATCACCTGCGGCAAGGAAACAGGCACCTGGAAGCGATGCTCAGCCGGCGGCAGGTTCTCGCGCACCCCCATGTGGTGGGCGAGATCGCGCTCGGCTCGATCAGGAACCACGATCAGGTTGTCACAGCGCTGACGGAACTGCCGCAGGCGACGGTCGCGGACGATGCGGAGGTCCTGTTTCTCATCAGGAAGCATGCGCTGATGGGAAGCGGCATCGGCTATGTCGACGCCCACCTGCTGGCATCAACGATGCTGACCCCCGAGGCACGGCTCTGGAGTCACGACAAACGCCTGGCCAACGTCGCCGGGGCGCTCGGCGTCGGCCTCACCCCTTAGAACAACCGGCGCCGATCCCGACGGTTGCTCATCCGGCGATCGTCCGGCAGCGTCTGCCGTCGCTCCGCGGCCTCACATATTCGGATAGACCGGCCCCTCGCCGCCCTGCGGGGGAACCCAGTTGATGTTCTGGTTGGGGTCCTTGATGTCGCAGGTCTTGCAGTGGACGCAGTTCTGGGCGTTGATGACGAAGACGTCTTTGCCGTCCTTCTGCACCCATTCGTAGACGCCGGCGGGACAGTAGCGGGTGGAGGGCCCGGCATAGACGTCGAGTTCCGAGGTCTTCTGCAGCTCCGGATCCTTCACCTGCAGGTGGATCGGCTGGTCTTCCTCGTGGTTGGTGTTCGACAGGAACACCGAGGAGAGACGATCGAAGGTCAGAACGCCGTCGGGCTTCGGATAGTCGATCTTCTGGTGCTTCTCGGCCGGCTCCAGCGAGGCCGCATCGGTCTTGCCGTGCTTCAGCGTGCCGAAGAAGGACAGGCCGAACAGCGTGTTGGTCCACATGTCGAGGCCGCCGAGCGCGACGCCGACGGCGGTGCCGAACTTCGACCACAGCGGCTTGACGTTGCGCACCTTCTTCAGGTCCGAGCCGATGGCGCTGTCGCGCCAGCCGCGCTCGATCTCGATCGGCTCGTCATGGGCGCGGCCGGCGGCGATCGCATCGGCCAGCTTCTCGGCGGCAAGGATGCCGGAGAGCACCGCATTGTGGCTGCCCTTGATGCGCGGCACATTGACGAAGCCGGCCGAGCAGCCGATCAGGGCGCCGCCGGGGAAGGACAGCTTCGGCACCGACTGCCAGCCGCCCTCGGTGATGGCGCGGGCGCCGTAGGAGAGCCGCTTGCCGCCCTCGAAGGTGCTGCGGATGGCCGGGTGGGTCTTGAAGCGCTGGAACTCCTCGAAGGGGTAGAGCCAGGGGTTCTTGTAGTTCAGGTGGACGACGAAGCCGACCGCGACCAGATTGTCCTCCAGATGGTAGAGGAAGGAGCCGCCGCCGGTCTTCATGCCGAGCGGCCAGCCGAAGGTGTGCTGCACGAGACCCTGCTTGTGCTTCTCAGGCTTCACCTCCCACAGCTCCTTCAGGCCGATGCCGAACTTCTGCGGCTCGCGGCCCTTCGAGAGGTCGAATTTCGCAATCAGCTGCTTGGCGAGCGAGCCGCGCACGCCTTCGCCGATGAGGGTGTACTTGCCGAGCAGCGCCATGCCGCGGGTATAGTTGGGTCCCGGCTCGCCGTCGCGGCCGATGCCCATGTCGCCGGTGGCAACGCCGATGACGGCGCCTTCGTCGTTGTAGAGCACCTCGGAGGCGGCAAAACCCGGATAGATCTCGACGCCGAGCTCCTCCGCCTTGGTGGCGAGCCAGCGACAGACATTGCCGAGCGAGACGATGTAGTTGCCGTGGTTGTTCATCAGCGGCGGCATGGCGAAGTTCGGCAGGCGCACCGAGCCGGCCGGGCCGAGCACCAGGAACTGGTCGTCGGTGACCTCGGTCTTGAAGGGATGCCCCTCCTCCTCGCGCCAGCCGGGCAGCAGCCGGTCGATGCCGATCGGATCGACGACGGCGCCGGACAGGATATGCGCGCCGACTTCCGAGCCCTTCTCCAGGACGACGACGGAGAGATCCGGATCGACCTGCTTCAGCCGGATCGCCGCAGCAAGGCCGGCCGGCCCCGCGCCGACGATCACCACGTCGAATTCCATGCTTTCGCGCTCGGGGAGTTCCATCGCCTCGCTCATTCGTTCCTGCCTCCGCTGCCGTTCCGCTGACGGCCGATCTGTTATTGCGGTCCTCATGACAAATGCGCAAGTCCCTGTCGAGCCAAGGGGCGACAGGGAGTGTCCGCATTTGCGCATGACGTCATGCCCGCGGGCCGACATTTGTTGGCATTGACGTTTACGTCAACAAAAGAATCCGCCCGCGACACCGTTTTGCCCCTCTCGCGGCAGCCGCCTCTGCCGGATGGACAGCCACAGCCTATGATCGATGCGATGAACGAAGTTGACGTTTCCGGAACTATTCTTGACAGGATCGGCGCATGCGGCCGCAGGCGACGGCACGGGCCTGTTTGGCAATCGGCGGCGGGCATACTATAGCCATCGGCACGCCGGCGGCCTGCCGGCGGCAACCGATCACGCGCAAGCCGCACCGTGACGCCGCACCGGCCACGGCGACAGGACAAGGCGCATACTGGCAGATGAGGGCAGGATGGATCTCGGCATCAAGGGAAAGAGAGCACTGGTGCTCGCCTCGTCGCGCGGGCTCGGCCGCGGGATCGCCGCGGCGCTGGCGCGCGAGGGCGCGGACGTGCTGCTGTGCGGACGCGACGGCGCAAACCTTGCGGACAACTGCGCCGCGATCAACGCCGAGGGTCGGGGCCGCGCCTCGTTCGTCGTCGCCGACCTGTTCGAGGACGACGTGGTGGAGACGCTCGAGGCGGCGGTCGCCGAAAAGCTCGGCGGCATCGACATCCTCGTCAACAATTCCGGCGGCCCGACGCCGGGGTCGACCGAGGACATGACGCCGGAGACGCTTTCGACCTATTTCAACGCGATGGTGCTGCGGCTGATCACGCTGACCAACCGTCTCCTGCCGCAGATGAAGGCGCAGCGCTGGGGCCGCATCCTGACGGTCGCCTCCTCGGGCGTGATCGAGCCGATCCCCGGCCTGGCGCTGTCCAACACCTTGCGCCCGGCCCTTGCCGGCTGGTCGAAGACGCTGGCGAGCGAGGTCGCGCAATACGGCATCACCGCCAACATGCTCCTGCCCGGAAGCATCCGCACCGACCGGCTGGAAAGCCTCGATGCCGCCGCCGCCGAACGCAGTGGCCGGCCGATCGAGGACGTCCAGGCCGAGTTCGAGGCGGAGATCCCCGCCCGCCGCTACGGCCGGGTCGACGAATTCGCCGCCACCGCCGCCTTCCTCTGCAGCGCGCCGGCAAGCTACGTCACCGGCACCCTCGTGCGCTGCGACGGGGGTGCTGCACGCTCGACCTGAGCGGACGGCGTGGATGGCCCGCCCCGAAGCGCACCGCTGGCCTTGCGGCGGGTGCGGCCGTTCCTGTATGCCTGAAGCATGATCTCCGCCGCCGACCTTCAAGCCGCCGAACTGGCCGCCCTGCTCGCGTTTCACGCCGATGCGGGGGTGGAATGGCTGCTCGAGGACCAGCCCGTCGACCGGATCGCCGAATTCGAGGCGATGCGGACGGCGCATGCCGCCCGCCAGGGCGGCGGCGACGCCGCGGCCCGGAGCGCGGACGGCAGCCAGGCGCCCTCCGGCAGTGCGGGCGCGCGCGGCACTGCGCGGCCGGCGCCGAAGGAGGTGGCGGCTCCCGCCGTCGCCATGCCCGACAGCCAGGCGGTGGCCGAGGCGTCCGCCATCGCTGCCGCCGCAACCACGCTCGACGACCTCAGGGCGGCGATGGAGGGTTTCGGCGGCTGCAACCTGAAGAACAGCGCCCGCGGCCTCGTCTTCGCGCAAGGCAACATGCAGCCTTCGATCATGGTGATCGGGCCGATGCCGAACGCGGACGACGATCGCGAGGGCCTGCCGTTCTCCGGGCGGCAGGGCGCAATGCTGGACCGCATGCTTTCCGGCATCGGCCTTGCCCGCGCCGACGTGCTGCTGACGAACGTCATTCCCTGGCGGCCGCCCGGCAATCGCGTTCCCTCCGCTCCGGAAAGCGACATCTGCCGCCCCTTCATCGAGCGCCAGATCGTGCTCGCCGCACCGAATCACCTGCTGATTCTCGGCAATTTCGCCGCCCGATTCTTCTTCGGCGGCACGCAGACCATCCACCAGATGCGCGGAGAGTGGCGGGAACTGGCGATCGGCGGCCGAAAAATACCGGCACTCGCCACGCTTCACCCGCAGGATCTCGTGGCCGCGCCGGTCAGCAAGCGCCTCGCCTGGCAGGACCTGCTTGCGTTTCGCGCAGGACTGGCCGGTCCGGCCACGTGAACCACGCAACAAAATAACTATTACAATTCAATATGATATATGACGACCGCTCGACCTCGACCGGTCTGCGGCCTGCATTCCTGTCCGCATTTCTGCCTTCGACATGAACAGAATATTACGGAAGCCATGCGATCTTCGCATATCAGCAGGGCGTAATGTCGCATTGCAAGACGGATGCTGCGCTGCAATATTGCATGCGGGGGGGACAGATTAAGGATATTCGATCATGACCGCCCGCCTTCGCCCGATCCATTCCGGCTTCGAGACGCTGCGCTATGCCGGCTACCGTCCGGCCAATGGCTTCGGTGGCCTGCGCACCCCGGCCAACGAGCAGATGACGGCCTCCGGCTACGCTCGCATCAACCGCCCGGCCAACATCTACGCCGAGTTCGTCCAGCGCTGATCGCGCCTGCGCGTTGAGCCGCAACGCGCAAGGCCGCTCCATGCCCGGGAAGACACGAATGCAACGGATCCGCAAGCTGATTTCCGACCTGCACGACATCCGCACCGCGGTCAACGCCGCGCGCGAATACAACGTGCTCGCCTCGCTTCCCCGCGACGCCGCCCGCCGGAGCGACCAGTTGAAGGCGTTCCTGCCCAACTGAGCGCCGATCCCGGTCCGGATCGGCGTCATCCCATCCTTTGCGCCAGCCGCTGTCGCAGTGGACACCGCAGACGGACTTCTTTAGAGGCACAGTCCTGTTGTCCCGCGCGCCATACCGGCGACGGGGACCCGTCTTCCGGAATCCCGTCATGGTGGCGAGCCTCATCCCCTTTGCAAGCCTTCTCCTGTCGACGCTGCTGATGATGGTGGGGTTCGGCCTGCAGAGCTACGTCATCCCCGTGCGCGCCGTCGCCGAGGGATGGTCGACGCAGACGATCACCTGGATCGCGACGGGCTACACGCTCGGCTTCACCTCCTCGTGCATCGTCACCCCGAAATTCATCCTCGCCGTCGGCCATGTCCGCGTGTTCGTGGCGCTGGTCACGCTGCTCTCGATCGCGATCCTGCTCTGCTCGGTGCTGGTCGACTGGCGCGCCTGGATGCTGTTCCGCACCATTTCCGGCTTTGCCATCGCCGGCAGCTACCTGATCATCGAGAGCTGGCTGAACGAGCGGGTGACGAACGACAACCGCGCCGGCGTGTTCTCGCTCTACGTGATGACGACCATGGTCGGCGGCATCGCCGGCCAGTACCTGGTGCCGCTCGGCGATCCGAAGAGCACGACGCTGTTCATCCTCTGCGCCATCATCTTCTCGGTTTCGCTGCTGCCGACGGCGCTGACCTCCTCGCCGCTGCCGGCCGCGCCGACGCAGGCGCGCTTCAACGTGCCGAAGCTCTATCGGCGCTCGCCGGTCGCCGTCGTCGGCGCCTTCCTCGCCGGCGCCCTCGCCGGCGCCTGGCTCAACCTCGGCGGCGTCTTCACCCAGCGGATCGGCCTGACCACGACGCAGGGCGCCACCTTGCTGGCGGCCCTCCTCGTCGGCAGCACGCTGGCGCAGATCCCGATCGGGCGGGCTTCGGACCGGATGGACCGGCGGCTCGTCATGGTCGCCTGCGGCGGCGTCGGTGTGGCGGCGAGCCTTGCCATGATCGCCGTCCAGGGCGGCGCGCCGGTCCTTCTCTACATCGTCGCCGGCCTCGTCGGCTGCGTGCTCTTTCCGATCTACGCGCTGAACGTGGCGCATGCCAACGACCTCGCCCAGCCGGACGAGTACGTCGAGATTTCCTCGGGGATGATGATCGTCTACGGGATCGGCACGATCTCCGGGCCGCTCGTGGCCGGCCCGGTGATGGACCGCTTCGGGCCGTCGGCGCTCTTCGTCGTCTTCACGCTCTATTTCGCCCTCTACGGCGGCTATGCCGCCTGGCGCATCATGCGCCGCGACGCCCAGACCGGCATGGTGGTGAAGACCGACTACCAGGCGATGCCGGTGCAGCCGCTCGGCGCCGAAACCTGCGCCGCCGCAGCGCTGCAAGGTGAAGGCCTCCCCGACGAGGCGGCCGAGGATCTCGTCGCCGACACGACCACGCCGCAGTGGAAATCCTGAACGCGGCGGCCGGGCGGCTTCGTCGCCCTTCCCGGCCCTGCCCCGTCATCCGTGCGGCGTCATGTGGCGGCGCGCCGCCTTCCGCCTGAGGCCGAGCCGGTGCTCGCGGATGATGATGAAGATGCCGGCGCCGACGACGATCAGGGTGCCGGCGAGCATGGTCAGGGTCGGCACGTCGTCGAACAGGACGTAGCCGAAGCCCATGCCGAGCAGGATCGAGGTGTATTCGAACGGGGCGATGGTGGAGACGTCGGCATAGCGATAGCTCGCCGTCAGCAGAAGCTGCGCCACCCCGCCGCAGAAGCCCGCCAAGGCGAGGAGCAGCAGCGCGCGGCCGCTGACATCGACCCAGCCGAGCGGCAGGGTCGCCAGCGAGAAGATGGACGCCGACAGCGAGAAGTAGAGGACGATCGTCGGCGTCTTCTCGGTCTGAACCAGACGGCGCACCAGCACCATCGCAATGGCGCCCAGCGTCGCCGACGCGAGCACGGCCAGGGCGCCGAGCGCCTCGGCGGTCCCGACGCCGCCCTGCTCCAGAAGCGTCAGCCGCGGCCAGGTGATGACGGCGACGCCGACGAGCCCCGCCAGCACGGCCGACCAGCGATAGATCCCCACCGTCTCCTTCAGGAACAGCGCCGCGATGATGACCGCGATCAGCGGCATGGCGTAGCCGATCGCGATCGCCTCCGGCAGCGGCAGATGGACGAGGCCATAGAAGCCGAAGCTCATCGCCAGGATGCCGACGAAGCCGCGGCCGAGATGGCCGAGGATGGCCGAGGTGCGGAAGGAATCGACGAGCTCGCCGCGCACCGCGAGCCAGGCCATGATCGGCACCATCGCGAAGGCCGAGCGATAGAAGGTGATCTGGCCGGTCGTGATGCCCTCCCCCGCCGCCTTGATCAACGTGGACATGCAAACGAAGATTGCGACGGAGGAGACCTTGAGAAAGATCGCCTTCATCGGCTGCTGCTCGGCAAACTCCATGCTTATTCACAGTCTCTTGTTCGCAGCCTCGTCGGCCGCAGGGCATCGGCATCCATCGGACGGGAAATCGCTGGCGCCGATCCTATACGACGGCACAGGGATTCGGGATCAATTTTGGTGATGTGCCTGAACAGGTTTTGATGGGCGCCTTGCGATTTTCGGCGCCGCAGGCATTAGTCATACGATTTATATACCATTTCTCAAATATTGAGCATTAATCATAATTGAGAAAATTTTGATCAATTTCACCCCGCCGGCGACGCGCCCCGCCGGTCACGCTCACGAGATTGCCATGTCCGCCAACCCCGCGACTGCACAGGCACATTCCCAGCTTTCCGCCACGCCCCGAACCATGCGCGCCATCGCGGAGGGCATCGGCACCGATCTCGAGCGCTTCAGCGAGGAGAACAGCTCGATCGCCCGCCAGATCAAGATGCTGGCGATCAACGCCAGCATCGAGGCGGCCCGCGCCGGCGAGGCCGGAAAGGGCTTCGCCGTCGTCGCTTCCGAGGTGCAGCGGCTGGCCGACATCTCCAGCACGATCGCCCACCAGTTCGAGCGCAACGTGCTGGGCCGGATCACGCTCGGCCGCTCCGTCTCGGAATCGCTCGTCAACCAGATGGAGGGCGTGCGGCTCGTCGACATGGCGCAGACGCTGGTGCAGCTGATCGTGCGCAACCTGTTCGAGCGCACCGCCGACGTCCGGTGGTGGGCGACCGATCCCGCCCTCTGGCAGGCGCTGCAGGCGCCGGGCCGGAGCGCGTTCGATGCCGCTGCCGCCCGCCTGTCGGTGATCGCCAAGTACTATACGGTCTATCTCGATCTCGTCATGACCGATGCCGACGGACGCGTGGTGGCCTCCGCCAACCCCGCCTATGCCAGCTCGGTGCGCGGCGTCAACCTGTCCGACAAGGACTGGTTCCGCGCCGCCGCGGCGACGAAAAGCGGCGACGACTACGCGGTCGAGCGGGTCCAGCCGAGCAACCTGCACAACGGCCGGCATGCGATCGTCTATGCCGCCGGCGTCCGCGAAGGCGGCCTGCCGAACGGCAAGCTGCTCGGCACGCTCGGCGTCTATTTCGACTGGCAGCAGCAGGGCCAGTCGATCGTCGAGAAGGAGGCGAGCCTGCCGCCGCATGTGGCCGAGCGGACGCATGTGATGCTGCTCGACGGCGACAACCGCGTCATCGCCTCGAACCGCCCCGCCATGATCTTCACGAGCTTCGGCCTCAGCAATCCGGGCGGGGCGATGCGCGGCAGCTACTACGCGCCCGACGGCACCATCGTCGCCTTTGCGAAGACGATCGGCTACGAGGACTATGACGGGCTCGGCTGGACCGGCGTGGTCGTCCAGCAGACCGAGAACGACGCCGAGATCCGCGAGACGCTGGCGTCGCAGAAGTAGCACCGCCCCTTGCCCCGACCGTGGACGGCCGCCTCGGTCGCAGCCGGCCGGCCGGATTCATCCCCCTTCACGGACAGCCGTGAATTGCAGAATGTCAGGCGAGGACGCCTTACGGCAATGAGATGTTAAGCCCGAGCGAATATGAAGGGGCCAGCAGAAGACCAATCCGTCCTTTCCCCCCTTGTCAGGTTCCTCTAAAACGAAGCAAGGCGAAGGACACGAGCAGGACAGACCATGCGCACTGAGAACGGCCGGATCATCCATCTGGCAGACTACCGCCCGACCGATTTCGTTCTCGAACGCGTCGACCTGACCTTCGAACTCGACCCGACCAACACCAAGGTCGATGCCAGGCTGATCTTCCATCGCCGCGAGGGCGTCGATCCGAAAGCGCCGCTGGTGCTCGACGGCGACGAGCTGACGCTCTCGGGCCTTCTCTTCGACCAGAACGAGATGCCGGCCAGCCAGTACGACGCCACCCCGGAGAGCCTGACGATCCGCGACCTGCCGGCGGAAACCCCCTTCGAGCTGACGATCACCACCTACATCAATCCCGAGGCCAACACGCAGCTGATGGGCCTCTACCGCACCAACGGGATCTACTGCACCCAGTGCGAGGCCGAGGGCTTCCGCCGCATCACCTATTTCCCCGACCGGCCCGACGTGCTGGCGCCCTATACGATCACCATCATCGGCGACAAGGCCGCCAACCCGCTGATGCTGTCGAACGGCAATTTCCTCGGCGGCGCAGGCTATGACGAGGGCCGCGCGTTCGCCGCCTGGTTCGATCCGCATCCGAAGCCGAGCTATCTCTTCGCGCTCGTCGCCGGCGACCTCGGCGTCGTCGAGGACACCTTCACCACCATGTCCGGCCGCGAGGTGGCGCTGAAGATCTATGTCGAGCACGGCAAGGAACCGCGCGCCGCCTATGCGATGGACGCGCTGAAGCGCTCGATGAAGTGGGACGAGGAGGTGTTCGGCCGCGAATACGACCTCGACATCTTCATGATCGTCGCCGTCTCCGACTTCAACATGGGAGCGATGGAGAACAAGGGCCTCAACGTCTTCAACGACAAGTACGTGCTGGCCGACCCGGAGACCGCCACCGACGGCGACTATGCCAATATCGAGGCGATCATCGCCCACGAATACTTCCACAACTGGACCGGCAACCGCATCACCTGCCGCGACTGGTTCCAGCTGTGCCTGAAGGAGGGCCTGACGGTCTATCGCGACCACGAGTTCTCCGCCGACCAGCGCTCGCGCGCGGTCAAGCGGATCGCCGAGGTGCGTCACCTGAAGTCGGAGCAGTTCCCCGAGGATGCCGGTCCCCTCGCCCATCCGGTGCGGCCGACCAAGTACCGCGAGATCAACAACTTCTACACGACGACCGTCTACGAGAAGGGCTCGGAGGTGACGCGCATGATCGCGACCCTCCTCGGTCCGGACCTGTTCAAGGCGGGCATGGACCTCTATTTCGAGCGCCACGACGGCGAGGCGGCGACGATCGAGGACTTCGTCAAGTGCTTCGAGGACGCCAGCGGCCGCGACCTTGCGCAGTTCTCGCTCTGGTACCACCAGGCCGGCACGCCGCTCGTCTCCGTCTCCAGCGCCTTCGACCAGGCGAAGGGCGTCTTCACGCTCTCGCTCGAGCAGATGGTGCCGCCGACGCCCGGCCAGTCCGCCAAGGAGCCGATGCACATCCCGCTGCGCTTCGGCCTGCTTCTGCCGGACGGCACCGAAGCGAAGCCCTCGGCGATCGAGGGCGCCGAGATCACCGGCGACGTGCTGCACCTCACCGCCCGCAGCCAGGTCGTCACCTTCTCCGGCATCGGCGGCCGCCCGGTCGTCACCCTCAACCGCGGCTTCTCGGCGCCGATCAACGTGCATTTCGAGCAGGCGCCGGCCGACCTCGCCCACATCGCCCGCCACGACGCCGACCTGTTCGCCCGCTGGCAGGCGATCAGCGACATCGCCCTTCCCAACCTCGTCGAGGCCGCGCGCAAGGCCCGCGAGGGCGGCGAGATCGCCGTCGATCCGATGCTGACCGAGACGCTGATCGCGGTCGCCGGCGACGAGACGCTGGAGCCCGCCTTCCGCGCCCAGATCCTGGCGCTGCCG
Organism: Mycoplana sp. MJR14; assembly: GCF_029210525.1. Lineage (NCBI taxonomy): Bacteria > Pseudomonadati > Pseudomonadota > Alphaproteobacteria > Hyphomicrobiales > Rhizobiaceae > Mycoplana > Mycoplana sp. MJR14. Next base: position 222,640 of record NZ_JARGEO010000002.1, read on the forward strand.
AGCGAGGCCGACGTCGCCCGCGAGCACGGCAGCAACAACGATCCCGATGCGATCCGCGCCGGCCGCGAGGCCGTCCTCTCCGTCGTCGCCCACAAGGGCGCAGCACTGTTTGCGGCCCTCTTCGACCGCAACCACACCACCGGCAGCTTCACCCCGGATGCGGCAAGTGCCGGCAAGCGGGCGCTGCGCAACGCAGCCCTCGGCTATCTCGCCATCGCAGAAGGCACGCCGGAGCGGGCCGCGAAGGCCTTCGCCGCCGCCGACAACATGACGGACCTGAGTGCGGCGCTGACCGTCCTCGCCCACCGCTTCCCCGAGGCGCCGGAGACCCAGGCGGCCCTCGAGAGCTTCCGCGCCCGCTTCGCCGAGAACCCGCTGGTCATCGACAAGTGGTTCGCGATCCAGGCGACGATCCCCGGCAGCGGCGCGCTCGCCCGCGTCGAGCGGCTGATGGAGAGCCCGCTCTTCAACCGCAACAACCCGAACCGGGTGCGGGCGCTGGTCGGCACCTTCGCCTTCTCCAACCCCACGGGCTTCAACCGTCCCGACGGCGAGGGCTACCGGTTCCTCGCCGCGCAGATCCTCGAGATCGACCCGAAGAACCCCCAGCTCGCCGCGCGCATCCTCACCTCGATGCGGTCCTGGCGCGCGCTGGAGGAAGGCCGGGCGGAGCATGCGCTGAACGCGCTGCGGCGCGTCGCGGCCGGGGAGAAGCTGTCGGCGGACGTCTCCGACATCGTCGAGCGGATGCTGAACGGCTGAGAAGGCTGCCGAACGCTCCGGCGGCACCGTCGCCGGACTACAATTTCCCAACGATGAGAACTGGTTAAAAACTCGTTACCTTTTCCTCTGGACAAGGTGAATCGCGAATGATTCATTAGCTTAGATTCGGACGGCGGCGTTTTCGAATCACCAGAAGAAACAGGATATTGGACATGGCGGACGCGCAACGGGGTCGCGCAGCCGAGGGGCGGATTCGCCTCAAATTTCCGGGCTTGGCACCCTGGAACCAGGACCTGGCAGAACATGCCAGGATCTTTGCCGGGCCGGCGGCGTTCCGCCTGTCGCGCGCAGAGCCCGTCCTGAAGCGTTCGATCCCGATCCTGATCATCGCGTTCCTCCTGGTCGTCGGCATTTCGCGGCTGACCGGCCTCGTTCTCGAACACCAGCGCATGGATGCGAGCCTGCGCGACGGCACCACGCTGATGGCGGCCGCCGTGTCGATCCTCGTCTCCACCGATGACGGCCGCCTCATGGCCGAGGGCCGGCGCGGCGACATCGAGCGCGCGCTGTCGAAATTCCTGCCGCAGGACCGGCTGCCCGAAGGGGCGCTCGTGCTGTTCGTGCAGAAGGACGGCCGGGTCTTCGCCGGTTCGCTGTCGGGGGCGGGCTATGTCGGCATGTCGATGACGCGGATCGCGCCGGACGTGGCCGCGTCCCACTATTTCGGCGACCCCTCCGGCGTCGTTCGCGCCCGGGTGGGCGACGTCGATCACTATGTCGCCGTCGTCGACGTGCCGGCGGCCGGCGGCTATGCGATGGTGGCGAGCCCGGTCGGGGCGATCGACGAATTGTGGCGCAGCGACCTGTCGCTGAACGTCACGCTGTTTGCCGGCATTTCGGCCATCCTCGGCATCGTCCTCTACGCCTATTTCCTCCAGGCGAAGCGCTCGCGCGATGCCGATGCGATCTTCGCCGAATCCAACCTGCGGGTGGAGACGGCGCTGGCGCGCGGACGCTGCGGGCTCTGGGATTTCGACCTGTCCGGCCGGCGGCTGTTCTGGTCGCGCTCGATGTACGAGATGCTCGGCATGACCCCGCGCGAGGACTATCTCTCCTTCGGCGACGCGGCGCGGCTGATGCATCCCGACGACGACGGCATCTACCAGGTGGCGCGCGCGATCGCCAAGGGCGAAGCCCGGCAGGTCGACCAGGTCTTCCGCATGCGCCATGCCGACGGCCACTATGTCTGGTTGCGCGCCCGCGCCCAGCTGATCCGCATGGGATCAGGCCGCACCCACATGATCGGCATCGCCATGGACGTGACCGAGCAGCACAAGCTGGCGCAGCGCTACCACGAGGCCGACCAGCGGCTGGCGGTGGCGATCGAATGCACCTCGGAGACCTTCGCGCTCTGGGACAAGGACGATCGCCTCGTCATGTGCAACGCGCACTATCAGCAGGCCTACGGGCTTCCCGACGAGGTGCTGGTGCCGGGCACCGAACGGCTGGTGGTGCTGGCGGCGGCCGCGCGGCCGGTGATCGCCCGGCGGATGGCCGACAGCGACAATACCGGCTCGCAGACCACCGAGGTTCAGCTTGCCGACGAGCGCTGGCTGCAGGTCAACGAGCGGCGCACCCGCGACGGCGGCCTCGTCTCGGTCGGCACCGACATCACCATGATCAAGCGCCACCAGGCGCGGCTGCGCGAATCCGAGCGACGGCTGGTGGCGACGATCAGCGACCTGTCGGCCTCGCGCGCGACGCTGGAAAAGCAGAAGGCCGAGCTTTCCATCGCCAACGCCAACTACCAGGCCGAGAAGGAACGCGCGGAGGCTGCCAACCGGGCCAAGTCGGAATTCCTGGCCAACATGTCGCACGAGCTGCGCACGCCGCTGAACGCCATCCTCGGCTTCTCGGAGATCCTGCAGAACCAGATGTTCGGCCCGCTCGGCTCGGACAAGTACGACGAATACGCCCGCGACATCCATGACAGCGGCCAGCACCTGTTGAACGTCATCACCGACATTCTCGACATGTCCAAGATCGAGGCCGGTCACATGCGGATCAGCTGCGACGCCATCGACCTGGCGCCGCTGATCGAGGAGACGCTGCGGCTGACGTCGATCTCGGCGAAGCAGAAGAACGTCCGCGTCCACCAGCAGGTATCGTCGGGCCTGTCGCTGATCGCCGATCGCCGCGCGATGAAGCAGATCCTGCTGAACCTCCTGTCGAACGCGATGAAGTTCACCAACAAGGGCGGCCAGGTGCATGTGCGGGCAAAGAAGCGGGGCGGCGCGGTGACGCTGACGATCGCCGATACCGGCATCGGCATCCCGCGGGCGGCGCTTGCCAAGATCGGCCAGCCGTTCGAGCAGGTGCAGAGCCAGTACGCCAAGAGCAAGGGCGGCTCCGGCCTCGGCCTTGCCATCTCCCGGTCGCTGACCCGGCTGCACGGCGGCAGCATGCGCATCTTCTCGGTGGAGGGCAAGGGCACCGTCGTCTCCGTGCGCATCCCGGCGGCCGACGACGTCGTGTCCCCCTGCCGCCAGGCACGCTGAGGCGCGACGATCGCGTCCTCGCCCCGTTCGGCCGCCCGGGATCAGATCGCGACCGTGGCCTGGAAGATGCGGCGCACGGCCTTCGAGAGCCGCCGCAGCTCGGCCTCCAGCGTCTTGACGTCCGGGCAGTCGCCGGCGCGGCAGACGAGGTCGACCAGCCCGGCCGGCGCCTCCTTCGGATCGAACGGCCCGTCGATGCACAGCCGCACGATCTGGGAAATCTCCGAATAGACCCGCAGCGCCTGCTGGACCGTGTCGAGGTCGTTCTCGTCCATCTGCCCGCGTGCGACCACGGCAAGCGCATCCGCGGTCGGCAGTGCCTGCTCCGGCAGCGCCCCGCCCCGCGCCGGCGCCGAAAGCGCCAGGAACTGCGCGATGAACTCGATGTCGATCAGGCCGCCGGCAATCAGTTTCAGGTCCCAGATGTCGCGCGGCGGCTTCTCCTTGTCGATCAGCGCGCGCATCTCGGCGACGTCCTTGGCGATCGCCGCGACGTCGCGCCGGCGGTCGAGCACGGCGGCGATGGTCGCGCGGGTCTCGGCGGTGAGGCTCTCGTCGCCGCAGACGACGCGGGCGCGCGTCAGCGCCATGTGCTCCCAGGTCCAGGCCTCCTCCTGCTGGTACTTCGCAAAGGAGGTGATGCGGGTCGCCACCGGCCCCTTGTTGCCGGAGGGGCGAAGCCGCATGTCCACTTCGTAGAGCACGCCCTCGGCGGTCGGCGCGGAGAGGGCCGCGATCAGCCGCTGCGTCATGCGGGCGAAATAGCGCGTCGCATCCAGCGGCCTGGCCCCGCGCGATTCCGCGGACGCCGCGCCGTCGTGGTCGTAGAGCAGGATCAGGTCGACGTCGGAGCCGGCGGTCAGCTCGAAGCTGCCGAGCTTGCCCATGCCCAGGATCGCCACCCGCCCGCCCGGAAACGTCCCGTGCGCCGCCTCGATCTCGCGCCTGACCGCCCCGAGCGCCGCCTCGATGATCAGGTCGGCGACGTGGGTCAGCGCGCGCCCCGCCCGCACACCGTCGATCGTGCCCGTCAGGAGCCGGATGCCGATCAGGAAGCGCTGCTCGGCGGCGATGATGCGCAGCCGGTCCAGCACCTCCTCGTAGTGCCGGGCGCCGGCGACGAAACCGTCGATGCGCTCTGCGAGGTAGGCGCGGGTCGGCAGTTCCGCGAGCAGGCGCGGATCCAGCATGCCGTCGAAGACGTGCGGCCGGCCGGCGATGATCTCCGCCAGCCGCGGCGCCGACGACATGATGTTGACGATCAGGGACAATAGCCGCGGATTGTTGCCGAGCAGGGAGAAGAGCTGGATGCCGGCCGGCAGGCCGGAGATGAACTGGTCGAAGCGCAACAGCGCCTCGTCGGCGCGCTTGCTCTCGCCGAACACCTTCAGGAGCTCGGGCGTCAGCTCCGTCAACCGCTCGCGCGCCTCCACCGATTGCGTGGCGCGGTAACGGCCGTAGTGCCAGGTGCGGATCGTCTGCGAGATCGCCTCCGGCCGCTGGAAGCCGAGCCGGCGCAGCGTCTCGAGCGTATCGGGATCGTCGCGCTGGCCGGTGAAGACGAGGTTGCCGCCCTCCGTCGAGAGCTTCGTCTCCTGCTCGAACAGCGCGCCGTAGCGCCGCTCCACCGTCCGCAGCACCTCGACCAGCGCGCCCGAGAACGCCGCGGCATCGGCAAAGCCCATCATGAAGGCGATCCGCTTCAGCTCGGCCTCGGTCTCCGGCAGAAGGTGCGTCTGCTCGTCGCGCACCATCTGGATCCGGTGCTCGACGTCGCGCAGGAACCAGTAGGCGGCGATCAGCTCGCTGCAGGTCGTCTCGTCGATCCAGCCGGCGCGGGCAAGCTCCTGCAGCATCGGCTCGGTGGCGCGCAGCCGCAGCTGCGGCATCCGGCCGCCGGCGATCAGCTGCTGGGTCTGGACGAAGAACTCGATCTCGCGGATGCCGCCGCGCCCGAGCTTGATGTTGTGCCCCTTCACCGCGATCTCGCCATGCCCCTTGTGCACGTGGATCTGCCGCTTGATCGAGTGGATGTCGGCGATCGCCGCATAGTCGAGATACTTGCGGAAGACGAAGGGGACGAGTTCGCGCAGGAAACGCTCGCCGGCCGCCACGTCGCCGGCGATCGCCTTGGCCTTGATGAAGGCGGCGCGCTCCCAGTTCTGGCCGCGGCTCTCGTAGTAGAGCATCGCCGAATCGACGGAGATCGCAAGCGGCGTCGCGCCGGGATCGGGCCGCAGCCGGAGGTCGGTCCGGAACACGTAGCCGTCCGCCGTCCGCTCCTGCATGATCCGGATCAGCCGGCGCACCAGCCTTGCGAAGGTCTCGGTCGCCTCGCTCTCGTCGACGGCGATGCCGGCCTGCAGGTCGAAGAAGACGACGAGGTCTATGTCGGAGGAATAGTTGAGCTCGCCGGCGCCCAGCTTGCCCATGCCGAGCACGATCACGCCGGAGCCCTCGCCCGGCCGCGACTCGTCCTTCAGCGCGAGCTTGCCGGCCGACTGTCCGGCCAGGAGCAGGTGGTCGATCGCCGCATGGACGGCGGCTTCGGCGAATTCGCTGAGGAAGGCCGTGGTCTGGCGGCCGTCGATCAGCCTGGCGAGATCGGCGAGTGCGGTGAGAAACGACAGCTTGCGCTTGGCCTGCCGCAGCCGCGCCATCACCGCCGCCTCGGAGGCGTTCTCGTGGAGGGCCGGATCCCAGGCGCCGCGCGCCTCGGCGATCGCCTGGCGAAGCTGCGGCAGCAGCGGCCCGCCGATCGCGCTCGACAGGAGCTCCGGCGACACCCGCGCGGTATCTCTCAGATAGGGCGACAGCGACAGGGCGGCGGCGATGAAGTCCTTCAGCGCGCCCTCGCCGGCGAGGAGGTCTGCGATGTCCGGCTGGCTGCGGGCGATATCCTTGAGGTCGGAAAGGACGGACTTGACCTCCGTCTGGTTCAGCGGCCGGATCGCACCGGCCTCGATGTCGCTCAGTCGCAGCGTCTCTTTCATCGTCATCGCCTCCCCGCGACGCGCATCGGCACCAGCCTTCAACAGCACGCTCTAGCAGGCCGATCGCGTCGGGAAAACCGATGGCGATGGAAAATCACGGTGATACAGCTTCGCCGCGAGCAAGGAACGCGCTACGTCAGGCCTTCCCCGCGCCGCCTGCGGGAAAGCGCATCGTCGCCGTCAGCCCGTGCTCGGTCCCGTCGCCGGCGATGGTGGCGTCGAGCTTCAGGGTGCCGTGATGCACCTCCATCACCGCCTCGACCAGCGACAGGCCGAGGCCGGTGCCGGGCTTGCTGCGGCTCTTGTCGAGGCGGACGAAGCGCTTCAGCACATCGGCGCGCCGTTCGGCGGGAATGCCGGGCCCGTTGTCGGCGACCGACACCTGTGCCGCCTCGCCCTCGCGTGACAGCCGCACGACGATGCGGCCCTCCGGCGCCCCGTCCACGTACTTGATCGCATTGTCGAGCAGGTTGCCGAGCGCCTGCCCGATCAGTTCGCGGTTGCCGGTGACGTGGATGTCGGGCGCGATCTCGGCCGTGACCGAAAGCCCGGCCTCCTCGGCGGCCGGCTCGTAGAGCTCGACGCAGTCGGCGACGATCTGGGTGAGGTCGACCGGCCCCATCTCGGCGACCGCCGAGCCGGCCTCGACCCGGGAGATCATCAGCAGCGCGTTGAAGGTGCGGATCAGCTGGTCGGATTCGGCGATGATCTCCGACAGGGATTCGCGGAACTCGGCGGGCTCCGTCTTGCCGGCGAGCGCGGCTTCCGCCTTGTTGCGTAGCCGCGTCAGCGGCGTCTTCAGGTCGTGGGCGATGTTGTCGGAGACCTGCCGCAGGCCCTCGTTCAACTTCTCGATGCGGCCGAGCATGGCGTTCAGCGATTCCGACAGCCGGTCGAACTCGTCGCCCGAGCCGCCGACCGGCAGGCGCTGCGTCAGGTCGCCGTCCATGATCCGCTGGCTGGCGTCCGACATCCGGTCCATCCGGCGCAGCGCGTTGCGGCCGATCAGGTACCAGATCGCCAGGGCGCCGATGCCCATGATGCCGAGCGCCACCACCAGCGACTGGCGCACGAGCCCGCGGAAGTTTTCGGGCTCGCCGAGGTCGCGGCCCACGAGGATCTTCAGGCTGTTGGGCAGCAGGAACACCTCGGCGAGCGCGGCATGGCGCTCGGACTTGCCCTCGTCGCCGAAGCGCTCGTAGCGGAACGGCGCCGTCGTCCAGCCCTCCTGGTCGAGCACGCCCGGCTGCAGCGACAGCACGTTGCCGGCCAGGATCTCGCCGGCGGGATTGGCGATGATGTAGAGATTGGCGCCGGGCTGGCGGGCGCGGCGCTCCAGCGTCCTGAGCAGTCCGTTCATGCCGGCGCGGTTGTAGACCTGCTGGATCTCGAAGGCCTCCTGCGCCACGGTGTCGCGGATCTGGTCGCGCAAAAGCCCCTGCGACATCGAGGTGACGTAGAAGACGAGGAAGGCGGCGCAGGCGGCAAAGAGCAGCAGGTAGAGCGCCGAAAGGCGGACCGCGGTGGTCCGGAACAGCGCTTTCATCCCCGAGGCCATGTCCGATGCTGCCATGTCAGGCGGAAACCTCGTCCTTGATCATGTAGCCGGCGCCGCGCACCGTGCGCAGCAGCGGCTGGTCGAAGTCCTTCTCGATCTTCGAGCGCAGTCGCGAGACGTGCACGTCGATCACGTTGGTCTGCGGGTCGAAGTGATAGTCCCAGACGTTTTCCAGAAGCATGGTGCGCGTCACCACCTGGCCGGCGTTCTTCATCAGGTATTCCAGGAGCCGGAATTCGCGCGGCTGCAGCAGGATCTCCCGGCCGGCGCGGCGGACCACATGCGCCAGGCGGTCGAGCTCGAGGTCGCCGACGCGGTAGGTCATGTCCTGCTCGGGCGAACCCTTGCGCCGGCCGAGCACCTCGACGCGGGCGAGCAGCTCGCTAAAGGCATAGGGCTTGGGCAGGTAGTCGTCGCCGCCGGCGCGCAGGCCCGTCACCCGGTCGTCGACCTGGCCGAGCGCCGACAGGATCAGCGCCGGGGTGTGGATGCCCTTCGCCCGCAGTTCGGAAATCAGGGACAGGCCGTCGCGGCGCGGCAGCATGCGGTCGACGACCAGCACGTCGTAGGCGTTCTCCGTCGCCAGGAACAGGCCGCTGTCGCCGTCGCTGGCATGGTCGGAGACGATGCCGGCCTCGCGGAACGCCTTGGTGAGGTAGGCGGCGGCATCCAGATCGTCTTCTACAATCAGTATCTTCATGGATGAACCTTACACGGGTTGGCGCGCGCTTGAACAGATCGCCGCGGACAGGGCCGCGTCAAGACGCAAGGCGCCGCGAAACCTTGCGATTTCGCGGCGCCCGGATCGAGCTGTGCGGATCAGCCCTGGTCGATCGGCAGGGCAACGAAGCGGCTGCCATCGTCGGTGTCGACCTGGAACAGCGCGCGCGAGCGGCCGTCCTTGCGGGCCTGGTCGATCACCTTGGTGATGTCTTCAGCCGACTTGACTTCCTTGTTGTTGACCGAGGTGATGCGGTCGCCTTCCTTCAGGCCGCGGTCGCTCGCGTCGCTGTCGGGGTCGACGGCGGCGACGGTGACGCCGTTGCCGTCATCCGAGGGGCTGACGGCGATGCCGAGGTCGGCGAGCTCCTGCTCGCTCGACTGCGGCTCGTCGGGCGTGGCCTGATCCGGCTCGGCAGACGCCTGCTGGTCGGCCTGGAGCTTGGCGATCTCGACCTTGACCGTCTCGGACTTGCCGTTGCGCCACAGCGTGAACTCGGTCTCGGTGCCGGGCGTGATCATGGCGACGCGCTTTGCGAGGTCGCGCGGATCCTTGATCGGGTCGCCGTCGAGCGCGGTGATCACGTCACCCTTCTTGATGCCGGCCTTCTCGCCGGGAGAACCGGCCTGCGGCTCGACCACCAGCGCACCCTGCGCCTCGGCGAGGCCCAGCGATTCGGCGATGTCCTTGGTCACCGGCTGGATCTGCACGCCGAGCCAGCCGCGCTCGACCTTGCCGTCCTTCATCAGGTCGGCGACGACGTCCTTGGCGACGGAAGCGGGGATCGCGAACGCGATGCCGACATTGCCGCCGGAGGGCGAGAAGATCGCCGTGTTGATGCCGACGACCTGGCCGTCGAGGTTGAAGGCGGGACCGCCCGAGTTGCCGCGGTTCACGGCCGCGTCGATCTGCAGGTAGTCGTCATAGGGGCCGGAGCCGATGTCGCGGCCGCGGGCGGAGATGATGCCGGCGGTCACCGTGCCGCCGAGGCCGAACGGGTTGCCGACGGCGACGACCCAGTCGCCGACGCGGACCTTGCTGTCGTCGGCGAAGCTGACATAGGTGAACTTGCGGTTCTCCTTGTTGTCGATCTTCAGGACGGCGAGGTCGGTGCGGCTGTCCTTGCCGACCAGCTTGGCGTCGAGCTCGGTGCCGTCGTTCATGATCACGGTGAAGGCGGCGCCGTCATCGACGACGTGGTTGTTGGTGACGATGTAGCCGTCCTCGGAGATGATGAAGCCGGAACCCTGGGAGGTCGGGCGCAGGTGGCCCTTGCGCTTGCCGTCATGGTCGCGGTCGCCGAAGCGGTGCGGGCCGCGGTCGGCGCGGGGGCCGTCAGGGCCGCCGTCGGGGCCGCCGAACTCACGGAAGAAGCGCTTGAGCGGATGGTCGTCCGGCAGCTCGTCGAAGCCGCGGCCGCCGAAGTTGAAGTTGAAGGTGCTGCCGCTGTCGTCGCTGGCCGGCTTGATGTCGGACTGGACGCGGACGGAGACGACGGCCGGCGAGACGGCATCGACGACGTCGCCGAAGCTTGCGACCTGCGGGCCGGTGACCTTGACCGGCTCGGCGAAGGACTGCACCACCTGTGCAGGAATGCCGGTCGCCAGCATCAGCGCCGCCAGACCTGCCACGGTGGAGGTCTTCAGAGCCGTCTTGAGCGAGGGGCGGAAGGAAATTTGCTTGGACATCGCGGAACCTTTTCTCTGGTGTCTCGACTGGAGATCGATGACCAACAGATAGGCGTCTGCACATTACCGTGCACTATCCGCGGGATGAAATTTTGGTAATGTTTCGCTCGCCTGCGTCGCTGAACGGCAAGGAAATGGCCACCGCGTGAGGCGTCACGCCCCAAACCCGTTGCATCGATGGTGAAACTACTCCTCGACGTCACTATGCGCTGGCACGTGCCGGGTCTGTTCGTCGGACTGGTGCCCTACGCGTCCTACAAGCTCGGCGTCGCATACCCTCCGGCGCGCTTGCCCGCGTTCATCTATCCTCGAATGCAGTGCGACCTGGCCTATCTCCAACAATACGGGGGACTGGACCCGGATCGCTTCATTTCCTCCCTCTTCAATGGCGAGATTGTCGCGATCATTCTTGGTCTGGGAGTGGCTTTCTTCCTGGCCGTACACTGGCACACCTACAGGCGGCAATTTCCCGAACGGCTCGAACGGACGAAACCACGAGCCGAACTGCTATTCTGCGCAGGATGTGCAATTCTTGTTGCTGCCTACATTGCGTTGGCGGCAATGCCGAGCTCGAAAGCGTGGGGCAGCAACTGTTCGATGTTTGCCGATCCCGGCAAGTGGTCTCGCCGGCACGCGCTCGCGCCCCACGAAGGCGTTTTCCTCATGATCGGCATCATGACATATACGCTGTATCTAGCTCCCGCCGTGCTAGTGACCTGCTTTAAACTCTCCAGGGAAAAGGCGGCAGATCGGGCCCAAAAGAACGGGAGGCGTGGATCATCAGCCCTTTAGCAGCTTCTCCAACTCTGCCTTTTCCTCCGCCGTCAGCGGTTCACCCACCGCCTTGCCGGCGCGCCGGCGCACGAACAGCGCCATGGCGACCGCGCCGCCGACGAAGAGCAGGATCGGCGCGCCCCAGAGCAGCAGCGTCTCGCCGCGCAGACGCGGCCTGAGCAGCACGAACTCGCCGTAGCGCGAGACGACATAGTCGATCACCGCCGCGTCGCTGTCGCCTTCCGAAATCCGCTCGCGCACGAGCAGGCGCAGGTCGCGGGCGAGCTCGGCGTTGGAATCGTCGATCGACTGGTTCTGGCAGACCATGCAGCGCAGCTGCGCCGAAAGCGCCCGCGCGCGCGCCTCGAGCGCCGGATCGGAGAGCACCTCGTCCGGATTGACGGCGAAGGCCGGCAGCGGCGAAAGCAGCAGGAAGAAGGCCAGTGCCGACCGCGCAAGGACGCCACGACGCCGCTCGCCGCCTGCCGGGGCGCCTCGCCCCTCATCCTTGCCCGGCGCGTCTCGCCCCTCATCCGCCCTGCCGGGCACCTTCTCCCCGCAGGCGGCGAGAAGGAACGCGCCGCGCCGGCCTGCCAGGCGTACGCGTCGCGCATGGGCCACGTTCCCCCTCCTCGCCTGCGGGGAGAGGGCCAGGGTGAGGGGCAAGTCTCTCGCAGCCCGGCCAAACAGAGAGCGCATCATTCCGCCGCCTCCAGTCCCGCCACGGGCCTTGCCCGGCGCGCGCCCTGCGGGGCGCCGATGCGCAGCCGGCGGTCGCACAGCGACACGAAGCCGCCCGCCATCATGATCAGGGCGCCGAGCCAGATGCACAGGATCATCGGCTTCCACCAGACGCGGACGACGATGCCGCCGTCGCTCATGGCGTCGCCGAGGGAGACGTAGAGCTGGCTGAAGCCGAAGGTGCGGATGCCGGCCTCGGTCGTCGGCATCCGCCGCGCCGTGTAGAGTCGCTTGGACGACCAGACGTCGCCCTTCGAAGCACCGGCGCGCGCGACGGTGAAGTGGCCGCGCTCCTCGGTGAAATTGGCGCCGCGCCCCTGGCGCATGCCATCGAAGGTCAGCGTGTAGCCGCCGGCCTCCACGGTCGCGCCCGGCTTCATCACGACCACGTGCTCGGTCTCGAAGGCGGTGACGGCGACGATGCCGATGAGGGTGACGCCGAGGCCGAAATGGGCGAGCGCCGTGCCGAAGGCGGAGCCCGGAAGGCCGAACAGCCGCCGGCGCGCCACGCCCGCGGACACCTTGCCGATGCCGGCGCGCAGCGCCAGGTCGGTAACGGCGCCGGCCAGCATGTAGAAGCCGAGCGCCAGCCCGAAATAGGCGAGCACCGGCCCGCCGCCATGCGACCATTGCGCGATCGCCGCCAGCACGAGGCCGACGCCCGTCGCTGCGAACAGTCTCTGCCCGGCCGCCAGCAGGTCGCCGCGCTTCCAGGCGAGCAGCGGCCCGAACGGCACCGCCAGCAGCAAGGGCAGCATCAGGAGGCCGAAGGTCAGGTTGAAGAAGGGCGCGCCGACCGAGATCTTCTCGCCCGTCAGCGCCTCCAGCACCAGCGGATAGAGCGTGCCGGTCAGCACGGTCGCAGCCGCCGTCGTCAGGATCAGGTTGTTGAAGACGAGCGCGCCCTCGCGCGAGATCGGCGCGAACAGGCCGCCGGCCTTCAGCGTCGGCGCCCGAAACGCAAAGAGCGACAGCGCGCCGCCGATGAAGACGACGAGGATCGTCAGGATGAACACGCCGCGCGTCGGGTCGGTCGCGAACGCATGCACCGAGGTCAGCACGCCGGAGCGCACGAGGAAGGTCCCGAGCAGCGACAGCGAAAACGTCAGGATCGACAGCAGCACCGTCCAGATCTTCAGCGCCTCGCGCTTTTCCATCACCAGCGCGGAGTGCAAGAGGGCGGTGCCGGCGAGCCACGGCATGAAGGAGGCGTTCTCCACCGGGTCCCAGAACCACCAGCCGCCCCAGCCGAGTTCGTAGTAGGCCCAGTAGGAGCCCATGGCGATGCCCGCGGTCAGAAAGCTCCAGGCCATCAGCGCCCAGGGGCGGACCCAGCGCGCCCAGGCGGCGTCGATCCGCCCGTCGATCAGGGCCGCGATCGCGAAGGAGAAGCAGACGGAAAAGCCGACATAGCCGAGATAGAGCAGCGGCGGATGGATCGCGAGCCCCACGTCCTGCAGCACCGGGTTGAGGTCCTGCCCCTCGCCCGGCGCCGGGTCGAGCCGCAGGAAGGGATTGGAGGTCAGCAGGATGAAGAGCGCAAACGCCGTCGTGATCCAGCCCTGGACGGCGAGCACGTTGGCGCGCAGCCGCTCCGGCAGGTTACCGCCGAAGGCCGCCACCAGCGCGCTGAAGAAGGTCAGGATGAGCAGCCAGAGCATCATCGAGCCTTCGTGGTTCCCCCAGACGCCGGAGATCTTGTAGATCAGCGGCTTCATCGAATGGGAATTCTCCCAGACGTTCACCACCGAGAAGTCCGAGGTGACGTAGGCAAAGGTGAGGATCGCGAAGGCGAAGGCCGTCAGAAGGAAGCCTGCGACCGCCGCCGACGGCGCCACCGCCATCAGGGCCGGGTCCTTCCGCATCGTGCCCGCGAGCGGCAGCAGCGACTGGACGATCGCCGTCGCCAGCAGCAGCACCATCGCGTAATGGCCGATTTCGATGATCAACGGATCGTCTCCTTGCCGCCGAGTTCCACCCCTTGCGCCTTCAGCCGGTCGGCCACGTCCTTCGGCATGTAGGTCTCGTCATGCTTGGCGAGCACCGTGTCGGCCACGAAGACCGGGCTGCCGGCGACGAAGGCGCCCTCGGCGACCACCCCCTGCCCCTCGCGGAACAGGTCCGGCAGGATGCCGGTATAGGTCACCGGAACCGTGCCGATCGTGTCGGTGACGACGAAGGTGACCGTCGAGCCCGCGCCGCGCTCCAGCGACCCGGCCTCGACGAGGCCGCCGAGCCGGATCCGGGTGCCGGGCGGAACCTCGGTCTTCTTAAGGTCGCCGGGCACGTAGAAATAGGCGATCGACTGGCTGAAGGCGAACATGACCAGCAACACCGCCGCCAGCAGGAAGCCCACGCCCCCGCCGATCACTGCCAACCGTTTCTGCTTGCGTGTCATTGTCCGCTGCCCTCGGCCGTTATCTGAAGCTCGCCCGCCAGCGCCAGCAGTTGCCTGCCGTTGTCGCTCTCGGGCGGAAAGCGTTTCAGCGCCGTCGCTAGCGCCGCTTCGGCGGCCTGTCTTTGATCCAGGACCACATAGGAGCGGATGATGCGCATCCAGCCCTCGAAATTGTCGGGGTTCTCCTTCAGCCGGGCCGCGAGGCCGTCGACCATGCCCTCGATCATCTGCTGGCGGCTCTGCGTGTCCATCTCGCCGGCCGCGGCCACGTCCTCCGCGGTCGGGCCGCCCGGCGCGCCGTTGCCCGCCGCTTCGGGAGCCTGTCCTGCCGCCTGTTCCGGTGCCTGTCCTGCCGTCTGCCCCGGCGCCTGCCCGGCACCGTTGCCCCCGAGCGAGGCGATGTGGCGATTGACCAGCGGCAGCCAGGGCGCTTGCGCCGGCGAATCCTTCGCCAGCGCCTCGAATGCGCCCCTCGCCTCGTCCCGCCGGCCTTCCTGCTCCAGCGCCAGCGCCAGGTAGAAGCGGGTGCGCGGGTTGCTGGCGTCCAGCGCCTGCGAGCGCTGCAGCACCTCGCGGGCATCCTTGGTGACGATGCCGTTTGCGAGCGCGATCAGCGTCTCGGCATAGCCGTCGAGCCGCTCCGGCGAACCGCCCAGGATCCGGATCGCCTGGCTGTAGGCGTTGGCCGCGTCGTCGAGCCGGCCGTTGCGGGCATAGATCGGCGCCAGCAGGTCCCAGCCCGCGCCGTCGTCGGGGTTTTCGGCGAGGTGCCGCTCGGCCTTGGCGAGCAGGATGTTGAGGTCGTTGCCGGGTGCCGCGAGCCGCGCCGCCAAAGGCTGGGCGGGCAGCTCCGGCCGTCCTTGCAGCAGGTAGAGACAGAGCCCGATTGCGGGCAGGAGCACGACGATGACGGCCTGGGCGAAGAGGTTGCGGCGTCTGTTCGATGGCGGGGCGGCAGCGGCCGCGTCCACCGGCGCGGCCTTCTCGCGGGCGTTCGCCGCGATCAGCCGCCGTGCGATCTCCGCGCGGGCAAGCTCGGCCTCGGCCCGGCCGATCAGCCCGGCCGCCTCGTCGCGCCGAAGCTCGTCCAGCTGGTCGCGATAGACCTCGGCATCGTGCGCCTCGGCGTCATCCGTGTCGCGGCCCGCCCGCAGCAGCGGCAGGAGCAGCGCGATGGCGACGGCGGCGGTCAGGGCGGCGGCAAGGATCCAGAACATGGCGATCAATTAATGGAACGCCATGCCTTTTCCAATTGCAAAAGGCCTGCTGACGGAGATTTGAGGCGTTTCGCCGCATTCCGCCCGAACGACGGGCCCGCCGTTCAGGTCAGCGGCGTCCAGGTTCCCGCGGCGGTGCGGCAGGCCGCGCCGCGGCTGACCGTCTCCCGCCCGCCGGCCGTCACCGTGTGGCTGTATTGCCGGCAGTTCTGCGAGCCCACCTGGTAGGGGGCGGCGGCGACGATCGATCCCTGCACCCCGCGCCCCTGCCAGACGACCGGCTGGCCGCCCGGGGCGGCCTCGAGCGCGCGATATTCGGCCTCGAGCGCGCGCTGGCGGTCGGCGGCAGACAGCGTCACCCCCGATGCCCTGGAGACGAGACCGCCTTCCAGCGCGGAGATATAGGCTTCCGAGGACACGGCCGCTCCGGCCGACGCGTTTGCCGTGCTGATGGTGCGCCCCGAGGTCGTGCTGCAGCCTGCAAGCCCGATCGAAGCGACGACTACCGGAATGGTTACGACACGAGACTTTCTGTTCATCCGGTCTGTCTGATTCATTTCAGGCCTTTTCCCGAGACAACCGGCTCATTCATCGAGCGCGGCGGACGACGTTGCATCGCAGCACCTATCTTGCACTGTCTTCGGTCTCAAGCAACATCCTTTGCGACCGCCGGCAGCGTCAATCGTGCCAGCAGCCCGCCGAGGGGGCCGCGCGCCAATGTCAGCGTCCCCTGGTATTCCGAGGTGATCTCGCGGACGATCGAAAGACCGAGGCCCGTGCCCGGCTTGCTCTCGTCCAGCCGCCGCCCGCGCTTCAGCGCCTCCTGGATCTGGTCCGGCTCCAGCCCCGGGCCGTCGTCCTCGACCTCCAGCAGCACCCAGCGGCGGCGCTGAACGTCGCCGTTGTCCTGCGCATCCGGCGCCGGGATCGCCCGGAGCACGACGGTGTTGCGAGCGTAGCGCGCCGCGTTCTCCAGAAGGTTGCCGACGACCTCCTCGAGATCCTGCTGCTCCATCGCCAGCATCAGGTCCTCCGGCTCGATCATCACGGGGAACTCGATGTCGGCGTTCAGCCGGCGCATCACCCGCGCCAGGCGCTGCAGCACCGGTGCGGCTTCTGTGCGGGCCAGCACCGATTCGCGCTGGGCGGCGATGCGGGCGCGGTTGAGGTAGGACTGCACCTGGCTCTGCATCGCCTCGGCCTGCGTGCGCACCAGCTCGCCGTGCGAGGGCGACAGCACGCGGGCCTCGTTCAGAAGCACTGCGATCGGCGTCTTCAGCGAATGGGCGAGGTTGCCGACCTGCATGCGCGCGCGCTCGATGATGCGGCGGTTGCTGTCGATCAGCGCGTTGACCTCGCTTGCGAGCGGCTGGATCTCCCGCGGGAAGGCGCCGCTCAGCTGCTCGGCCTGGCCGGCGCGGATCTGCTCCAGCGCCTTGCGCACATGGTCGAGCGGCTTCAGGCCGATCAGGATGGCGACCGCGTTCAGGCAGAGGCTGCCGAAGCCGAAGCCGGCCAGGGCGAGATAGAGATTGCGGGAAAAGGCGCGGATATCGTCTTCCAGCACGTTGCGGTTGCCGGCGATGCGGAAGCGCGCCGTGCGGCCGTCCTGGTCCAGCACCACCTCGGTCTCGACCACCTCGACCCGGTTTCCGAAGGTGTCCTCGGTCGTGTAGTAGCGCTCGTAGCGCGTATCGAAGGGAATGGTCTCGGTGTCGGGGATCGGGATGCTGCCGTAGCCCAGCGACGTCGACGACATCGGTTCGGAGGGGAAGTTGTCGCCGATCGGCTCGACGATCCAGTACCAGCCCGTCTGCGGCTGCGAGAAGCGCAGGTCGCCGAGCTGCGGGCTGCCGGTCAGCTGGAAGCTCTCGTCGGTGGAGACGGAGTTGATGACGTTGTAGAGCTGGGCGCGCAGCAGGTCGCGGAAGGCGCCCTCGGCGCTGCGGCGGTAGAGCGTGGAGATCACCAGCGCGATCACCACCAGCGCCACCGCCGACCACAGCGAGGCGAGCAGCAGCACGCGGAAGGTGAGCGACCGCGCGCCCGCAGGTGCCCTAGCGGCCATCGCCGGGCGCTTGCATGCGATAGCCGAGGCCGCGCACGGTCTCGATCAGGTCGACGCCGATCTTCTTGCGCAGCCGGCCGACGAAGACCTCGATCGTATTGCTGTCGCGGTCGAAGTCCTGGTCGTACATGTGCTCGACCAGTTCGGTGCGCGAGACCACCTGCCCCATGTGGTGCATGAGGTAGGAGAGAAGCCGGTATTCGTGCGAGGTCAGCTTCAGCGCCACGCCGTTGACGGTCGCCTTCGAGCCCTTGGTGTCGAGCCGGACCGGTCCGCAGACGATCTCGGAGCTCGCGTGTCCCGCCGCGCGGCGGATCAGCGCCCGGATCCGGGCCAGCACTTCCTCGACGTGGAAGGGCTTGGCCACGTAGTCGTCGGCGCCGGCGTCGATGCCGGCGACCTTGTCGCTCCAGCGGTCGCGCGCGGTCAGAAGCAGGACCGGCATGCGCTTGCCGTCCGCCCGCCATTTCTCCAGCACCGTGATGCCGTCCATCTCCGGAAGGCCGATGTCGAGGATCACCGCGTCATAGGGCTCGGCATCGCCGAGATAGTGTCCCTCCAGGCCGTCATGGGCCTGGTCGACCACATAGCCCGCCTCCTTCAGCGCCTCTGCAAGCTGGCGGTTGAGGTTTTCGTCGTCCTCGACAACGAGAATGCGCATCTGTCGGCTTCCCTTCCTTCCGGTCCCCGAAACGCGGCGAACCCTCCGGATCGGCCTTGCGCGCTTCGCGTTCCTTCTTGTCGCATGTCGCGGTCGCAAAGACCACTGCCCGCTTCGGGGCGACATGCCTTGCGGACCCGGCGGCCCGTCCGGCTATTCCATCGGCACGCGCACGGTGATCTTGCGCGGCCGCGCATTGCCCTTGCCCGGCACCAGCACGGTCACCACGCAGACGCCGTTGCGCGGCTGTGCCGACAGCAGCTCCCCCCCTGTCTCGGCGATGACCCGGCGCGCCGCGTCGCTGCAATCGGCGGCAGCCGGCTGCACGCCGGGCAGGCGGTCGGCGGCCGGCGCCGCGAAGAGCGCCATGCTGGCCGCTGTCGCAGCGATGATGATGGGCGAGGTCATGGACACACTTTCGATGGCACTAACAACGTGGCGTCAGAATTAACGCAGCGACGCTGAATGGCAAATGAATGTGTCGATGAATTCCCCGCGACCAGCCGCGCCCCTCAGCGCAACCGCCTGCTGGCGGCGAGCCGTCCTGCAATCGCGACAATCCCGCCCGCGGCGGCCACAAATGCCGTCACCCGGTCTGCCAGCTCGGCCTGGTCGGCCCCGCTGATCTCGATGCCGGCCAGATTGAGGACCGAGGCAGCGACTGCGAGTATGCCACCCCAGACCGTCCTCGACAAATACCAGCCTTTCGTCTCCGCATCCATGCAACGCTCCTTTCCAGTCAGGTTTCAACGGTTCTTTCGGCCGCGATGCCCGCGCGCACGGCCCGCCCGAGCTGGCGGACGCGGATCGTGTGCGCTGTCTGCGCCGCGCCGAAATCGGTGATTTCGTCCGTCGCCGGATAGAGGCAGGCCGGCCCGTCGGTCTCGATGGAGCGCACCACCGCGCCGGCGCTCAGGATATCCAGCCGGTAGGCCTCGAACGGCTCGTCGAGCGGAATGTCGAAAGCCTCCCACCCGTCGGCGTCGCGCCGCGCCCGCCGGGTCCAGGAAAAGCGGATGTCGCCGTCGCCGAGCCGCTGGCCGCGCAGGTGCACCGGCGAAAGCGGCGTGCGCGCCCGCATGCCGCCGGCAAAGGCGACCGGCGCGCTCGCCTGCGCGGTCCCGCGCGCCTCGACGATGAAATTGAGGCTTCGCCCGGCCTCCTCCGCCGTCAGGGCCAGCGGCCGCACCGCCTCGTCCAGCACGATCGCCGCAGCGCCCGCCGGATGGCCCTCGTTCATCGCGTCCTCGCTGCCGGCAAGCCCCCGCAGCAGGCCGCCGAGCCGCCAGCGCCGCGGCGCCGTCTCCTCGGCCTCGAGGTAGCCGATGATCTCGAAACGGCCGGAGGGGGTGGCGACCGCGATCCGGTTGTCGCCGCCGAGGACGGCGTCGCGCGTCCGTGTCGACAGCCCGCCGAAGGGCAGGTCGAGCTCGATCGCGTTCACCTGGTCGAAGCGTCCCCAGGCGCCCGGCGCCAGCGCGGCGGCAAGCCGGCCGATTCGTGCCGGCCGCTCCAGCCGCACGCGCGGCGCATAACCGTCCGCACCCGGCGAGGTGGAGACCAGCACCGGCCGCCAGGGCCTGGCATGGACGGCGACGCGGGCGAAGCTCTCGTCTGCGCCCGCCTCGAAGCAGGGCAGGTCCAGCAGGTGCACGTCCGGCAGGAAGGCCGCCGCTTCCAGTCCCGCCGCCGCCCGTGCCGACTGGCGGGCAAACGGCACCGGCGCGTTCGCGTCGCCGCCGGCAAAGCTCTGCGCCTCGATCTCGCGGACCGCGCCCTCGATCACCCGCCTGACGACGAAGCGTCCTTCCGGACCGTCCACGAGCCGGACGACGTCGCCGGGCATCACCGATACCGCGTTCGGCGGCAGGCGGAACGTCAGCCGCCGCATGCCGGCGCGATGGTCGCGGAGCATCGCCTCCGCCGCGCCCGCCGCCGCCGCGCCATGCAGCACGGCCGGCAGCGACAGCCGCAGCACCCGGTCGTTCTCCGCCGTCGTCCGGCGCGAGCGCGCGGTCGCCCGCTGGTAGGCGGCCGTGTCGGAGAAATGGTCCAGCACCCCCTCGCCGGAAAATTCGCTGCCGTGGCCGCGCACCTCCTCGAAGGCCGTCTCGTCCGGCCGCTCGGCCAGGACGTCGATCGCAACGGCCGGAAGCGCGGCCCGCAGCCGCGAGCGGAAGACGAGCGTTCCGCCGTCCTCCACCGCATCGATCTGGAACGCCGCCAGCAGCGGCTCCAGCAGGCTGCGCGCCGATCCCGGCTCGGCCTGCACCAGGCCCGTCAGGTCGCCGCCCACCATCGAGACGTCGAAGTCGTCGAAGCCGTGGTCGGACAGGATCGCCGCGATGGCGTCGGCGACCGTCGTGGCCCCCAGCCGCCCGTTCAGCCAGTGGCCGAGCTGCCAGTTGTGGCCGTCCGCCCAGAGCGCGTCGTTTTCGGGAAAGGCCGGATAGGGCCGCGCATCCCAGGTCCAGACGAAGATGTGGTCCGGGTCGACCATGCCGGGCTCCGGTCCGTCCCCCCGCCACCAGCCGAAATGGGCGTCGAGAAAGCGCCGCTGCACCGCGTCGGCGCGACCGCCGGCGGAAAAATAGGGCAGCGCGTTCTCCGCGCTCTTCGGATCGGTGAAGACGTTCGGCTGGTTTGCCCCCTTGTCGACCGCCGGGCAGCCGAGCTCGGTGAACCAGATCGGCTTGGAGCGCGGCTGCCACGCCGTCGGCTCCGGCAGTTCCGCCCCGCCCGCGCGCCCGTAGTGACGGTTCGTCCACCAGCCCTTCAGGTCCTTGTAGCGATAGAGCCAGTCGCGGCCCGCCAGGCCGTCGGTGATCGGCGCGCGCAGCCGTGCCGCCCTGTCCGCCGGGCTCGCATAGTACCAGTCGTATCCCTCGCCGGCCGAAATCTGGGCGCGCATCGCCGCCGTGTCGTCGGCAAGGCGAAACCCGTCCGGGTTGCCGTCCAGCGCATCGCCGTCGCGCCAGTCCGACAGCGGCATGTAGTTGTCGATGCCGACCGCGTCGATCGCTTCGGACGCCCAGAGCGGGTCGAGGTTGAAATGGACCTCGCCGCTGCCGTCGGCCGGATGGTAGCCGAAATACTCGCTCCAGTCGGCGCCGTAGGTCAGCTTCGTCTGCGGTCCGACGATGCCGCGCACGTCGGCGGCCAGCGCGCACAGCGCCTCGACGAAGGGAAAGGCGCCCGCCGCGTCGCGCAGCTGCGTCAGCCCCCGCAGTTCCGAGCCGATGATGAAGCCGTCGACGCCGCCCGCAGCCTTCGCCAGCTGCGCGTAGTGCAGCACCATCCGCCGGTAGCCCGCGTCGGCGGCCGTCGACACGACCGTCGTCCCGGATACGGCAAAGTCGTCCGCCGCCGCATCGCCGCAGAAGGTCTCGACCTGCGCGCGCGCCTCGGCCGTCCGGTCGGCGCTGCCGGGCCGGCCGGTCGCCGGATGGCAGGTGATGCGGCCGCGCCAGGGATAGGCCGCCTGCCCCGTCCCGCCATAGGGATCGGGCAGCGTGTTGCCCGCCGGCACGTCCATCAGGACGAAGGGATAGAGATAGACCTTGAGCCCGCGGCGCTTCAGGTCGGCGATCGCCGCCACCACGCTTGCGTCCGACGGCGTGCCGCCATAGGCCGGTCCGCCGCCGCTTTCGCTGACGCGATGCGCCTCGCCGCGGCCGATGCCGCTCACGGCCCACGGCCGGCTCTCGTCGCTGCGCGCGGAGACCTCGACGCCCGGCACGATCCGGCAATGGCCGGCGCGAAGATCGGTGCCGAACCAGGCGACCACCAGCGCCACGCGCTCGAGATTGGGGCAGAGCGCCTGCAATTCGTCGAGCGAGGCCGTCCAGTCGGTGGCAGCGATGCGGTTGTTGCGGTTGATGTTGCGCCCCTCGCCGGCGCCGAGCCGCTCCGTCACCAGCCGCGGATCGTAGCCGTGCTCGCTGGAGCCGGGGATGATCGTGACCGCCCGGATGCGGCCTTCCAGCGTGCCGGTCGGCTTCAGCACCTCGAACTGCAGGATCGGGATGCGGTTGCCGAAGCTGTCGAGCGGCAGCCGCTCGAAGACCGCATAGGCCAGCCCGCGATAGGCGGGCGCGTTGCCCGCCCCCTGCTTGGCCTCGATCAGCGGATCGGGCGGCTGGTCGGCCTCGCCGCGATAGAGGCGCATCGGCACCTCCGTCAGGTCCAGTTCGCGGCCGTCCGCCCAGACCCGGCGCACGCCCGCGATCGGCCCCTCGCAGATGCCGACGGCGAAGTTGCCGAAATAGCTGTAGGTCTCGACGCGCGGCCCGGTCGCCTTGCCGCCGGCGCGCTCGGAGGTCACCTCCTCCTCGAACCGCGTCGCCCAGATCAGCGTGCCGCCGACGCGCGCCGTGCCGTAGACGCGGGCGATCCCCGCCCCTTCGTCGGCGCCGGGAATGCGGCCGTCCTGCAGCCGGGCGCCGGTGACGGTCGCAGCACCGCCGACGAGCGCGCGATCGACCACCGAGCCCGCCAGCGCACCGACCGCACGTCCCGCGATCGCCCCGATCGGCCCGAAGATGCCGCCGAGCGCCGCACCCGCCGCCTGGAATAGGATTGTCGCCATGAGGCCTCTCCAGCTTTATGTCCAGAACCGCCCGCCGCGGCATCTCGCCCGCACCCTGCCCCGTTCCCCTGAGACGCGAGAGGGGACGGAAACGTCCCGGCAACCGCCCTTCTCCCCGCCTGCGGGGAGAAGGTGCCGACAGGCGGATGAGGGCAGCGGCGTCACCGCGAAAATTCGCTGCCGTTGCAACAGCTTGCAGGCTTTCCCTGCTAGCCTGATTCCGGCCCTTGCCATTCCGATTCAAGTCGGCCAACCGGACCGCAACGCGGCCCCGTCACGCCTCCCCGCGCTCCCCTTGCGGAAACCGGAACACCGCGCAGATCCGCCGCCGCCAGGACGGCACCAGGGCGGATTCGATCACCGCCGCCTGTTCGTAGGCATGGATGAACAGCCCCGGCCCGCTCAGGATGCCGAGATGCTTGGCCGCACAGCCCGGCTGCCAGCGAAACAGCAGCACGTCGCCCGGCGCCATCTCGTCCTGCGCCAGCGCCGCCCCGAAATGCCGGCGTGCTGCGGCGAGCAACCGGTCCCCGCCGGCCCGCTCCGCCCAGTCCGGCTGGTAGGGTTCCGGCCGCTCCGGCTCGCGGCCGTAGATCTCGCGCCAGACGCCGCGCACCAGCCCGAGGCAGTCGCAGCCGACGCCCTTGCGGCTTGCCTGGTGGCGGTAGGGCGTGCCGATCCAGCCGCGCGCGGCGACGACCACCGCCTGCGGGAGCGCCTCATTGATAGAGCGGCCTGCCGTCGTGCACCGTGTCGCCATCGGCATAGCCATAGGCGAAGTCGCTGCCCGGCATGTGCGGGAAGCCACGGAAATTGCGGTGGTTGTCGAATTTCTGGCGGCAGGTCGCAAAGCTCTTGTCGCAGCCGGCGACCACCCGGAACCGGTCGCCCGCCGCGACCGTCACCGGCATCGGCAGCCACAGCGTCAGTTCCACCGTGCCGTCATCGCTGCGGTGATCCTCGAGGTCGGCCGCCGCCCCGGCATTGCCGCCGTCGAGAAAGGTCAGCACACCATGGCGGAAGAACCTGGTAGCGAATGCCCCGAGACCGGAGACCCGCAACCTTCGCTCGTCCAGCACCGCCGTCACCGCGCCCTCGGCCGTCAGGCCGCCGGCGGCCAGATCGACGCCGCAGCGGCCGTCGCCCAGCATCGCGTCGCAGCGGTGGCCGTAGATGCGCCCCCGCGTCTGGTCCAGCGCATGCGTCAGCCGACGCAGCTCGGCGCGGAACGCCCCGCCGGCGCGCGTGACCTCGCCGATCTCGCCTGCGCGCAGCAGCATGCGCCGGTCCGGGTCGCGCCAGTCGACGAGAAAGACCTCGACCCTCGCCGCGTCGTAGCGTCCCGCCGCGAGATCCGCCTCGCTGATCGCCGCGGACGAGAAGCCGCCGGCGATCTCGCTCGCCTCCGCCGCCAGCCCCGCCCCGCTTTCCGCGTCGCTTGCCGCAAAGCCGCTGGCGGCCAGAAAGGTCAGGCCGGCGAAGGCGAGGTCGCGGTCGTGCTCGGTAAAGCCCAGCACCGTCCCGTCCCTCAGCGTCACCCGCCAGCACAGGCAGAGCGTCGTCGCATCGTCGGCGAGCCGGGCGGCCAGGTCGTCGGGCACCTGTCTCATGGGGCGATCTCCACCAGCGGGATGGACGGGATGCGCCCGGCGCTGAACTGCGCCAGGTCGATGTCGATCCGGTCGGTGTCGAAGCGCACCGGCACGTCGAATTCGTACCCCGCCGTGACGACCGCGCCGGGGCCGGGAACGGCGTCCGCCGAAAAGGTCACGATCCCCGTCCGGGCATCGAGCGACCAGGCGCCGGCCGCAACCGGCGTGCCCGCCACCGCGACCGTGACGCTGCCCTCGACCGGCTTTGCGATCGTACGCTGCGTGGCGCCACCGGCATCCGCATAGGTCTTGACGAGCTGGAAGGCCGCCGTCGCCCCGTCGCCGGTGCCGATCCGCTGGTCGTCCGCGGTGACCGCCTGGCCCGGCGCGCAGGACCTGAAGTCGAGCGGATCGCGGAAGCGGAAGCCGTACAACTGCCCCGCCCGCGCCTCGAAGAAGGCGAGCACGGCATAGAGATCGTCGATCGAGCGCACGCCCGACCCGGCGTCGTAGCGCCGCCGCGCGTCGTGCCAGCGCCGGTTCCTGTGCTCCCGCCCGTTGGAAAGCGAGACGATGTCGGTACGCCGCACCGGCCCGCCGCTGGTCCCGAGCGCGATCCGCAAGGGAAAGCGCACCTCGTGAAATCCGTTCATGACCTCTCCCTCAAAGCCCGCGCTGGCCGCGCCCGACGGCCCGCGTCAGCATCGCCGCGATCTGTCCCTCGGAGCGCATGAAGCTCGCGGCATCGTTCGCCGTCACGTTGAAGACGATGCTCGCGCCGCCGCCGCCGGTGCCGGCCGCCACGCCCAGCACCCCGTCCGGCCCGCGCTGCAGCGGCAGGATCGCCTCCGCCCCGGCCTCGCCCATCAGGCCGAGGCCGCCGGCGGCCGGAAAATAGGTCGGCGCCGCCACCACGCCGCCCTTGGCGAACGGCGTCACGCCGGCGGCCAGCCCGGCGATGCCGGAGGACAGCAGACCCTCGAGCGGCTTCAGCCCGGCCGTAAGCCCGATGTCGCTGATCCTGAGCGCCAGCCCCTTCAGCACGTCCTCCAGTCCGCGCCCGTCGACCGCAGCCGAACGCAGCGCCCCGGTCAGCGCCGCCCCGAACGAGCGCGCCCGCGCCTCCAGATCGTCGAGGACCGGGCCGAGCGCCTCCGCGCCCGCCATCGTCCCGGCCAGCGGCCGGTCATCGTCTTCCGCCATGGTGAAACTCCGTTGTCTCGCACATCCATCCAGCCGCCGCCCGGCCGCATTTCGCTGAACCGCACGGCATCCGACCGGCCCCGCAGACCATCAGCCGCCGCGCGCCCCCGCCGATCCGCCCGCCCAGGTCCAGCGGCGCCCGGCGATCACCCAGCCCCCTCGTCAGGGTTGCCGGCAGCGTCGAAACGGTCGCCACCGCGATCGGGAAAGCGCAGCATCAGCGCCTCCAGCGCCTGTCGCCCGGGCGCGCCGCCGCCGGCATGTCCGTGCACGCCCGCAGCGATCGCGAGCTCGACCGGCGTCATCGCCCAGAAGGTCGCAGGATCGAGCCGCAGCCGGCACAGCCCCGCCTGCAGCGCCGCCCTCCAGGGAAAGGGCGCAGGCTCTGGGCTCATCGCGCCGGCTGCGGCTCGCGAGGGTTTGCAGCGGCGCCGCCCGCACCGCCATCAATCCCGTCGCCACCCCCGTCACCGGTCCCGAACGTCGCCGCCAGCAGCTCCGCCACCGCGCGCGCCGCCGCCGCGAGCCCGCCGTCCGCCGTCATCCCGGCCACGTCCTCGTCGCTGAAGAGGTTGCCGCCGCCGCGCAGGCCGGCGCCGAGGATGCGGATGATGTCGCGCGCCCCGAGGCGGCCGCGCGAGAAGCGTGCGGCGAGGTCGCCGAGATCGTCGGCCGCAAAGGCCGTCTCCAGTTCCGCCAGCGCTCCCAGCGTCAGGCAGAGGATGCGGCGCTCGCCGTCGAGCACCGCCTCGACCTCGCCGCGCCGGCGATTGGCCCGTCCCACCGTCGCCCAGCCTGCCGTCGCCCGCCCCGGCATCAGAGCGCCCCGAAGGACAGCAGGCCGGCCGATTCCAGCGCGATCTCGAACAGCACCTCGCCGTCGTGATTGCCGGAATATTCGAGCGCGGTGATCTGGAACGGCCCGCTCACCGTGCCGAAGTCCGGGATCACCAGCTGGAAGGACAGGATGCTGCCGGCAAAGAACGCCGCGCGCACCAGCGCGTCCGACGCCTGGTCCTTGAAGATGCCGCCGCCGGAGACGGAGGCGCGCTGCACGCCGGCGCCGCCGAGCAACTCGCGCCAGCGCCCCGCCGACTGCGCATCCGTCACGTCGACGGCCTGCGCGTTGAAGGCGAGCCGTTTCGTCCGCAGCCCCGCGACCGTCACGTAGCTCCCCTCGTCCTCGACCTTCAACAGCAGGTCCCGCCCCTTCTGCGCCACCATCCGCTCGCTCCTTTCGCGACAATGAAAATGGGCGCCCCCGGCGCCCGCCGTTCCTCGGCCAACCCGTTTTCGCCGGGCGTGCCCCGCTCCTCGCCTCCGTCATCCCGGGCCCGACCCGGGATCCAGCAGCGCCGCGTCCGCGGCGCGAGAGAATCCTCTGCGCACGATGGCGCCGGATCCGATCCGCCATGACGGCCTCTGTTGGCGTCCAGCTCGAAGGCATGGACGTCCGGTCTGGAGCCGGTCAGCCCTGAACCTCGAGACGCCCGCAACCTGTCGGCAATCCCGCCAGGCGGGCTCGAGCCCGTTTCCCGCCGCTTCTCCCCCTTCTCCCGCCGCGCCCCTCCTCGCCCCCGTCATCCCGGGCCCGACCCGGGATCCAGCAGCGCCGCGTCCGCGGCGCGAGGAAATCCTCTGCGCGCGATGGCGCCGCATCCGGTCCGGCATGTCGGCCTCCATTGGCGTCCGGCTCGAAGGCATGGACGTCCGAAACCCGACCTCGCAGCGAGATTCGGAATTCTCACGCAACGTCTTGATTGCACCGCGTTATTTCCGTTCCAGCGTGGCCGCCATCCCGCCCCGACCCTCACTCCGTCACCGCCCGGAACCGCATCTCTGCCCGGTGGTGCGGCCGCGCGCCGTCGCGGGCGATCCTCGTCCGCCGGTGCAGGAGGCTCACCAGGTGGAAGCCGTCGAGCACGAGGTCGGTGTCGTGCAGCAGCGCGCGGACCCGCGCTGCGATCCTCTGCACCTCCCCATGCCCGCCCGCGGCCGACCAGGCGTGCAGCGTCAGGAGATGCTCCTCGCCCGCCTCCGTCGCCGTCGACAGGTCGCCGCTGTCGATCGCCGCGATCACCACCTTCGGCAGGCGCTGCCGGTCGGCCAGGCGGTCGGAGATGCCGCCCGGCCCGACCAGCGCCGAGAGTGCCGCGTCGCCGGCCAGCCGTTCGAAGATCGCCCTCTGCAGGGCCGAGGCCGCGCTCATCGTTCGTTCTCCTCGCAGTCGCAGAGCAGGTAGCGCCCCGTCTCGTCCGGGTCGCGGAAGGTGCGAAGCACGAAGACGCGCGCGCCCTTCCGGAACCGCATGCCGCTTTCAAGGTCGGCGCGGTGGCGCAGCCAGATCCGGTGCGTCACCGTCATCGCTTCGGCGCCGGCCGCCTGTGGCCGCGCGGCCGAGACCGGCTCGATCCGCGCCCAGGCGGCGTCGAACGCCACATAGTCGACGGCGACGCCGCCCTGCCCGTCCGGCGTCTCGACGGCGCGCTCCAGCGCCAGGCGCGCGGTGAACGCGCCGGGATCGAACGGCAGCCGGGCCATCACAGCCTCCGCATCCGGAACGGCGCCACCAGCCGGTCGTAGCCGGCCGGCACCGCGCCCGGCTGCTCGGCCGGCGACAGCACCCCGCGCAGTTCGTACATCGCCGCCACATGGACGAGCATCGCCCGTTTCAGCGTGTCGGGCACGTCGGTGCCGGCCTCGCCGAAGCCGGCGATGAAATCGATCTCGATGCCGTTCAGCGCCCGGCCGGGGCCGGGAAGCGCTGCGGGCTGCGCCGGCAGCAGCAGCCGC
This sequence comes from Mycoplana sp. MJR14, assembly GCF_029210525.1. NCBI lineage: Bacteria > Pseudomonadati > Pseudomonadota > Alphaproteobacteria > Hyphomicrobiales > Rhizobiaceae > Mycoplana > Mycoplana sp. MJR14. The sequence continues at coordinate 250,916 of NZ_JARGEO010000002.1, forward strand.
GCCGGCCGGGCGGTGCCGTCCAGAACGGCCCCCGTCACGTCGAGTTCGACCGGCACGCCGGCATCGTCGTAAACGGTAACAGCCTCAATCGTTTGCACCGGCCCTTTGACAATCCGGATCACGCGGCTCTCCGGCCAGGCGTCGAGATAGAGGCGGAAGCTGCGGGCGATCAGCGCCAGCCCCGTCTCGCGCTCCAGATGTTCGCGGGCGGCCCGGATCAGCGCCGCCAGCAGCTCGTCCTCGGCGGTGCCGTCGAGGCGCAGATGCGCCTTGGTCTCGGCCAGCGTGATCGCCTCGGCGCCGGGCGGCGCCAGTTCAACAAGGGTCATGGCAGGTCTCGTTTCTGAAGGTGGATCGGCTCGGCCGGCGCAATGCGGGCCCGGTCCGGATAAGGGCATCGTCAAGGGAGCGGGCGGATGCGGCGGGAGGCAGGCCGCATCCGCCCCTCGCGCCCGGGGACGGCAACCGTCCCCGGGCGCGAAGTCATCGATGAAAACGCGAACAGCCGCCGATGGTTGCCGCTGCGCCGCGCAGCCTCGCCGCTCCGTCCCTCTCCCCGCCCGCGGGGAGAAAGTGCCGGCGGGCGGATGCGGGGCCACGTCCCCGCCATCGGCTGTTCGCCATTCGCTACTGGCTATTCGCCCCTCAGCTCGCGGCGAACCGCAGGAGCTTGATCGCCTCGAAGTTCTGCACCCCGCCGCCGACGCGCTTGGTCGTGTAGAACAGCACGTAGGGCTTGGCGGAGTAGGGATCGCGCAGCACCCGCACGCCGGTGCGGTCGACGACCAGATAGCCGGCGCGGAAGTCGCCGAAGGCGATCGACAGGCTGTTGGCGGCGATGTCCGGCATGTCCTCGGCCTCCACCAGCGGAAAGCCCATCAGCTGCGCCTGCTGGCCGGGTCCGGCCGGCGGCCGCCAGAGATAGTTGCCGTCGGCGTCCTTGAACTTGCGGATCTCGCCCTGCGTCTTGCGGTTCATCACGAAGGCGGCGTTCTGGCGGTGGCTCGCCTTCAGCGCGTAGATCGCCTCGATCAGCGTGTCGGACGGGCCCGTCGCCTTGAAGGCGCCGGCGGCGCCGGTGGCGATATAGCCGATGTTGCCCCAGCTCCAGGTGCCGTCGGCAACCGCGGTGTAGCTCAGGAACCCCTTCGGCTTGTTGATGCCGTCGCCGGACACGAAGGCCGTGCCCTCCTGCTCGGAGAAGACGATGTCCACCTCCGAGGCGATCCAGCTCTCGACGTCGACCGCCGCGTCGTCGAGCAGGGCCGCGGTCGCCGCCGGCATGGCGTAGAGCTCCATGGTCGGGAAGGTCAGCTCGGCGAGCTGCACATTGCCGGTCTGCGGCCGCGCCGCCGTCTCGGCCACCCATCCCGCCGCCATGCCGCTCGTCGAGAACGGCTTCTTCAAGATGGCGGAGGAGACCTGCCGCACCGTCGAGAGCGCCCGGATCGGCGAGGCGATCGAAAGCCTGCGGCCGATCTCGGCATCCGTCTCCTCCGGCACGAGATAGCCGCCGTCGGCCGCCGAGCCGACCGACATCGCCTTGCCTTCGAGCTCGCGCAAGCCCGCCTCGTCGCCGCGGCGGATGTAGGCGGAAAACGCCTGCTTGTGCTCGGTCGCCTCGGGGCCGTCGCCGCCGCGCGACAGCGCCGGCCGCGCCTTCTTCAGCGCCAGGTGGTCGAGCGTGCGCTTGTGCTCGTCCATCGCCTTGTTGATGCGCTCCAGCTTGTCGCGGGTGACCACGTCGGCCGAAAGCTTCTGCTCGATCTCGCCGAGCCTGCGGTCGTTCGTCTCCTTGAAGGCCTCGAAGGCCTCCATGAAGTCGTCGAAGGCGGCCGTCATCGTGTCCGGCGCCGTCTTGATCTCCGGCGCGGTGGTCGTCGTTTCCCTGTCCATTGCGTCTTCCTTGGCTGGGCATGTCTCCCCGGGCCGCAAACAGGTCCAGGGAGAGGCATGCGTGGGGACAATCGGCAGAGCCGTGCGGGGCGCCCCTTTTCGGGACGCGCCGCACGCCTCAGCGCTTCAGCATCCGCGCCGCCCGCCGCATGGTGCGGACCAGCTCGGTCTCGTGATCGCGGAACCACCGCGCATTCTTCACGTTCGAGACCCGCGCCGACGGCAGCATCGGGAAGGTCACGATCGAGATTTCCCAGAGGTCGGCCTCGAGGATCCGGCGCACACCGGTCTGCCGGTCGGTCTTCGACCGCACCGTCTGGAAGCCGATGGAGAGCCCGTCGAGCGCGCCCGACTTCATCAGCTGGTGCACCTCGCGGGCCCGGGCGACGCCTTGCGAGAGCACGCCCTCGACATAGAGGCCGCGCTCGTCCTCGCGGATCGTCCGCCAGCGCCCGAGCGGCTCCGCCGGATCGTGCTGGTAGAGCATCCGCACCCCCGCCGCCCCGCGTTTTGCCAGCGACCTGGCGAAAGCCCCGGGCGCCAGCACGTCCTTGCCGAGGTCCACCTCGCCGAACAGGCTCGCATAGCCCGAAAACACCCCGTCGCCGGACACCCCGGCAAGCGTCAGATCCGCATATTTCTTCGTCCGCCAGACAGGCAGCCTGTCAGAGGTCATGGTCGTTCTCCGATGTTGGGGGGTAGGCAGTGGGCAGTGGGCAGTGGGCAGTAGGCAGTGGGCAGTAGCGAGTAGCGGGGTGCGGGTGGCGGGGTGCGGGTAGCCAGCACGCGGCAGCGATCCGCGCAATGCGAGCAAAGAGCAGGCAGCAGGCACCGGTCACGGGCTGCAACGAATGCCGCAGCCGGCAGATGCTGCAGTCCCCGGACGCCGTTCCGTCCGCGCTACTGCCTACTGCCTAATGCCCACTGCCTATTCCCTAGTCCCTATTCGCTACTCGCTATTCGCTCCCAACTCGCTACTGCCTACTGCCCGCTCCCTACTGCCTACCCCCTCCCTGCATCCGCTCCGCCGCGCGCATCAGAACGCCGAGCCCCCACCAGGCCGTCAGGCTGGCGGCGGCGGAGCCGGCGAGCGTGGTCTCGTAGCGGGAGACGAAGGCTGCGATCTCCAGCCGGGTGGCGAGCCAGACCCCGACCGGCCCGCCGAAGATCATCCCGCAGGTGAGCCCGGTGACGAAGCGCGAGGCCGCCTCGCGCCGCCCCTTCGGCAGCATGTAGACGAGCGACACCGCCGCCCCCGCCGCAGACCCCACCCACCGCGCCGCCCAGAGCGACGCGTCGTTTCCGAAATCAGCCATGGAGAGTCTCCTTCGAGGACGTAGGCAGTAGGCAGTGGGCAGTGGGCAGTAGGTGGTGGGGGGCGTGCGATGGCGAATAGCGAGTAGTGAATAGGGAATAGGGAATAGGGCAGTGGTGAACTGCAGAGACAGGGGCCATGGGAACCCGACGCGCAGCCAGTTCGCCGCAGGCGCTCCAGCGCACGGCTCTGCCCCGCCACAGCGCCAACGCCGGTTCCCCACTCCCTACTCCCTACTGCCTACTGCCCACTGCCTACTGCCTATCCGACAGCGAGTGGCGAGTGGTGAACTGCAGAGACAGGGGGCCATGGGAACCTGACGCGCAACCAGTTCGCCGCAGGCGCTCCGGAGCACGGCTCTCCCCACCCCCAGCGCCAAACGCCGGTTCCCTACTCCCTACTGCCCACTGCCCACTGCCTATTCCCTACTGCCTATTCCCTGCTGCCCCTCAATACCCCACCGCCCGCCGCTTCTCCTCGTCGCTGAGGAACGCGGCCGCGCCGACGCGCGCCCAGAGTTCGCCGCGCTCGGCGGCAAGCCCCGCCACCTGGTCGAGGTCGGGCGCCAGCCGGAGCGGGGCGGCCCGTCCCTCCGACAGAAAGCCGGAGAGCGCCGACGCGGTGCGGAAGATCAGCGGCAGCACGGTCAGCCGCCAGAAGGCGCGGTTGGCCTCCTGGTAGTTGGCATAGGTCGCGTCCCCCGGGATGCCGATCAGCATCGGCGGCACGCCGAAGGCGAGCGCGATGTCGCGCGCCGCCCCGTTCTTCGCCTCGACGAAATCCATCTCGCGCGGCGAAAGCCCCATCGCCTTCCAGTCGAGCCCGCCCTCCAGCAGCATCGGCCGGCCTGCCCGCGCCGGCCCCGAATAGCCCTCCTCGAGCTCCGCCTTCAGCCGGTCGTACTGGTCGGGCGAAAGATTGCCGCCGTCCTTCGGCTGGTAGACCAGCGCCCCGGAGGGCCTGGCCGAATTGTCGAGCAGCGCCTTGTTCCAGTGCGCGGCCGCGTTGGAAAGGTCGAGCGCCACGGAAGCCGCCTCCAGCGGCGCGAAGCCCAGATGGTCGTCGAGCGGGTGGAACAGCCGCAGGTGCAGCACCGCAGCCCCCGCTCCAGCCCCCGCCCCGGCCCCCGCCGGCACCCCGTCCGCCGCCGTCCCGCCGAAGGCCGCCCCGTCTCCCCCGCCGTCGGCGGTCGGGTAGCGCCGGACATGGGCGCCCGCCCGGTATTCGTAGGCCTCCGGCCAGCCGTCGCGCCCCTCGATCACCCGCACCCGGTCCGGCCGCAACAGGTGCAACTCGCGCAGGCGGCCGCCGATCCGCACGCCCTCGACGAAGGCATTGCCGGAGATCTGCAGGTGGCCGTAGAGCGCCTCGAAGAATTCGTTGCCGCCCATGCGCGCGTTCGGCCGCGCCAGCAGCCCCATGACGGCATCGTCGGCCAGCTCGTCCTCGCCCTCGTAGACCAGCCAGGGCACGGCGGCCGCGGCCTCGGCGATCATTCGCACCGCCCGGTGCGCCACCGGGTTGCGCATGAAGCCCTCGCGGGCGAGGGCTGCGTAGCTGCGGGCCGTCCAGCGCGCCCGCCCCTCCGCCGTCAGCGTCACGAACCCGCCCGCCTTGGTCTCGGGCAGGCCGCCAGCAATCGTCCCGGCACCCCGCCAGGCCTGAAGAAACGGAATTTTCATGAAGCCTCGTCCCTTTCTGATCCCACCCGCCGCCACAACCCCGCGCACCCCGACGGCGCCGGCACGGCGCATCGGCGATGCGCCGCAGCAAGGCACCCCCGCCGCCGTCATCCCATCCCGCGCGTTCCGGCCCGCGTATTCCGGCCTGCATGTCCCGGTCCGCGCGCTCCGACTTGTACGTTTCGTCCCGCGCACTCCCGCGCAAAGCCGGCCCTGCTCGTGCCGGCCCGCAGCCGCCCCTGCCGCCACCCTCGACCCGAGGCCTCCCCCCGTACCTCCGTCATCCCGGCCCCGAGCCGGGATCCAGCCGCGCCGCATCCGCGGCGCGAAAGAATCCCCTCGCGCGCAACGATGTGCGCGCCCTGGATGCCGGATCAAGTCCGGCATGACGGGGGTGAATGGCCACCGCCGCGCCGTCGCTCTGTGATCTCTGTCCCGTTCGGTCTGTCCCGTGTAGCCGTCCCGCCCGCGCGTCCCCGTGCTGCCCGTCCCGCACGTCCCGTTCCGCGCATCCCGCGCTGCATGTTCCGGTCCGCGCGCTCCGGTGCGTGCAGCCCGTCCCGCGCACTCCCGCGCGAAGCCGGCCCTGCTCGTTCCGAGCCGGCCCCACCCCCCGCGGCCACCCTCGACGCGAGGCATCCCCCCATACCTCCGTCATCCCGGCCCCCGAGCCGGGATCCAGCCGCGCCGCGTCCGCGGCGCGAAAGAATCCCCTCGCGCGCAAGGACTTGCGCGCCCTGGATGCCGGATCAAGTCCGGCATGACGGGGGCAGAAGGCCACCGCCGCCGTTCCTCTGTGATCTCTGTCCCGTTCGGTCTGTCCCGTGCAGCCGTCCCGCCCGCGCGTCCCCGTGCTGCCCGTCCCGCGCACTCCCGCGCAAAGCCGGCCCTGCTGGTTCGGCCCGCAGCCGCCCCTGCCGCCACCCTCGACCCGAGGCCTCCCCCCGTACCTCCGTCATCCCGGCCCCCGAGCCGGGATCCAGCCGCGCCGCGTCCGCGGCGCGAAAGATTCCTCTTGCGCGCAAGGACTTGCGCGACTGGATGCCGGATCAAGTCCGGCATGACGGGGGTGAATGGCCACCGCCGCGCCGTCGCTCTGCAAGCTCTGTCCCGTTCGGTCTGTCCCGTGCAGCCGTCCCGCGCATCGTGTCCCGTGCAGCCCGTCCCGCGCACTCCCGTCCCGCACATCCCGTTCTGCCCATTCCGACCTGCATGTTCCGGCCCGCGCGCTCCGGTGCGTGCAGCCCGTCCCGCGCACTCCCGCGCGAAGCCGCCCCTGCTCATCTCCGCCCCGCGCGCCGCGCCGGCGTCCCGCCTCAGCCGGTCGTGTAGCTGATCGCGGCGTAGTATTCCTTGGCGTAGCTCGCCACGAGCATCTTCTTGTCCTCGCCGTTGATGATCCGGCGGGCGTTTTCCCATTCCTGCTTGCGGCCGGCGAAGTAGTCCGAGAGCTTCCTGCCGGTGAAGGAGCCGTGGATCATGCCGTAGAAGAGGATGTCGACGGCGGTCTTCAGGTCCATCGCCAGTTCCGGCCGGCCGACGAGGTCGAGCCCCGTCGCACGCGCCATCTTCACGTAGTTCGCCTTGTGGGTCAGCTGGACGAGGCCGCGCCCCAGCCAGCTCTTGCCGTCGGCGTCCTTGCGCCAGTAGGGCGTGCTGACCCAGGGCAGCCGCCCCGCCCGGAAGGCGCGTTCGAGGATCGCGATCGCCCGGTCGTCGCTCCTGGCAAAGGTCTCGCGCACCGGCTGCATCGTCCGCCCGGTCTCGTGATGGGCCGTGGCCAGCATGTAGGCCAGCCAGCGGTCGTCCGCGTCCGCCATCTCGCCTTCCCATTTGTCGAGGATCGCCGTCAGCCCGTCGACCTGCGCCTGCTTCAGCGAACCGTCGAAGAGATGCCCGCGCACGTAGTCGAAGAAAGACTTCCTGTTGATCGCCACCATGTCACCCCTCCATCCGCGTTCGATCCGAAAGGCGTGCAACGACATTAGGGCCGGACGCGTCTGCCGCATCCACCCTGCAAGGCGCGAAAACCGCGCATCCGCAATGTCCAAGGGCGCGCCCCGCGGCGCTGCTCCAGTAAATCACAAATCGCTAATGCACACACCAAAAACTTGCGCGATGGGCTCAGATTCCCCTCACCCGCGGCTCGCCGCGCCGGTCGAGGACGAGCGCCGTCAGCGCCCAGACGAGCGCGTCGAGCCGGTCGGGCGAGCGGCCGGAAGACAGCCCGTCCGGGCCGAAGTCGCACATCTGGTCCTCCAGCTCCGGAAAGGCGCCGGCATGCAGCACCCGGCCCTGCTCGTAGAGGGCCGCCACCGGCTCGGCGCGCAGGAACTTGCCGCGCGTCGCCCGCACCGTCGTCACCGGCAGGTCGGCATCGATGCTGCGCAGCATCGCGCCCACCATGTCGCCGCCCTGGTTCACCTCGGCCACGACCCGGTCGGCGTCGAAGCGGCGGAAGGCCTGCACCACCGCGCCGGCCCAGCCGGCCGGGCTCGCGCCGGTGACGGAGCGGTCGGCCAGCACCACCGCCCGCCCGGCCGCATCCAGCCCCGCGACGACGATGCCGCAACAGGACCGGGCGGAGGCCGCAGCCGGCGGATCGACCGCCACGACGATGCGCGACAGCGGGCCGGACTGGGCGGCGGCGAACCGCTGGCGCACCGCCTCCAGCCGTTCCCGGCTCCAGAGCGCGTCCTCGCGGTCGGTGATCAGTTCGCCGTCCAGCTCCTGCCGGCCGAGCCGCGTGCCGCCGTAGCGCTCGGTCAGCGCGTCGATGAAGCCGGCGGAAAGGTTCTTCGCATTGTCGGCCGTGCGGATGCGCTCGAGCGCGGTCGCCCTGTCGGCGGCCAGCGCCCGCAGCAGCGGGATCGCCCGCGGCGTCGTCGTCACCAGCGCGCGCGGATGCTCGCCCAGCCTGAGGCCGAACTGCAGCATGTCCCAGGTCTCCTGCGCATGCCGCCACTTGCCGAGCTCGTCGCACCAGGCGAGATGAAACTGCGGCCCGCGCAGGCTCTCGGGATCCTCGGAGGAGAAGATCTGTGCGATCGTCCCGTTCGGCCAAACGAGCCGGCGCCGCGAGGCCTCGAATTCCGGACGCTCCGCGCGGGCGATCCGGCAGATGCCGGACACGCCGTCGATCATCACCTCGCGCGCGTCGCCCAAAGTCTCGGCCACCAGCGCGATCCGCAGCCGGGCCGTGCGGCGGGCGATGTCGTGCACCCATTCGGCGCCGGCCCGCGTCTTTCCCGATCCGCGGCCGCCCATCAGCAGCCACACCCGCCAGTCGCCCTTCGGCGCCTCCTGGGCCGGATGCCGCTCCAGCGCCCAGAGCCGGAACGCGCGGCCGAGCCGCTCGCCGCCGATCTGCCGCCCGCCGAGTGTCAGCACCGCCCCCGCCACCTGCTCCCTTCTCCCCGCCTGCGGGGAGAAGGTGCCGGCAGGCGGATGAGGGGCAGCGCCGTCCTCGACGACAGACGCCGGCGTGGAGACCGTCACAGACCGCCCATCGCCGCCGGCCCCGTCCGGCGCACCGCCCGGGCCCTGGCCGATCCGCCGTTCCAGCGCATCCACGCATCCGAGCGCAGCCGCGACGGCCGCTTCGTGTCGCTTGCGGCTCAGGCCCGCCTCCTTCGCCATGCGGTCGGCCGCCTTCTGCAGTTTCCGCTCGATCTTCTTCGCCAGCAGCCGGTCGTCACGGCCCGTTCCCGCCGTCCACCGCGCTGTCGTCGACCCGGTCCCCCGCCCCGTCGTCCATCCGGTCGCTCGCCCGGTCGCCCGGGGCCCCGCCGTCGGCCGCCCGCCGCGCGTTCGCTTCATGGTCCGCCTTCCATCGCTCGAGATAGGCCTTCGCCTTCGCCTCCACCCGCCGGTCGAACTCGGCGACGACCGCGTCGAAGTCGGCGGCTTCGCCGGCGAGCTCGGCGGCATCGCGCCGCTCGCTCAGGATCGTCCGCTGCAGGCTGTCGATCTTCTCCAGCGTGCGCACGATCAGCGACACCGCCTCGATCGCAGCCTTGGCGTCGGCCTGGCCGAGCTTGCGCCCGGCCTCGTCGTCGGCCTCCGCCGCCGCCTGCTCGGCGGAACGGCGCTGGCTCTGGAAGCGCTGGAAGCGCTCGCGCAGCTCCTTCGTCATCTGGGAGAGCATCGCCTGCATGTCGTCGAGCGGATCGCCGTCCGCCTCCGACTTCAGGTCCAAGACGATCGCCGCCATCGCCCCGTCCGGGTCCGGCGCGGCAGGCCCGTCGCAGGCAGGCTCGCCCGCCCCGAACAGCCGCAGATCCACATCGTCGCAATCCGTCATGGCAAGCCCCGCACGAAAAAGGCGCCGCGATCCGAACCGGACGGGCGCCTTGCGTCTGCTGTCAAAAAATCTGCCTACTGAATTCCCTGGCCCGAATACGGGCCGGCGGCCGGCGGGCGGATATCGCCGCTTGATGGGGTCCGGCCTCGTTCGCCCCGGCCATTCCACCGGTTCGGTGAAACGTCCGTGTCACGGGAACGCTTTGATGCCTGCGCGTTTCCCGATAGCGATCTCGCTTCCACCGGGACCTGCCGCGGCAACCGGACATCCGGGGGATCGCTCCGCCCGCACTTTTCCGACCGTAGCCGAACCCTATCAAACCACCGTCACGCCGTCAAGGATTATTTTCCTAGATTTTATGCGCAGTACTGGGACGTTGAAATGTGTCAATCGAACACCATCCTATAGGATATCATCTGCTCCCAAGGGCCTCACGCACGATGCGTGCCACCGCTGCATCTTCATCTTGCCTGAAGACCGGAACAGTTGTCAGACGGTTGGTTGCGCGTCTCCGTAGTTCGATAGGAACAGAATTGTCCTGCTCCAGCAAAGCAATAACCGATATGTCCTGCTTGACCTCATACGCTGCTGTCTGGTGCAAGAAAATTGCATCATGCACGCGACCGGGCGAATTGCCAAAGAAGATCGCGACAGGTGGGCGGTCCTTCGCCTCAACGATCATGTCAGGCTTCACCTCAGATAAGCGAGCGTTGACGGCCTCGCCTTCTCTAATTTGGGCGTGATCTCCCACCCCCAACCGTATTGCTTGGGCAGCATCTTCGCGAAACGTCGAGATGACCTTCTCTTGGGTCAGCAGGAGAAAATCATTCATTCTGATCATTACACTTACAAAATTCAGTGCACGGGTTGCAACTTCGTAGACTGGAAACGGGTTTGTCTTGATCGTGGCTTCCTCGGAATCGAAGTATGCATCGACGCCCGCCAAGAGGCTGTCTAATGCCCTTCGACGCGTTTCGGTCTCGAAATCAACCCCGGCACCTTCTAGAAGCGGTATTGTGGCGCCATCATCCTCAAGACGATAACGGCCATCGTCCGCTTGAAGGATATAGAATGAAATGCGATCACCGTCGTCACGTCTAAACGCGGTGCCGACCGCCAAGCCCGCCGGAACATTGGTGACAGTAATGTCGTCGCAGAAGGCTCTGCAGAGGTCAGCCTTCATAGCTCGCCGTCCCTCTTGTCGATTCCAAACACCTTCACCGCACAGTTAAATGCGGATGCAGGCGAAAGATCGCTCTTTCCGAACTTAAACTCTATACGCCTATGTTTACTCCCACTTCTAGGCAGACGAATAGCTCCAAAGCGATTTGTCCAAACATTGATCGTATGGAGGTCACCGCAGCGGGCATGACAGTGCCAGCCCGGTTCCGATGCATGGAACTCATAGTCGCAAAGGATCGTCGTTTCCCCTGCAGAGGTGACTCCGAGGGACGCCCTGAATATTTGCTTGGCCTCGTTGAGCAAGACCAGCACGCGGCACTCATTTCCCAGCGCGGAGAACGTGATTATATGCCAGCGGTAGAGAGGACCCCACTTATAGAATTTTGATTTGGCTTTACGCGACGGCCATTGGGCACGGGGTATCTCCCCTTGCTTCCAACCCCCGTGCTTAACCGAGGATTTCTTTGCCCCAATCAAAGCCCTCAAATCCATGGTTTCCTCTTATCATTGAAATGATAACGAAGTATACAACCAGGCTTATTCTTCTACCTCGATGGAGCTCCTTTTTCACTTCGCCCGCCCGCCCCGCGCCGGCTGCTTTCTGCGCCGGCCGTTCCGTGCTATTTTTCATCATGACGTCCGAAGATCTGGTCCAGATGGCGCTGGCGATGCCGGGCGCGGAGGAAAGTGCCCATTTCGGCAAGCGCGACTTCCGGGTGGGCGGGCGCATCTTCCTCGCCCTGCCGGAGCCCGGGCGCGCCGTCATCAAGCTGACGCGCGGCCAGCAGGCGATGCTGACGGAGACGGAGCCGGGCCTGTGCGCCGCCGTGCCCGGCGGCTGGGGCCACAAGGGCTGGACGTCGGTCTATTTCGCCGCCGCCGAAGCCGATACGGTGCACCACATGGTCGAGATCGCCTGGGGCAACGTGGCGCCGAGGCCGGCCCCCGGCAGTGAAACCGGAACCGACCGGGGCGGAAAGGGCACGACGCATTGAAAACGGCCGCCGGGAGCGGCAACCTTTGGCGAACAACCGCCGCCTTCCTCAAAAAATGACTTTCTTTCTGTCGCCGGATGACTAGAAGTTCGATCCGAGCCGCCGGACCGCCGGTACTTTTCTTTCGACCGCTGCTTGCGGAACCAGACCAGACGATGGAACTCACATGCGGATAGTGATGATTGGCGCCGGCTATGTCGGCCTTGTTTCGGGTGTTTGCTTTGCGGACTTCGGCCATGACGTCGTCTGCGTCGACAACGTGGCCGAGAAGATCGAGGCGCTGCGCAAGGGCGACATCCCGATCTACGAGCCGGGCTTGCAGGAACTCGTCAAGTCGAACGTCGAGGCCGGCCGGCTGAACTTCACCACCGATCTGGAGCAGGCGGTCGCCTGGGCCGACGTCGTCTTCATCGCCGTCGGCACGCCGTCGCGCCGCGGCGACGGCCATGCCGACCTCACCTATGTCTATGCCGCCGCCCGCCAGATCGCCAAGGCCGTCGACGGCTACACCGTCATCGTCACCAAGTCGACCGTGCCGGTCGGCACCGGCGACGAGGTCGAGAACATCATCCGCGAGACCAATCCGAACGCCGATTTCTCGGTCGTCTCCAATCCGGAATTCCTGCGCGAGGGTGCGGCGATCGGCGACTTCAAGCGTCCGGACCGCATCGTCGTCGGCACCGACGAGCCGCGCGCCATCGAAGTCATGACCGAGGTCTACCGGCCGCTGCACCTGAACGAGGGACCGCTGTTCTTCTGCGAGCGCCGCACCTCGGAACTCATCAAGTACGCCGCCAACGCCTTCCTCGCCATGAAGATCACCTTCATCAACGAGATCGCCGACCTCTGCGAGCGCCTCGGCGCCGACGTGCAGAAGGTCGCCAAGGGCATCGGCTACGACAAGCGCATCGGCGACAAGTTCCTGCATGCCGGCCCCGGCTACGGCGGCTCGTGCTTCCCCAAGGACACGCTGGCGCTGGTCAAGACCGCGTCCGACGCCGACAGCCCGATGCGGCTGATCGAGACCACCGTCGCCATCAACGACAACCGCAAGCGCGCCATGGCCCGCAAGGTCATCGCCGCCTGCGGCGGCTCGGTGCGCGGCAAGAAGATCGCCGTCCTCGGCCTGACCTTCAAGCCGAACACCGACGACCTGCGCGACGCCCCGGCGCTCACCATCATCCAGGCGCTGCAGGATCACGGCGCGCAGATCGCAGCCTTCGATCCCGAGGGCATGGAGGGCGCCCGCGCGCTGCTCTCCGACGTCGAGTTCGGCGCCGATCCTTACGCGATCGCAGCCGGCGCCGAGGCGATCGTGCTCGTCACCGAGTGGGACGAGTTCCGCGCGCTCGATTTCCGCAAGCTGCATTCCACCATGAAGGCGCCCAATCTGATCGACCTGCGCAACGTCTACCCGCCGCAGGAAGTGCGGCGCTACGGCTTCGAATATGTCGGCATCGGCCGGAGCGGCGACAGGATCTGAGGCATGCGCTATTTCATCACCGGCGCGGCCGGCTTCATCGGCTTCCACCTTGCCCGGCGCCTGCTGGAGCAAGGTCACGAGGTCGTCGGCCTGGACGGTATGACCCCCTATTACGACGTTGCCCTGAAAGAGGCGCGCAATGCCGGGCTGGTGCAGTTCCCGGCCTACCGCTTCCACAAGGTGATGCTCGAGGACCAGGCCGGCGTGCGCCGGGCGCTGGAGAGTGCCGCGCCGGACGTCATCGTGCATCTGGCCGCCCAGGCCGGCGTGCGCTACAGCCTGGAGGAGCCGAAGTCCTACGTCGAGTCCAACATCCTCGGCACCTGGAACATCCTCGAGGCGGCGCGCGCGGTCAGGCCGCGCCACCTGATGCTCGCCTCCTCCTCCTCCGTCTACGGCGCCAGCGACACGATCCCCTTCCGCGAGGGTGACCGCACCGACGAGCCGCTGACGATCTACGGCGCCAGCAAGAAGGCGATGGAGGTGATGGCGCACAGCTACGCCCATCTCTACGACCTGCCGACCACCACCTTCCGCTTCTTCACAGTCTACGGCTCCTGGGGCCGGCCGGACATGGCGCTGTTCAAGTTCACCCGCGCCATCCTCGACAATGAGGAGATCGAGCTCTACGGCGAGGGCCGGATGAGCCGCGACTTCACCTATATCGAGGACCTCGTCGAAGCGATGATGAAGCTGTCGGCGGTGGCGCCCTCCGAGGAGAACCGCGTGGCGTCGCCCGCCGGCCTCGACACGCTCTCCCGCCAGGCGCCCTTCCGGATCGTCAACATCGGCGGCGGCAACCCGGTCGGGCTCACCGATTTCGTCTCCACGCTGGAAACGGCACTCGGAAAGAAGGCGAAGACGAAGCTCTTGCCGATGCAGCCCGGCGAGGCGCCGCGCACCTTCGCCAGCCCCGACCTGCTCTTCGCGCTCACGGGCTACAAGCCGGCGACACCGCTTGCCACCGGCGTGAAGGACTTCGTCGACTGGTACGCCGACTACTACCACCCGGCCACGCATTCCGCCCGCCGTTCCTGACGGACCTCCGCCGCCGACGTCGCGCACTGGATTCAGAGAGCGCAGGCCCCAAGGCATGCACGATTTGAATCATGCTTGGCCGCGGAGGATCCGTCCTTCCGTCCACGCCTCAACGGCTCGGGCAACGTCCGCCCAACGCAGTCGGCCTTTCAGCCGCGCCGCGCCGCCTCGATTGCCGCGACGTCGATCTTGCGCATGGTCATCATTGCCTCGAAGGCGCGCTTGGCCTCGCCGCCGCCGGCCGCAAGCGCCTCGGTCAGGACGCGCGGCGTGATCTGCCAGGACACGCCCCATTTGTCCTTGCACCAGCCGCAGTCGCTTTCCCGGCCGCCGTTGCCGACGATCGCGTTCCAGTAGCGGTCGGTCTCCTCCTGGTCGTCGGTGGCAATCTGGAACGAAAAGGCCTCGTTGTGCTGGAAGGCGGCGCCACCGTTGAGGCCGATGCAGGGAATGCCCGCGACCATGAACTCCACCACCAGCACGTCGCCCTGCTGCCCGGACGGATAGTCTCCCGGCGCCCGGATCACCGCGCCCACGGCGCTGTCGGGAAAGGTCGCCGCATAGAAGCGCGCGGCATCCTCGGCGTCCTTGTTGTACCACAGGCAGATCGTGTTCTTCGCCATCGCAGGGTCCTCCGCGCTCACCTCTTTCCGGTGACATAAGGCTCGCTCCACCTTTCTCCAGCCCGCAAGGCCAGTTTCGTCTCGGCGGGCGCGCCCTTCTTGCGCCATCAGGATCGCCGCGCGGCCTCCCGACACCGCCCGCCGCTTCCGCAAGCAGCCAAGACCCCGTATCGGCGACTCAGCGTCAACGATATGCACCCTTTCGCGCGACCGCGTGGCTTGCTATCGCTTCATTGCGGCAGCACGGATCGCCGCCGGACTTCATCTCGCCACCGACGCCGGGACCGAACCGGAAACCCCGCAGGACCGACCATGCATCAGGCCATCGCGGCGCTTTCCTCCGAACGGTTCCTGCAGCGGCTCAGGCTCGGCGCCGGCCTCGTCATGCTCGTCTTCGTGGCGATGCATCTCTTCAATCATGCGCTGCTGCTCGTCTCGCTCGACACAGCCGAGCGGACCGGCCGGCTGTTCGCCCTTCTCTGGCGCAACCCCGCCGGCACGCTGCTGCTCTTCGGCGCCCTTTTCGTCCATGTCGCGCTGGTGCTGCGCTCGCTCTACCGGCGGCGGACGCTGCGCATGCCGGCACGCGAGGCGGCGCAGACCGCGCTCGGCCTGCTGATCCCCTTCCTGATCATCGAGCACGTCGTCCCGGCACGGCTGTCGCAGCCGCTGTTCGGCATCGTCGTCGACTACCGCATGGTCGTGCGCAGCCTGTGGGTGGTCAATCCGCTCTCGGGCCTGCGCCAGTCGGTCGCCCTCCTGGTGATCTGGGCGCATGGCTGCATCGGCGTCTATTTCTGGCTGCGCTTCCGCAGCTGGTATGCGAGCGCCTCCCCCTACCTTCTCGCCGTCGCGGTTCTCGTGCCGGTGCTGGCGCTGCTCGGCTTCGCCGACACCGGCCGCATGCTGGCGCACATGGCAGACACCGCGCCGCAGATGGATCCGGCCCAGGCGCAGGCGCTCGGCGCGCGGCGGCCGCCGATCGACCAGGCCGCCGTCACCGAGACGATGGGCCGGATCAAGCTCGGCTTCTATCTCGCCTTTGCCGGCGCGATCGCGCTCGTGCTCACAGCGCGCCGCCTCAGGACGCTGGCCGAGCGGGCGTCGCAGATCACCATCCGCTATTCCAACGGCGCGCTCGTCCGCGCCCCCCGCGGCCTCAGCCTGCTGGAGGCCAGCCGCCAGGGCGGCGTGCCGCACTATTCGGTCTGCGGCGGCAGGGGACGCTGCTCCACCTGCCGCGTACGCATCCTGCAAACCGCATCCCCCCTGCCCCCGCCCGGTTCGATCGAGGCGGCCACGCTCATGCGCATCCATGCCGACGGCGACGTCCGGCTCGGCTGCCAGCTGCATCCGCAAGGCGATGTCAGCGTGGCGCTGCTGATGGCGCCCAACCCGGACACGGCCCTGCCGGTCGCGACGGAACCGGTCCGGCCCGGCCGCGAGGAGGAGATCGCCGTTCTCTTCTGCGATCTCCGCAACTTCACCGACCTGTCGGAGGCGCGCCTACCCTATGACGTGGTGTTCCTGCTGAACCGCTACTTCGCCATCGTCGGCCAGGCTGTGGAACAGGCCGGCGGCCGGCTCGACAAGTTCATCGGCGACGGCGCCATGGCGCTGTTCGGGCTCGGCGGCGGCCGCGACCAGGGAGACCGGGACAAGGGAGACCGGGACCGGGCAGGCGGCGATGAGGGAAGCCGCGACCGGGGCGCCCGCCAGGCGCTTGCCGCCGCCGCCGCCATCGTGCGCGACATCGCCCATCTGAATACCGAACTGGGGCAGGATTTCGCCGTCCGCCTCCGGGTCGCCGTCGGCGTCCATGCCGGCCCGAGCGTCGTCGGTGTGATGGGCTACGGCACTACCAAGAACCTGACCGCGGTCGGCGACACGGTCAACGTCGCAAGCCGGCTGGAGACGACCGCCAAGGAGCACGACGTCGCCATCGCCGTCTCCGAGCGCGCGCTCGCCCGGTCCGGCGTTGCGACCGACGGCCTCCGCCACGACGAAATCGCGATCCGCGGCCGCACCGCGCCGCTGCGCGTCTACCTGATCTCCGAGGAGGAGAGCCGGCGCTTCGTCCTCGAGGCGGAGAAGGCGTAAGCGGCGGCCCGCGCGACGGCCGCCTTCGCCCTTCCGGCAGGATGCGGCCCGGCGGGAGGGCGCCGGCATCCCGCCCTCCCCGCATTCGCCGACGCCGAACCGTTTCGGCTCCGGCAACCGTACGCCCTCAGTGCGGCGCGGGCTGGATGTGCTGGATCGGGTTGCCGTCGACGGCGATCGCCTCGGCGTTCTGCAGCTTCTTGATGTCGTCCTGCGACAGCTGCGGCCGGTCCACCGTCAGCGTCAGCCGGTTGAGCTTCGCCGTCAGGGCGAACGGCGGCTGGTAGTCGGCGTCGTTGACGCCGGTCAGCGTGTCCGAGCCGATGTCGAAGCTCTCGTCCCATTGCAGGATCATCGGCAGGGTCTGCTTCATCTCCTGCGTATCGACCGCCGTGCCATCCACCTTCAAGACACCGGTCCCCGACCGGCCGAGGCCGCTCATGTCGTTGAAGGCAAGGGTGCCCACGCCGAGGCCGTCATATTTGAAGTCGAACTCCAGCGTATGGCGTCCGGGCGCCAGCACCGGTCCCTCCCAGCGGACGCGCTTCAGGTCGACGAGGTTCCACAGGAACACCGGCCTGCCCTTCAGGAGATAGAAGCCGTAGCCCGCGAAGCGGCCGCCCGAGGTGAGGATCATCCCCTCCCCGCCGCCGTCCGGCACCTCGATGTCGGCGGTGATCGTGTAGGAGGCGTTGAGGATCGCCGGCGAATCGCCCTGCGGCAGCCCCACCATCGGCACGGTGTAGGTGAACTCGGTCCGCCCCGCGGTGATGTTCGGCCGCGGCGCGACGATGCGCGCGCCGACCGAGGCATCCATCGGAAAGACCTGGTATTTCCTCGCCTCCGCGACGAAGGCCTGCTTCATCTGCGCGACCTTGTCGGGGTTCTTGTCGGCGACGTTCTGCGACTGGCTGAAGTCCGTCGTCAGGTCGTAGAGTTCGAGCACCTGGTTGTTCAGCGGGTCGGTGTTGGCCGGGCCGAAGGCCTCCCAGGGGGCGCGGTTCACCTTGGTGCTCAACAGCCAGCCGTCGTCGTAGAGCGCCCACTGGCCGAGCATCTCGAAGTACTGGGTCTTGTGGCGGGAGGGTGCGGCGGCGTTCTGCGCATCGAAGGTGTAGGCGAGGCTGGTGCCCTCGATCGGCGCCTGCTTGATGCCGTCCACCATGTCCGGGGCCGCAATCCCGGTCACCTCCAGGATCGTCGGCACGATGTCGATGAAATGGGCGAACTGCTGGCGCAGGCCGCCCTTGTCGGTGATGCGGGCCGGCCAGGAGATCGCCATGTTCTGGCGGATGCCGCCGAGCCGCGAGGCATTCTGCTTGAACCATGTGAACGGCGTGTCGAAGGCCCAGGACCAGCCGGCGGACATGTGGTTGTAGGTCTGCTCCGTGCCCCAGGCGTCGTACCACTGCATCTGCACCGCGGTCGGCATCTTGTTGATGCCGTTGAAGAATGCGACCTCGTTGGGGGTGCCGAGCGGGCCGCCCTCCGCACTCGTCCCGTTGTCGCCGTTGATGTAGATGATCAGCGTGTCGTCCAGCTTGCCCATGTCCTCGATCGCCTGCACGACGCGGCCGATCTCGTGGTCGCTGTAGGCGGCATAGGCGGCGAAGACCTCGGCCTGCCGGATGAAGAGCTTCCGGTCCTCTTCCGACACGTCGTCCCAGTTCGGCAGGATGCCGGTCGGCCAGGGCTCGAGCTGCGTGCCTTCGGGAACGACGCCGAGCTTCTTCTGGTTGGCGAAGATCGTCTCGCGCAGCTTGTTCCAGCCCGCGTCGAAGAGGTGCATGGCGCTGATTTTGTCGACCCATTCCCTCGTCGGGTGATGCGGCGCATGGGTGGCGCCGGGGGCGTACTTCACGAAGAACGGCTTGTCCGGCACCGTCTGGTTCAGGCGGTTGAGATAGGCGATCGCGTCGTCGGCCATGCCGGTGACGAGGTTCCAGCCGGGATCGCCCTCGAACGGGTAGATCTGGGTGGTGTTGCGGTAGAGGTTCGGCTGCCACTGGTTGGCGTCGCCGCCGACGAAACCGTAGAAATATTCGAACCCCATGCCGAGCGGCCACTGGTCGAAGGGACCGACGGAGCTCGCCGAAAAGGCCGGCGTGTTGTGGTCCTTGCCGAACCAGGCCGTCGCATAGCCATTCTCCAGCAGCGTCCGGCCGATCGTCGCCTTGTCCTTGGCGATGATGCTGTTGTAGCCGGGAAAGCCCGTCGCCTGCTCGGAGATCACGCCGAAGCCGGCCGAATGATGGTTGCGGCCGGTGATCAGCGCCGCCCGCGACGGCGAGCAGAGCGCGGTCGAATGGATGTTGTTGTAGCGCAGGCCGTCTCTCGCGATGCGATCCATCGTCGGCGTCGGAATGACGCCGCCGAAGGTGCTGGGCACGCCGAAGCCGGCATCGTCGGTGATGATCAGAAGAATGTTCGGCGCACCGCGGGGCGGCACGATGCGCGGCGCCCACCACGCCTTCGAGGTCAGGGCGTCATCCTCAATGAGGCCGCCGAACGGCGGATCGGCGGGCGGCAGTTGCGCCCCGTCGATCGTCGTGGTGGCCGCGGGCGAGCCCGGCGTACCGGATGTCTGGATTTCCGCCGCGCCGGCCGAACTCGTCAAAGAGAACAGGGCCAGGCCCAGCGCACATGCGATATGCCCGTGCAATCGGTCGCGCATCGTCCATCTCCCCTTGGAATATTCCACGGAAACGCCCAGCCGGCGGCAAAATAGCCGCCACCGCCGATGCCCGTAAATTGCGGCGGTGTATGATACCCGAATCTACGGTTGCCCCGGGTCGCGGCCGGAAACGCCGTCCCCGGGGCCGTGCGCGCCGGACGTTCCGGTTCGTCCCCGTCTGTACCGCGCCACACTTCTGTGGTCTGTGACCACCGATTCCACATGCGAGGTACCCCATGATTCGCCCACAAACGCTTCTCCTCCCGATGATCGGGCTGCTGAGCCTGTCGCTTGCCGGCTGCGAGACCTCCGGCCCCTCCGGCGGCTACTACGACGGCGGCTACCATGGCGGGAGCTACTACGACGGCGGCTATTACGAGACGAGCCGGCCGCGCTACCGGGTGGTGGAGCCGCGCTACGACCGCGACCGCCACGACTACCGCGACCGCGGCGACGACCGGTACGACCAGCGGATATCGGACCGCGAAAGAAACAGGGAGCGGGAGCGGGAGCGGGACTGGGATCGGGACCGCAGCCGCGACAACGATCGCGACAGGGACCGGGATCGGGACAGGGATCGCGACAGGGACCGCGACAATGACCGGAACCGCGACCGCGACAATGACCGGGATCGCGACCGGCAGCAGAACGTCGACAAGCGCCCGCAGCGCAACGACCGGCCCGACGACCGCAAGCCGCCGTCACGCGACAGCGACAGCCGCCCGTCGCAGCGCGTCTGCGAGCGGGACAACAGCTGCCGGTAGCGCGAACAGGCCGCAGGCGGGGCGTCGTCCGGGCGCCCCGGCTCAGACTTTCCGATAGAGAAAATACCGCTCCCGCGGCACGCTTTCGGGCACCTCGAGCGGCTGCAGCGTCGGCTCGTCGAGCGGCAGGCCGCTGACGGCGATGCCGCCGCTCGCCAGCATGCCCGAGACCATCTGCGGCAGCCAGGTCAGCGTCAGCGCGTCCTTCTCCGGGTAGCCGGTGCCGATATCGGCGTGCACCAGCGCCGCCGTCCCGGTCTGGAAGGCCCGGCCGGTCTCGCAGATCTCGCCCAGCACCAGGTCGTTCGCCTCGGGCACGGAGGAGGCATGCGCGCCGCAGGCGCGGTCGAAGGCGACGATGCGGCGGTCGGGGAAATGTTCGCGCAGGTGGTCGAAGGTGCGGCCGTTGCCGAGCCCGATCTCCATGATCGGCCCGTCGGCGGGCAGCTCCATCCGCGCGCAGATGTGGTTGAGGACGTCGCGCTGGGCCGTCAGGCGGCGGATGAAGCTGTCGAGACGGCTCATCGGTTTTCCTTGCTCTTCTGGCTAGGGTCAGGACATATTAAATTCAGCCATTCTGTTCGGCTCCATGGGATTGGATGGAAGGGAGCAAGCGCAAGGCAAGGCTTTTAGCCTTGTCGAGCATTGCTTCCGATCAGGCGGCCCATGGAGCCGAACCCTCCGGGCGAGACGGATTTCGCGCCTGGACGGCGTCGGAAAGATTTGAAAATGATGAGCATTTCCTGCACCTTTCCTTCTAGCCAGACGCGAAATCCGTCTCGCAGAATGGATGAATTTAATAGGTCCTGACCCTAGGCCTTGACGATGTTGTCGCCGTCGATGCCGCGGCGGGCAAAGGCGTTGCGGGTGTCGACGACGAGCGGCGTCCAGCCGGCGAGTGCGGCATAGTCGATCGCGTCGTGGTCGGTGGAGACCAGCACCGCGTCGTAGCCGCGCACGGTCTGCTCGTCGAGCGGCACCGAGCGGCGGCCCTTCAGCGCCATGTATTCGCGGGTGCGCGGCACTTCGGCGACATAGGGGTCGTGATAGTCCACCGTCCCGTTGCGCTCCAGGATCAGCTCGATCAGCTTCAGGGACGGGCTCTCGCGGATGTCGGGCACGTTCTTCTTGTAGGCGAGCCCGATGACGAGGACGCGCGAGCGGCTCAGCGCCTTGCCGAGCCGCATGTCGAGGGCTTCGGCGAGCCGCCCGACCACATGGCGCGGCATCGCCGCGTTGATCTCGCCGGCGAGCTCGATGAAGCGGGTCGGCAGTTCGAACTCGCGCGATTTCCAGGTGAGGTAGAACGGATCGATCGGGATGCAGTGGCCGCCGAGACCGGGGCCGGGATAGAAGGGCATGTAGCCGAACGGCTTGGTCTTGGCCGCGTCGACCACCTCCCAGATGTCGATGCCCATCGCGTCGTAGAGCACCTTCAGCTCGTTGACGAGGGCGATGTTGACGGCGCGGAAGACGTTTTCGGTGAGCTTCACCGCCTCGGCGGTCGCATTCGAGGAGACCGGCACCACCGCCTTCACCACCGCCCCGTAGAAGGCCTGCATCAGCGCCGAGGCCGCCTCGCCCGCGCCCGCCACCACCTTCGGGATCGTCGCGGTGTCGAAGTCGCGGTTGCCGGGATCCTCGCGCTCGGGCGAGAAGCCCAGGAAGAAGTCGGTGCCGGAGCGCAGTCCGCCGCGCTCCAGGATCGGCCGCACCAGTTCGTCCGTCGTCCCCGGCCAGGTGGTCGATTCCAGCACGACGAGCTGCCCCGGCCGCAGCGTCGCGGCCACGGCCTCGGCGGTGCGCACCACGTAAGACATGTCCGGCTCGCGCTGCTTCGTCAGCGGCGTGGGCACGCAGATCACGATCACGTCGCAGCCGGCGAGCCTTGCGAAGTCGGTGGTGGAACGGAACCGCCCCGCCTCGCTCTCCGCCTTCAGCGCCGCATCGGGCACCGCGTCGATGTAGGAGGCGTGGGCGTCGAGGGCCACGATCTTCGCGGGGTCGATGTCGAAGCCGGTGACGTCAAAACCGTTTCGCGCAATCGTGATCGCCAGCGGCAGGCCGACATAGCCGAGCCCGATCACCCCGGCGCGCGCGCGCCTTTCGGTGATCGCCGCCAGCAGGCTCTCGGCGGAAGAAGAAAGCAAGGTCAATGCGTTGTACCCTTTCGGTCGTGTCTGCGACAATTGGGCGGAAATCGCCGCGTCGTCAAGGCGAGCGGGCGGGCGGCTTGCCGCCGGCGCCGGTCGCGCCGGCACAATTCTTCCGCGCGTCTTCTGGTTTTGCCACAGTCGCTCGCCTATATCAGGCGCTCTGCGTCGTCGATCCCGAATCGATTGCGACGGCGCTCGCGGCACAGAAGCAGAAGGCTTCCCCATCGAAGGACAAATGATGAACACGCGCCCTGCCGACGTCTCCAACATTCTCCTCGACCGGGTATCGTCGTGGCTGAAAACCGCTGCACTCGGAGGCGAAAGCCTCGAGTACATCATCGCCGGCTTCTGCGAGCGGCTTGCCGCGGCCGGGCTGCCGCTCGTGCGCGTGCATCTCAGCTTCTCGATGCTCCATCCGCTCTACGACGCGCTCGGCTTCACCTGGATGCGCGGCCAGGGCGTCACGGTCGAGGGCTTCCGCGCGGACGGCGAAAACAGCGAGCCGTCGCGCTTTCTGCTCAGCCCCTACTATTACCTGTTGAGCAACAGCCTCGACCACCTGCGCCGCCGCATCGATCCGGCCGCCCCCTCCGAGTTCCCCATTTTCGACGACCTGAAGGCGCTCGGCGCCACCGACTATCTCGCCTTCGTCCAGTCGTTCGGGGAATCGCCCGGCCAGGGCATGGTCGGCTCGTGGTCGACGGATGCGCCCGGCGGCTTCAGCGACAACGTCGTCGACGCGCTCCTGAAGATCCAGAACAGCCTCGCGGTCGCCGCCAAGATGGCCGTGCTCGGCAAGCTCGCCGACAACATGCTCCTGACCTATCTCGGCGGCAATGCCGGGCGGCGGGTGCTTTCCGGCCAGATCCGCCGCGGCGACGGCGACACGATCCGCGCCGCCCTCGTCATGGCCGACATGCGCCAGTCGACCGTTCTGGCGGAGAAGGAGGGCCGGCAGGCCTATATCGACACGCTGAACGATTTCTTCGACGCGATCGCCACCCCCTTCAACCGCAACGGCGGCGAGATCCTGTCCTTCATCGGCGACGGCTTCCTGGCGGTCTATCCCTGCGGTCGCCACCGCGAGCCCTCGCAGGTCGCCGCCCAGTCGGCCATGTCGGCCGTGCGGCATGCGACGATGCGGATGAACGAACTCAACGCCCGGCGCAACCGGGCGGGGCTGGCCGACATCCGCTACGGCATCGGCCTGCACGTCGGCAACGTGATGTTCGGCAATGTCGGGCTGAAGGACCGGCTGACCTTCTCCGCCTTCGGCTCGGCGGTCAACGAGGTGCAGCGGCTGCAGGGACTGACGAAGAAATACGCCAAGTCGATCGTCGCCAGCCAGACCTTTGCCACCTATTGCGGCGGCGAATGGGTCACGCTCGGGGAGGAGAAGCTGCGCGGCGTCCGCCAGAAGCTGACCGTGCTTCTGCCCGGCCAGACCAACCTGCAGCTCGACCAGGCCGAAGCGCTCGACGGTCAGGACCGCGACGGGCGGTCGGAGGCCGAGCAGGTCATGCTGCTCTATCGCGATGCGCGCTCTCGCAAGCCCGACCAGCGGCCGCGCATCCCGATGCTCTCGCGCGGGCTCAACTGACATGGCGGGCGGCACTGCGCAAGGACGCCAGGCCGCCCCCCGACACGCCTTCGAGGCGCCGCTGATCGACGGCTTCGAGGGTGACGGCTTCTCGCCCGCGGGCGGCCTCTACTACCGCGACAACGCCGAGCAGCGCGCCGGTTACTACGAGTTCCAGCACGACGTCACCTGCGGCAGCGCCGGTGCGCTGAAGCTCGGCGTGCGGCCGATCGCAAACGGTGCCGGCGGCGGCAGCGAGCGGGCGGAGATCTGGGAGCGCACCGATCTGCGCGTCCCCTA
Organism: Mycoplana sp. MJR14; assembly: GCF_029210525.1. NCBI lineage: Bacteria > Pseudomonadati > Pseudomonadota > Alphaproteobacteria > Hyphomicrobiales > Rhizobiaceae > Mycoplana > Mycoplana sp. MJR14. The sequence goes on from NZ_JARGEO010000002.1 coordinate 275,006, forward strand.
CGGCCGCGCCGTCTGGTACGGCTTCTCGGTGCGCTTCGGCGAGCCGGTGCCGCAGGCCGACCACCGCCACCTGATCGCCCAGTGGAAGCGCGAGATCGGCCCCACGGCACCCGGCGACTACAGCCCCTTCCTGGCGCTCCGGCTCGTGCGCGGCCGCCTGTTCGCCACGGTGGAGACGACGCTGCGCGCAGCCGACCTCGCCGGCCCCGGCAGCAGCAGCGGAACGCCGGCCTGGCTGCGCCGGGAGGCGGGCCAGCTGCGGGCGCTGGTCGCCGCCGACGGCGGCTGGAGCGAGGAGGACGGCCTGCCGTTTGCCGCCCGCACCACCCGCATCGCGGTGACCGATCGCGGCGGCCGCCTGCCGCAGCCGGGCAGCGGCTGGATCGATTTCGCGGTGATGACGCGGCCGGGGCTCGGCGGCAGCGGCCATGTCGAGCTCTTCGCCAACGACAGCTGGATCGCCACCGTCCGCGGCGACATCGGCCACGACGACGCCGGCCTCGGCGCCCGCCAGTATTTCAAGTTCGGCCCCTATCGTTCCGCCGCTGCCGGCGAATGGACGCTCTATTTCGACAACTTCCGCCGGTCGATGCGCGCAAAGGATGTGCTGGGACCGCGATCGCTCGCCGCCTACCGCGGCGCGAGCACCGGAAACATCCCGCCAACTGCCTGATTTTGAAGGCATTCCCCCCATCCGACAGCCGCCGCCGAGGCGATGCAAAGAGCATGGACAGCCGGCAGGCGCTCGGCTAGTGTGCCTGCGGATTGGGAAGGCACATAAAGTAACCGAAGGAAACTCCGGACATGATCTTAGGGGCAGATCTGTTACGGATTGAAGATCTCAGCATCTCGTTTGCCATGCTCGGGGGCCAGATCGATGCCGTGAAGAAGGCAAACCTGCGGGTGCTTCCCGGCAGGGTGACGGCGCTCGTCGGCGAATCCGGCTCGGGCAAGTCGGTCATCAGCCAGTCGGTCATGCGCATCCTGCCGAAAGCGGCGACCGCGAGCGGCCGGATTCTCTTCAACGATCCGCTGGCGGGCACGCAGACCGACATCCTGCAACTGTCGCAGGACGGGCCGGACATCCGCGCCATCCGCGGCCGGCGCATCGGCAAGATCTTCCAGGAACCGATGACCTCGCTGTCGCCGCTGCACACCGTCGGCGACCAGGTCAGCGAAGTTCTCACCATCCACGAGGAGATGTCGAAGGACGAGCGCTACGAGCGCACGATCGAGATGCTGCGCATGGTCGGCTTCAGCAAGCCCGAGCGCGCCTACCGGATGTATCCCTTCGAGCTGTCGGGCGGCATGCGCCAGCGCGCCATGATCGCGCTGGCGCTGATCTGCCGGCCGGCGCTCCTGATCGCCGACGAGCCGACGACGGCGCTGGACGTGACGATCCAGGCGCAGATCCTGAGGCTGCTGAAGGACCTGCAGCAGGAATTCAACATGGCGATGCTGCTGATCACCCACGATCTCGGCGTCGTCGCCAACGTCGCCGACGAGGTGGTGGTGATCTACCACGGCGAGATCATGGAGGCGGGACCGGTCGAGGACATCTTCCGCCGGCCGGGCCATCCCTACCTCAAGGGCCTGATGGCGGCCGTGCCGCATTTCGACATGAAGCCCGGCGAACGGCTGAAGGCGCTGCGCGAGGTGCCGGTGAACGCCTCCCACCTGCTCGGCGTCTCCAAGGAGCGGCAGGAGCAGCCGGGACCGGACATCCTGCTTTCGGTGCGCGACGTCACCAAGTCCTTCAAGATCCGCAAGGCAGGCTTCTTCCGCCGCGCCGACGAGGCGCCGGTGCGCGCCGTCGACGGCGTCAGCTTCGACATCCGCCGCGGCGAGTGCCTGGGGCTCGTCGGCGAGAGCGGCTGCGGCAAGACCACCGTCAGCAAGATGCTGATGCGGGCGGTGACGCCGGATTCCGGCGAGATCATCTTCCACGACCGCAACGGCCCCGTCGACGTGCTGGCGGCCGAGGGCGAGGCGCTGCAGAAGCTGCGCGGCAAGATCCAGATGGTGTTCCAGGATCCGGTCTCCTCGCTGTCGCCGCGCATGACGGTGCAGAACATCCTCTCCGAGCCCCTGGAGATCCACAAGCGCGGCACGCCGAAGTCGCGGCTGGAGACGGTCAGCGCGCTGATGGAGGTGATCGGGCTGAACCGCCGCTACCTCAGCCGCTATCCGCATTCCTTCTCCGGCGGCCAGCGCCAGAGGATCGGCATCGCCCGGGCGCTGGCGCTCGGGCCGGAGCTTCTGATCTGCGACGAGCCGGTCTCCGCCCTCGACGTCTCGGTGCAGGCGCAGATCCTCAACCTCCTGAAGGACCTGCAGAAGGACCTCGGCTTGACCTACCTGTTCATTTCGCACAATCTGGCGGTCGTCGACTATATGGCCGACCGGATTGCGGTGATGTGCGCAGGACGGATCGTCGAACTCGCACCGCGTGAAATCCTCATGCGGGCGCCCGTTCATCCCTACACGAAATCGCTCCTGGCCGCAGTGCCCTTCCCGGATCTCGACCGTCCGCTGGACTTTACGACGCTCAAGACGGCGAATGCCAGCGACATGCGGAACTGGTCCGCACCGTTCCGCCAGGACGACGACGGACACGGCCTGGCAACCGCCGACCTCGGCGAAGGCCATCTCGTGCTCGCCCGTAGCAACGCGGATGTGAGAGAGCTACGCCCGTGATCAGACGTCGAACCGTTCTCGGCATGATGGCCGCCACCTGCCTTCCCGCCTCGCTGGCGCGCGCGACGCTCGCCCTGCAGGAGCCGGAGTTCTTCAAGGAAAAACTTGCCGACGGCACGCTGCCGCCGATGACCGAGCGCCTGCCCAAGGTGCCGCGCGTCATCAACCTGGCCGCGATGGACCGCAAGCCCGGCCGCTACGGCGGCACGGCGCGGATGGTCATCGGCAGCCAGAAGGACACCCGCCTGATGACGATCAACGGCTATGCGCGGCTCGTCGGCTTCGACGAGCACCTCGTGCTGCAGCCGGACATCCTGGAGCGCTTCGAGCAGGTCGAAAACCGCGTCTACACCTTCAGGCTGCGCGAGGGGCACCGCTGGTCGGACGGACATCCCTTCACCGTCGACGACTTCGTCTACTACTGGGAGGACGTGCTCAACAACAAGGAGATGCGGCCGCGCGGGCTGCCGCTCGACCTGCTGTCCGACGGAAAGCCGCCGCGCTTCGAGGTGGTCGACCCGCTGACCGTGCGCTATTCCTGGGACGTCCCCAATCCCGACTTCCTGCTCCGGCTCGCCTCGCCGCAGCCGCTGACCCTGGCGCTGCCGGCCCACTACATGAAGCAGTTCCACCCGAAATACGCCGATCCCGAGGCGCTGAAGAAGATCGTCGAGGAGGAGGGCGAGGACGACTGGACGGGCGTGCACATCAACCGTTCGCGCACCTACCGGCCGGAGAACCCGGACCTGCCGACGCTCGACCCGTGGCGCAACCTGATCGCGCCGCCGGCCGAGCAGTTCATCTTCGAGCGCAACGCCTTCTTCCACCGCGTCGACGAGACCGGCCAGCAGCTGCCCTATGTCGACAGGGTGGTGCTCAACGTGTCGGCCTCCGGCATCATCCCCGCCAAGGCGGGCGCGGGCGAGACCGACCTGCAGACGAGCGGCCTAGACTTCGTCGACTACACCTTCCTCAAGGACGCCGAGAAGCGCTACAAGATGCAGGTGCGGTTGTGGGAACGCACGCAGGGCTCGCGCATCGCGCTGCTGCCGAACCTCAACTGCGGCGACAAGGTCTGGCGCGACCTGTTCCGCGACGTGCGCGTGCGCCGGGCGATGTCGGTCGCGATCGACCGCGAGGAGATCAACAAGGCGAGCTTCTTCGGCCTGGCGCGCGAGAGCGCCGACACCATCCTGCCGCAGAGCCCGCTGTTCAAGCCCGAATACCAGCACGCCTGGGCGCAGTTCGATCCCGACCTCGCCGACAAGCTGCTCGACGAGGCGGGCCTGTCGGCGCGCGACGACGACGGCCTGCGGCTCCTGCCGGACGGGCGCACCGCCAGCCTGATCGTCGAATCCGCCGGCGAGAGCACGCTGGAGACGGACGTGCTCGAGCTCGTCACCGACCACTGGCGCCAGGTGGGGCTGAAGCTGCACGTGCGCACCTCGCAGCGCGACGTCTTCCGCAGCCGCGCGCTCGGCGGCGAGATCATGGTCTCGGTGCAGCAGGGCATCGACAACGGCATCCCGACCGCCGACATGTCGCCGTCGGGGCTGGCGCCGACCGGCGACGAGCAGCTGCAATGGCCGGTCTGGGGCCTGCACTATTTGTCCGCCGAGCAGAAGGGCGAGGCGCCCGACCTGCCCGAGGCCAAGCGGCTGGTCGACCTGATGCGGCAATGGAAGCGCTCCAGCTCGACGGCCGAGCGCGAGGCGATCTGGACCGAGATGCTGTCGATCTATACCGACCAGGTGTTCTCGATCGGCATCGTCAACGGCACGCTGCAGCCGATCGTCACCGCCAGGAACCTGACGAACGTGCCGGAGAAGGGCCTCTACGGCTTCGACCCCACGGCCTTCCTCGGGGTCTACCTGCCCGACACCTTCTGGTTCGACGGGAGCGCCTGATCGATGCTGAGATACATCCTCTGGCGCATCGCCGTCATGGTGCCCACGTTGCTTCTGATCTCCATGCTCGTCTTCACCATCATCGAGCTGCCGCCCGGCGACTATTTCGAGAGCTACGTCTCCGAACTGCGCGCCATGGGCGAGGCCGCCGACATGGAGGAGATCGACGCGCTGCGCGAGCGCTACGGCTTCGACCAGCCGGCGCCGATCCGCTACCTGCACTGGGTCGGCGGCATGCTGCACGGCGACTTCGGCTATTCGTTCGAATACCAGCTGCCCGTCTCCGAGGTCGTCGGCGACCGGTTGTGGCTGACGGTGCTCGTCTCCTTCGTCACCATCCTCGTCACCTGGGTCATCGCCTTTCCGATCGGCATCTATTCGGCCACCCACCAGTATAGCTGGGGCGACTACGGGCTGACCTTCCTCGGCCTGCTCGGGCTCGCCGTGCCGAACTTCATCCTGGCGCTGATCCTGATGTATTTCGCCAACATCTGGTTCGGCACCTCGATCGGCCACCTGATGGACCAGAAGTACCTGAACGAGCCGATGAGCTGGGCGAAGGCCATGTCGATCCTCGAGCACCTGTGGATCCCGGTCATCATCATCGGCACGGCGGGGACCGCCGGCATGGTGCGCCGGCTGAGGGCCAACCTGCTCGACGAGCTGCAGAAACAGTACGTGGTGACGGCGCGGGCCAAGGGCATGAACCCGTTCCGCGCGCTCGTCAAATACCCGCTGCGCATGTCGCTCAACTTCTTCATCTCCGACATCGGCTCGATCCTGCCGCAGATCATCTCCGGCGCCGAGATCACCGCCATCGTGCTGTCGCTGGAAACCACCGGCCCGATGCTGATCAAGGCGCTGCAGAGCCAGGACATGTATCTCGCCGGGTCGTTCCTGATGTTCCTCGCCTTCCTCACCGTCGTCGGCGTCCTCGTCTCCGACATCGCACTGGCGCTGCTCGATCCGCGCATCCGGCTGCAAGGGGGCAGCACCAAATGAATTCGCCGCTTCCCCCGCCCGGCGCGCCGCTCACGCACTACGTTTCCACCGCGCCCTTCGATCCCTATTCGGTCGAGGCGATGACCGCCGGCCAGGCGAAGGTCTACCAGGCCTCGCAGCTGCGGCTGATGTGGTGGAAGTTCAAGAAGCACAGGGTCGCGCTCGTCTCCGGTATCTTCCTGCTGGCGCTCTACCTGATGATCGTGGTGGCCGAGTTCCTGGCGCCCTACAACCTGCACACGCGCAACATGGACTTCATCCATGCGCCGCCGCAGCGGGTGCGGCTGTTCCACGACGGCCAGCTGGTCGGGCCGTTCGTCTACGGGCGGACGATGCAGCTCGACATGGACACGCTGCGCCGGATCTATACCGACAATACCGCCGACGTGCAGCGGCTGCGCTTCTTCTGCTCCGGCGACCCCTATAAATTCTGGGGATTGTGGGAGGCGGACTTCCACCTGGTCTGCCCCGCCGAGGGCGGCCAGTTCTTCGCGCTCGGCACCGACAGGCTCGGCCGGGACGTGCTGTCGCGCATCATCTACGGGGCGAGAATCTCGCTTACCATCGGCCTGATCGGCATTGCCGTCAGCTTCACGCTCGGCATTGTCATCGGCGGCCTTGCCGGTTATCACGGCGGCTATCTCGACCTCATGGTGCAGCGCGTCATCGAGGTGTTGCAATCAATTCCCAGCATCCCGCTGTGGATGGCGCTCGCGGCGATCATGCCGGTAAGCTGGAGTCCGATCCTGGTCTATCTCGGCATCACAGTCATTCTCGGCCTGCTCGACTGGACCGGGCTTGCGCGCGCCGTCCGCTCGAAGCTTCTGGCGCTGCGCGAGGAGGACTACGTGCTCGCCGCGCAGCTGATGGGCGCCAGGAGCAGCCGCATCATCGGCCGCCACCTCGTCCCCGGCTTCATGTCGCACCTGATCGCCAGCGCCACCATCTCCATCCCTGGCATGATCCTGGGCGAGACCGCGCTCAGCTTCCTCGGCCTCGGCCTGCGGCCGCCGATCACGAGCTGGGGCATCCTGCTCACGGAAGCGCGCAGCGTCAGTGTCATCGCTTTCTATCCCTGGCTCTTGTATCCGATGATACCCGTCATACTTGTCATTCTGGCCTTCAACTTCCTCGGCGACGGGCTGCGCGATGCAGCAGACCCTTACAAGTGACAAGAAAATGTGCGATGCATAGGCATGGTAGAGAATTCGGTCGTTTGACCCGTACGAAGAGCAAAGTGCGATGACGCGACGTCTGGAAGACGCCCGAATTCTGATGTACAGCCATGACACGTTCGGTCTTGGCCACCTGCGCCGCTGTCGCACGATCGCCCATTCGCTCGTGGAGGATTTCCGCGGGCTGAACATCCTGATCATCTCCGGCTCGCCGATCGCCGGCGCCTTCGACTATCGCGCCCGCGTCGACTTCGTGAAGATCCCGAGCGTCATCAAGCTGCGCAACGGCGAGTACACGTCGATGGAGCAGCACATCGACCTGCAGGAAACGCTAAAGATGCGGCAGGCGATCATCCGCCACACCGCCGAGAGCTTCCAGCCGGACATCTTCATCGTCGACAAGGAGCCGCTCGGCCTGCGCGGCGAGGTCGAGGACACGCTGTCCTATCTCAAGGCTTCCGGCACGACGCTGGTGCTCGGGCTGCGCGACGTCATGGATGCGCCGCACCTGCTGGACGCCGAGTGGAAGCGCAGCGACGTCATGCGCAAGATCGGCCGCTACTACGACCGCATCTGGGTCTACGGGCCGCCGGACTTCTACGATCCGCTGGTCGGGCTCGACGTGCCGCCGCCGGTGCGCGGGCGGATGGATTTCGTCGGCTTCCTGCAGCGCAGCGTCTCGCACGAGCCGGCGCCGGAGCACCGGCCGAAGGGCGACTACATTCTGGTGACGACGGGCGGCGGCGGCGACGGCGCCTCGCTGATCCACGACGTGCTGCACGCCTACAAGGAAGACCCGGCGCTGACGCACAAGGCGCTGATCGTGCTCGGCCCCTACATGCCGGGCGAGCAGCGCCAGAAGCTGCTGAAGAAGGGCGCCAAGATCCCCTATGTCGAGGTGATCGAGTTCGACAACCGGATGGAAGAGCTGATCGCCGGCGCGAAGGCCGTGGTGGCGATGGGCGGCTACAACACCTATTGCGAGATCCTCTCCTTCGACAAGCCGGCGCTGATCGTGCCCCGCGTCAATCCGCGCGAGGAGCAGCTGATCCGGGCGACCCGCGCCTCCGAGCTCGGGCTCGTCAGCATGCTGTCGTCGGAGGAATCCTGCCAGCCGCCGGTGCTGGCCAAGGCGCTGAAGGAACTGGTCCATCGGCCGCCGCCGTCGCAGACCTCGCAGGCGCTGACGCTGGAGGGCCTGCGCAACATCTCCCAGATCGTCGGCGATCTGCTGGAGGAGGCCCGCGCGCAGCTGACCGTCGTAAAAGGCTGACATCACGTTGACATCGAGCAAGAAAATCGTCGTCGTCCTGAAGGGGTATCCGCGCCTTTCGGAGACCTTCATCGCGCAGGAGCTGCTGGGGCTGGAGCGCGCCGGCTTCGACCTGACGCTGATCTCGATGCGGCATCCGACCGACGCCAAGCGCCACCCGATCCACGACGAGATCAGGGCGCCGGTGCACTACCTGCCGGAATATCTCTACCAGGAGCCGCTGCGGGTGCTGCGCGGGCTCCTGAAGTGCCGGAAGCTGCCGGGCTTCGGCGCGGCCCTGCGCGCCTTCCTCAAGGACCTCCGGCGCGACCCGACGCCGAACCGGGTGCGCCGGTTCGGCCAGGCGGCGGTGCTCTGCGCCGAATGGCCCGAGGGCGCGGACTGGCTGCATGCGCATTTCATCCACACGCCGGCCTCGGTGGCGCGCTACACCAGCCTGATGAACGGCATTCCCTGGACGTGTTCGGCGCATGCCAAGGACATCTGGACCTCGCCGGACTGGGAGCTCGCGGGCAAGCTGTCGGACACGCGCTGGACGGTGACCTGCAACCAGACCGGCTTCGAGCGGCTGCGCGGTCTCGCCAACGGCAAGAACCACGTGCACCTTTCCTATCACGGGCTCGATCTCGACCGCTTCGGCCCGTTCGCCGGTGCGCATTCGGCCCGCGACGGCTCCGATCCCGGCGATCCGGTGAAGATCATCAGCGTCGGCCGCGCGGTCGACAAGAAGGGCTACGACATCCTGCTCAAGGCGCTGACGCTCCTGCCGGCGGAACTCTCCTGGCGCTTCGCCCATATCGGCGGCGGGGCGAACCTGCCGGAACTGAAGGCGCTGGCGGCGAAGCTCGGCATCGCCGACCGCATCACCTGGCAGGGGGCGACGGACCAGAAGGACGTGCTGGAGCTCTACCGCCAGGCGGACCTGTTCGCGCTCGCCTGCCGCATCACCGCCGACGGCGACCGCGACGGGCTGCCGAACGTGCTGGTGGAAGCCTCCAGCCAGCGGCTCGTCTGCGTCTCGACCAACATTTCCGGCATCCCCGAACTCTTGCAGGACGGCGAGAACGGGCTGGTGGTGCCGCCCGAGGATCCGCAGGCGCTGGCGGCGGCGATCGAGCGGCTGATCCGCGATCCGGCGCTGCGCCGGCGGCTCGGCGAGGCGGCCGAGCGGCGCGTCCGCTCCGAGTTCGACCACCATGTCAGCATCCGGCAGCTGAAGGACCTGTTCGAGACCGAGTGGCGGGCCGCCTGATGCGGAGCGCCTCCGGCGGGTTCCCCCGCGTCTTCTTCTACGTCCAGCACCTGCTCGGCATCGGCCACCTCGCCCGCGCCAGCCGGATCGCGCAGGCGCTTTGCGCCGACGGCTTCGACGTGACGATGGTCACCGGCGGCACGCCGGTTTCCGGCTTTCCCGGCCCCGGCATCCGGCATGTCGCGCTGCCGGCGGTGGTCGCCGGCGACGCCGGCTTCTCCGGCCTCGCCGACCTGGACGGCAGACCGGTCGACGACGCCTTCAAGGCGCGCCGCCGCGACATGCTGCTGGCCGCCTTCCGCGAGGCCCGGCCGGACATCGTGATCATCGAGGCCTTTCCCTTCGGCCGCCGGCAGGTGCGCTTCGAGCTCGTTCCGCTCCTGGACGCGATCGCCGGCATGGCGGAGCGGCCGCTCGTTCTCTCCTCGCTGCGCGACATCCTGCAGGAACGCAGCAAGCCGGGACGCGACGAGGAGAGCGTGGCGCTCGTCCGGCAGCGCTTCGATGCCGTGCTCGTCCACGGCGATCCGACATTCGCCGCGATCGGCGACAGCTTTCCGCTCGCCGGAGAGATCGCCGACAAGGTGATCTATACCGGCCTCGTCGCCGCCCCGCCGCCGCAACCGGCATCCGAGCGCTTCGACATCCTCGTCTCCGCCGGCGGCGGTGCCGTCGGCGCAGCGCTGAACGCGGCGGCGATCGCCGCTGCCCGCACCCTGCCGCAGGCGCTGCGCTGGTGCGTGATCGCCGGGCCGAACCTGCCGCAGGCAGATTTCGAGGCGACGGTGGCCGCTGCACCGGAAAACGTCCGCGTCGAGCGCTTCCGGCCCGACTTCCCGAGCCTGCTGACGGCGGCGCGCCTCTCCGTCTCGCAGTCCGGCTACAACACCGTCTGCGACATCCTGCGGGCCGGCTGCCGGGCCGTCTTCGTGCCGTTCACCGCCGGCGGCGAGACCGAGCAGACCGCCCGCGCGATGCGGCTTCAGGCCATGGGGATCGCAACCGTCGTGGAAGAGCGGGCGCTCACGCCGGAGCGCCTGACGCAGGCGATAGAGGCCACGCTCGACAGTCCGGCGCGGCCGGCCCCGCCTCTCGATCTCGACGGGGCGGCGAAGACCGCAGCCCTGCTCCGCCGCCTCACAGCCGGCGCCGAGGTCGGCCGGCTCGCGCGCGAGAGCGCCGTGCGCTGAGGCGCGCCACGGGGCCATCCGATCCGCCTTGCGGAATTGCACGCACCGCCACCGGCCTATACGTCTGCGGCCTTGCAATCATTGCCAAAACGCATTTCACTGCATCCTCGAGGCTGTGCGTGCGTCGCGTCCCTGCGGCGCAACCGGAGGAAAATGCGAACATCTGGGCGATGAAACCGGACCGGATCACCGGGCCGGCCTTTTCTGGAGCGTCGAGGATGACTATATCGCGGTTCGAAGTCGCCATGACGCGGCCTTCAGTCAAAGCGGATGCGAACGCTACGCCCCGACGGGCTCGAAGCGCCCGGATCCCGGTTCTCTCCACGGTCTGATCGGTTCATGGAAAAAGGCCTAACCCATTACATCTGGACACATACGCGGCCGCAGCAGCTGTGGATCCTGCTCGTCGTCGCCCTGTCGATGATTCCCTATTTCCTGTCGTTCGACCTGCCCAAGCAGATCGTCAACGGCCCGATCCAGGGTCAGGGCTTCGAGGGCGAGGCCGCGCGCCAGCTGTTCATGCGGATCGAGTTTGCCCTGCCCTATTTCGGCGACGTCGTGTTCTTCCCCGGCATCGAGCTGAACCGGCTGCAGATGCTGATCGCGCTCAGCCTGGTCTTCCTGGCGCTGGTGGTCGTCAACGGGCTCTTCAAGCTCTATATCAACACCTACAAGGGCCGGCTCGGCGAGCGGCTGCTACGGCGCATCCGCTTCGAGCTGGTCGACCGCGTGCTGCGCTTTCCGCCCTCGCAGTTCAAGCGCATCAAGGGCGCGGAAATCGCCAGCATGATCAAGGACGAGGTGGAGCCGATGGGCGGCTTTACCGGCGACGCCTTCGTGGCGCCGGCGCTGCTCGGCGGCCAGGCGGCGACCGCGCTGTTCTTCATCTTCGTGCAGAACATCTGGCTCGGCATGATCGCCGGGCTGATCGTCGCCGTGCAGGCGGTGCTGATCCCGCGCATGCGCCGCCGGCTGCTGGTGCTCGGCCGCGAACGGCAGCTGACGGCGCGCGAGCTGGCCGGACGCGTCAGCGAGATCGTCGAGGGCATCAACACGATCCACGCCTACGACACCTCGAATTTCGAGCGCGCCGACATCGCCGCCCGCCTCGGGCGGATCTTCAAGATCCGCTACGACCTCTACCAGTGGAAATTCCTGGTCAAGTTCATCAACAACTTCCTCGCCTCGGTCACGCCCTTCCTGTTCTACAGCATCGGCGGCTACCTGGCCCTGCAGGGCCGCCTCGACATCGGCCAGCTCGTCGCCGTCATCGCCGCCTACAAGGACCTGCCCGGCCCCCTGAAGGAACTGATCGACTGGGACCAGGCGCGCCAGGACGTGCAGGTGAAGTACAATCAGGTGGTGGAGCAGTTCAAGGTCGACAGCCTGATCGATCCGTCACTGCAGAAACTGTCGACGGAGGAGGCGGCGCCGCTCGCCGGCGCACTCGCCGTCGCCAACCTGACGCTTTCCGACGACAGCGGCGCGCATACGGTCGAGCATATCTCGGTGCAGTTCCCGCGCGGCGAATATGCCGCCATCATCGGCGGGGCGGCGGCCGGCGGCGACGCGCTCGCCGAGGCGATCGGCCGCTCCGTCTGGCCGGAAAGCGGGCGCATCGCCCTCGGCGACACCGACCTGTTCGAAATCCCGGAATCGGTGACCGGGCGGCGCATCACCTATGTCTCCTCGGACGCCTATTTCTTCTACGGCTCGCTGAGCGACAACCTGCTCTACGGGCTCAAGCACGCGCCGATGCGCGAGCCGGAATACGAGGACGCGCATGCGAGCTTCCGCAAGTGGGAGATCAGCGAGGCGCGGATGGCCGGCAACCCGGACCACGACATCGAGAGCGACTGGATCGACTACGAGGCCGCCGGCGCGACCGGGCCGGAGGACCTGTTCGCCCAGGTCGTCGCCGTGCTCGACAGCGTCTACCTGACCAAGGACATCCTCGAACTGGCGTTGCGCTCGTCGGTCGACCCGCTGACGCACGAGGAACTGACCACCCACATCGTCAAGCTCCGCCACACCTTCCGCGAGGAGCTCGACAAGGCGGGCCTTTCCAACCTCGTCGTGCCGTTCGAGCCGGACCGCTACAACATCGAGGCGACCGTCGGCGAGAACCTCCTGTTCGGCACGGCGATCGGCGAGCAGCTGGTCGGCCGGGCGATCGGCCGCAACCGCTATTTCCGCGACGTCGTCGGCCGCAGCGGGCTCGACCGGATGCTCTACGAGATGGGCTACGAGATCGCCGAGAACGCCGTCGAGCTGTTCGCCGGTCTGCCGCCGGACCACCCGTTCTTCCAGCAGCTGACCTTCATGACGCCGGACGACATCCCGATGTACCAGCAGCTGCTGCAGAAGCTGAAGGGCAAGGACTTCGACGAGACGACGGACGACGACAAGCACCGGATCATCCGGCTGAGCTTCGCCTATATCGAGCCGCGGCACCGCTTCGGCCTTCTGACCGACGAGCTGATGAAGACGATCGTCGAGGTCCGGCGCGAGTTCCACGAGGGGCTGCCGGAGACGCTGAAGGGCGCCATCGACCGCTACGATCCGCACAGCTACATGGCTTCGGCCAGCCTGATGGACAACGTGCTGTTCGGCCGCGTCAGCCACCGCCACGCCGACGGGCCGGAGCGGGTGCGCACCATGGTGATCGCGCTGCTGAGCGAACCCGGCCTCTACAACCAGGTGCTGTCGATCGGGCTCGAATTCAATCTCGGCGCCGGCGGGCGCCGGCTCACCCAGGTGCAGCGCCAGAAGCTCAACCTCGCCCGCGCGCTGCTGCGCCGGTCGGACTACTACATCTTCAACCGGCCGCTGCCGGCGCTCGACGCGCGCACCCAGGAACAGATCTGCCGCAACGTGCTGACGCTCGTGCGCGAAAACAACGACAAGGAATCCTCGATCATCTGGGTTCTGACCAACACGACCCTGACCGACCTGTTCGACCGGGTGCTGATCTTCGACAAGGGCCGGCTGGTCGGCGACGGCAAGCACGCCGAACTTGCAGACAACGCGACATTCAGGGAATTGGTGTCATAATGTCATAATATGGCTAGACTGCCAGACGACCGAGGGGACGGACGAAGACGATGCTGTTGAAAGACGAGGTACAGATGTTGCGGCGCGTGCCGCTGTTTTCCGGCGTGGATCCGACGAAGCTGAAGCTTCTCGCCTTCACCTCGGACCGGGTGCACTACGCCGCCGGCGAAATCCTGTTCCGGCAGGGCGACAACGGCGATGCCGCCTATGTCATCCTCACCGGCCGCGCCGATATCCTGGTGGAGGCGCCGGGCGGCCAGATCAAGGTGGCCGAGGTGGAGAACAACTCGATCGTCGGCGAGATCGCGATCCTGTGCGACGTCTCGCGCACGGCGACCGTCAAGGCCAGCACCAATCTCGAGGCGCTGCGCATCAGCAAGGAACATTTCCTGAAGCTTCTGACCGACTTCCCGGAGATGACGATCGAGATCATGCGGGAACTCGCCGGCCGCCTCAGCCGCACGACGATGGAGCTGACCGACGAACGTGCCCGCGCAAGGAAGCCCGACTGAGCGCCTTCCCCTGCCCTTCGGACGCATGCGCGCCCCCGCCTCGCCGCACGGAACGTTTTTCCGCTCCGGGCGTTTCAGCGGGAGGCCGATGAATGGCGCGCGGGACGGTGCGGCCGGGGGCCCCGGTTCGCCACCACCAAGGTATAAAACCCGTGTGCGAACTTCGTCCTCGCAAAACAGTTTCATATTCGCTACGCTTGGGGGATCAGGCGTACCTCGGGTGCAAGCGGAAACTATGGAAGGCTAGTGCAGACGAATGCTCGAATGAACGCAATATTCCGGTTGCTGCTTGTGCAGAGTCAAAAACATCCTGCCGACACCCCATATAATACGTGTCGGCGATGAGGACGATTTCCGCACCAGGGACCCGGTCGAGCATCCGACGCTCTGGGACTTTCGCCATGCCAGGCGAACTGGAAGAGGTCAGGCAGACATGAACATGATTGGAAGGCCGCCGCATTCGAGCCGCAAGACGACAGCCCCCCGCCAGCTCAGGCAGAGCAACGGCGCGCAGGGCGTGCTGTCGGTGAAGTTCTGGGGCACGCGCGGCAGCATTCCGGTCTCCGGCGAGCAGTTCAGCCGCTACGGCGGCAACACCGTCTGCATCGAGATGCGCTGCGGCGACGAGATCCTGCTGTTCGACGCCGGCTCCGGCATCACGCCCGCCGGCCTCGCCATGAAGGCCGAAGGGGCGAAGAAGGTCGACCTGTTCTTCAGCCACTGTCACTATGACCACATCATCGGCCTGCCCTACTTCAAGCCGCTCTACATTCCCGAATGCGACGTGAAGATCTGGTCCGGGCATCTCGCCGGCCAGATGACGACCTGCAAGATGGTGCAGGAATTCATGAGCCCGCCGTGGTTCCCCGTCGGCCCGAAAGTGTGCCGCGCGCATCTGAACTACGGCGACTTCCACGCCGGCGACGTGCTCGAGCCGCGCCGCGGCGTGACGATCCGCACCGGCAACCTCAACCATCCCGGCGGGGCGATCGGCTACCGGGTCGAATGGGGCGGCCGCGCGGTGGCGGTGATCACCGATACCGAACACGAGCCGGGCGTCCTCGACGCGGAAGTGCTGAAACTGATCAGGGACGTCGATCTCTTCATCTACGACGCCTGCTACACCGACGACGAGATGGAGATGTTCAAGGGCTACGGCCACTCCAGCTGGCAGCAGGCGATCCGCCTGGCCCGGGCCGCAGGCGCCAAATCCGTCGCCTTCATGCACCACGCGCCCTTTCGCACCGATGCGGAGCTGCAGGAGATCGACCGGCAGGCCGCAGCCGAGTTCCAGAACGCATTCTCGGCCCGCGACGGTCAGGTCGTGGAATTGGTCGCCGTCGACGCCTGATCCGCATTCAAGCCAGATCCTCTCTTAGGGCCAGCCTGCGCCTTTTTCCAGACATCTGCGCTCCTGCGCGGCACTGAGGCGCCGCAGCGTTATCCGACGAGCTCGGACAACCGTGTCCACCGGCAGCCCGGATGCCGCGCCGTCCGTTCGAACAGCTCCTCCAGGAAGCCCCAGACCGTCTCGTCATGGACGAGGTGATGGGTCAGAAGCCCGAGCGTCCCCTCGCCGCCCACGATCGCCCGCAGCCGCACCGCCATTTCGCCTGCGAGATCGCCGCCCGGCCGGCCGCCGCGCGTGCCGCGCCAGTCGATCACGTCGACATGGGTGTTGATCGCGGGCAGGCCCAGCGCCTTTTCCGGGCCGAAGACCGACAGCGCGCGAAAGCCGAGGCCGCCGAGGCGGGAGACGAGCGCCGGATCGATGCGGTTCCAGGGCGGCACCAGCACCGGCGCCAGGCGCGGGCCATGCAGGCGCGCCAGATGCGATAGGCCGCGCTCCAGCGACGCCAGCACGACGTCAGCCGGGCGATGGGCGCCGAGCTCCTGCTTCTTCTCCCCCGGCGGGGCGAAATTCTCGTGCGACCAGCCGTGGACTGCGACCTCGGCCCCGGGCGCGGCAGCGAGCCTGACGGCCAGCGCATCGCCGGTGAAGGCGGGGATGACAGCGAGCGCCACCGGCACCTCATGGCGGGCCGACAGGGCCAGCAGGCGCTCGAGCGGCTCGGTCGGCTCCACCGCATCGTCGTCGCGCAGCCAGAAGCGGGCGACCCGCCCGGCCCGTGCCCAGCGGTCGAGTTCGTCGGTCAGCGGCGCCCAGTCGGCGTCGGTCATGGGCGTTCCCCTATGTGTCGGCGCAGGATCTCGTCGAGCCGCAGCGCGGCCCGGTCGATCGCGCAGTCCTCGACGACGAAGCGGCGGGCGGCACGGGCCATGTCCTGGCGCAGCGCATCGTCCGCGAGCAGCCGGTCCAGGGCTGCGGCATAGGCCGCGACGTCGCCCGGCGGCGTCAGCAGCCCGGTGACGTCGTGGCGGACCACCTCCGGCACGCCGGCCACTGCCTGGGCCACGACCGGCAGGCCGGCCGCCTGCGCCTCCAGATAGGCGAGCCCGTAGGCCTCGCCGGTGCCGGGCCAGGCGTAGATCGCCGACGCGCCGAGGACGGCTGCGATGCCGGCGGTGTCGCGCTCGCCGTGCCAGACGATCCGGCCGCCGTCGATGTCCGAAAACAGCGCCTCGACCTCGCCCCTGAGCGCACCGTCGCCGATCACCGCGAGCGTCCAGGGCCGATGCCGCAGGCGGCCGAGCGCGGCTGCGAGCATGCGGTAGCTCTCCATCTTGTCGCCGGGCCGCATCATCGCCACGGTGACGAGGGCGTGCGGCTCAGGCCGGGGATCGACGGCGAGGAAGGCGGCCGGATCGATGAAGGGCTGGAGCAGCGCGTAGCGCCCGCCCGGGATCGCCGCGGCGAGGCCGTCGCGGTCGCGGCGGGTCAGGCAGATGTTGACCGCCGCCCGTTCCACGCCGCTTGCGAGACGCGCCTGGTTGTCGGCCCAAAGCCCCTGATTGCGGCGCTGCGAATAGGAGGCCTCGGCGGTCACGTAGGCGAGGCCGAAGCGGCGGACGAGCTCCGGGCCGATCAGGTCGGGCGCCTTGTAATAGGGATGATAGCAGAACCAGGCGTCGGGCGCCCCGCCCGCCTGCCAGAGCGCCGAGAGCCGCTCCACCTCGGCGCGCGCCGCCTGGTCGATCGCCGCCCGCCCCTCGCCGTCCGGGGCGGAGGAAAAGCTGCGCAGTTGCGAGGCGACCGCGACCTCATGGCCCGCCTGCCGCAGCGCCGCGATCAGAAGCCGCGCCATCAGCCGGTCCCCCGAGGGAACGGGATGGTCCGGCGATTTCAGCGGCGAATAGAAGGCGATCCTCATATCCGTCGGTTTAGAGCGATTGGCGGCCGAAGGGAAGCCGTGCCTGTGACCGCAGCCGTCGGCTAACGCCTTGAAAACCGGGCCCGATCCTCGCGCAAAATTGATAGGCCGCAAGACATAATTGCGCTAGGTGTTGCTGTCTGGGCCGCCCGGCGGCTCCGAAACCGCGACACGCCCGAGGCCGCGCCCATCGTCCCGGCCGGCACAACGCCAAACGCCCTGTCAGAAAGTCCGCCATGATCCGCTGCCGCCGCCTCCTTGCCGCCTTCGTCCTTCTCGCAGCCGCCCTGCCCGCCCAGGCCGAAGACGCGGCCTCGCAGAAGCTCTCCGACGGCTTCGACGGCAGCGGCTTTGCCGAGACCGGCGGGCTCTACTATCGCAACAACGCCGAGCAGAAGGCGGGCA
Organism: Mycoplana sp. MJR14; assembly: GCF_029210525.1. Classification (NCBI taxonomy): domain Bacteria; kingdom Pseudomonadati; phylum Pseudomonadota; class Alphaproteobacteria; order Hyphomicrobiales; family Rhizobiaceae; genus Mycoplana; species Mycoplana sp. MJR14. Next base: position 292,745 of record NZ_JARGEO010000002.1, read on the forward strand.
CCGCCACCTTCCAGAGCGCGGTGAAGAAGGTCGGCACCGGCGCGCTGGAGCTCAGCGTGCGGCCGCTGTGCCGGCCGGACAGCGAAGGCTGCAGCGAAAGGGCGGAGATCTGGGAGAAGACCGAGCTGCGGGTGCCCTACGACCGGGGCGTCTGGTTCGGATTTGCGGTGAAGCTCGCCGATCCCATCCCGCAGGACGACCACCGCTACCTGATCGCGCAGTGGAAGCGCGAGATCGGCCCGGACGCCGAGGGCGACTTCAGCCCGTTCCTGGCGCTGCGGCTCGACAACGGGAGGCTGTTTGCGACGATCGAGAGCAACTACCAGCCGGGAACGCCGGCGGAGGTGAAGGACGGGATTCCCACCTGCCCGGCCGGGCAGACCGCGGTGTGGCTGCGGCCGGAAGCCAACCAGATGCGCTCGCTGATCGCCCACGACGCCCGGTGGCGTTCGCAGGACGACACCAACGGCTTTGACAGCTGCACCGACAAAGTGACCCTCACCAGCCACGGCAACCCGCTGCCGACGCCCGATTCCGGCTGGATCGACTTCGCCATCTATTCGCATCCGGGCCCCGACGGGACCGGCCATATCGAGCTCTTCGCCAACGGCCGCTGGATCGTCACCGCCAAGGGCTTCGTCGGCCACAAGGACCACGGCCTCGGCGAAAACCAGTACTTCAAGTTCGGCCCCTACCGCGCCGCCGGCGAGGGCGTATGGACGCTCTACTACGACGATTTCCGCCGCTCGCCCGACTGCATCGACGTGCTGCGCGACGCGGAGGCCTGCGCGCTCGTGCAGTGAGCGGACGGGCGGGCCCCGCCCCGGACCCGTCCGGCTTAAGCCGCCGTGGCGGCCACAGGAAGACGGAAAGGGGCGCCCAGGCGATTGAACGCGTTCATGGCCGCGATCGCGATCGTGAGATCGACCAGGTCCTTTGGCGCGAACGCCGCGGATGCCGCCGCGTAGGCCTCGTCGGAGGCATGCGTTTCGCTGAGCCGCGTCACCTCCTCGGCCCAGGCCAGCGCCGCGCGCTCCTGGTTCGTGAACAGATGTGGGACCTCATCCCACACCGGCACCAACGTGACCCTGTCGACCGACATGGTCTTGCGCAGATCGCGGCTGTGCAGATCGATGCAATGGGCGCATCCGTTGATCTGGGAGACCCGGAGGAACACGAGGTGGATCAGGTCCGCAGGCAGGTTCGTGCCCTTCGTCACGTAGTGATGGACACCAAACAACGCCTTTGCGCCTTCGGGCGCGATCTCATACCAGTTCATGCGGGCCATTTCTTGCCATCCTGTCTTCGTGTCGTCCGCCGTCTGCGAGCACGACACTGATGACACGGGCCGGATGACCGAAAACTCCGTTTTCTGATCCCAGATTCGCTTTTTTCACAACCGGCCGATCAGAATGCCTTTGGGCAGGGCTTCGCCCGCTTTCACCCCGAGGCGGACCCATTCGAATCTAACCGCAGCATTGGCCGGCCGGCGCGGGATCGCAGCAGGGTGACGATCCGGCTTGCTGGTCCAGCCGGCGGTCACGCGGCTTGCAACGCGCCGGGCGGGCGGCCAGTTCGACATGCATGGCCGCGCCCCGAATACCGAGGGCCACGGCAGAAAAAAGCTGCATCGGTGCCTGGCCATCGCTGACCTCGAACGTCAGTCTTGCGCCCATGTCGAGCTTCACGTGCCCGGAGACCGTGCGGACGATGGCTGTGAACTTTCCAGCGGCCATGTGCGCCGGGCCGTCGCCCTCGACATCCAGAAGCTGCACGAAGATCTCGGACCAGGCCTCAGGATTGGCCCCACAGTCGAGCGCCGAGAACTGCCCGGCCTTGACCTCCGTGACGTGGTAGCCGGACCGGATCGGGCGTCCGTCGTAGTGAAACACCAAGGGCAGATCCCCTGCCTCGCCCAGCGCATCCAGCAATTCGCCGAGGTTCAGATCGCCATGCTGGCCGTGGGGCTTGCCGTGAGCGTTCATCTGCGCTACTCCAATTCAACGTTTCAAGGATTATTGAAATATGGATGAACGTCAAGCCATTGGCGCCTTCGGTGCACTCTCGCAGGAGACACGTCTGCAGATCATCCGCATGCTCGTCGTGGCCGGCCCCGAGGGCATGGCGGCCGGGTCGATTGCGGAGAAACTCGACGTTTCCGCATCGAACCTCTCGTTCCACCTCAAGGAGTTGGACCGTGCGGGCCTCGTCGGCCAGCAGCGGGAGGCGCGCTCGATCATCTACACGGTCAACTACGACACGCTGAGCGGTCTCGTCCGCTTTCTCATGGAGGATTGCTGTTCGGGCCATCCCGAGGTCTGCCTGCCGGTCACCGCCGCAGCCGCCTGCCGCCCGCGCGCGAAGCACGATCCGCAATGACGGAACGGAGAAGGACGGCCACGTTTCCGGTCTCGCGGCAGCTCGTGTCGGAGGCCCTCGGTACGGCCATTCTGGTCGCGACCGTGGTCGGCTCCGGCATCATGGCCGACAAGCTCACCACCGACGCGGCCCTGGCGCTGCTCGGCAATACGCTCGCGACGGGCGCGATGCTCTTCGTGCTGATCACCGTGCTGGGTCCGATTTCCGGCGCGCACTTCAACCCGGCCGTCTCCCTGGTCTTCTTCCTGCGTCGAGAGATGGGCGCGACGCGGGCTCTCGCCTATGGCCTTGCGCAAATCCTCGGCGGCATCGCCGGAACGCTTCTTGCCCACGCCATGTTCGAGCTGCCGTTGCTGCAGGTTTCGACCACGGATCGCACCGGTGCCGCGCAGTGGCTGGCCGAAGCGACCGCCACCTTCGGCCTCGTCTTTGTGATCCTGGCCGGTTTGCGGTTCCGTTCCGAGGCCGTCGCCTGGCTGGTCGGCCTCTACATCACGGCTGCCTACTGGTTCACCGCCTCGACGTCGTTTGCCAATCCGGCCGTCGCGGCCGCCCGGTCGTTGACCGACACCTTCGCCGGCATCCGTCCCCTCGATCTGCCGGAGTTCGTTGTCGCCGAGGTGCTGGGCGCCTTGCTGGCGCTTTCACTGGCGGTCTGGCTGCTTGACGAGCCGCGCACCGCTCAATCTTCGACCGAACAGGAGTCTGTCCCATGACCATGGACGTCACGATCTATCACAACCCGGATTGCGGCACCTCGCGCAACGCGCTGGCGATGATCCGCAACGCCGGGATCGAGCCGACGGTCGTCGAATATCTCAAGGCCCCGCCGAGCCGGGCGCAGCTCGCGAAAATGATTGCCGATGCCGGGCTGACCGTCCGCCAGGCAATGCGCGAGAAGGGCACGCCCTATGCCGAACTCGGTCTCGACAATCCCGCCCTGTCGGATGACCAGTTGCTCGATGCCATGCTGAAAGAGCCGATCCTGATCAACCGCCCGTTCGTCATAACGCCCCTCGGAACGCGTCTCGCGCGGCCTTCGGAGCTGGTTCTCGACATCCTGCCCGCCACCCACAAGGGCCCCTTCGCCAAGGAGGACGGCGAACAGGTGCTGGGCGCCGAAGGCAAGCGCCTCGTCTGAAAAAGCGACCAGCGAGGACTGCCAGCGGCGCCGGGAGCGGACGTCCATCTGCTCGCTACTGCCCTATCCGCCGCTCCTGCATCTCTTCGCCGATGAAGCAGTTGTAGCCGGCCCGGGCGTCGGCCCGTTGCAACGGCCATGCGGGCCGCTGCAGGTCGCTCACGTTCGTTCCCAGGATCTCGACGATGAGCTTTCTGAGGATCGTTTCGGCGAATTCGTCGACCGTTGAAACTTTCAGCAGAAAGGCCCCGTCTCCGCCGATCACGCAGTTCTCGTAGTAGGCGTCGAGGTCCGGGATCGACGCCGAGTCCCGGCGCGCCAGCATGATGGGAAGCCCGTCGATCACGATGCCTTGCGCGACCGTCGAGTTGCGCGAAACGGGTGCCGGCACACCGGCATTGTTCGGCCCATCGCCCGAGATGTCGATCACGCGCCGCATTCCCTGGAACGGGCTGAGCTGAAAGAGTTTTCGTGAAAACGCCAATGTGTTGGAGATCGAGGTGAAGGATATCCGCCGCAGCGGCTGCCGGCGCAGCACCTCGGCAAATTGAACCGCCGCACCAGGCCCGTCGACCAGCGTCCAGGGCACGGTCTGGATGGCGGAGCCGCCCCACTCGACATATGTCACCGCGATCCTGCCGAAGGGTCCGCTCTGGACCGCCCGGAAAAGTTCGGGCTGAAGGAAGGCGTTCACATAGCCCTGGCGTTGAAGGCGCTGCTCGTAGATTTCCATCGAGTAGGAGACATCGACGGCGAGAACCAGCTCGAGATCGACGAAGGCCGGAGACAGCTGGACGGGCGTGCTGCCCGCCAGAATGCCGAAGCAGGTCAGAAGCGCGCAGTGCAGTCTCATCGCACCCTCCTGTGCGGGCATACTACGCCTGTCCCGCGCGCCCGCAATGCCGGGGGCGGACACTCTTTCCGAACGGCGGGCAGGCTCTTCCCCCATCGGGGAGAAGAGCCGGGCGGAGCGGGGCGATGAGGGGGCGATCAGGGCGCGACGAACGCTGCGCCGCAATGGAAGGCCCCTCATCCGGCGCCTTGGAATACGGGGCACAAGGGGCTCGCCGGCCCGGGCGATAAATCTGGCAGGCGCCCGGAAACAAGTGTAGCTTTCAGAGGCTGGGAGGCCGGGAACCTCCCCGCCCAGACCAACGCTATAGCGAGGCCTTCTGCCCCTTCGGGAGAGGTGGTCATGGACGCACATCGCGCGGAACGGCGGCTGGTTGCGATCCTTGCCGTCGACATTGTCGGCTATTCGCGGCTCATCGAGGCCGACGAGGCCCGGACGCTGGCGGCGATCAGGGCGTGGCGGTCCGAAATCTTCGATCCCCTCATGCAGGACTATCACGGACGCATCGTCAAACTCATGGGCGATGGTGCGATCGTGGAATTCGGCTCCGTCGTCGACGCGGTCGGCTGCGCGGTCGCATCCCAAAGCACGCTGGCGGCGCGCCAGGCGGATGTCGCCCCGCACCAGCGCCTTCTCTTCCGCATGGGCATCAATCTCGGCGACGTCGTCGTCGAGGGCGACGATCTCTTGGGCGACGGCGTCAATGTCGCGGCCCGTCTCGAGCAGATCTGCGATCCGGGAGGGCTGTTCGTCTCCGGCACGGCCTTCGATCACCTGCAGGGCAAATTCGACCTGCCGCTGGAGTTCATCGGCGAGCAGCACGTGAAGAACATCGAGCGGCCGGTCCGCGTCTACCGGGTGCGGTTCGAGGGAAGTCCGCGGCATCGGCGCTTCGGCGTCGAGAGCCTTCGCACCTGGCGCGTTCCGGCCGCCCTGGCCCTGGCTCGGCGTTCCCGCGGCCTGGATGGCGCAAAAGCGCGAGAGCGCCGATGCGGCGTCGGTTGCGCGGATGGCCCTTCCGCTGCCGAAGACGCCCTCGATCGCCGTCCTGCCGTTCGACAATCTCAGCGCCGATGCCGGACAGGGCTATTTCGCCGACGGCATGACCGACGACCTGATCACCGAGCTCTCGAAGCTGTCGGGCATCTTCGTAATCGCGCGCAACTCGACCTTCAGCTACAAGGGCAAGCCGATCAAGGCGCAGCAGGTGGCCGAGGAACTGGGCGTCCACTACATCCTGGAGGGCAGCGTCCGCAGGGAGGGCAACCATGTCCGGGTCAACGCCCAGCTGGTGGATGCGATCGACGGGCACTACCTGTGGGCCGAGCGCTACGACGGCGAAATGAGCGGCGTGTTCGATCTGCAGGACAGGGTGATCGGGCAGATCGTGACGACGCTCTCGGTGCAGCTGACGAAGGCCGAGCGGACCGTCGCCGAGGAACCGGAAACGACGAACCCGCAGGCCTACGACACCTTGCTGCGCGGCTGGGATCATCTCCGCCGGGACAGCGAGGCGGAAACGGTGACGGCCGCCGCGCTCTTCCAGAACGCCATCGTGCTCGACCCGAACTACAGCCGCGCCTATGCGTCGCTGGCGGCGGCGAACTGGCGGACCAGCATCTCGTCCTGGGATTTCTCACGCCGCGAGAAGGCCGCCAGGAACCTCGGGCGAAACCTTGCAAGGGCGCTGGAGCGGCCGACGGCGCTCGCCCATACGATATCGGCGCAACTGCTCGCCCAGCAGGGACGCTTTGACGACGCCTTCGTCGCGATCGACAGGGCGATGAAGCTCGCGCCCAACGATCCCGACAACCATGTCAGCCTGGCGCGGGTTCTCACCGCGTCGGGACGTGCGGCGGAGGCGGAACAGCAGGTCCGCCTGGCGATGCGGATCGATCCCCATCCCGCGCCGGCAACGCTGCGCATGCTTGCGATCTCGTTCTTCTGCCAGGGCAAGTATGACGAGGCCGTCGATGCCTTCGAACGCGTGATCGCGGGGAATTCCGATCTTTTGGAGGACTACGCCACGCTGATCTCGGGCTACGGACACCTCGGACGCACCGACGGCGTCCAGGCGCTGATCGACCGGTACAACAGGCTGGCCATGGTCTCCCTGTCCGAACCGCTCACCGTCCAGGAGAGCGGCTTCAATTGGTATGGCAGCGTCCTCAGCTACCATCGGCCCTGCATTGCGCGCCTGCAGGAGGGTCTGCGCAAGGCGGGCGTGCCGGAGGGCACCGGTACCGACCTCGCCCTCGACGACTACGTCAGGTTCGTCACCCTGGCGAAAGGCGAACTCAGCGTCGAGAAAACGATCAAGATCGATGTCGCGGAAGCAAGGGCGCTGCTCGCCCGGGGTGTGCCCTTCGTCGACGTGCGGGCCGCGCTCAACTACGACAACGGCCATCTCCCCCGCGCCGTCAACCTGTCGCTCGTCACCGGCCTGTCGAGGGAAAGCCTCGCCAGGGTGGCCGGCACGGACGACGAGGTCGTGTTCTACTGCCACGGCCTGCATTGCACCTATGCCGCCTATGCCGCGGCCAAGGCGATCGCCTGGGGTTACACGCACGTCTACTACTTCGCCGGCGGTTTCATGGAGTGGAGCGACGAGGGCTATCCGCTCGTGATCGAGGTCAAGCGGTAGCCGGCAGCGACGGTCCCGGCTCGGATGTTTTTCGCGCGGGGCCCGCTTCTCCCCGGCGGGAGAAGGGTCGCGCGGAGCGAGGCGATGGGGGCGGCGCTGCGCCAGACCGCAACGGCGCGTTCTCCTTGTTGACGGCAGGTGGTCGCACCGCTATTTAGTTGCATGATACAACTTTATCGACCGGACCGGACAATGCCTGCCCACCATCACCTTCATTCCATCGATGCCATCCGCGCCACCTCTCGCCGCCTAGTCCGCGAGCTGGGTTTCATGAGCACGGACCTCGCGGGGACCGACCTGCCGCCGTCGGCCGTCCATGCCCTCATCGAGATCGAAGGCGGCGGCGTCACCGCGCGCGACCTCGGGGCGCGCCTCCGGCTGGAGAAATCGAGCGTCAGCCGGATGCTCCGGAAGCTGGTCGTCTCCGGCGACGTGAGGGAGCTTGCCGCCGAAGGGGATGGCCGCGTCAAGATGCTGTCCCTCACCGCCTCCGGAAAGGACCGGGTCGCCGCCATCCATGCGTTCGCGCGCGCACAGGTCGCAGATGCGCTCAGCCGCCTGCAGCCCGGACAAGACCGGGCGGTGATCGAGGGGCTGCGCCTCTATACGGATGCCCTGGCCGGGCAGCGCGACGCCGGCGCCGCCGCCCCCGGCATACGGATCGAAAGCGGCTATCGGCCGGGCATCATCGCCCGCATCACCGAGATGCACGCCCGCTACTACTCGCAGGCCCATGGGCTTGGACAACACTTCGAAAGCGTCGTCGCCGGCGGTCTGGCCGCGTTCGCCGATCGCCTGCACGCCCCGGTCAACCAGGTCTGGGTCGCGACGGCCGGCGATGCGATCCTCGGCTCCATCGCCATCGACGGCGAGGACATGGGGCCGGGCATCGCCCACCTGCGATGGTACATCGTCGACGACGCCCTGCGCGGCACGGGCTGCGGCAAGGCTCTGCTCGATACGGCACTGGCATTCGCCGACGCACAAGGCTTCGCGGAGACCCACCTGTTCACGTTCTCGGGCCTGGACGCCGCGCGCCACCTCTATGAATCGCGGGGGTTCGTGCTGGCGCAGGAAGCGGCCGGCAGCCAATGGGGCAAGGAGGTGATGGAACAGCGTTTCGTCAGGAAGCGGACGTCGCCGCGACACGCCGATCGATGACCGGCCGGCCGGCGGCAACGGCGCAGCTTTCGGCAGCGCCCTCCGGCCCGTCTTCGCTCGGAAACACGCTGATGGCGTCGCTTCGCGCCCCCGGACATGGGCAAGCCCCGGCCGAATGGCGGCAGCGGACCGCCGCTGCTCCGCCTGCCCGGGCGAGGACCGATCCGCCCCCTACCAGGGCTTCCAGGCGACCAGCAGGCCGCCGTCTTCGCGCTCGGCCTTCTCGCAGAGCGCAAGGACGGCCTCGACCGGCGCCCGGCGCGGGACGGCGCCGGCGACGAGGGCCGCGTCCGCGACCGTGACCGCGCCGCCGCGGCAGACGACGGTGAAGAGCAGCGGGCCGGTGGACCACCAGGCCGGCGCGCCCGGGAGGATTTCCGCGACCGCCGGAAGCGCGTCGAGGATGCGTTGGAAGACGGGGTGGCCCGGCGGGGCGGCGATGAAGGAATTGGCGAGCAGCAGGCTGCCGGCGCCGGTGTCACGCGGGATGTCCTCCGCCAGCACCGAAAGCCCGACCATCGGCAGGACGGCATCGAAGGGCACGTCCTGCCGTGCCGGATACCAGTCGCAATCGAGATAGATGCCGCCGAAGCGCTGCAGGATCAGGTAGCGGGCGACATCGACCGCGCCCGGCAGGTCGCCGGCCGAAAGCATCGCGCGGAACACCGGGTGGCCGTCGATGCCCGTCGCGGCGAGCTCGGGCTCGCGCCAGAGACGGTATTCATAGCCATGCCGGGCGGCATGGTCGGCCCAGGCGACGGTGGCCGCCGGCACCGCCGCCGTGCCGATCCAGACCTGGTGCAGCACCCGCGGGACGGGCGTGCGGCCGGCCTCGGCGAGCGCCCGGCGCTCCTCGGCGGAGAAGCGGCCGAACGGCGCCAGCAGGCCGGGCGGCGGCACCAGCGTGTGCTGGTAGCCGACGCGGGCGATCGGATCGCCGCGGCGCTTGGCCACCTTCAGGTATGCCGAATGCAGCGGCCGCGGCAGGCCTAGCACGGTGGCCGGGCCGAGCACGCCGCATGCGGGATCGGCGGCGATGGCATCGAGGATGGCGAGCGCTGCCTCGAAGCGCCCCTCCTCGCGCAGGGCCTCGGCCTCGCGCAGCCCCGCCTTCAAGCTTTCCCGTTTCGTCATGCCTCTCGCTCCCGAACGGCCCCCGGCGACCGCCTTGCGCCTCCCCTGGGCTAGCGCGGAACGCCGACGGCCGTCAACGGCGGCGATGGGGAACAGCGAGCGGGGCGGCGATCGGGGCGGCGACGGCGGGGGCCGGCCGGGCACGACCCGTGCAATTTGCGGTTTCGCTTCGCTCCGATTGCATCGACAATGCGAATCGGACGCGCAGGAGACGCTCTTGAAGATCGCCGCAGCACAGACCGCCGTTTCCGCCTGCATCGACACCAACGGCGAGGCGATCCGCAGCGCGATCGCCCTGGCCGCGGCCGAGGGCGCCCGGCTGGTGCATGTCTGCGAGGGCGCGCTGTCGGGCTACGCCAAGGCCCAGATCGCCTGTCCGGAGGCCTGGTCGCGCTTCGACTGGGCGGCACAGGAGGCCGAACTGCGGGCGATCGCCGCGCTGTGCCGCCGGCTCGGCGTCTTCGCGGTGGTCGGCGGTGCGCACCGGCTCTCGGGCGGTCTCCCGCCGTACAACAGTCTCTACGTGATGTCCGATGCCGGTGAACTCCTCACCCGCTACGACAAGCGCTACCTGTCGAACAGCGAACTGCAGGGCTGGTACACGCCCGGGACCGAGCCGATCACCTTCGCGGTCGACGGTTACCGCTTCGGCTGCGCGATCTGCATCGAGGCGCAGTTCTTCGAGGTGTTTTCCGGCTACGAGCGGCAGGGTGTCGACGCCGTGCTGTTCTCGTCCTTCGGCCTCCCCGCGCGCTTTCTGATCGCGCTTCGGGCGCATGCGGCGCTGAACTGCCTCTGGATCAGCGCCGCCACGCCGGCGCAGACCGTCGGCGACCGGGGCCCGGCCGGCATCCTCGGCCCGGACGGCAAGACGGCCGCGCATGGCCCGCACGTGGCGGAGACGGCGATCGCGACCGCCGTGCTCGACCGGGACGACCCGGCCTACGAGACGGTGCTGCAGAAAGCGCGGCCCTGGCGGGCGCTGGCGCGGGACGGCGGGATCTACCGGCAGAACGGGAGCGACGATCCGCGGAGCCGGAGGCGGGACGAATTCTGACCACCGCAGGGCGGAGCGCGCCGCCCCTCACCCCATTTTCCACGCTGCCCCCTCACCCTAGCCCTCTCCCCGCAGACGGGGAGAGGGGACTGGAGACGTCGCCGCATCCGTCCTTCTCCCCGTTCACGGGGAGAAGGTGCCGGCAGGCGGATGAGGGGCGGACCTGCCGCAAACTTCGCGCGCGCCGCCCCGCTGGGGCGCAGGGGCCAGGCGCTCCTGCTGCCGCCCGGCGGCCGGGCCTGTGGCTAGCGCATTTCGCCGTGGCCGCGCCTCGGCGTCAGGTAGCGTTCGATGATCTGCCGCTGGCCCGGCTCCAGCACCGCTTCGAGCGCGGTCTTCGCCGCCTTCAGCCGTTCGGCCTTCGCCGCCCGGTCCTCGACGCGCATGATCAGGCGGTCGAGCAGATCCATGCCGGACGGACGGCCGCCGAGGCGGGGGCCGCCGGGCCGGGTCAGCTGGTCGTCCGCACCGGCTGCGGGCGGCTGCGCGCCGGCCGCGTCGCCCGGTGCCATCTGCTGGCCTTCGGCCGGCATGTCGTCGGCGGTCATGCCCTCCATCGGCATCCCGCCCGCAGGGCCGCCGGCCGCCTCGTCCATCCCGCCCGGTCCGCCGGCCCGGCCGTGGAACGGCATCGGGGTTGCGAAATCGACGAGGGCCGCGGTGAAGGTCCGCCAGGCGTCGAGCTGCGCCGTCTTGATGCCGGCTGCGACCTCGGCCGCGGCCAGGCGCGTGGCCAGCCGTTCGCCCGACCACTGGCGGTGCCAGCGGTGGCCGCGGTCCCGGTCGCCGTCGCGGTGATCGCGGTCGGCGCGGTGCATGCCGTGGTAGCCCCGCCTGTCGTCGTCCATCCCGCGCCCCATGCGGCGGTCCATGCCGCGGTCCATGCCGCGGTGTTCCATCCGGGCCTCGTCCTTGGCGGCGTCCGGTCCGCGCTCGGCGGCAACCGCCGGCGGCGGTGCGCCCTCCTGCGCCAATGCCGGCAACGCGGTGGCGGGCAGCGCCAGCGGCAGGGCGAGCGCCAGCACGAGCGCCTTGCGCAATCCTCTGGAACGGGTCGGAAGAGTGTCGGTTATCATTCTGTTTCTCCTTGGCATTCGTCCCTACGCGGAGAAACATAGGCGCCGCCCGTGACCGCTCTAGGGCCCGGCCATGACGAAAGACAGGGATGCGATGACTTTTGCGTGATCGCCGCGGGCATGGCCGGAAAACCGCAACCGCGACTGGCAGGCGGCTGGTAGGCGGTTGACAGGCGGCGTGATGCGCCGGCGCCGCGGGGCGCGGCTGCGCGGGCCGCTAGCGGTTGCCGGTGCCGCCCACTTCCAGCGGCCAGGTGACGAGGTAGTCCTCGTAGTCCTCGACGTCGATCCCCTCCTCGCTGACGGTGCGGCCGCGGGCGGAGATGCCGGCCTGGTGGACCGTCTCGGGATCGCCGGAGACGAGCGGATGCCACCAGTAGAGGTCGTGGCCGTCGCGGATCAGCCGATAGCCGCAGGTCGGCGGCAGCCAGCTGATCTCGGCGACCGACTTCACCGTCAGGCGGATGCAGTCGGGCACGGTCGCCTGGCGGTTCTCGTAGTCCTTGCAGCGACAGCTGTGGTCGTCCAGAAGCTGACAGCGGATCGAGGTCCAGACGATCTCGCCGGTGTCCCAGTCCTCGAGCTTGTTGAGACAGCAGAGCCCGCAGCCGTCGCACAGGCTCTCCCATTCGCCGTCCGACATCTCGGCCAGCGTCTTTCTCTGCCAGAACGGAAGCTCGTTGCCGAGACCGTCGGCGTCGAGGTCCTGCTTCATCTCGTACTTCGCGCTCATCCCCGTCCACTGAACCTCGCGGGCCAAAAGGTCAAGCAAAAGCAGTGCCCCGGCGTGCAGAGCGGGGGTGCGGGCGCGGGAATCCGGCCGCAACGCCGCCGCAACCGCGTCCCGGTGTGTCCTCTGCGCAAGCCTTCGCGACAACGTGAACGCGGCGGCAACGGAACGCAAACCCGGCTGTTTTATCCATGGCGATAGCCTGATATCGTTTTAAAAGGATCGCGCGCCCAGGGCTTGCGCGCATGAGGATGGACCGCCGTGCAGGACGACCAAATGGACGACCGTCTGGACGCCCCGGAGCCGCCGCAGCGGCCGCGCCGGCGCAAGCGGCATATTCTCCTGCGGATCGACAGCTGGATCGACAGCACGCTGTGGAACGCCGGCTTCCGGCTCTCCGAGGCCTGGGAGGAGATCACCATCTTCTTCCGGCGCTTCCAGATGAAGGGCTGGAAGCGGGCGGTGTTCGAGCTCGCCGGCGAGGGCATGAACCTCGGCACGGCCGGCTTCGTGCTGCTTCTGGCGCTGGCGCTGCCGGCCTTCGAGGAGACCAAGGGCAACTGGCGCAACCAGAGCGATTTCGCCGTCACCTTCCTCGACCGCTACGGCAACGAAATCGGCCACCGCGGCATCATCCACGAGGATTCCGTGCCGATCGACGAACTGCCGGACCACCTGATCAAGGCGGTGCTGGCGACCGAGGACCGGCGCTTCTTCGACCATTTCGGCATCGATTTCCTCGGGCTGGCCCGCGCCATGACCGAGAACGCGCGCGCCGGCGGCGTCGTCCAGGGCGGCTCGACGCTGACGCAGCAGCTCGCCAAGAACCTGTTCCTCAACAACGAACGGACGATCGAGCGCAAGATCAAGGAGGCCTTCCTGTCGCTCTGGCTGGAGGCGAACCTCTCCAAGAAGGAGATCCTGCGGCTCTATCTCGACCGCGCCTACATGGGCGGCGGCACCTTCGGCGTGGCGGCGGCCTCGCAGTTCTATTTCGGCAAGGACATCACCGATGTCGACCTCGCCGAGTCGGCGATGCTCGCCGGCCTGTTCAAGGCCCCTGCCCGCTACGCGCCGCACGTCAACCTGCCGGCCGCGCGCGCCCGCGCCAACGAGGTGCTGACCAACCTCGTGCAGGGCGGGCTGATGTCGGAGGGCCAGGTGATCGCCGCCAGGCGCAATCCGGCGAGCGTCATCGACCGGCAGGAGCGGACTGCGCCCGACTTCTTCCTCGACTGGGCCTTCGACGAGGTGCAGCGGATCGCCCGCCCCTTCGCCCAGCATTCGCTGATCGTGCGCACCACGATCGATCCGGGCCTGCAGACGGCGGCCGAGGAGGCGGTGGAGACGGGCCTGCGGCAATATGGCGAGAGCTTCCATGTCAAGCAGGGGGCGCTGGTGATGCTCGAGAGCGGCGGGGCGGTGCGCGCCATGGTCGGCGGGCGCGACTACGGCGAGAGCCAGTTCAACCGCGCCACCAAGGCGCTGCGCCAGCCGGGCTCGTCCTTCAAGGTCTACACCTATGCGGCGGCGATGGAGAAGGGCAAGACGCCGGAGGACACCATCGTCGACGCGAAGATCACCTGGCGCGGCTGGTCGCCGCAGAACTACGGCAAGAGCTATGCCGGCAAGGTGACGCTGATGACGGCGATCGCGCGTTCGATCAACACCGTCCCGGTCCGCCTCGCCAAGGACTATCTCGGCACCGAGGCGATCGCCCGCATGGCGAAGGCGATGGGCGTGGAGACGCCGATCCGCACCGACAAGACGATGCCGCTCGGCACCTCGGAGGTCACCGTGCTCGACCAGGCGACCGCCTATGCGGTCTTTCCGGCGGGCGGGGTGCAGTCGCGCCGGCACGGCATCACCCAGATCCTCAACTATGACGGCGACATCCTCTACGACTTCTCCCGCGACGAGCCGCCGGCCGAACGGGTGCTTTCGGAGCGGGCCAATGCCGACATGAACCGCATGCTCGTCAACATCCCGGTCAACGGCACCGCCCGCAAGGCGGCGCTGGCCGGCGGCATCGTCACCGGCGGCAAGACCGGCACGACCCAGGCCTATCGCGACGCCTGGTTCGTCGGCTTTACCGGCAACTACACGACCGCGGTCTGGTTCGGCAACGACGACTACACCTCGACCAACAACATGACCGGCGGCTCGCTGCCGGCGATGACCTTCAAGCGGCTGATGGACTACGCCCACCAGGGCATCGAGCTCAGGCCGATCCCCGGCATCGAGAACCCGCTGCCCGGCCCGCAGGCGCCGGAGGACGCCGTCGCCGCTGCGGAAGGGCAGCCGGAAGACGCCCTGCCCGCGCTGGTGCGCCCCCGCTCGCTCTCGGTCGGCGTGACGAAGCTGCTGCGCACGATCGCCAAGGACCTCAACGCGGCCAAGCCGCTGAAGCCGGACGGCCGGGTGGCGGCGCTGTAGGGGTGTGGGGGCTCAAGGACCGGTCAGGCTCCTGACGTCCTCCTCGCTCACGCCGTCATCGCGGATCGCGGCGAGCAAGCCGGGCCAATCGTCCGGCGGATTGCCGTTCTTCAGCATCTTCGCAAACACTGCGTAGGCGTCGGTCCTGCTCCCATAGGCCCGTTTCGAGGTCTCGTCGTTGAGCCATGCCAGGACGATGATCCTCTGCGTCTCATGGTATCGGAAAAATAGGCGATACTGCTGCAGATACTTGCCGCGGAACCAGTGCTTGTACCTTTCACCCAACGTGTCGCCCTGACGGAACTTGGGATCGGCGGGATTGGCCGGAATATCCTCGAAGGCCATCTTGCGGGTGGCGGCCAGCAGCTTGGCAGCGCGCTTGTTGCGGTAGTTTACCGGATCGGCCGCCTTTGCCCGGCGAACATCTTCGATCATCTGCCTCAAGGCAGACGCAAACAACGGATGAAGATAGAGGGTCCATCCGTTGATCTTGTGGTCAGTCATCGGTCAGCGGAGCGGCCATGTCGACGTCCAGTCCGCCGACGAGGTCATCGATCTCGTCGAGCATGGACGTATCCAGAGGCATCAGGTTTCCCCGGGCGATGTCGTTCGAAAGGACGCTCAGGAACGCGCCGATGGCCGGATCGGCCTCCTCCTCGGTCTTCGGCTCGATGACCACCGTACCGTCGGACATGGCCTTGAACGTGATCGCCCCCTTGTTGACGCCGAGCATCTTGCGGATCGCAGCGGGAACGGTCGTCTGCCCGCGCTCGGTGATGGTCGCATCGATGGAGAGTGTCGCAACGGGGCTCATGGCTCGGCTCCTAGATTGCCCCTGAGATAATGCATCTGCATTACATCGTCAAGCATTCTCAATGCAAATGCATTGCATCGAGACTTCCATCGCTCGAGCCGTTTCAGCCCCTGAGCACCCCAACGTCTTCGAACGCCTTTGCCGTCGATTTCCGTAACGGAATCAGGCAATGTCGGGCGTGGAGCCGGACCTCGTTTCCGTGGCGGCGCCGATCCGCTGTCAGAGCATTCAACCGGTAGGCCGATTTGTTCCGTATCCCGCTTCTCGTCGCACTCGCGCTCGCCATCGCCTTCGGCCTCGGCACGGCGTCGGCCGTCTGGGCGCTGAAGGCGACGATCGGCTTCGGCTCGATCGCCCTCGGGCCGTGGAACGCTTTCCCCGACGCCCAGACGGCGGGCGCCGATCCTTATGCGAAGGCGCACCGCGCGCGCGACGGGGCGCTGCTCTTCGGCAGCGCCGAGGGCCTGGTCTTCCGCGCCGCGCAGGACAGCGCCGGCAACGCCCTTTCCGGCCGCTGCACCTACGACATCGTCGGGCTGACGCCGCCGGCGCGGCTGTGGACGCTGCATGCGACGACGCCGGACGGCCTGCCGGTCAAGCTGGCCGCGAACCTGCCGGCCGGGTTGAACTCCTGGACGACGCTGCGGGAGGCCGAGGGCAGGATCGTCGTCCATGTCGCACCCACCGCGCAGCCCGGCAACTGGCTTGCGACCGCACCCGGCCAGCCCTTCCGGCTGGTGATGACGCTGCTCGACACGCCGACCGCCGGCAGTTCCGGCGTGATCGACCTGTCGATGCCGTCGATCGAGCGGACGGGATGCGCCGATGCGTAGCATCCTGTTTGCGATCCTCGTCGGGCTCGTGGGGGCGGCGGCCCTGCACATCCTGATCATCCTCGCCGTGCCCTACTTCACCGGCAACGACGCCTATACCCGGATCGAGGACCTCGGCGAGCCGCTGCACTTCTATCCGCTGCCGAGCGAGGCGGCGACGCGCGGGAGCCTGATCAACGACGACCCGGGAATGCGGATCGCGGCCTGCGTGTTTTCGGTCGCCGAGGCGCCGGTGCGCCTCTATGCGCCGGCCGGCGTGCCGTTCTGGTCGGTCGGGGTGTTCGACAGCGCGGCGAACGAGGTGTTCAGCATGAACGACCGCACGGCGGTGGCGGGCGCGCTCGACGTCGTCGTGGCGACGCCGATCCAGCTCAACGCCATCCGCAAGGCGCTGCCGCCAGCGCTTGCCCAATCCATCCTGGTGGAGATGCCCGTCGACGACGGCTATGCGGTGCTGCGGACCTTCGTGCCCACCGCGACGATGGACGAGGCCGCGCGTGCCTTCCTCGCCAATGCCGGCTGCGAGGCGATCGACGAGAGCACGATCGAATAGCCGGCCGCGGCCGAAGGGCCGCGCGGCTCTTGTGGGCCGCCCTCGTTACCGGCAGGCGTCCTTACCGGGCTTCGTCGGGCGCCGCCGGCGCGTGCGGGCTTCGGCGGCGACGAGCGCCGGGGTCAGCCGCTCGTAGCGGACGCCGGTGAAGAAGAGGACTGCCGCCGGGGCTTCGTGCCAGACCTTGGCGCGCGGCGGCATGCGCGACAATCGTTCCTGTATTCGTACCACGTCTGCCATTCTCGCCTCCTAACAAGAACCGAGACGGATGAAGTACCACACAAATCTCATCCTGCCCGTCTTACGGGCCAGTGCCACCGGATCCGTCCGGGGCTGCGGCTTCCTACGCTGAACAATACCACCGCAACCGGACCATGAACGGCAAAAGGGCTGCGAAGGTTTCCAAATCGCGGAAAAGTTCTTCCCGTTGCCGCCCCCAGGCGGAGTGCAATCATCTGCACCGCCGCCGGTTCCCTCTCCCCGTACCGGCGCCGCTCGGGCACCACCCCGACCGGGGCCTTCTCGGCGAAAGGATCCGGTGCATCGCACCTTGCCTTTGAAGCGTCGTTGCATCGGCTGCGACGCAGCGATCGCGTTTCTTCAGGGAATCTAGCACGGAGACGCCTCCGATACTGCCCATCCCTATGTCCGAGAAGTTGCGCCAATACGGTTAACATCTTGCTAATTCTTTTCGTCTAATTGTTGGCGATCAAGGTTTTCATGCGGCTTTGCGGTTCTGTCCGGACCGCTGACCCGCCGCAGGCCTCGCCATCCGAAAGCGGTAGCGGATCGGCGCGGACTGCACCGGGAGTGGCTGTCTTTGCGTTAGAGTGGTGCGTCGTGGGGGACAGTTTTCGAGAGCTGGAGAAACCGCAGCCGGGGCGGCAGAAGGACATCGTCCTGATGGCCACCGTCTCCAGCTTCGAGAGCCTCACCCATCCGTCGCGCTCCGACCAAAAGCAGTTCCACGAACTCTTCGTTCCCACCTATCTCGCTTCCAGCGACGAGGCGCGCCGCCAGGCGGTCGCCGCGCTGTCGCAGTGCGCCGCCGTGCCGGAGGCGACCTCGCTGTTCATCGCCCGCGAGCCCATCGGGATCGCCGCCATCTTCCTGACGCGCTCGGCCGCCCTGTCCCCGCGCCTGCTGATGCAGATCCTGCGCACCGCCTCGCCCGCGCATGCCCGCGCCATCGAATGCCGCGACGACCTGTCGCCGCAGATGATCGAGCGCCTCGTCGACCTGCATCG
The DNA here is from genome assembly GCF_029210525.1 of Mycoplana sp. MJR14. Taxonomy (NCBI): domain Bacteria; kingdom Pseudomonadati; phylum Pseudomonadota; class Alphaproteobacteria; order Hyphomicrobiales; family Rhizobiaceae; genus Mycoplana; species Mycoplana sp. MJR14. Next base: position 310,803 of record NZ_JARGEO010000002.1, read on the forward strand.
CGAGCATCGAAGCCGCGGTCCGGTCGAAATCGAGCCCGCCGCCACGGAGGCCCGGCGCCTTGCCCGCGAGGAGGACCTGCGCGAGAAAATCAAGGCGCTGGTCCGGGCGCAGGCCCCAGTTGCGGCCGCCCCCGGCGCGCTGGCGGCCATCGGCGAGGCGCATCTGGCGCTGATCGTCCGCTTCGCCCGCACCGGCGAGACCGGCATGGTCGGGGTTGCGCTGGCCGACGCCTTGGGCAGCAGCCATTGGCTCGGCGAACGCATCCTGCTCGACGTCTCCGGATCGCAGCTGGCAACGACGCTCGTGGCGCTGGACATGCCGGCCGGCGATGCGGGCTACGTGCTGTCGCGGCTCTATCCCCATCTCGCCCGGGCGGCCGAAAAGGCCGCGGACGGAAGCCGCGCCACGGTCCTTCTGGCCGAACTCGACCGGGCGGCCTGCATCGAACGCGTCGAAAGCTGGCGGCGCGCCGACGCCTATACCTGGCCCGGCCAGCCGCAGGCACCGGCCAATTCCGATGCGGCCAACGCCGATGCGGGCAGCAGCCAGGGCGAAAAGCCGCGACGGGCGGCCAAAGGGTAGCGAGCGCTGGAGCAACCGGCGCAGGGGCAAAGGACGCAAGAGGAACCGGACGCAGGGGGCGCGACGGCCCGGAGGCGGACGGACCATCCCCCGGCGCGGCGGCATCAGACGAACGGGTGCGGCCCCCGCACCCTCTCGCGGCGCTCGGCACGGATCGCGGCCACCATCGTGGCCACGTACATGAGGGCGACGAAAGCGACGAACGCTGGCAATATTGCAGACATCACGACCTCCTCAAGAGCTTGCCGGGAGACATATCCCATGCACCCTTTGTGCCACGGGTCGGCGGGCGGCGCTGTTACCGACGGAACAGGGGGTGGCCGCCGTCGTCCTCGCGCTCCTCCCCGCCGATCTGGACGAGGCCATCGATCGCCTCGGTCTCCAGCGCCACGATCCAGAGGTCGGGATCGAAGCGGATCTCGCGGGCAAGCGCGTCGGAGACGGCCTCCCGCGGCTGGCGGTCCAGCCTGCGTTCGAACAGGCGGCTGCCGCTGTCGTCGGCGTCGAAGAAGCTCTGCGGCGCCGGCGCATAGAGCGTCTCGCTGCCGTCCCGCCAGGACTGGCGGATGAAGAGCGCGCCGCCCTCGGCCGCCCCCTTGCGCTCGATCGCGGCAAAATCGCCGCGGGCGAAGACGTTGCGGACCAGGGCTGCGGCGAAGATCTCGGTTTTCAGGCGCATCAGCGGTCAATAGCGGCCCGGGGCCGCAGTGGCAACCGGGCCTGCGGATCGGACCCGGGGCCCGCACCTGCCGGCCCCGTTCCCGACCTCGCGCGGATCCGGGCCTCAGAGGATGAAGTCGCTGGCCTTGAGGCTGATCGACAGATCGAGCACGAAGGCGAACTCCGCGGTCTTGTCGCTGTCGATGTTGCCGTAGACATAGGTGTCGCCGCCGCTCTTTTCGTAGCGGATCTGGCCGGCCGCGGTGAAGGCGCTGCTGCCGACGAACTTGAAATCCTGGTCGCCGGTCTTCTTCACGTCGGCGTCGAACACGTCGAGCTGGATCCGGTCGTGCTGCGAGCGGCTGAAGTCCGCGATGGTGTCGCGGCCGGTCTTGCCGACGGTGCTCTCCTCCGGCACCACGAACAGGAACAGGTCGGCGCCCGAGCCGCCGGTCAGCGTGTCGCTGCCCATGCCGCCGTTCAGCATGTCGTTGCCGCTGCCGCCGGACAGCCTGTCGTTGCCGTTGATGCCGATCAGCCAGTCGTCGCCGGCGTCGCCGTAGAGCTTTTCGCTGCCGTCATAGCCGTAGAGCCGGTCGTGACCGTTGCCGCCCTTCAACGTGTCGTCGCCGCCATAGCCGTAGAGCATGTCGGACTTCGAGGACCCCGTGAGCGTGTCGTCGCCCTTCAGCACCAGCATGCGCAGGCCTTCCCAGCCGAAGTTGGCGGTCGACTGGTGCAGTTCGTTCGCCTTGACGTTCAGGCCGGTGAACTCGTTCAGCTTGTCGCCGGTGCGGGTGGAGAAGGTGATCGACTTGATCGTGCCCGAGACCGGCTCGCCGTCGCTGTTGACCTTCAGCCCGGTGCCGACGACGGTGAGCTTGACGCCGTTCGACGCCACCATCGTCACCTTGGTGGAGCTGTGGCTCTGCGCCCGCAGCTCCCCGAACCACTTGTCCTCGAAGAGACCATAGTCGCCGAGCGACGGATACCAATAGCCCTTGGCCATGCAAATTTTCCTCGTGTTGCGGATGCCGCCGGGCGATGCGCGCCGGTGCCCTCGGCATACTGATGCCACACGCCGCGGTTGCGACGCAAGCGCGAGGCCGGCGGGTGCCGGCCCTCCGGCACTCTAACGTTTCGCGCGCAGATTTCATTTCGGGAAAAGGAGGTACTGCCCCGAAAAAGGAGGTACCGCCCGGTTGCCGCCGGGAGCCTCGCGATGCCTCGGGTTGGCGTTTCGCGCTTGTCGTCGCATGTCGTTGTCGCAAGACCGCCGCACAGGCCTGCGCGACAGGCCTCAGAGCGCGCCGATCTCCTTGAGCTTGTTCAGCACCAGCTCGTTCGGCTCGCCGGTCGCCGGCAGGCGGTAGTGCTTCTCGAAGGCCCGGATGGCCTCGCGGGTGCGGGCGCCGGCGACGCCGTCGACGGTGATGTCGGCATAGGCGATGTTGCTCAGCCCCTTCTGGATCTTCATCACCAACGCGCTCGACGGGCCGGGGCCGGCGGCTTCCGGCGCAGGCGCCGGGGCGGGTGTCGCCTCGGCCTCGGCGGCGCGGATCGCAGCGGCGACCGGATCGATCGCCGTGCCGGCCTCGCCTGCGCCGTCTTTCTCGAGCGGCCGCTCGGTCGGCAGCACCGCCACCTGTTCGGCCGCGCCGGCCGCATCGGCCTCGAGCGCCGCAAGCAGGCCGGCATCGGGCGCGCCGGTGACGGCAAGCCCGCGTTCCTGCTGGAACCTTTTGATCGCGGCGATCGTCTCGTCCTCCAGGCGCCCGTCCGGATCGCCGGCATAGAAGCCCTGGCGGGCAAGCTCCGTCTGGATGTCGAGCACCAGCTCGCTCGGCTGGGCGGCCGCTTCGCCGGCGCCCTCGGCCCCATCCTCGCCCTCGCGCCGGATGACGAAGGTGGTGACGTCGGCCGGCTGCTGGCGCAGGGCGGAGAAGCCCAGCGAATTCTGGCCGGAGCGGGTCTTCAGGATCGGCGAAGGATGGCCGCCCGGCTGGTACCAGAGCGCATTGGCGGCGACGAACGAGAAGACGACGGCAAAGGCGGCGCCGCCGCCGACGATCGAGGGGTGGCGCGCGGCAAAGGCGCCGAGCGCCAAGAGCGAACGCTGGAGGATGCCCGGTCCGGCCGCCTGGCGCTTGCGCGCGGCGGCGGTCCTGCCCTTGCCGGTCCCGCGGTCAGGCTGTTTTCGCGCGCGTGCCGTCATGGCCCCTGCCCCCGTTGGCGTTGGATCCGAAATCCTCCCTCATGGCTGCCGGTATCGCATCGTTTCTTTCGCGGCGAAACAGCCGCGGCGGAAATTCCCCGGCATTGTCGAAGACGCGCTCGCCGCCCTCGCGGGCGCCCGTTCCGTCGGCCGGCAGGCTGATCGTGATGCGCGTGCCCTCGCCCGCATCGCTGCGGATGACGAAGGTGCCGCCGTGCAGGGCGACGAGCCCCTTGACCAGCGACAGGCCGAGGCCGGTGCCCTCGTACTTGCGGGTATATTCATTCTGGACCTGGACGAAGGGCTGGCCGATCACGTCGAGCTTCTCGGCGGGAATGCCGATGCCGGTGTCGCTCACCGTGATCACGAGGTCGCGGCCCTTGCGTGCGGCGTCGATCATGACCATGCCGCCCTTGTCGGTGAACTTCACCGCGTTGCCGACGAGGTTGATGAGGATCTGCTGCAGCGCGCGCTGGTCGGCGATCGCCTCGCCGACATCGCAGGGCACGCGGCTCGACAGCTTGACGCCCTTCTGGCGCGCCTGCAGCGCCAGCATCTGCTCACAGGCCTTGATGCTGTCGGCGACCGAGAACGGCTCGAGGACCAGCTCGTAGCGGCCGGCCTCGATCTTGCTGACGTCGAGCATGGTGTTGACGACCGACAGCAGGTGGCCGCCGGACTGGTGGATCAGGGCCACGTATTCGCGCTGGCGATCGTTCTCCAGCTTGCCGAAGTACTCGCCGGCCAGGATGTCGGAGAAGCCGAGGATGGCGTTCAGCGGCGTGCGCAGCTCGTGGCTGACGGCGGCGAGGAAGCGGGTCTTGGCGTCGTTGGCGGATTCGGCGGCGGCCGTCTTGCGGGCGCTGTCGTGGCGCAGCTCGGCCTCGTGCGAGATGTCGCGCGACTGGGCGAGGATCGAGGCGAGCAGACCGGAGGCGTCGCGCACCGCCGTCAGCTCGACGCGGACATGCAGGAACTGCGGCCCGCCGTCGCCCGGCTGGCGCTGCTCCAGGCGGAGGTCGACGCCGACATGCGCCTGGCCCTGGCGCAGGCGGTCGATCGCCTGCAGGAAGCCGAGCCGGTCGGAGACGTGGATCTGGTCGATGAAGCCGCGCCCGAGCGGATTGCGCATGGAGCGGAGGAACGTGTCCCGGTCGCGGCCGTGGACCGCGGTGACGTGGCCGCGCGGATCGTGCAGCGTGACCAAGCCGGCAAAGAGATCGTAGCAGGCGGCCGGATCGGGCCCGGCGGCAGCGGTCGCAGGCGCGGCCGACGGTTTGCCGGTGCGGCGGCGCGACAGCGCCGAGGAGGCCGCCGTCGCCAAAAGCCCGCCGGAGGCCGCAAGCGCAGCCCCGGCCGGAAGTGCCGCCGAGACGGGCATGACGGTGGAGAGCGCCAGCGGCACGAGCGGGAGGGCGACCACCGAGGAGAGCAGGATCGTGCGCAGGCGAGCGGGCGCTGCGACGCCGTCGCCGGGGGCCCATGCCTCACCGGTAACGGCGGCCGCGAAGGCTGCCATCCTGTCAGCGATGTCACTCAAGAGACGCACGCAATACCCTGCCGTCGGTTATTCTTTTATGTGGCCGCAGAATCGCACCGGCGACTTATAAAAGGATAAACAGGCGGGTTCGGAAATGGGTCAAATCGGCCCATTCCGGGCGTTTCGGAGCGATCCGGACGGCATTTGAATTTCGTGGTTAATGGCAGGTAAGCGCCTCAAAATGCGGCATTTTTTCGTTCGCGTTAACCTCTCGGGCAGAGGTGGCGCAAGGGGAATCCCCAACTTTCCGGGGCTTGGTCCGAGGGCGGCTGCCTTGATGCTTAACGCCAACCGCTAGAATTTGCGATAAATGCGCGGCGACGGCGATTGCTTCAAATTTTATGCAATTTTGAGGAAAAGCCGAGCGATTCCCGCAAAGGGCCATTTTCCTGTATCCCCTATCGTCGCATCAACGGCTCCGAACCTTTAAGCAGGACGGGGCGTTCAACAGGCGGCAGCGGCCGACAAGAGCCGCGCCGGGAAAACAGGGGCATGGTCCGGTCCGTCGGGCATGCACCGTCAACGAGGATGGGCAAGGCGATGTGGTTTCTGATCAAGGGAGCGTTCTGGTTCTCGCTTGTGCTGGTGCTTCTGCCGCTGTTCGACACCGACGCGACGCAGAAGCTGGAACGGGGGCCGGCGGTCGAGCTCGGCGACACCGTGAGCGCGGCCAGCGAGGCGATCACCTATCTTTCGGCCATGTGCCTGGAGAAGCCCGAGGTCTGCGAGAAGGGCGCCGAAGCCTTCGTGGCGCTCGGCCACCGGGCCCGCGAGGGCGCGCATGTCGCCTACAAGCTGCTCGATTCCCAGTTCGCCGATCCGACCGAACAGGCCGCGCTCGGCCAGCCGCTGCCGGAACCGGCGGCCGCCGTGGGCGCTGACGACGCCTCCGCGGATGCCGACGCCGTCGTCACCGGAACGGTGGCTTCCAGGACGGCCGCCTCCGCACAGGCGGAGATGCCGGCTGCGGTCGCCATCCCGACGCGCCGCCCCGATCGGGCCGGCTGAGGCCGCCCGACTGCCGGTGGCCTGCCTGCCTGATCGCCGTTCGACTGCCTGAGTGCCTTTCAGACTGCCCGACTTGTTGCTTTGCAACCGCCGCGAGGACAGCCCATGCCTCGCGGCGTCTTTTTGTTTGCGGCAGGCAATGACGGCGACGCGGTTCAAATCCCGGCCCAACTGCACTATATGTCCGGCAGAAGCCAAATGGACGCGACATGACACAGCTTGCCCAGATCATCGACGACTTCGCCTTTCTCGACGAGTGGGAGGACCGCTACCGCTATGTGATCGAGCTCGGCAAGGCGCTGCCGGAGCTGTCCGAGGACAAGCGGACGGCCGACAACAAGGTGCAGGGCTGCGCCAGCCAGGTCTGGCTCGTGACCCATTCCGACGGCGCGGCGGATCCGGTGCTGACCTTCGAGGGCGATTCGGACGCGCATATCGTGCGCGGGCTCGTGGCGATCGTGCTCGCCGTCTATTCCGGCAAGCCGGCCTCCGAGATCGCCCGCACCGACGCGATCGACGTGTTCAACAGGATCGGGCTGGTCGAGCACCTGTCGTCGCAGCGCGCCAACGGCCTGCGCTCGATGGTGCGCCGCATCCGCGAGGAGGCGACGGTGCGCGTCGCCGCCTGAGGCGGCGCTTCCCTCCGCCGCCCCGCCTCCACATCGGCTCGCATCCCGCGTTCCGGCCACCTCCCTCATTCCGGCGGCACCGGCCCTGAAAGACGACCGGCCATCTCCGGCCGGTAGCCCTCCGCACCCCAGGCGTGGCTGCGTCGCCGCGACGGCTGCGACTCGGGGGCGTAGTGGCGGGCGAGCGCCATCAGCGCGGCGCGCAGCATCAGCTTGGCCGAGCGCGCCGGCCACTGGCGTTCCCGCTCGACCGCCTCCAGCCCCTTGACGAAGCAGCAGACGTCGAGCGCGACGCCGGAAAGCTCCGGCCCCATCGCCGCGATCGCCCGCTGCAGGCGGCCGCGCGCGGCCACGGCGGTATCGGAGATCTCGCGGGCATGGCCGAGCTCGCCGCCGTTGCGGCCGGCAAGCCGCGGCTCCCAGTTCATCGTCAGCCGCGGCTGCAGGCCGGCGCGGGTGAAATCGCGGGCCAGACGCTCGCCGGCCGCGATCGCAGCCTCGGGCAGAAACGGCGCGCCGGCCTTGTCCTTCAGGCGCGCCAGTGCGGCGAGCGGCGACTCCAGCCGGTTGACGCTGACCTCCTCGCGCCCCGCCGCCGTGACGAGCCCGCAGGCGGCGACGTCGCGGTGCTGGTCGAGAAAGCCGTCGGCGCCCGACAGAAGCCGGCGCAGGTGGCTGCGGGTCTCGGGCGAGGCGCGCAGCAGACCTGGCTCGCCGACCGCAAGGCCGAGCCGGAGCGCCTCGGCGACCACCGCGCGGCCGACGGTCGCCTGCCGTCCCCCCGACGCTGCGAGCCGCAGGGGATCATCGCCGGACACCGTGGCCTCGCCGGCGGCTGCGAGGAAGCGGAGCAGCGCGGCGAGCGGCCGGCCGCCCGCGGCCCTGGACGGCTTTTCCGGCCTACTCATGCTCGGCCGCTCCGGCGACGGCGAAGACGGTGAGCGTGATGCGCTCGAGGGTCGCCACGAAGTCGTCGAAGGCGCGGTCGTCGCGCCGGTCCTCGACCACGTTGCAGGCATGGCTGACCGTGGTCCGGTCGCGGCCGAAGGCGGTGCCGATGTCGGCGAAGGACAGCTGCAGCGCCACATGGCAGACATACATGGCGATCTGGCGGACGTGGGCGGCGAACCGCCGGCTGTTGCGCCGCTGCGGCGGATGGTCGGCTGCAAGCAGCAGAAGTTCGGCGACGAGCTGGCGGACGGTGCGGCAGACCGAGCGGGCGGACGGCTCGGCGCGGTGGAACCGGCCCGGCCCGGTGAGGGCCACGGCATGCAGCCGGTCGCTCCGGGCACGCAACCGGGCGCCGGCCCGGCTGGTCCGGCCCGGCCGGGCGCCGGGGTCGCGGGCGGAAAGAGCGAAGGACGGGAAAGCGGTGTCTGACATGGGCGTAACTCCTTTGTAGGAATTTATTCATACACCCTATGCCGGAAACGGGGACGAATGAAAGGCATGCCGGCCATCATCCGCTGTATTTTCAGCGGAATTTTGGATGGCCGTCCCCAATTTAGGTTTATTTTCCCATTTATGTGCTTGACGTTGCAAGAATCAAATGAATGATCGTTGTCGAGCGTGAAAGACCGGAAATTGAGACAGCGAAGAGATTATCGAGGCGGCGGCAAACGCCGTCCTCGATATGAACATTGAGGGCATATTCACGCTTTCTTTTGCCCGGCAGATCGCCCTCGCTGCATTAGTCGCTTCGTGTAACGCTCGCCGCGCTCGTGAATCATCGCTGTGAGCTCGTTGTCCAACTCGATGAGCTTGTTTGCGAGGTCCACCAGTTTTGTAATGTCGTAGAAGCGCTTGGGTATCCCGCCAATGTGCTTTCGCTCGACATAGTAGGGCGGCGAGAGAATGTATGATGACTTTCCAATGCCCGGAAGACCAGCGTACACCAGCAAAGAATGGGCGACCGCATCACGCTCCTCACCTAGCGCAAGCAATCGCTTTATGATGTCCGACAGAGCGGCGAGTGTCTTGGCCTTATGCCCTGTAGCCTTTTGAGTGAGGATAGGCTCTAGCATCTTGAACCGGCTCTGGCGGCTATTTATGTTCTGGAAAACGAAGCTCGTAAACTGCGGGTCTTTCCCTAGTGGCCGCAACAGAGAGTGGATTGACGTTTCGCAACTTTCGTAGGTCGTGACGACCTTGCCTACCCCAATGAGCAAGAGGTCAGGATCTTCGCAGATGTCGAATTCCTCGTACTCCTTCCATTTCGTTTTGTAGAGTTGGACGTTTAGCTTTTTGGGATTTGACATGTCAGAGCCCATGAAAAGAAGAAGACAAAGGCGACGAGGTTTTGAAACGGATGCTCAAGACCCCGCCAGATCCGAAAGTCCCTCCCCGAGCGACCGCCGCCGCAAACGCGAACGCGATGCGGGCATGGGTGCCCGCATCGCGCGGAATAAACGTCCGGGAGGAGGACGGCCTCGGCGGCGCTTCGGGCGCCGGGGCCTCGGGGAGGATCGACAGGTTCGACGCGGGCCGATGGTCCGGCCTGCGCGCGGTGGGGAGCGAAGCGCGGGCGCTTCGCTGCGGCGTCAGCGCTTGCCCTTGCGGCGCTGGCCGAGGCCCATTTCCTTGGCGAGGCGCGAGCGGGCTTCCGCATAGGCGGGCGCGACCATCGGGTAGTCGGCCGGCAGGTCCCACTTCTCGCGGTATTCTTCCGGGGTCATGCCGTAGTGGGTCATCAGGTGGCGCTTGAGCGACTTGAACTTCTGTCCGTCCTCGAGGCAGATGATGTAGTCGTTCTGGACCGACTTGCGGATCGGAACGGGCGGCTTCGGCTTTTCGGCCTGGATCGGCGCCTCGGTGACGACGACGGGCTGCGAGGTGTTGTTCAGGGCCGAATGGACATCGGCGATCAAGGTCGAAAGCTCTGCAACCGGCACGACGTGGTTGCTGACATAGGCGGCAACGATATCGGCTGTCAGCTCAACTAGCAAATTGGAACCGTTACCGTCGGTAATCTCAGTCATCTTCTTCTCCTGTGGGTCGAACCGCCTCACTCGCCTGCGCGAGGGCGGAACAAACTTCGCTCTCTTGCAAAGCATACCTTTGTTTGGCTGGGTGAATCTGCCCGCGTCCGTGAAAGGACGCCCCCACGAGGTCAGAATTCACTAGTCGCTAATATTACTTCCGTAACCGGAGCGCCCCTCGGCCTTCCAAACCTTTGTCACAACCGCGCCGGAAAAAGCGCACTTTAGAATGGTCGCAACTTAGACTGGAGCTCGTCGCGCAAGCAAATTCAACACAGTAGCTTTACTTGGACTGGAATAGCATCGTTTATGCCAAAGTCCAATATTATTTTGCCCAAGATCAAATGAATCTTGTACATCCCCCAGTTGGGTGAAAAACCGAGAAAAAATGGCGCTCAGCGGGGCAGTTCAAGCCCCCGAAATCGCATCACTTCTTCGTGTGATCGCGCATCTCGTCGCAGGTGGCGTGGCGCGACAGACGATAGCCGGCATGATGCGCGGCCTTGGCAACAAGATGGGCGGCCACCGGCGCCGTCAGGATGAAGAAGACGAAGCCGGCGAAGGCGCGGGCGAGGATGGCGAAATCGAAGGCGTGCAGGCCGGCGGCGATCAGCATCAGGCCGGAGCCGACGGTGCCGGCCTTGGAGGCGGCGTGCATGCGGGTGTAGACGTCCGGCAGACGGACGACGCCGACGGCGGCGAGCAGGGTGAAGATGCCGCCGCCGACCAGCATCACGGCAACGACGAGCGCGAGCAGGACGGCCATCACCGCGCCCTCCCCCGTCGCCTTTGCGGCCGGGCCCTGCGGGCCTCGGGCGGCCTGCCGTGGCGCCCGGGGGCAGCGGCGAGCGGGTCGCGGTCGTCCTGCGGCATGCCCTGGGTCAGCACGAAGCGGGCGAGCGCCACCGTCGCCAGGAAACCGACCAGGCCGAGCGAGATGGCGATGTCGATATAGAGGTTGAAGCCGGTCTTGATGGCGATGACGGCGAGGAAGCCGATCGCGATCGCCACCAGCATGTCGAGCGCGACGATCCGGTCCGGCAGGGTCGGGCCGTTGACGACGCGCCAGACGGTCAGGAAGAAGGCGACGCACATCAGGAACAGGGCGATCGCGCAGGCGGCAAGGACGATGGTCTGGGCCAGGGGATCGGCGGTCATCAGCGAAGGGCCTCCAGGATCTTGCGTTCGAAGCCGTCGGCGATGTCGCGCCTGACGGCCGTCGGGTCGGAGCAGTCGAGCGCGTGGACATAGAGGAAGCGGCGGTCGTCGGAGACGTCGACCGACAGGGTACCGGGCGTCAGCGTGATCATGTTGGCGAGCAGCGTGATCTCGATGTCGCGGTCCACCTTGAGCGGGAAGGCGAAGATGCCGGGCTTCAGGTCCATCTTCGGGCTGGCGACGAGGATGGCGACGCGCCAGGCCGACAGCGCCAGTTCCTTGACGAACAGGGTCAGCAGCGACAGCAGCTTCCACGGCCGCACCACCGTGCGGGTGCCCGCGAAATCGCGCCGGATGATCCAGAGCGCCAAGAGCCCGAGCAGGAAGCCGAGGACGAGGTTGAGCGGCGAGAGGCTGCCGGTGACGGCGGCCCAGACGATCGCGAAGATCAAACCGGTAACGATCGCCGCCATCATCGCGCTCCCTGCGGAAAGACCGAGTTCACATAGGCCGAAGGCTCCGCCAGGAGGCTCGCCGCCGCCTGGATCTGCTGCAGCAGCGGATCGGGATAGAGGCCGATCGCGACCGTCAGGGCCACAAGCGCCGACAGCGACAGCATGGCGCTCGCCCGCGGGGCCGGATCGGCCGCCTCGGAGGCGGTCTTTTCCGGCCGCCAGTAGGCGAGCGCCCAGACCCGGCCGACGGCGATCATGGTGAGGAAGCCGGTTGCGAGCACGGTTGCGGCCAGCCACCAGGCGCCGATGTCGATCGCCGCCTTGGCGACCATCACCTTCGGCCAGAAGCCGGAAAACGGCGGCATGCCGGACACCGACAGGAACAGCACCAGCGACAGGGCGGAGAAGAAGGCGGCGCGGCCGTAGAGCCCGCCGGCGCGGTTCAGGTCGAAGACGCCGGAGAGCCGGCCGGCGATGCCGGTGGCCATGTAGAGCGCCGTCATCACCACCATCGAATGGAGCGCATAGAACAGCGCCCCGCCGATCCCGCCGGGACCGCCGACGGCGACGCCGGCCAGCATCACGCCGATGCCGGAGATCACCAGATAGCCGAGCAGGCGGCGGGTGTCGCTCTGGCCGATGGCGCCGAGCGCGCCGAAGATCATCGTGGCGGCGGCGGCGACGGCGATGAGGAAGCTCAGCGCATCGCCCTCGACCGGAAAGAGCATGACCATGACGCGGATCAGCGCGTAGATGCCGACCTTGGTCAGGAGCCCGGCAAAGAGCGCGGAGACGACGATGCGCGGGGTGTGATAGGAGGCGGGCAGCCAGAAATTGACCGGAAAGGCCGCGGCCTTCATGCCGAAGGCGAGCACGAACAGGACGGCGAGCGTCATCAGCGGCAGCCCCGGGCGGCGCTCGGCGGCCTTCACCGCGATGTCGGCCATGTTGAGCGTGCCGAACAGGCCGTAGAGATAGCCGACCGCGATCAGGAACAGCGTCGTGGCGACCAGGTTGAGGAAGGCGTACTTGATCGCGCCGTCGATCTGCTTCGGCTCGGAGCCGAGCACCAGCAGGCCGAAGGAGGAGATCAGCAGCACCTCGAACCAGACGTAGAGATTGAAGATGTCGCCGGTGAGAAACGCCCCGGAGACGCCGGCCATCAACAGCAGCAGGAACGGATAGAAGCCGTAGCGGCGGCCGGAGGCATCGATGCTCTCGGCGGCGTAGAGCCCGCCGGCAAGGGCGACGATCGCCGAAAACAGCGCAAACAGCGCGCCGGCGAGATCGACGGTGAAGGCGATGCCGAACGGCGGCAGCCAGCGGCCCATGACCATGGTGACCGGCCCGCCTTCGACGACGCGCCAGAGGAGCAGCGCATCGAGCATAAGCAGGACGGAAAGCGCCGCGATCGCGAGCGGCGGCTGCAGCCGGACGTCCTTGCGCAGCATCAGAAGGACGGCGCCGCTCAGGAGGCACCAGGCGACGGGCAGGATCACCAGCCAGTCGGCCACAGGCGGCGGCGCCAGCACCAGCGCCCTGGAAAGATCGATCGCGGAAGCGGCGGGGGCGGCCATCGTTCTAGTATCCCGTCGGCGGTGCTGGGTCGGTGGCGGGCTCGGCGACGCGCATCTCGTTGGCGTTGTCGGTGCCGAGATCCTGGAAGGCGCGGTAGGAGAGCACCAGCAGGAAGGCGAAGAAGGAGAACGAGATCACGATCGCCGTCAGGATGAGGGCCTGCGGCAGCGGGTTGGCGGTGACGGCCACCTGGTGATCGGCGCCGGCGGGAATGATCGGCGGCACCTCGCGCACGATCCGGCCGGTGGTGAAGAGCAAGAGATTGACCGCATTGCCGAGGATGGCGACGCCGAGCAGGATGCGCACGAGGAACTTCGACAGCATCAGGTAGACGGCGGCGGCAAAGAAGATGCCGATCAGGAGCGCGAAGGGAACCTCCATCAGATGTCCTCCCTTTCGAGGGCCAGCGCGATCGAGGTGACGGCGCCGACGACGACGAGGTAGACGCCGAAATCGAACAGCATCACCGTCGACAGCGGCACCTCCACGCCGAACAGGCTCGGATAGATCCACAGCCCCGTCATGAAGGGGACGGCCGCGAGCATCGACACCAGCCCGGCGATGCAGGCGAGCAGCAGGCCGAAGGCGGCGATCGTCATCGGGTGGAACCACAGCGCCTCGCGCACCGGGCGGATGCCGCGGGCGATGCCGTAGATCGCCAGCGCCGAGGCGGCGATCAGCCCGCCGATGAAGCCGCCGCCCGGCTCGTTGTGGCCGCGGAGCAGCACGAAGACGGAGAAGAGCAGCATCAGCGCGGTGAGGAAGGGGGCGAGCGTGCGGAAGATCACCGTGTTCATGGCTGCTGCTCCTCCTTGATCGCCTGTGCGGAAGGACCGCCTGCCGGCCCGGCGGCGGTTGCCGCGCCCTTGCGGATGCGGATCAGCGACAGGATGGCCAGCCCGGTGGTCATGACGACGGCGATCTCGCCGAGCGTATCGGTGCCGCGGAAGTCGACGATGATGACGTTGACGACGTTGGCGCCGTGGGCGATCGCCTTGGAATAGAGGTCGAAGAACTCGGTCAGCACCGGATCGAAGCGGCCCTGCGTCACCTTCAGCAGGTAGAGCGAGAAGCCGAGCCCGCAGGCGATCGCCACCGCGGCGTCAGGCAGTTTCTGCCCGAGCGGCCGGGCGTCGCGCGGCTGCAGGTGCAGCCGCGTCATGACGAGGGCGAGGATGACGACCGACAGCGTCTCGACCATGAACTGGGTGAAGGACAGGTCCGGCGCGCCGAAGAGCAGGAACAGGAGCGCCACGGCGAAGCCCTGGATGCCGAGCGCCAGGATCGCGTTCAGCCGGTTCTTCGCCGACAGCACGCCGAAGACGCCGGCGAGCGCCAGCGCCATCACCGCGATCTCGTGGAACTGCGCATCGGCCGGCCAGATCGGCAGGCGCGGCCATTCGCCGTAGAGCGCGAGGGGCACGAGCAGGGCGAGCGCGACGACGACGAAGGTGGTCGTCAGGTAGGCCTCCATCAGCCCCGGCTGCAACAGGCGCGTCAGGCGATGCGAGACGCGGACGAGGCCCGTCATGACCTGGTCGAAGCCGCGGTCCGGTCCCCAGCCGATATCCTCCACCAGCCGGCCAGCGGCGGCGCGCGCGCGCTCGAGCAGCAGGAAGACCGCGATGCCGAGCGCCACGGTCACCGCCGACAGCAGCAGCGGCAGGCTCGCATGCGGCATGGCGGAGATCGTCACCGTCTCGGGTTCGCCGGCGATGGCGGTGGCGAGCGGCGAGGAGACCATCGGATGGACGAGCCCGGAGAACAGGCCGGCGCCGAGGCCGAGGAGTGCCAGGACCACCGGGCCGAGCCAGAGCAGCAGCGACCCCTCATGCGGCGCCTTCGGCGTTTCGACGCGCGGGCCAAGGAAGGGCTTCAGCGCAACCGCGAAGGCGACGGCGAACATCATGGCGTTGCCGATCACGGCGGCGAGCGTGAAGGCGATCGCCCTGAGGCTGCCGCCTTCGAGCGCCGCATAGACCTCCTCCTTGGCGAGGAAGCCGAAGAACGGCGGCAGGCCGCCCATCGACAGCGCCGCCAGAAGGGCGGCGGCGAAGGTGACCGGCATCAGCCGCGCCAGGCCGCCGAGGCGGGTGATGTGGCGCGTGCCGGTCTCGTGGTCGATCAGGCCCGCGACCATGAAGAGCGCGCCCTTGAACAGCGAATGGGCCACCAGATAGAGAGCGGCGGCGGCGGCATGCTGCGAGCCGAAGCCGGTCAGCATGACGAGCAGGCCGAGCGAAGCGACGGTGGTATAGGCGAGCATCAGCTTCAGGTCGGTCTGGCGGATCGCCAGCACCCCGCCGACGAGCAGGGTCAGCCCGCCGAAGGCCGGCAGGATCGTCTCCCACGGCGTCGTGCCGCCGAGCACCGGATTGAGGCGCATCAGAAGGTAGACGCCGGCCTTCACCATCGTCGCCGAATGCAGGTAGGCGGAGACGGGCGTGGGCGCCTCCATCGCGTTCGGCAGCCAGAAATGGAACGGGAACTGCGCCGACTTGGTGAAGGCGCCGCCGAGCACGAGCACGAGGATCGCCGCATAGAAGGAACTGGCCCGCACCTCCTCGCCGAAGGAGAGCAGGAGCGACAGCTGGGTAACGCCGGTGACGTTCCACAGCACCAGAAGGCCCGCGAGCAGGAACAGGCCGCCGCCGCCGGTGACCACCAGCGCCTGCAGCGCCGCCCGGCGCGAGGCCTCGCGGCCATGGTCGAAGCCGATCAGCAGGAAGGAGGTGATCGAGGTCAGCTCCCAGAACACGAACAGCATCAGGAAGCTGTCGGAGGCGACGAGGCCCAGCATCGCACCCATGAACATCAGGATGAAGGAGAAGAAGCGCCCCTGATGCGGATGGCCCTTCAGGTAGCCGCCGGAATAAAGGACGATCAGCGTGCCGATGCCGGAGATGAGCAGCAGGAAGGCCAGCGACAGCCCATCGACCAGCCAGGAGAAGCTGACATTGTAGGCCGGCACCCAGGCATAGCCGCCGGTGACGACTTCGCCTGCGGACACCTCGGGCAGGAACCGCCAGAAATGCAGGAAGATCGCCGCCGGGAAAAGCGAAAGCGGCCAGGCGGCACGATGGCCGAGGACGCGGGTCAGAAAGGGCGCGGCCAGCGCACCCAGAAACGGCAGACAGAAGGCGATGAACGTCATTGCCATTTTTTCCGTCTGCATCCCCTCTCCCTCGTCCCGTGCCCTTCCGCCTCGCCCCCGGCCGGACACCGATGCGGCAGGCGCTCCCCTCGGACGGCTGCCGGTGCGCCGAACGCGCGAGTCACCGGCACAGCCAGTGCGCTGTTTCTATGTCGGTATCGCCGAAATGGCCACCCTTGAAAAGCGGAAGCGGCGCGTTTTTCCGGGCCGGCGGGCGGGCAAGGCAGCCGCTGCGACGGCGCGTCGGTCCGCAACGGCCGGCGGCTCAATCCGGCGTCACCAGGGCCAGCGACGGGAAATGGGTCCGGTAGTGCCCGACATCGCGCGTGATCAGCGCCAGACCGGCCACCGCCGCATGGGCGACGATGACGAAATCCGGAAGGACGCCCGACCCGATGGCGCGCCGCTCCGGCTCGTCGGAGAGGATCGCCACCAGCGCGGAGGTATCGAGCACGATCATCGCGGCAGACCGTCGTCGCCGTAGCCGAGGATCTCGTCGGGACTGCGGTCATCCAGCACCGGAAGGGCGGCACAATCGAGCGCGATGCGGTCGAGCTGGTCGGCAAGCCGGTGATTGTCCCTGGCGCTATCCAGACGGGCAAGCTTTTCCTCCAGCGCGTGGCGCACCGCCCCCGTCAGCGTCTCACCGGTCCTTTCGGCCAGTTGCCGCGCCAGCGCATGCGTCGCCTCGTCCTCGATGTTGAGCGGCATTCCACCCTTCCTCTCTTCTTTCCTCCATGCAGGAAAATAGGGCGTCCGGCCCCGCCGGCGCAATGCCGCGCGGCGGCGATTGCAATCGCCTGGGCCCGCCCCTACATCAAAGCGCAAAAGGAGGCGCTCATGAGCGAGACGGTCAGGCTGAAGGTGGTCAAGTCGGACGAGGAATGGCGGGCGGTGCTGACGCCGGAACAATACCGGATCACGCGCCAGCACGGCACCGAAAGGGCGTTCTCCAGCCCGGATTTCGACAGCTCCAAGACCGGCACCTATCATTGCATCTGCTGCGACCGGCCGCTCTACAGCTCGGAGGCGAAGTTCAATTCCGGCACCGGCTGGCCGAGCTTCACCCAGCCGATCACGCCGGACGCGGTGACCAGCCACCGCGATCTCTCCTACGGCATGAACCGCGTGGAGATCCGCTGTGCGGACTGCGACGCCCATCTCGGCCACGTCTTCCCCGACGGCCCGCCGCCGACGGGCCTGCGCTACTGCATGAACGGCGTGGCCCTGGCGTTCGAGGAAAAGTAGCCGCGCTGCCACTTCGCGCGCAGAAATACCTTAAAAATGAACGGCTTGGCGACCGCCGCTGAAAATCCGATTCCGGGATTTCCGTCCGCGCGCCGGCGCGCCGCGCCGCCTTCCGACGCAGATTCGCCTCGGCCGCTCAAGCCCTTGTCAGGCCACGTTTTTCTGTCGGTTCAGGCACAGTTCCATGCAGGTCAGGTCGAGCCAGCGGCCGAACTTGGTGCCGACCTCCTCGAACCGGCCGACGACGCGGAAGCCGAAACTCTCGTGCAGGTGGATCGAGGCTTCGTTCTCCGCCTCGATGCCGGCGATCATGACGTGGATGCCGGCCGCCCGCGCCCGCTCGATCAGGCTCGCCAGCAGCGTGCGGCCGATGCCGTTGCCGCGCACGTCCCTATGCACGTAGATCGAGTGCTCGGCCGTGTGGCGATAGCCGTCGAAGGCGCGCCAGTCGCCATAGGAGGCATAGCCGACCACCCGGCCGTCGAGCTCGGCGACGAGCACGGGGAAGCCGCGGCCGCGGCGGGTGCGGAACCAGTCGAGCCGGTTCTCCAGATCGACCTGCTCGTCGTTCCAGATGGCGGTCGTGTTGGCGACGGCGTCGTTGTAGATCTCCATGACCGCGCCCATGTCGTCCTCGCGCGCATCGCGGATCAGCGCCGCCTTTTCCGTGGTCGCTTGCACCATGATCGTCTGTCCACTATTGTTACGTTATGTCCATTTTAACAGATGAGTTCGACCGGAGTCTAGGGCTGCGCGTCCGCGCCGAGCGCGAGGGGCGCGGCTGGTCGCTGACGGAGCTTTCCGAGCGCGCCGGCGTCTCGCGCGCCATGATCCACAAGGTCGAGCGCGGCGAGAGCAGCCCGACGGCGGCCCTGCTCGGGCGGCTCTGCGGCGCCTTCGGCTTTTCGATCTCGACGCTGATCGCCCGCGCAGAGGCCGGGTCGGAGCGGCTTTCGCGCCGTGCCGACCAGCCGGTCTGGGTCGACCCGGAGACCGGCTATCGCCGCCGCCACATCTCGCCGGCCACGGCCCCCGCCGAGCTGATCGAAGTGGAGCTGCCGCCCGGCGCCCGCGTCGCCTATCCCGCCGCGGCTTACGCCTTCCAGCGCCAGATGCTGCACGTGACGGAGGGGGCGCTCACCTTCGTCGAGGGCGAGACCACCCACAGGCTGGAGGCCGGCGACAGCCTGACGCTCGGCCCGCCCGCCGACTGCGTCTTCCTCAACGGGGGCCCGGAGCCATGCCGCTATCTCGTCGTGCTCTTGAAGGCGGATCGGGCCGGGTGACGCCTGTCCTCCGCCCGGCGCCGCCGCTGGCGAACGTCACGCGCTGACGCAGCTGACGACCGCGCCGTAGTGCACCCCCGCGGCGGCGACGACGAAGCCATGCCAGATCGCGTTCTGGAAGCGGAGGCTCTGCCAGATGTAGAAGATCACGCCCACCGAATAGAGGATGCCGCCCACCAGGATCAGCGTCAGCGTCGTCTCGGACAGGGCGGCGCGCAGCGGCTCGATCGCCAGCACGCCGCTCCAGCCCATGGCGAGGTAGAGCAGGATCGCCAGCCGGTCGTGGCGCCCCGGCCAGAAGAACTTCAGCGCCACGCCGGCGGCCGCGATCAGCCACACGCCGATGAACATGCCGACCAGCACCGGCTCGCGCCATCCGGCTTCGAGGAAGGGCGTATAGGTGGCGGCGATCAGCACGAAGATCGCCGAATGGTCGAGCCGCCGCAGGAACCACTTCACGTTCGAAACGGGCCAGAGATTGTAGGCGAACGAGATGCCGAGGGAGACGAGCAGGCCGGCGCCGTAGATCCAGCTCGCGGCGAGCTGGCCGAAGGTGCCGGCGATGGTGGCGTAGAAGATCAGCGCGGTCACCCCGATCAGGGCAAGCACGACGCCGATCCCGTGGACGATGCCGTCCGCGATCAGTTCATGGCGGTCATAGTGCCAACGGATACCTTCGAGTTCCATGCGACCCCGTTCCACGCGGTACCATGCGGACGTCAGACTTCGAAGGCGCGTCCGGCAGGCCACGGCCATCGGCGCCATGCTGCCCCACTCCCCTCCCGGAAGGGAGCGCCCCTGTCGAGACATTGCGGGACACCCCATGGTGCCAATTGCGGAGGCCACCTTCAAGGCCGGCATGCGCCCGCAACGCCCGGCGGGCTTCACATTTGGTAACCTCGGTAACGGCCGGGGAGTGGTGGAACGACCGGCGGCCGGCTTGCGGGCCTTGCGGCGCATTCCGAACTCGAAGACCGGCGCGACAGGCCACCGCGCCCCGGCCGGGGCCTGTCATCGGCGGGTCGAAGGGAGCTCAGCCGTGGATGCACTCCTCGCACAGCGCCGCATGGGGAACGGCGGCGAGCCGCGCCGGCGAAATCGGATTGCCGCACTTGGCGCAGATGCCGAAGGTGCCGGCCTCGATGCGATCGAGAGCGGCATCGATGGCCGCCAGTTCGCCGAGACCGGTGTTGCCGATCTCCTCCAGCACCTCGTCGTTCTCGCGCTCGGTCGCCCGCTCCTCGGCGTCGGGGTTCGGCGTCGCCTCGAGGTCGCCTTCGATCCTGTGCAGGAGGCGGTGGAGTTCGTGCTTGCGCCCGAGAAGCCTGTCCTTGAATTGTGCGGTATCCAGCATGAGCTGTCCTTTCCAGAAATATCCCGCCGGCATTGCGCGGCAGGACCGCCTGCCCCGGCGCCGCGGAATCCGAATGCACGCCATGGGAGGGATCCGGCAACGCCTCCCCGGCCCGCCCTCACCGAAGGCGGGCGATCGAAGCCTCAGCGATCGACGAGAACAGAGATGGGCGCGTGCCGCACGACCCGGTCCGCGGTGGAGCCCAGCAGATAGTTTGCCAGTCCGGGGCGGTGCGAGGCAACAACGATCAGATCGGCGCCATGTTCCTGCGCGGCGGCGAGAATCTCGCGGGCGCTGCCGCCGTAGCGGATGTCGATCATGGCCTTCAGGCCGAGCTTGTCGCGCATGCGGGCCAGGCGCTCCTCGGCCTGCTTGATCTCCATCTCCACCATGCCGGCGGGAAACTCGATCGAGATGTAGCTGGTGGCGACCTCGATGACGTTGACGAGGACGATCTCCCCGCCTTCCGCCAGAAGGCTGACGGCGCGCCTGAGGATCGCTTCACCGCGCTCCAGCTGGTCCATGGCCACGGGAACGATGATCTTGCTGTACATGCCCGGCTCCCTTTTTCTCCAGTGATGGAGCAAACGTCGCATGCAGAGACTGCGCGCGGCATTGACGAGGATCAAGTCCAATCTGCGATGCCGCGCCACAAGGGCCCCCGCCGGCCCTTCCCGGACGGGGCCCCGGTCGCCCGACGGCAGGCGCATGATCGTCAACCAGGTATTGACAATATTTCACCAAATCATCAGCTATTCCGAACGGTCAGGTCCGGCCATAGTCCGGGGCACCGGTTTTGCCAAACCGGCCCTGCCCGGCCGCACGGCCGACCGGCAGGCACCGACGACGGAATCCGCAGCGGAGACAGTCCATGACCGAAACTTCGGCGCTCGCCTCGCCCACCCATGCCGTCAACATGCCGGCGCATGTCGACCACGCCCATCTCGTCGTCAGCGACCTGCCGATGATGGCGGACTGGTACCGGAAGATCATGGGCCTTTCCGTGCTGGAACAGTCGCCCTCCGGCCAGACGCTCGGCACCGGCGGCAGGCCGCTCCTGACGCTGTCGACCGACGCAAGGGCGGCCCGCGCCTCGAAGCGGGCGCCGGGGCTGTTCCACAACGCCTTCCTGGTCCCCAGCCGCCGGGAGCTTTCGCGCTGGCTGGCGCATGCCGCCCATGGCGGCGTGCAACTCACGGGCGCCTCCGACCACCTGGTCAGCGAGGCGCTCTATCTGGACGATCCGGAAGGCAACGGCATCGAGGTCTACCGCGACCGCAGCCGCGACGAGTGGAACTACAAGCCGGACGGCATGGTGGAGATGTCGACGCTGCCGCTCGACGTGCAGCGGCTCTACGACGAGGCGCCCAGGGACGAGGCCTGGACCGGCCTGCCGGAGGATTCGGCCATGGGCCACATCCACCTGCAGGTGTCCGACATTCCGCAGGCCGACGCCTTCTTCCGCGACGTGCTCGGCCTCGACCTGATGGCGCGCTATCCGGGGGCGAGCTTCTTCGCCTCGGGCAAGTACCACCACCATGTGGCGGCCAACATCTGGAATTCGCGCGGGGCGGCCAGGCGAGAGCCGGCGATGACCGGGCTTGCCGACTACACGCTCCGCTTCGCCGATGCCGGCCGGCTGCAGCAGGCGGTCGACAGGCTGGAGACGATGGAGATCGCCACCACGCGGCAGGGCGGCACCGTCTCGCTGATCGATCCCTGGGGCATCGGCCTGAAGCTGTCGGCGTAAGGAATTGCGGCCGGGCCCGGCCTTTCGGGCCCGTTGCGCGGCACCTCAGTCGTAGAGGTAATGCTCGTCCCAGGCGTCGCGCGGCACCATTTCGCCGATCCTGAACTTGAAGGCGGTGACGTCGAAGTGATCCGGCGTGGTCTCGCACTTGAAGGCGAGCCGGTACCATTCACCCTTGCTGCGGAAGACCGCGCCTTTCGTCTTGAGCATGTTGCCGGACGTCGTCGGATCGCCGAACGAATAGGCGATCACCTTGTCGGGCTGGTAGCCCTCCTTGGCCTTGCGGATGCGGCTCATCGCCTCCATGTCGCAGCGCTGCTCGAGGCGGGTCTGGGGATCGAGCTCCGACAGCTGGCGGCGGATGCTGGCATCCATCGCCGATGCGCCGGGCGCGATGGCGAGAACGCAGACGAGCAGCGGGATG
Source organism: Mycoplana sp. MJR14 (assembly GCF_029210525.1). NCBI lineage: Bacteria > Pseudomonadati > Pseudomonadota > Alphaproteobacteria > Hyphomicrobiales > Rhizobiaceae > Mycoplana > Mycoplana sp. MJR14. The sequence goes on from NZ_JARGEO010000002.1 coordinate 332,823, forward strand.
GCGGTCTTCATTCGTATGTTCACTCCGATGCCGGGACAGCCGCTCCTGCGACAGAAATGGGGCGATTAAGAGTCCGAAACCGGATCCGGGTCGCAATATCCACCGGCCGGAAATGCCACCTGCATCCGCGGGCCGCGCCCGGCATCCGGATCGGCTGCGGCCCGCCCCCGGGACGTCGTCCTCGATCCCACGTCTCCACGCCAACGCCCTTTCATTTACGCCGGCAATCGCTTTAACTGTGGCCGGGACCTGGCCGCCAAGGCCGCGCCCGACGCCCGAATTGCCTGCTCGCTGCCCGTCTTCGAACGCATTCTGCATGGGAGGCAACCATGGACCTTGGACGACGCGTTCTCTTGTCGATGCTGGGCACGGTTTCCGCCCTTGGCCTGGCCGGTGTTCCCGCCCTCGTGCGGGCGGAGGCCGGCACGCCGGACGAGGAGGCCATCACCGACGCCTACCTGTATCTGCTGGGTCGCGTCCTCGTCATCCGGCAGGAGCGGATCGACAGCGGCGCTGCGGGCTTTGCCTACAACCAGATCAGGTACAACCCGCTCGGCTCCGCCGACTTCGTCAATCCCAACTTCGATGTCGCCTACCTCGAAGCCTGGCTTGCCGTGGACGAGCGAACGCCCGTGCTCCTCGAGGTTCCCGAGATCACCGGGCGCTACTACACCGCCCAGATCCTCGACGAATGGGGCGAGGTGATCGCCAACATCAACGAGCGCACCTTTCCCTCCAAACCCTTCGGCAGGTTCGCCCTGGTCGCGCCCGGCTGGCAGGGCAGCCTGCCTGCGGACACCGCCCGGATCGAGCTGCACGCGCGCAAGGCCAAGCTGCTCGGGCGCGTCGAGCTCAAGGGCGATCCGGAGGGTGCCCTGAGACTTCAAAAGGCCTTCAAGATGACCGCGCTCGGCACTCCGGTCATCGCCGCGCCGCCCTTCGTGCCCTCGTTCGACAATGCGCGCCTGATCGGCGCGGCGATCTTCGACGACGTCGATGCGAAGCTTGCCAGCGCGTCGGACGTCTCGCCCGTCGCGGCCCGGATGCAGCAGCAGGTGCGCGCCGTGGCCGCACATGTCGCCTCCTCGGCGGAAGCGCGCGCGGCGGTCGACGGGCTCCTGCACGAAACGGTCATTCCGCAGTTCATCGAATACGCCTTCACCAGGAGCGCCCCCTACCGCAACCATTGGGTCGGCGGCGGCCCGACCGGCAACTACGGCAGCGACTACCGGTTCAGAAGCGTCGCCAACTATGTCGGCATCTGGGCCAATACCAGCGACGAGGTGATCTACTTCGCTGCCACGCGTGACGCCAACGAGAAGCCGCTGAACGGCTCCGACAGCTACGTCATCCACTTCCCGGCCGACAGACTGCCGCAGTCGGTCGTCGATTCCTACTGGTCGGTCATCCTGGTCGGCGTGCCCGACTATCGCGTCGTGCCGAACGATCTGAACCGCTACAACTTCAACAGCTATTCGGCACTGCAGAAGGAACCGGACGGCTCGCTGAAGATCGCCATCGGCCCCAGGCCCGTCGCCGGCGTCGCGGAATCGAACTGGCTTCCCTCTCCGCAGGGCAAGCCGTTCTCGCTGACCTTCCGGACCTATGTGCCGAAGGACGAGGTCCGGGACGGACGATGGGCCCCGCCGGCGGTGACGCCCGTCAAATCCGGGTGAACTGAACCGGGGCCGGGTTCGGTCGTTCCTGTCAACTCTTTCCCAAGGCCCCGGCACGGACGGCCGGGCCGCAACGGCCGGCGATGCCGGGAACCGCAGGCGTTTCCGTGCGTTCTCCCTGCAATCAGGGGACCCGCGCCATGCACAAGATTTCGTTGGCATCCATCCAGGAGATTGCACAGAAGCGAGAAGGACGGGCGCTGGCGCGGCAGGGCGAGGCGGCGGTCCGCCTCGTCGGCGGGGCTGCGGCAGACGAGCCGCCGCCCTCGATCAGCGGGCTGGAACTCTCCTGGCGCTGGGCGATGATCGGCATCTTCGTCATCATGGCGCTCGGCGCCATCTATCTGATGGCGCACATCCTGATCCCGCTGACGCTGGCGGTCGTCGTCGGCCTGATCCTCGGGGTGGCGGCCGAAAAACTGAACGACCTCGGCATCCCGCCGCTGCCGACGGCACTCCTGCTGGCGACCGCCTTCGCCACCGGCTCCGTCTTCGCCGTCGCCGCCCTTTCCGGCCCGTTGATGCGGCTCGCCGCCGAGGCGCCGGAGATCGTCAACGCCACGATCGAGCGGTTCACGCCGCTCTTGAACCGGCTGGAATGGCTGCACCTCGACCCGCGCAGCTTCACCGCCGGCTCGGTGACGCTCGACGGCTTCCTGGAAAAAGCCGGCAGCGTGCTCGGCATGGTCACGGCCGGGATCACCCCTGCCCTGATCCAGGTGCTGATCTTCTTCGCAGCCCTGGTCCTGTTCCTCTCCGGCCGGGTGAAGCTGCGCCGGATGCTGATCCTCGCCTTCCCGCACCGCCGCCAGCGGCTGACGGCGATCCGGGTGATGAACGCGATCGACTGCTCGCTCGGCTACTATTTCGCCACCGCCTCGCTGGTCTACGGCGTGCTCGGGCTGATCACGACGGTGATCGCCTTCGCCGGCGATCTCGGCCTGCCCTGGATGTGGGGGCTGTTTGCGTTCGTCTCCTCTTTCGTGCCCTTCCTCGGGGTGACGGTGATGACGCTGGCGCTCGTGGCCGGCGGCTTCCTGGCGCACGACACGGTGCTGCTCGGGCTGGCGCCGGCACTGTCCTTTGTCTGCATCCACCTGGTGATCGAGAATTTCGTGCTGCCGGCGATCATGGGGCGCCGCTTCGAGGTGAACGCCTTCGTCATCTTCACCGCGATCGTGTTCTGGAGCTGGATGTGGGGGGCGGCCGGGGCGATGCTGGCGCTGCCGCTCTCGATCATCGGCATGACGATCGCCGACGAATTGCGCCCGGGCCGCAAGGCGCGGCCGACGCTGCCCGGCTGATCTCCGGACGCGACGGCCCCTCTCCCCTGCCCCTGCATCTGCCCCTGCCCCCCTGCGCAGGCGGGCGCGGATCGGGTACAATGCGCTTTCCGCCCTTCGGCGGCGCGGCGCCCGGCCCGGGAGCCGGCCGGTTTCGGTGAGGTCGCGGCATGGAAAGGCGACGACAGGCGGGATACGGCATACCGGCGATCTGCCTGCACTGGCTGATCGCGGGCCTCGTGCTGGCGCTGATCGGCATCGGCTTTGCCATGCGCCGGACGGAGATCGATCCGGTGCTGCAGTTCTCGCTCTACCAGTGGCACAAGTCGGTCGGCCTCTGCGTGCTGGTGCTTGCGGCCCTGCGTGAGACCCTGTGGCTCTTCGCCCCCCACCCGCAGCCGGTCGCCGGCCTCGGGCCGATCGAGCGGCAGGCGTCCTGGACGACCCATGTGCTGCTGGCGCTGCTCTGCCTGCTGGTGCCGCTGTCTGGCTGGGCGGTCGTCTCGACCTCGACGCTCGGCATGCCGACGCTCCTGTTCGACGTGCTGATCGTCCCGGCGCTGCCGCTGCCGCGCAGTGCGGCGGGCGAGGCGTTCTGGTCGCTGGTGCATGCGGCTGCGGCCTATCTGCTCGCAGCGCTTGCAGCCCTGCACGCCGCCGCAGCGCTCTATCACCACTACATCCGCCGCGACGCGGTGCTCCTGCGCATGCTCGGCCGCATGCCGGCGACCGATCCGCGAACCGGCGGCCACGGTGGCGGAACAGGTGACGGAACAGGCGGGAGAATGCGGCGATGAGAGCGCGGGCGGAAGACGGAATCGCGGACAGGACGACAGGCCGGACCATCACCCGGGCCACTGTCGGGGCCGTAATCGGGGCGGCATTTAGGGCGGCGTTCGAGGCCGCTGTCGGGGCAGTCGAGACCCTAGTCAGGGCTCCAGTCGGGGCGACGGCATGGGCTCCGGGTGGCGTGCCCGGCGCCGGGGCGCCGAAGGCTGCGGCATCGGCCGGGGCGCCTGCCCTCGTCGCGCTCGCCGCCCTGTTTTGCGCCACGCCTGTGCTTTCGCGCACGCCGGCGCTCTCCGAGGCGGCCGGCACCTACGACATCGCCGGCTCCTCGCAGATCCGCTTCACCGTCGACCAGATCGGCGGTGGCGGCATCAAGGGCCGTTTCACGAAATTCTCGGGCGTCCTCAGGATCGACGGCCGCCGGATCGGCGCCTCGACGGTGTCGCTGACGATCTATCCGCAGAGCGTCGCGGCGACCGAGGACCGCATCGCAAACTTCCTCCGCTCCAGCGCCGTCTTCGACGCGGCCGCCTATCCGACCGTGACCTTCCGCTCGACCGCGGTGCGCCAGACCGGCGAGGATGCGGCGATCGTCGACGGCATGCTGACGGCGCGCGGCATCACCCACAGGGAACAGTTCGCCGTGCGGCTGCAGCAACTGGCCGGCCGGTCGATCGCCTTCGCCGTCACCGGCGACGTCTACCGCTCGCGCTACCGGATGGACGTCGGCGTGCCGATCTACCTCAACGTCGTCAAGTTCGACATGGACATCCGCGCCGTCAGGCGGTGAGACGGCCGCTTCGGCGGAACGTCCGGGATCCGCGGCATCCGGAAGCCCCGGCCGCCCCCGGGCCGGGCGTCCGAAACACCGGGACGACCCCGCCATCGCGCCAAAGCGTCTTGATGCGCGCCCGGCCTCTCTCTATCTCTGTCGTTCCCGCCGCTCTGGATCCCTGTCGATCCACCGGCCCCATCCGGAGTATCGCCTTGTCCGCCTTCAAGTCCCTGCCCGCAGCCCCGATCGCCACGAAGAAGCCGGTCACGGACACGCGCCACGGCATCACCCGCACCGACGACTACGCCTGGTTCCGCGCCGACAACTGGCAGGCGATGTTCAAGGACACCTCGATCCTCGATCCGGAGATCCGCGCCCACCTGGAGGCGGAGAACGCCTATATGGAAGCGGCGATGGCGGACACGAAGGACCTGCAGAAGAAGCTCTTTGCGGAGATGCGCGGGCGGATCAAGGAGGACGACAGCTCGGTGCCGGTGAAGGACGGGCCGTTCGCCTACGGCACGTCCTACGTCACCGGCGGCGAGCAGCCGCGCTACTTCCGCACCCCGCGCGAGGGCGGCGAACAGAGGCTCCTGCTCGACGGCGACCGGGAGGCCGAGGGCAAGGGCTATTTCCGGCTTTCCGGCATCGACCACTCCAGCGACCACACGCTCGGCATCTGGGGCTATGACGACAAGGGCTCGGAATATTTCACGCTGAAGGTGCGCGACCTCGAGACGCTGGAGGATCGGCACGACCTGATCGAGAACACCGGCGGCGGCGGCGTCTGGGCGCCGGACGGCAAGAGCTTCTTCTATACGCTGCAGGACGAGAACCACCGGCCCTCGAAGATCTTCCACCACATCCTCGGCGAGCCGCAGTCGCAGGACCGGCTCGTCTACGAGGAGAAGGATCCGGGCTTCTTCATGTCGGTCGGCGGCTCGCTGCTGGACGATTTCATCTACATCGACATCCACGACCACGAGACCAGCGAATACCGGCTGCTCTCGACGAAGGACCTGCTCGCCGAGCCCGCGATCGTCGCGCCGCGGCAGACGGGGCTGGAATATTCGATGACGGAGGGCGGCGACGTCTTCTACATCCTGACCAATGCCGACGGCGCCAAGGACTTCAAGATCATGGAGGCGCCGGTGAACGCGCCGAGCCGGGAGAACTGGCGCGAGGTGGTGCCGCACCGGCCGGGCACGCTGATCCTCAACCATCTCGCCTTTGCCCGCCACCTCGTCTGGCTGGAGCGCCACGAGGGGCTGCCGCGCATCATCGTGCGCGACCGCAAGAGCGGCGAACAGCACGCGATCGCCTTTGCGGAAGAGGCCTATTCGCTCGGGCTGTCGGGGGCGGCCGAATACGACACCGACGTCATCCGCTTCACCTATTCCTCGATGACGACGCCCTCGCAGCTCTACGACTACGACATGGCGAGCCGCGAGCGCACGCTCCTGAAGACGCAGGAGGTGCCGTCCGGCCACGTGATCGACGACTACGTCACCCGCCGCGTCTTCGCCCCCGCCCATGACGGCGAGCGCGTGCCGGTCACCCTGCTCTACCGCAAGGACACGCCGCTCGACGGCACCGCCCCCTGCCTGCTCTACGGCTACGGCGCCTACGGCATTTCCATTCCCGCCGGCTTCAACACCAACTGCCTGTCGCTCGTCGACCGCGGCTTCGTCTATGCCATCGCCCATATCCGCGGCGGCAAGGAGAAGGGCTACGCCTGGTACGAGAACGGCAAGATGGAGAAGAAGCCCAATACCTTCAAGGACTTCATCGCCGCCGCCGATTTCCTGGACAAGGAGAAGTTCACCTCCTACGCAAAAATCGTCGCCGAGGGCGGCTCGGCCGGCGGCATGCTGATGGGGGCGGTCGCCAACATGGCGCCGGAGAAGTTCGGCGGCATCATCGCCGCCGTCCCCTTCGTCGACGTGCTGAACACCATGCTCGACGACACGCTGCCGCTGACGCCGCCGGAATGGGCCGAATGGGGCAACCCGATCGAGAGCGCGGCGTTCTACACGCTGATGGCCTCCTACTCGCCCTACGACAACGTCGCAGCACAGGCCTATCCGCCGATCCTGGCGCTCTCGGGCCTGACCGATCCGCGCGTGACCTACTGGGAGCCGACCAAGTGGGTGGCGAAGCTGCGCGAGAAGGCGACCGGCGACGCCCCGATCCTGCTGCGCACCAACATGGGCGCCGGCCACGGCGGCGCCTCCGGCCGCTTCCAACGCCTGGAAGAAATCGCCTTCGAATACGCCTTCGCGATCAAGGTGGCGGGGAAGATGTGAGGGGCGTGCGTCAAGGTGGCCTGGGCTGTCAGGTCGCCGCGGTCCGGCGCTCGGCGCCACCCCGGAACAGCATGCGCACGAAGGCGCGCAGGACCAGGAGCTGGTCGGGCAGGCTCTTGGGGTCGCGCAGGGCCTTGGACATGACGATGCCGCCTTCGAGGACGGTGGAGACCATGTCGGCGAGCTGGTCGACGTCGAGGCGTTCGCGCGGCTCGTAGACGGCGAGGATCTCCTCGAACATCGCCCGGAACCGGCGGCGCCAGGCCAGCGCCGCCTGGCGGTTGATCTCCTGGATGCCGCGGTCGAAGGCGCGCTCGTGCACGCACATGACGGCGACGAGGCAGCCGGGATGGCCGTTCGGCAGGTCGGAGAGCTGCTCCGACAGGAGCTTCAGCCCCAGCAGGAAGGCCTGCAGCGGGTCGTCGGCCAGTTCGCGGGCGCGGCCGAAGATCTCGTCGTAGATGCGGTTGTCGTTTTCCAGGTAGCGCTCGAGCAGCGCCTTGGCCAGCTCGTTCTTGTCGTGGAAATGGTAGAAGAACCCGCTCTTGGTGATGCCGGTCTCGGTGATCAGCTCCTCGATCGAGGTCGCGGCGAAGCCCTTGGCGAGCACGGCGGCCTCTGCCACCTGCAGTATCCGTGCGCGCGTTTCATCCCCTTTGCGCATCGTCGCCTCCCGTACCAATGGTACAGTTTTCGCCCCTCACGCCCCGCCAACACTGTTAACATTGACGTGAAAGCAGGCGCCAAGCAATTGATTTATCGCATATATGACGCCTTCCTTGTGAATCTTGACCACAAGACGCCTAGTTTTACAGGCGGAAAACAGGCAAAAATCCACGCGCGTTTCGGAAAATGTGGGAATACCCTCGTGACGAAACCGCATTGAGGGAAAACCAAAAAAACACTGAACATGACATGGCTCTCATTTGGCGCGTTCGCAAGACCGCGCCCGCTCCAGACTTTTCCGGGACGGAAGTTCAACGAGTGGAGACAGTTATGGCGAAGTACAGACATGGCCTGCCGCTGACAAAGGGTGATCGGTTCCTGACCGATGGCGGCATGGAGACGACGATGATCTTCCACGAGGGCGTGGAACTGCCGCTTTTCGCATCCTTCGTGCTGATGGCCAGCCCCGAGGGGCGGCGCAAGCTGAAGGACTACTACGTCCGCTACCTCGAACTGGCGCGCAAGGCGGGCGCGGGCTTCGTGCTCGACACGCCGACCTGGCGGGCAAACCCCGACTGGGCGGAAAAGCTCGGCTACGACGCCGCCGCACTGAGAGCCGTGAACGAGGAGGCGGTCGGGCTTCTGGCACAGTTGCGGGCGCAATACGAGCGTCCCGGCCAGCCGATCGTGCTGAACGGCGCGATGGGGCCGCGCGGCGACGGCTACAAGGCCGGCAACATGAGCGCCGACGAAGCGGAGGCCTATCACCGGCCGCAGGTGGAGGCCTTTGCCTCAACCGACGCCGACATGATCAGCGCCGTCACCCTGACCAACATCGACGAGGCGATCGGCGTGGCACGGGCGGCGAAAAAGGCCGCGATCCCCTGTGTCATCTCGTTCACCGTCGAGACGGACGGCAGGATCGTCACCGGCAAGACCATGCAGGAGGCGATCGAGGCCGTGGACGCGGCCACCGACGGCTATCCGCTGTTCTACATGATCAACTGCGCGCATCCGAGCCATTTCGAAGACGCGCTCGATCATGGCAGCGGCTGGGTCCGGCGGATCGGCGGCATCCGCGCCAACGCCTCGGCGATGAGCCACCAGGAGCTCGACGAGAGCGAGACGCTGGACGCCGGCGACCCCGACGACTTCGGCCGCCGCTACGGCGAGCTCGTCCGCCGGATGCCGCAGTTGCGCATTCTCGGCGGCTGCTGCGGCACCGACCACCGCCACATCGGCGCCATCTGCCAGGCCTGCATGCCGCAGCCGGCCATGAGCGCCTGAAGGAGAAGATCTTGAGGAGATATCGTCATGTCGACGAAGGAGCATCATCGCAGGGGCCATAGGGCCGGCCATTCAAAGGCAGAGAGTACGGGCATGTTCGGGCGGCTGTTTACCGGCTGGCTCGGACGGCCCAACTACGACTGGGGCTGCGGCCCGATCGACCTTAGCGGCCTGGAGGGGCTGGACGGCCACATCGCCAGGCGCGCCGACTTCCGCAACCCGTCCGGGTCCCGCCGCAACCGCACCTACGGGCGCTAGCCCGAATGCGCCAGCGGCCCGCCGAAAGGCGGGCCGTTTTCCTGCGGGGCGTTTGGTTTCTTCATGCCGCGGCTCGATCCGGAAGACCGTGAAGGCGACGCGCTCTCTTCCATCGTCACCCCGGACCCGATCCGGGGTCCAGCAGCGCCGCGTCTGCGGCGCGAGAAAGTCTTTATCGCGCAAGGACTTGCGCGGCTGGACACCGGCTCGAGGCCGGTGTGACGGAGGTTGTGAGTGCCGCGCTTTCGAACCCTTGCCCAGCCCGCTTCGGCCGGCGGGCAGCGTCCCCCTTTCGACCGTCATGCCGGCCCCCGAGCCGGCATCCAGCAGCGCCGCGTCTGCGGCGCAAACAGTGCTTGATCGCGCAAGGACTTGCGCGGGCTCGGCACCGGCTCGAGGCCGGTGTGACGGAGGTTGTGGGTGCCGCGCTTTCGAACCCTTGCCCAGCCCGCTTCGGCCGGCGGGCAGCGTCCCCCTCTCGATCGTCATGCCGGCCCCCGAGCCGGCATCCAGCAGCGCCGCGTCTGCGGCGCGAACGGTGTTTGATCGCGCAAGGACTTGCGCGGGCTGGACACCGGCTCGAGGCCGGTGTGACGGAGGTTGTGAGTGCCGCGCTTTCGAACCCTTGCCCAGCCCGCTTCGGCCGGCGGCCCGCGTCCCCCTCTCGACCGTCATGCCGGCCCCCGAGCCGGCATCCAGCAGCGCCGCGTCTGCGGCGCGAACGGTGCTTGATCGCGCAAGGCCTTGTGCGGTGGATGCCGGCTCGAGGCCGGTGTGACGGAGGTTGTGAGTGCCGCGCTTTCTAACCCTTGCCCAGCCCGCTTCGGCCGGCGGGCCGCGTCCCCCTCTCGACCGTCATGCCGGCCCCCGAGCCGGCATCCAGCAGCGCCGCGTCTGCGGCGCGAACGGTACTTTAGCGGCTGGATGCCGGATCAGGTCCGGCAGGGCGGCGCCGTTGGGTGGCCTGTCCCGAAAACGTGTGTCCGGAGGCTTGAGCGCCCTGGCGATGCGTTCCCCTCCGTCGTCACCCCGGACCCGATCCGGGGTCCGGCAGCGCCGCGTCTGCGGCGCAAACAGTGCTTGATCGCGCAAGGACTTGCGCGGGCTGGACACCGGCTCGAGGCCGGTGTGACGGAGGTTGTGAGTGCCGCGCTCCCCAACCCTTGCCCAGCCCGCTTCGGCCGGCGGGCCGCGTCCCCCTCTCGACCGTCATGCCGGCCCCCGAGCCGGGGTCCAGCAGCGCCGCGTCTGCGGCGCGAGAAAGTCTTTATCGCGCAAGGACTTGCGCGTGCTGGATGCCGGCTCGAAGGCCGGCATGACGGATCCATTGGGCGGCCCACCTCCGGCCGACCCGTTCCGCTTGGCGATGCCACTGTCGATCCCCCGATGCCAGCGGGACTTTTGCTCGCCTTGCGCGTTCCTATCGAATAGTCTGGAGCCGAGACGAGACGGAGCGCGAGAGAGCCATGACCGAGACGGCGAGCCGACCAGAGCGGATCGAGACGGGGCCGATCGAGAGAAGGCGGATCGAGGCGGGACGAACCGAGGCGGGGCCGATCGCCTTCGACAATTCCTATGCGCGGCTGCCGCAGGGCTTCTTCGCCCGCGTCGAGCCGACGCCGGTGGCGGCGCCGCGGCTTGTGACGTTCAACCGGGCGCTTGCGGAAGAGATGGGGCTCGACGCCGACGCGCTCGAGGCGGACGGAGCGGCGATCTTCTCCGGCAACCGCCTCCTTCCGGGCTCCGAGCCGATCGCCATGGCCTATGCCGGCCACCAGTTCGGCCAGTTCGTGCCGCAGCTCGGCGACGGGCGGGCGATCCTCCTGGGCGAGGTGGTGCGCCCCGACGGCGGCCGGCGCGACATCCAGCTGAAGGGTTCTGGCCAGACGCCGTTCTCGCGGCGCGGCGACGGGCGGGCCGCCCTCGGCCCGGTCTTGCGCGAATATCTCGTCAGCGAGGCGATGGCCGCGCTCGGCATTCCGACGACGCGGGCGCTCGCCGCCGTCACCACCGGCCAGCCGGTCTATCGCGAGCGGGTGCTGCCCGGCGCCATCGTCACGAGGGTGGCGGCGAGCCACATCCGCGTCGGCACCTTCCAGTTCTTCGCCGCCCGCGGCGACAACGACCGCATCCGCATCCTCGCCGACCACGTGATCGACCGGCACTATCCGGAGCTTGCCGGCGCCGGCGACGACCGCTACCTGCAGCTTCTCGATGCGGTGGCCGGCCGGCAGGCGGCGCTGATTGCGCGCTGGCTCGGCGTCGGCTTCATCCACGGCGTCATGAACACCGACAACATGGCCGTGTCCGGCGAGACGATCGACTTCGGCCCCTGCGCCTTCATGGACGCCTACGACCCGCGTACCGTCTTCTCCTCGATCGACCAGACCGGGCGCTATGCCTATGGCAACCAGCCGATGATCGGCCAGTGGAACCTCGCCCGCCTCGCCGAGACGCTGTTGCCGCTGCTGCACGAGACGCCCGGCGAGGCCGTCGACCGGGCCAACGACGCGATCGGCCGCTACATGGAGCGGTTCCAGCAGGAATGGGACGGGGTGATCCGCGCCAAGCTCGGGCTGCCAGGCGTCAGCGATGGCGGCAGGGCCGGCGAGGAGCGTGGGGACGAGGACACCGACCTCATCCGCGCCTTCCTGGCGCTGCTTCTGGAGCAGAAGGCCGACTTCACCCTCGCCTTCCGCCGGCTGTCGGATGCCGCGGAAGACGCCGCCGCCGATGCCGCCTTCGCCGCACTCCTTGCCGATCACAGCGCGGCAGCGCCCTTCCTTGCCCGCTGGCGCGCGCGGACCGCGCAGGACGGCCGCAGCGCGGCGCAACGGGCGGCGGCGATGCGCGCCGTCAACCCCGCCCTGATCCCGCGCAACCACCGCATCGAGGCGGCGATCGCGGCGGCGGTCGAGGAGCAGGACTTCTCGCTGTTCGAAGCGATGAACACGGCACTCGCCCGCCCCTATGACGACCAGCCGGGCTTTGCCGCCTTCGCCGAACCGCCGAAACCCGGCGAAGAGGTGCTGCAGACCTTCTGCGGGACGTGAGGGGCGGGGCCGGCACCGCTGCGGGCGCACCGGGGCTGCACTGGGCCGCGCTGGGTCGGACCGGGCCCGCACTGGCCCCGCACTGGCCCCGCACCGGGGCGCGCCTGCCCCTCGCCGGAATCTGAGATCAGAAACCGGAGTGTCGCGCAGCCGCAATTCTGCGATTGGAATGGGGCTCGCGCGGTGCGAGCGTGCCAATCGACGGGAAGACCCATGACGCAGAAACTCACCCTCGCCTCCACCCCGGACGGCATCGTTCCGGCCCTTTTGGCCCATCTCAACTCGCTCGACGTCGAGACCATGCTCGGCTTCTACGATCCGGACGGCATGATCATCGACGCCGGCGGCAGGCCGCATGTCGGCCGCGCGGCGATCGGGGCGGAACTGGCGCGATACTTCGCGCTCGGCCTGCAGATGTCGATCACCCAGCGGCACATGTCGTCACCGGCAACATCGCCTCGCTCATTCTCGACTGGTCCTACATCGGCACCGCCCGCGACGGCACCGAGATCAACATGGTGGCGACCGCCACCGACATCGCCCGCCGCGGCGAGGACGGGCTGTGGCGCTACCTGATCGACAACCCGTTCGGCTCGATGCGCCGGGATGCGGCCTGATGACGGACGCCGCGTCGGGACAGGGGCCGGACAAGCGCCCTGACGGCCAGGGGCGCTGGCGCGGCGTCGTCACCACCGGCATCTATTGCCGCAGCACCTGCATCTCGCGGCCGCCGCGCCCGGAAAACCTGCGCCACTTCGACAGCGCCGCGGACGCCGAAGCGGCCGGGTTTCGACCCTGCCGGCGCTGCCGGCCGAACGAGGCGACGTTTGCGGCCCGCAATGCCGGGATCGTCGCGGAGGCGTGCCGGCTGATCGAGGCGCTGGACAGTCCGCCGCCGGTCGGCGCGCTGGCGCATGCGCTGGGGGTGAGCGAAGGCCATCTCCATCGCATCTTCCGCGCGCAGACCGGCATGACCCCGCGCGCCTATGCGCAGGAGAAGCGGGCGGCCGCCGTTCGCAGCCATCTTGCCCGCGGCCGCCCGGTGACCGAGACGATCTACGATACCGGCTTCAATTCGAGCGGCCGCTTCTACGCGATCACCCATCGATCGCTGGGCATGACGCCGTCCCGCTACAAGGCCGGCGGCAAGAAGGAGAGCCTGCGCTTCGCGCTCGGCCAGACGTCGCTCGGGGCGATCCTCGTCGCCTCGAGCCAGAAGGGCGTCGCAGCCATCCTTCTCGGCGACGACCCCGACGCCCTGCTGCGCGACCTACAGGACCGGTTCCCGCGGGCCAGGCTGATCGGCGGCGACCGCGACTACGAGGACGTGATCGCCCGGGTGGTCGGTATGGTCGAGGCGCCGGCGATCGGGCTGGCGCTGCCCCTCGACATCCGCGGCACCGCCTTCCAGCGCAGGGTCTGGCGCGCGCTGCAGGCGGTGGCGCCGGGCGACACCGTCAGCTACGCCGACATCGCGCGGAAGATCGGCCATCCGCGCGCCGCCAAGGCGGTGGCGAGCGCCTGCGCCAACAATGCCCTCGCCGTCGCCATCCCCTGCCACCGCGTCATGAAGACGGACGGCACGGCCTTCGGCTACACCTGGGGCCTGGAGCGCAAGGGGGCGCTGCTCCGGCGCGAGGCGGACGCGGTTCGCGGCGGCGGCCGCGATCAGCAGCGCGAGGCGAAGGCGGCGGAGCCTGCGGCGGCGGACCGTGGCGGCTCTGCGCCGGGGCGGACCGATTGACCGGCAGCGAGGCTGGGCGCGCAAGCGCCCGCCCCGACGACGACCCGCCGGACTTTTCCGCCTGCCGCGCCGCCGAAACCCGGCGAAGAGGTGCTGCAGACTTTCTGCGGGACGTCAGGCGAGGGTATTGGTCCCGCGGCAGTCGAACAGTCTCATCATGACGGCTTTGTGCCAAAAGCGGTCATGTCATTTCCGCACTCGCTGCGACTCTCCTCAACCTTGACAGCGGCGTCAGGACAAAAGAGCATTAGAGAATTCGACAGGGGCGTAACGAATACAGATGCTTCCGCGGCAGCCGGTCTCCCAAACCTTGCACGTAGGTGATGTTAAAATCCTGCTGTTTGAGACATCGGGGAGCTCTCCTCGCACCGCTTCCCTCTGGGCCATTGATGGCAGCGACAATATTCTTTGGTGCGCCAACGAAGACCACGGGATAGAGCAATACGTTGCCATTGATGAAGCTGACGGAAAAGTTTTTGCGACAACCTTTAATGGATGGCGACATCAGATAGATATGCAGACCGGTTTGGTAATCGAGCGATGGTTTACGAAGTAAACTGGCAGCTCCGCATATAAATCACCGCTTGGGGCCGACAGCGGACGTTAGATGGCCCTCGACGCGACGCAAGACTATCCGGCTATCTACCCCAGTGTGACAGCGATTGTTCGAGAAATATGGATGCGTCGGTTTCTCGATCGAGGCCTCTTTTGACACTAGACGAAAACGGCTCGAGGTTCGAGGCAATGGCGGAACGACTGATCCCGACTTGCCTTGCGGCGTAAATATACTCAGCGGCTCGCATGGCCCCGTTAGACGTCAGCCACGGCATCCACGGCTCGTCTGCCAGTATTTGGCTCGCGAATGCCTCCAAAGTGGAAATCGGGCCTGCTTTAAGGAGGATGATCTCCTCTATGTCTTTTAGGGCCCGATCTGAGACTTCATTTGCGCCGAGTTCGCTGATCCCGAGAGCGTCTCTTCGTCCCCATTCGCAAAACCGACCGACCTGGCAGCGAGCGTTGAATACGGGCGCTGTCACCGGGAGGCGGCGATAGATCGCTCCGCCATACAACGACAAGCATTCCGTCGCAAAGCGAAGCGCATCCTTGTTTGCGATACCAAAATCACAGGAAACGTAGTGCAAGGGACCACCCCATAACTCGAACTCCAAGAAGTGTTCGACAGCTGGGCCATAGTCCTTTGATCGATATAGGAGCTTCTGCACTTTGTTGTAGCCAAGATCGGCTAGTTTTGGTTCCAAAATGTTTCTGAACGTTAAATTCTTCACTTATGAAGCCTGCCGTGCCGCGCCTCTGATGCAAAATCATCAATCACAGCCATTCAAGCAGGTTTCAGTCATGACTGCAAAGGGCCGAAAGCCGCCATGGCTGGATCGCGACAGAATCGGATGCTCCGCCCTCCAATCCGCCGTGTCGGATTTTCCCTACCCCATCCGTCTTCCAGTCAGACACGCGATGGAGGACAGCGATGACGATCACCATTACCGCCTTTGCGAATTCGCCCGACCGCGGCCGGGGGCTGGCGCGGGACATGCGGGTGCGCTGGGCGCTCGAGGAGGTGGGCCAGCCCTACGCGGTGCGGCTTCTTTCGTTCAAGGCGATGAAGGAGCCGGCGCATCTGGCGCTGCAGCCGTTCGGGCAGATCCCGACCTATGAGGAGGGCGACCTGGCGCTGTTCGAATCCGGCGCGATCGTGCTGCATGTCGCCGCGCGCCATGCCGGCCTCTTGCCGCAGGATGCCGATGCCCGGGCGCGGGCGATCGCCTGGATGTTTGCCGCGGTCTCGACGATGGAGCCGCCGATCGTCGAGCGCGAGACGGCCCGGTTCCTGGAGGGCGGCGAGAGCTGGTACGAGCAGCGCCTCGCCATGGTCGACGCGCGCATCCGCAGGCGGCTGTCCCAGCTGTCCGATCGCCTCGGCGATAACGAGTGGCTGGAGGGCCCCTTCAGCGCCGGCGACCTGCAGATGGTGTCGGTGCTGCTGCGGCTGAAGGGATCGGGGCTCCTGGACGACTATCCGACCCTTTCGGCCTATATCGCCCGCGGCGAGGCGCGGCCGGCCTACCGCCGCGCCTTCGCCGCGCAGCTGGCGGTCTTCACCGCCGCGTCTTCCGCCGCCGAGGGCGGAGCGCGGTAGGTCGACCGGCGCGGCCGCGAACCGGGACGGTTGCCGGCAACGTTCGAGCGACGGGCGACGATGGGCGGCCGCGGTGGCACGGAAAGCGGCAGGCGTGCCTCTCTCCCCTGCGCGGCGCTTCCCGCTTCCCGCACCCGTTGATTGCACGCAAGCGAGCGCTAGTTCTTCGTTGACGACCGGACGGTTGCGGGCGGCGGCGGACCTGTTGGCCGCGGCGGTCCGCGCCGTCCCGCCCCGCCCGCATCCATCGGAGAACCCCGCATGCTCCTCGTCCTCACCGCCCTCCTCTTCGACCTGATCGGCATCGCGCTCGTTGCGGGCGGCGGCATTCTCGTGGCGCTCGGGGGCAGCCCCTACTACGTGATCGCCGGGATCGGCTTCCTCGCAACCGGGATCCTCCTGTTCCTCAAGCGGCCGCTGGCGATCTGGGTCTATGCGGCGCTGATCCTCGGTTCGCTCGCCTGGGCGGTGTGGGAGGTGGGCTTCGACTGGTGGCAGCTCGGGCCGCGCGGCGGCATCATCGTGCTGCTCGGCCTGTGGCTGATGCTGCCTTCGATCCGCCGGCCGCTCGGGTTCACGAGCCCGACGGGCCAGGCCTATCCGGCCTCGCTGCTGCCGCTCGCCGTCGCCACCATCGCCGCGATCGGCGTTGCAGCCTATGCGATGACGCAGGACGTGCGCGACATCCGCGGCAGCCTGCCGGTCGAGGCGATGAACGCCGCGCCGGCGCTCGGCGGCGACGTGCCGCCCGGCGAATGGCACCAGTACGGCCGCACGCCCTACGGCCAGCGCTATTCGCCGCTCGACCAGATCAACACCGGCAACGTCGGCACGCTGAAGGTCGCCTGGCAGTACCAGACCGGCGACGTGAAGCTGCCCGACGACGTCGGCGAGACGACCTACCAGGTGACACCGCTCAAGATCGGCGACACGCTCTATCTCTGCACGCCGCACAACTGGGCGATCGCGCTCGATGCCGCGACGGGAGAGGAGAAGTGGAAGTTCGACAGCAATTCCGGCATGAACCCGGACCGCCAGCACCAGACCTGCCGCGGCGTCACCTACTGGAAGGATCCGGCCGCCCAGCCGGGCGCTCCCTGCGCCGAGCGCGTCTACCTGCCGACCTCGGACGCGCGGCTGATCGCGCTTAATGCGGCGAACGGGCGGGTGTGCACCGGCTTCGCCGACAACGGCGTGCTGCATCTGAAGGCCGGCATGAAATACAACCCCGCCGGCTACTACTACTCGACCTCGCCGCCGGTCGCCGTCGGCGGCAAGATCATCGTCGCGGGCGCGGTCAACGACAACTACTCGATCCACGAGCAGTCCGGGGTGATCCGCGCCTTCGACATCGATACCGGCGCGCTCGTCTGGAACTGGGATTCGGGCAATCCGGACGTGACCACGCCGCTGCCGGCGGGCGAGACCTACACCACCAATTCGCCGAACAGCTGGTCGGTCTCCTCCTATGACGAGGCGCTCGGGCTGATCTTCGTGCCGCTCGGCAACCAGGTGCCCGACCAGCTCGGGATGGGCCGCAGCGACAGCGTGGAGAAATACGCCTCCTCGATCGTGGCGCTCGACATCCAGACCGGGCAGGTGCGCTGGGTGCGCCAGACGGTCCACCACGACCTCTGGGACATGGACGTGCCCGCCCAGCCGGCGCTGCTCGACCTCACCAAGGCGGACGGCACGGTGGTGCCGGCGCTGGTCGGGCCGACCAAGCAGGGCGACATCTACGTGCTCGACCGGCGCAGCGGCGAGCCGATCATCCCGGTGACCGAGTTCCCGGCGCCGTCCGGCGCGATCCCGGAGGACTTCACCGCGCCGACGCAGCCCGTCTCCGATCTCACCTTCATGCCCGATCCGCTGACGGAAAAGGACATGTGGGGGGTGACGATGTTCGACCAGCTCGCCTGCCGCATCGACTTCCACCGGCTGAAATACGAGGGGCGCTACACGCCGCCCTCGATCGAGGGCACGCTCGTCTATCCCGGCAATTTCGGCGTGTTCAACTGGGGCTCCGTCGCCGTCGATCCCGAGCGGCAGATCATGTTCGGCATGCCGACCTACCTCGCCTTCACCTCCAGGCTGGTGCCGCGCGACCAGATCCCGCCGCGGGCGCAGGACGAGAAGGGCTCCGAGCAGGGGCTGAACCGCAACGAGGGCGCGCCCTACGGCGTCTACATGGGGCCGTTCCTGGGGCCGCTCGCGATCCCCTGCCAGGCGCCGCCCTGGGGCTATGTCGCCGGCGCCGACCTGCGCACCGGCAAGATCGCCTACAAGCTGAAGAACGGCACGGTGCGCGACATGTCGCCGATCCCGCTGCCCTTCAAGGTGGGCGTGCCCGGCATCGGCGGGCCGATCATCACCAAGGGCGGCGTCGCCTTCCTGGGGGCGGCCGTCGACGACTACCTGCGCGCCTATGACGTGACCAGCGGAGCCGAACTCTGGCGGGCGCGGCTTCCCGCCGGCGGCCAGTCGACGCCGATGACCTACACCGTGGGCGACAGGCAGTACGTGCTGATCGTCGCCGGCGGGCACGGCTCGGTCGGCACCAAGCCCGGCGACTACGTGATCGCCTATACGCTGCCGTAGGCCGGGCTCCCGCCGGCTGCAAGGCTCGCATAAGCTGTACAACCTAGCGTCTCCCCGATCCCGCCGAAAGCGCGCGGGAATCGTAACCAGCGATCGCGCGGAGCTCCCGCGCCACGGGGAGACGTCCGATGAAGATCGACAACGGCCGCCTGACGGCCTACGCCTATTCCTTGCAGCAGCCGCGCAACTTCACCCAAGGCGGCGACACCTCCGGCTCCGGCCGCGGCAGCACGACGGCGAGTGTTGCTGCGCCGACGATCGGCCCGTCGCTCGGAACCTCGGGCTTTGCGAGCTCGCTGTGGACGCTCGGGGCGACGGAGGACAGCAGCGTCCCCAGCCCGCGCGACGAACTGCTCGCCTGGGCGGAGATGGACCCGGCCGAGCGCCTGCGCGCGCAGATCCTGCAGTCGATGGGGATTTCCGAGGACGACCTGGAAGCGATGCCGCCCGAGGAGCGCGCCGCCGTCGAAGACGAGATCCGCAAGGCGATCGAGGAAAAGCTCGGCGTCTCCGAGGACGCCGCCGAGGCCGCAGACGAGATCGCCACCACCGAACTCTGACCCGCAGGCGAGGCGCAACGCCGGTGCCGCAGGCGCGGCCCCGGCGCAGCCGCCGGACAATGGCCCCTCCCCCCGAACACCTGCGGGGAGGGCTCAACCCGCACCCTTCGCCGCGGCTCGGTCAAGGCCGGTGCGCGCGGCCCGGAATTGCCGGGGGCTCGCACGCGTGATTACGCGCTACCTTTCGATGGTGCGTATTGCTTTACATAGATTTCGGGATCGAAGTCGACCCGCTTTGCCTTGCCGTCAGGTGTCTTCAGGACAAGCTCGACACCGCCTCCAATGGAGTGCATGTAGCGTACGACTGAAGAGATGAGGACATCGTCAGCGCTCTCGATCTTCGAAACGGTGTTCTGCGTCATAGCAGCACGAGTGGCAACTTCCTGCTGGGTTGCCTTCATCGCCTTACGCACTTCAGCCAGAGCTTTTCCCAAGCGACGCGTTTCGCGCTTTTCGTCAAGGCGCGAACGAACGTCTTCCGGGAGTTCGGCGCGTAGCGTCTTCCAGTCATTGCTCAACTTTTTTATCCTTCAGCCAGGAATCGAAACGCTGGTCAGCCTTGCTTATGAGTTGTTTGTAAAAGAGCTTTTGGTTCTTACCTTGCTTCTCCCCGCCGCAAAGGACAATGGCAGCCTGGTCGGGGTCGAAGGCAAAGGCGAAACGCCACACCTGCTTTACAAACGTAACTCTAATCTCTTTCATATTGGTGTGGCCGGAACCCGAAAGCCTATCCACCTCAGGGCGACCCAAGAACGGGCCGTCGTCTTCCAGGTGGTCCAAAACCTCGCCAACCAATTCCTTCAATCCCATCTCCAACTCCTTCCATTCAGGAACGAAGTCGGGATGGAATTTCACGTCGTATGACATTGTCCGCCCTAAGAAATATATATTAAAAGATATAAAGTCAAGCCCGAAAGGCACATGACCCAAGGTCATGCCTCAGCGGCAAACGCGCTTGGGTCGAAGAACTGTTATGTCTCCCAAACTTACGGGCTCAAAGCTCAGGATGACGCGGTCCAGTGCTCTCATGAGTTCCTGGATGTCAGCTCTGGCGCGGATCGTTGGTGAGGTCCAGCCACACAGACGCGTCTATCAGAAGTTGAGCTGCATTTCACCCCCGCACAAAAGCATTGCGGAGGCCAGCGGTTTCCGAGCGCTCGGGCTGCTGGTGGGCGTAAAGCCGCCACCGTCGCCGGTTGGCGGTCCTTTCGACGAGGCACAGAGGCGATCATCGCGCGTCGTCCAGCCAATCGGGCAAACGGTCAAACAGGCAGGCGCGTCTGAAAATAGGCCCCGACGTGATCAATGACGGCGCGTGTCAGTTCATCGGATGCCTGATGGCTGCGCCGCAAGGCTATCTCGAAATAGCCGACAGCGGGGAGCCCGTCTTCCGGCCCCAATGATGTCACGCCGGACGGCAAGGCTGAGCACGGCAAGGGTGCGACCGCCAGCTCGGCGAGCACCGGCGCAAGCTGGCCTGCGTAGTTTTCGCTTGTGCAAGCGAGACGGTACGAAATACCCGCGGCATCGAGCGCATCGACGGCAGCCTTCCGCCACATGCAGCTCGGAGGCCCCACCGCGATCGGGAGGGGACGACGCAGGTGAGCCGTCCCCTGGGGAGCCGCCGCCCAGACGAGCCGATCACGAAAGATCCCACCGGCGGGCGGCCCGGCCCGGCCCGTGGAGTTCGCCGTCACGAGAGCCACATCCAGTTCGCCGTCGTCGATCATGTCGGACAGCACAGTGCTCAACCGGCAAGTCACCTGGATTTCCACCAACGGATGGGCGGCCGCAAAACTGGCCAGAACGGAGGGGAGGAACGCAATGGCATACTCGTCGGTCATTCCCAATCGCACGGTGCTTTTCTGCGATTGGCGGTTGAACCGCATGATTGCCTCGTCCGCGATCCCGAGAACGCGCCGCGCATATGTGAGAAGCACTTCACCTGCCGGTGTCAGCACGACCGATCGTCCTTGATGGGCAAAGACCGGCTGTCCGACCTGCGCTTCAAGCCTCTTCATCTGCATGCTGATCGCTGACGGCGTGCGGTGTACTATCCGCGCGCCGCCGACGAAACTGCCGGTTTCGACGACTGCGATCAGACTTCGCAGAAGCGAACTGTCCAGCCCCAGAAGGACTGCAGAATCCGGCTTTGAACCTACGTCCGTCGGCATGGTGGCACGCGCCCCAATCGCCAATTTCGCTGATGTTCAATGTAAGCCCTATTCGTTTGTCAAAGCAATCGAACCTGAGCAAGCTATGGTTCAGGCGAGCGCTCTGGGATCGCGGATCGATTTGCTCATTCCCGGTTCAAGGCGCCTTCGCATATCTGCGGATGAGAGGTGCGAAAATGGATAGGGTCATTGCACCGAGTTGGGCAGCAACGGCAGCACTGGTCTGTTCATTGCTTGCCGGCGGCGGCCTGGCGCGGGCCGAAACATGTCCATCGATAGACTCGCTGCTCGAACTCGTCCGGGAACGCGGTGGTCAACACAGACTGCTCGATTCCGCGGAACTCGGCCGCAGCATGGACACATTCGAGGGATCGGCCACCGCCCGGCACCGCTCATGGACATCCGGCATCATGGCGGTGTTCCCCGATGGCAGCGGATTGCTCCTTCTCACCGTGAACACCAGCGTCTGCGGCATCATCGAGATTCGACCATCGGCGCGAAGGTGGATGCCGCTGCCAAGTTGAATGCCTGTCGATGGCCGACCGCAGGCGCATCGCTGCCCCTCACCCCGACCCTCTCCCCGCAAGCGGGGAGAAGGTGCCGGCAGGCGGATGCGGGGCAGCGATGACGGCGAGCGGCTTACCCGACTGCGGCCGGCGAACGCGCCCGGCCAATGGGCCTTGGTCGCCCCCTTGAAGTGCCCCTTCCCCCTTGCCGCATTTCCCGATTGACATCCGCACGGATTTGGAGAATATCGCCGCCATGATCACGAACGCACCCATCGCGCATACGTATTTTTGGCTGTTCCGATAGGAGCGGCCTGTTCGATCATCACGTCAACAAAGCCGCCATCAGGCGGCTTTGTTGTTCTAAGGCACCTGGTGGCACGAAAGACCCGAAGGAGCCTTGTCATGAACGCCGTCATCAAGCTTGAAACACCGCCCGTCGAACGCCCCGCCGTGCTGACCATCCGCGCCGCCCGGCCCGGCGACCTGCGCCAGCTGCTCGACATGATCGCGCTGCATGCCGAATGCCATGGCGACGCGGCGAAGATCACCGCCAACGACCTCGACCGCGACCTGTTCGGCAGCTCGCCCTGGATCTCCGCGCTCGTCGCCGAGGCGGGCGGCCAGCTGATCGGCTACGCCATCCTCGTGCCGCTTTACCGGGCGATGGAAGGCCGCCGCGGCATGGAACTGCACCAGATCTTCGTGCGCGAGGGGCACCGCGGCACCGGCATCGGCCGCCATCTCGTCGCCCGCGCCCGCGAGCAGGCGCGCATCGCCGGCTGCAGCTACCTGTCGGTCAGCGCCGCCACCGGCAATTTCGGCGCGCACCGCTTCTACGAGCAGATGAGCTTCAAGGCCGGCCCGGTCACCGGCATGCGCTACATCCAGCAACTGGTGTGACGACGGCCGGTGCCGCGCCCAGGCTCCGGCGCGGCACGCCGCCCCGTCCCGCCCGATCCGCGCCGGCCGGCGTCTCCGCCGGGTCCACTGACGTCAATGGCCGGGGACCGCCTTCAGATAGGCGGCGATCGCCTCGCGGTCGGCAGCCGGCAGGCGGGCCATGTTCTTCTGGACCGCCACCATCGCCCCGCCGACCGAATCATAGTCCGGGGTGAAGCCGGTCTCGAGATAGGAGGCGATGTCGGAGGCGCTCCAGCCGCCGATGCCGCCCGCGCCGGAGGTGATGTTCGGCACGCGCCCGGCGCCGCCCTCCGGGTTTGGCGCCCCGGCGAGCCACCGGTCGGTCTCGAGGCCACCGAGGAACGTGCGCGGCGTGTGGCACTCGCCGCAATGGCCCGGCCCCTCGACCAGATACTGGCCGCGCTCGACCTTCGCATCGCTGTTGGCGAGCACGACGCGCGGCGCATCATTCAGATACAGGAATTTCCAGGCGCCGAGCAGCGGCCTGAAGTTGAACGGAAACGGCAGCTCGTGCGGCGGGGCGACGTTGCCGCTGGCCGGCAGCGTCTTCAGGTAGCCGTAGAGATCGTTGACGTCGCGCGGCGTCATCCGCGCATAGGAGGCATAGGGGAAGGCGGGATAGAGATGCTCGCCGCGCCGGCCGACCCCGCGCAGCATGGCGTCGCCGAAGTCCTGCAGCGACCAATTGCCGATGCCGGCCTTGGGATCGGGGGAGATGTTGGGCGGATAGAACGTGCCGAACGGGCTCTTCAGCGGCGCGCCGCCCGCAAGGACGAGCCGGCCCTCCTCGCCCGCCCCGGCGGCGGCATGGCAGCTGGAACAGCCGCCCTCGGAAAAGACGCGCTCGCCGTTGGCGAGATTGGGCTCGCCCAGCCCCTGCCAGCTTTCGGCCGCACTGCGCGCCGGCGCGGTGGCCCAGGCGAAGGCGCCGATGCCGGCAGCGCCGACGACGAGGGCGGCAAGCGCAAGACTGCGAAGCTTCATGGTCTCATCCCAGGCTCATGGCACCGGCCCGCAAGCTGCGGCCAGGCGCGCCCTCATCGTCGCACGGCCGCGACAAAAGGCAACCTCGCACCAGGGCCCGATCCTGTGGTCGGGACCTGATGCTGCCGGGACGCGGTCCCGGAAGGGCCGTGCAGGCGATGAAGGGCCGCTACTTCTTCAGGCGGAAGGTCTCGTGACAGCCGCCGCAGTTCTTGCCGATCGGGCCGATCGCGGCTGCGACCGCGGCCTGGTCGCCCGGCAGGGTGGCGAGCGTGGCATCGACATCCTTGCCGAGCTGTGCCGCCTTGGCGCGGAAATCGTCCGTGTTCTCCCAGATCTTCGGGCTCGCCTCGGTCTCCGCCCCCGTCTCGGAGCCGGCGGGGAACTGGTCGGGGAAGGTCTTGGAGACCTGGCTGATCGTCGTGAGCGAGACGCGCACCACCTCGGCGTCGTAGGGCTTCTCGCCCTTGGCGATCGCCGCGAGCGCGCCCATCGAGCGGCCGACGTCCTTCATCATCTGCTGGCGGACGGCCTGCGGCTCCTGCGCCATTGCGAGTTCGGCGGCGCCGGCGGCGCCAAGACAGAGCAGGGACGCCGCGGCAAAAATCTTCAACTTCATGAATCACTCCCGGTAAGCTCTCGCGCCCGGCGGTTCGCCGCCCGGCACAGGCGGCGGCATGATTGCATGCGGACGGCCCAGTCCAAGTAACATTATGTTGACCTGCCCGGATGTTGACCGCCTGGCGGCGGTGGCGGCGGGCGGGCAGGCTGGACGAGGCGAAGCGCGCCGCCGTGCCGCAGCCTGCCGCCGCCGAGGCCTGAGCCCTCCCCGCCCCTTCCGCCGTCATACCGATCCCCAGCCGCGCCACAGCGTGACCGCGGCGATCGCGACGAGCAGCACGCCGGCTGCGCGGCCGACGAGGCGGGTGGCCGCGGGGCTGCCGACCAGCGCGTCGCGGCTGCGGGCTGCGGCGAGCGCCAGGCCGCCATAGACGGCGAGCTGCGTGGCCCAGATCATCAGCAGCATCACGAGCGTCTGGCGCCAGAGCGGGCCGAATTCCGGGCGCAGGAACTGCGGGAAGACGGCGAGCATGAACAGATAGGCCTTCGGGTTCATCAGGCTGGTCAGCGCGCCCTGGCGGAAGCGGGTGGCAAGGCCGCGCCGGTCGAGGGAGCCCACGGCATCGACGACAATCGAGGAGCGGAAGAGCTGCCAGCCGATATAGGCGACATAGGCGGCGCCGGCCAGCAGCAGCGCATTGAACAGCCTCGGCGCGAAATGCAGGAGCATGCCGACGCCGAGCGCGGCATAGAGCGTGTGCACCAGCCCGCCGGCCATGATGCCGAAGGTGGCCGAGAGCCCCGCCTTGCGCCCGCCGGAGAGCGCGCTTGCCAGCACGAAGACCATGTCCATGCCCGGCACGATGATGATGCCGGAGACGAGCAGGAAGAAGAGCCAGAGGTTTTCGCTGTAGGTCATGTCAGTTGTCCGTTGTCGCAGATCCCGCGGAAGCCCCATGCTTCGTTCTGTTTCAAGCGCTTGAAGCCTGCTATAGACGAGGCCAACTGACAGGGATGTGTCAGTTGCGAAAGGACGACGCCCCCATGCGCAAGGCTTCGCGGCTGTTCGAGATCATCCAGATCCTGCGCCTCGCCCGCCAGCCGGTCACGGCGGCGGCGATCGCCGGGCGGCTGGAGGTGACGGTGCGCTCGATCTACCGCGACATCGCCGCGCTGCAGGCGATGCGGGTCCCGGTCGAGGGCGAGCGCGGCATCGGCTATATCCTGCGGCCCGGCTTCGACCTGCCGCCGCTGATGTTTTCGATCGAGGAGACCGAGGCCGTCGTACTCGCGCTGGCCCTGCTCGAGCGCCAGGGCGACGCCGAGCTGAAGGCCGCCGCCCGCCGGGCCGGCGACAAGATCGCCGGCGCCGTGCCGCCACCGCTGCGCCAGACCTTCTCGGCCCGCGCCCTGCACGCCTGGGGCACGGCACCGCGCCAGCCGGACGGTATCGACCTCGCCTCTGTGCGGCGCGCGATCCGCGACGAGGAGAAGCTCCTGATCGACTACCGGGACGAACATGGCCGCGCCAGCGAGCGCACCATCCGCCCGATCGCCCTCATCTACTATTCCGAGACGGCGAACGTCGTCGCCTGGTGCGAGCTGCGCCAGGCGATCCGCAACTTCCGCGCCGACCGGGTGGAGGCCTGCACGGCGACGGGCACGCATTTCCGCGGCGGCGGCGACGCCTTGCGGCAATTGTGGATCTCCGGCTGGGCGGAGAGCCGGCGCGATGCGGGGTAGGCCTGCCATTCAGTCCGGCCATCCCTCCGCCGGCCATGCCTCCGCCGGCCAGTTCCGTGCCGTGTGGATGACGCGGAGAATGAACACTCCGCGCTGAGGCGGATCGTCATCGTCGTGCTGCCCATGTCCGTCGCCTGTGCTCGCTCGTGACATGTCAGCGGAGACCGCCCGGCGCCTCCAGGGCACGAAAAACCCCGGCCGTTTCCGGCCGGGGCTTCGGACATTGCGAAGGATGAGGCGCGCGCCTTACTTCGTCGCGGCTTCGTACATTTCCAGGACGTAGTCCCAGTTGATCAGGCTGTCGACGAAGGCTTCCAGGTATTTCGGGCGGGCGTTGCGGTAGTCGATGTAGTAGGAGTGCTCCCAGACGTCGACGCCGAGGATGGGCGAAGCGCCGTGGACGAGCGGGTTCTCGCCGTTCGGGGTCTTGGAGATGGCGAGCTTGCCGTCCTTGACCGAGAGCCAGGCCCAGCCGGAGCCGAACTGGGTGGTGCCGGCGGCGACGAAATCGGCCTTGAACTTGTCATAGCCGCCGAGGTCGCTGTCGATCGCCTTCTGCAGGGCGCCGGGGAGCTGCTTGCCGCCGCCGCCCTTCTTCATCCACTTCCAGAAATGGATGTGGTTGTAGTGCTGGCCGGCATTGTTGAAGAGGCCCTGGTTGGTGCCGTAGGACTTCTTGACGATCTCCTCCAGCGTCAGGTTGGAGAGACCGGCTTCCTCGGCAAGCTTGTTGCCGTTGTCGACATAGGCCTTGTGGTGCTTGTCGTGGTGGTATTCGAGCGTCTCGCGCGACATGAAGGGGGCGAGCGCGTCGTAATCGTAGGGAAGCGGCGGAAGTTCGAAGGCCATGGGGTATCTCCTCTTAGGCGCGGAATTTTAAAAGAAATCCGTGCAGCGGAACATAGGGGGACGGCCCTCTCCAGACAACCGGCTGGATGCCAAAATTTGCGCTTGGTCAGGAAATTCCTTCCCCGCAAAGGTTGCGGGCGCTGCCTTGGAACCGCCGCCTCGGCCGTCCATTGCTGCGGGCGTGATTCGCAATCAGAAAGGCCATCGCATGCGCTTTCCCATCGCCGCCCGCCCCCTTTTCGCCCGCCCTCTCCTCGCCCGCCCGCTTCTCGCCCGCCCTCTCCTCGCCCGCCCGCTTCTCGCTCGCCCGCTTCTGGCCCTGCCGCTCGCGGCCGCGCTCGGCGCCGGCCCGGCGCTCGCCTCCTCCCCCGACGCCTGGGCGGAATTCAGGGCCGATGTCGAGGCGAAATGCGTCGCCGCCCTGCCGGAGACACTGAAGAACCAGACCGTCTACGTCGACGAGACGGGAACTGCGGCCTACGGCGTGGCGCTGATCGCCGGCCGGTCTGCAAGCGAAAAGGCGCGCGTGACGTTTGCCTGCGTCTACGACAAGGAGACGAAGGAGGCCCAGGTGACCGGCCCGATCGGCCGCGAATTCGTCCGCGTGCTCACTGAAAGGCAGCGCGCCGCCGTGCTGGAGCGGCAGAAGGCCGGCAAGGCCGCGCCGGCCGGCGACGACGACGCGGAATGAGGCCAGCGCCACCGCCGCTCTCCCCGTGGTCCCGGGCCTGATCCGGCATCCAGGCGGCGCGGCGGTAGGCGAAGTCGCGGCGGCACCGCCACTTCCCCCGTCATGCCGGACCTGATCCGGCATCCAGCGCGCGCAAATCCTTGCGCGCAAAAGGGTCCTCTCGCGCCGCGGACGCGGCGCGGCCGGATCCCGGCTCGGGGGCCGGGATGACGGAGGGGGCGGCTGGACGACGGCGCGGGGCCGTCATGCCCGGCGCGGGACCAGGATGACGGTGGGGTGGACGGCGGCGCAGAGGCTTGGAGCGAACGCCCCTCGCTGCCCCTCGCCACTTTCGCCACTCTCGCCGCCCTCGTGACTCTCCCCACGCTCGCCACAAGGCGGAGGGCCAAGCCCGGCGGCGCTGCCGGAGGTCCTTCAGGCGGCGCGGCACCGGGCGAAGGCGCGGCCGCACCGCCGCTCTCCCCGTCATGCCGGACTTGATCCGGCATCCAGCGCGCGCAAGTCCTTGCGCGCGAAAGGAACCTCTCGCGCCGCGGACGCGGCGCGGCTGGATCCCGGCGCGGGGGCCGGGATGACGGAGTGGGGGCAGCGGCGCAGAGGCTTAGAGCGAACGCCCCTCGCCGCCCCTCACCGCCCTCGTCACTCCCGCCACGAGAATGAGGGCTTGCCCCCGGCGGCACTGCCACTTCCCCCGTCATGCCGGACTTGATCCGGCATCCAGCGCGCGCAAGTCCTTGCGCGCGAAAGGAACCTCTCGCGCCGCGGACGCGGCGCGGCTGGATCCCGGCTCGGGGGCCGGGATGACGGAGGGGCGGCGGGGCCTCTCCCCGGTTGGAGCGGGTGGCTGCGGCAGGTGTTCTCCCCCTTGTGGGGGAGATGACCGGCAGGCCAGAGGGGGCTTAGAGGACGCGACCAAGGCCTGGGGACGATGTCCCCTCCCCACCCTCCCCACGAGAAGGAGGGCTTCCCCCGGCGGCACTGTCGGAGGTCCTTCAGGTGCCGCGGTGGTAGGCGAAGTCACGGCGGCACCGCCACTTCCCCCGTCATGCCGGACCTGATCCGGCATCCAGCGCGCGCACGTCCTTGCGCGCGAAAGGGTCCTCTCGCGCCGCGGACGCGGCGCGGCTGGATCCCGGCTCAGGGACCGGGATGACGGAGGGGGGCTGGACGGCGGCGCGGGGCCGCCATGCCCGGCGCGGAGGCCGGGATGACGGAGGGGGGTGGCGGCGGGGGGGGGGGGGAGCGAACGCCCCTCGCCGCCCCTCGCCACTCTCGCCACTCTCCCCGCCCTCGCCATTCTCGCCCTCGCCACGAGAGGGAGGGCTTGCCCCGGCGGCACTGCCGGAGCGCGGTCAGGCGGCGCGGCGGTAGGCGAAGGTGCGGCCGCCGTCGCCGGTGGAGACGAGGCCCATGCGGTGGAGCGAGGCGAGCACGCTCGCGATGGCGGGGCGGACCTTCTGGCCCTGGCGGAAGCGGGCGGCGATGGCGGCGGCATCGACCGCGCCGCCGGTCTCGATCAGGGCATCGATGACGAGGCCGGTCTGGGCGACCTCGTCGGTGAGCGGATAGGCCGGGCGGGCGCCGGGCGCGGCCGCGGCAGGCATGCCGAGATCGGCCTCCAGCTGCTCGGCCTTCTCCTTCTCCGAGCCGAAGCGCGGGATCTGGTATTCGGGGCGCAGCCAGCGCACCTGGCCGCGCTTCTCCTCCCTTGCCCGCTCCTTGTTGAGGGCGACGAGGCGGGAGAGCACCTCCTCCTCGGGCAGGTCGACCGGCCAGCCATAAGCTTCGGCCACGGCCGCATCGAGCCGGTCGTGCAGTTCCTTGACGATCAGCACCAGCCCGTCGTCGAAAATGCGGCGCTCCTTGACGTCGAGGTCGCCGGGCGCCGCCCCCGCCCGCAGCCGCTCCAGCACGTTGTAGAGGCCCGTCAGCGTCAGGTGCTCGTGGTCGGCCAGCACCCGCTTGCGATGGGCGTCGAGCTCCTCCGCGATGGCGCCGATCGCCTGCTTCTGCGCCTCGGTGGCAGCGGGGAACGGGAAGGGATTGAAAGTCTTTGTATGGAAGTAGCGAGTATCGTTTCCGACGCCAAGCCAGCCACCGGTTCGCAGCGAAAACAGTTCATGAATTCGGGAATGGAGCGTTCCCAGTAGCGATGGCGAATCATGCGCGATGAGGACGACCGTGCTTTCCGCGATCGCCTTGCCGTCGGCGAAAGAGAATATCCGGTGACGACCTTGGCGCGCGGTGATAATGACGCGCTTGAGGTTCTGCACAGCATCTCGTAGATCGATACTAGGTTGCCCAAATAGCCACCAATTTTCTCTTCGATAGTCAATTGGGTTGTTTCTTCGCTCCGGTTCCGAGTTTTGGAGTAGGTACTGGTACAAGCTCGGCGCACTTGCCCTGAGCTCCTCTTTCGCCATCGGAAATAAGTCTACGGCGACAAGGTGGCGATCGCGCTGATTTATGTCTCTGCCGATAAAATAGGGTTTGGCGCGATTGGCAAGTGTTGGGCCGAGCAACAGTTCCGCCTCCGCGGCAGACATGACAAAGCTGTCGCCGTTGAGCTGAAATCCTTTATGCGCGATCTGTGAGTTTGCTCGCAATGCTGTAAGCGATGTCACATCCACCCCCACCGTCAGGTCCGAATTGATCCTCCCTCGCTTCTCCTCGAAAAGGATCACCGGGCTGTCGGTGTCGACCGCCTCCTCCGCCGTCACCTCCAGCAGCAGGCCGTCCTTCCGGCCGGCTTCGGCGACCGTCATGGCGATGCGGACGGCGGCGCTGTCGCGCGTCACCCTGGTCCAGGGGTGATCGGGGATCGCCATCACCAGTGAGAGCGGCTTCTTGGCATTCAGATGCGGCTCCATCACCCGGCGCTGGAAGACCTGGCTGATGGAATTGGTGGTGACGAAGCCGAAGCGCTTCAGCGGGCTCTTGGCCTTGAGCAGGATCTCCGCCGAGCGGTCCCACCAGTACATGACGAAATCGGCGCTGCCGTTAATATGCCCGTGGGCCTCCCACAGCGCCTCGGCGTAGGCCGAGCCCATGCGGGCGCGGATATCCTTGCCGCCGACGAAGGGCGGGTTGCCGACGATGTAGTCGGCCTTCGGCCAGTCCGGCCGGCGCGGGTTCGGGTAGGTCTCGACGCCGTCCCTCACCTGCGGCAGCGGGTAGCCATCCCAGGTCAGCACCGCATCCATGTTCTGGATGTTGCGGAAGGCCTTCAGGATCGGCTCGGAGGGGGCGGCGCCGCTGTTGCGGAAATGCCATTGCAGGTGGCCGATCCACAGCACCAGCTCGGCGATCGCGGCGGCGCGCGGGTTGAGCTCCATGCCGAGGAACTGGTGCGGATCGACCGAATGGGTCTCCAGCGACAGCGCCTCCTGGCCGCCGAGGTCGTTGATCGCCTCCAGCACCTCGCCTTCCAGCCGCTTCATCAGCTCCAGCGCGACATAGAGGAAGTTGCCGGTGCCGCAGGCGGGATCGAGCACCCGCGTCTCGCAGAGCTTGTCGTGGAAGGCCTGCACCGTCCGGATCGCGGCTTCGGCCTTGCCGTCGGACTTCTGCCGGTCGGCGGTGGAGCGCACGCTGTCCCACTCGGCGCGCAGGGGATCGATGACGGTGGCGATGACCAGCCGCTCGACATAGGCGCGCGGGGTATAGTGCGCGCCGAGGCGGCGGCGGTCGGTCGGGTCGAGCGCCTGCTCCAGGAAGGTGCCGAAGATCGCCGGCTCGACGTCGCGCCAGTCATGGCTGGCGGCGGCGGCAAGCTCGCCGATCTCCTCCTTTGCGAGCTTCAGCGCGCGGCGGTTCTTGAAGAACTCGCCGTTGAACTTCTTCACCTTCTGGCGGATCGTGGCGGTGAAGCCGCCCTCGTCCATCGCCCGCCAGAGGTCCTCCATCATGCCGGGGAAGATCTCCGGATTCTCGGCGCAGTCCTTCAAGAGGTCCTTGAAGCTCTCCTTCGGCAGCAGCTCCACATCCTCGGCGAACATGGTGAAGAGCACGCGCATCAGGAACATCGCGACCTCTTCGGTCGGATAGCCGGCCTTCTCCAGCGCCTGGCTGACCTTTGCGATGCGGGTGGCGATCTCGCGTGTCACCTTGGCGGCGTGGCGGGAAGGATCGAGCGAGAGCGGATCGGACCAGATGGCGACGAGCCGGTCGCGGACGTTCTTGTCGCGCAGGTCCTCCAGGTAGATGCGGAAGGAGCGGCGATCGGGGAACTGGTCGTAGGCCTTTCCGTCGCGGCGGAAGTTGGCATAGACCTCGATGCAGTGGCCGACGTCGCAGACGAGCACGAAGGGCGGCGGCTCGTGGTCTGCCGGCAGGAGCCGCACATAGTTTTCCGCCTGCGTGCGGGCGTTCATCATCAGGACGTCCCAGGAGCGGTTCGCCCCGGCGCGTCGCCCGCGCGGGGCGGCGGCGATGCCCGGCAGGGTCGGCGCCTCGGCGAGAAGCTTCTTGTCGCCGGACAGCCGGCTCTGCTTGGCCTCCAGGATGAAGCAGTCGCGCTTGTAGAGGTCGATGCGCTTGGACGAGGTGGCGCCGTCGCGGCCGGTCTCCTTGACCACGCGCTCGAAGACGTAGGCGTTGCCCTCGGTGGTGGCGGACGCCGGATCGGCATGCGGCAGGCCGAGCAGATCGCAGAGCTCGGTGAGGAACAGGGCGTAGTTCGCCCGCTCCTGTCCGCCCTCCTGCCCCTGCCAACGCCGGATGAAGGTTTCGACTGCCGCTGTCACTATCCAGAATCCCCGCCGCTTCGGGCGCGATCTTAATCAGGCGGCGGCCGGGCGCAAGGCCCGGCCCCGTCACGGCGCAACGTCACGGGGAAAAGCCCCTCTCCACCCTCCCCACGCGAAGGAGGGCTTGCCCCGGCGGCGCTGCCGGAGGTCCTTCAGGTGGACGGCGGTGCGGGGCCGCCATGCCCGGCGCGGGGCCGGGATGACGGTGGGCGGGACGGTGCCCCCTCAGCCGTTGGCGCTGGAATGGGCCCAGTCGAAGTAGAGTTCGCGGGCCTTGGCGGTGACCGGGCCGGGCTGGAGGCTGCGGTCGTCGAGGCGGGTGACGGGGACGACCTTGGAATAGTTGCCGGAGGTGAAGATCTCGTCGGCGGCCCCGAAATCCTCGACCGTCAGCGTCTTCTCGACGACCTCGAAGCCCTGCTCGCGCAGGAGCTTGATCACCCGGTGGCGGGTGATGCCGGCGAGGAAGGTCTGGTTGGCGGCGGGCGTGAAGACGACGCCGTCCCGGACCATGAAGATGTTGGAGGCGCCGGTCTCGGCGACGTTTCCGAGCATGTCGCGCACGAGCGCATTGTCGAAGCCGCGGCGCTTGGCCTCCATGATGATGCGGGCATTGTTCGGATAGAGGCAGCCGGCCTTGGCGTCGGTCGGCATGCACTCGATCGTCGGGCGGCGGAAGGGCGAGACGGTCAGCGAGTTGCCGGCATGGGCATCGCCCATCGGTGCCTCGAACAGGCAGAGCGCGAAGCGGGTGGAATCCGGATCGGCGGGGACGACGCCATAGGCGCCGTGCTCGGCCCAGTACATCGGCTTGACATAGAGCGCGGTGCGGCCGTCGAACTTCTCCACGCCCTCCCAGGTCAGCGCCTCGATCTCCTCGGCGCGCATGGTCGCCCGCAGCCCGAGGCTGACGGCGGAGCGGTTGACGCGCTGGCAGTGCAGGTCGAGGTCGGGGGCGATGCCGTCGAACCAGCGGGCGCCGTCGAACACGGTCGACCCCAGCCACATGGCATGCGAGGTCGGGCCGATCAGCGGCGGATTGCCGGAGAGCCACTCGCCATCGACATAGGTCCAGGTGGGGGTGCGCGGGGATGTATCGACTGCCATCTTGGTGCTCCTTCTTTCCGGGCTTTCGCTTCGTCCGGCCTGAACCAAACGGCGGACGCTGTCCACTCACGATCTTAGATGGATGCATCAGCCATTGTCATGGGTCGGCCGGTGGCGGCTGCGGCGCGTGCATGGCATAGAAGCAGATATGGCAGATCTTGAGGAGCGGCGATGAAAGCGATGTACTACGAGGCCTTCGGGGCAACGCCGGAGATCCGCGTGCTGCCGGATCCGGCGCCGAGCCGCAACGGGGTGGTCGTCAAGGTCGAGGCCACCGGGCTCTGCCGCTCGGACTGGCACGGCTGGATGGGGCACGATCCCGACATCCGCCTGCCGCACGTGCCCGGTCACGAGCTGGCCGGCACGGTGCTCGCCGCCGGCAAGGGCGTGTCGCGCTTCAAGCCGGGCGACCGGGTGACCGTGCCCTTCGTCTCCGGCTGCGGCCACTGCCACGAATGCCGCTCCGGCAACCAACAGGTCTGCGAGGCGCAGTTCCAGCCGGGCTTCACCCACTGGGGCTCGTTTGCCGAATATGTCGCGCTCGACTTTGCCGACCAGAACCTCGTGCCGCTGCCGGACAGCGTCTCCTTTGCGACCGCCGCAAGCCTCGGCTGCCGCTTCGCCACCTCGTTCCGCGCCGTCTGCGACCAGGCGAAGGTCAAGGGCGGCGAATGGGTGGCGGTGCACGGCTGCGGCGGCGTCGGGCTGTCGGCGATCATGATCGCGGCGGCGCTCGGCGCCCGCCCGATCGCGATCGACATCTCCGAAGAGAAGCTCGCCTTCGCCCGGACGATGGGGGCGGTGGCGGCCGTCAACGCCCGCGCGGTGGCCGACGTCGCCGAAGCCGTACGCGAGATCTCCGGCGGCGGCGCGCATGCCTCGATCGACGCGCTCGGCTCGCAGGTCACCGCCTTCAATTCGATTGCGAACCTGCGCCGGCGCGGGCGGCACGTGCAGGTCGGGCTGATGCTCGGCGCCGAGGCGGCGCCGCAGATCCCGATGGCGCAGGTGATCGGCCACGAGCTCGAGATCTACGGCAGCCACGGCATGCAGGCCTGGCGCTACGACGCGATGCTGGCGATGATGGCGGCGGGCACGCTGAAGCCGGAGCGGCTGATCGGCCGCGAGATCAGCCTTGCCGAGGCCGTCCCGGCGCTGGTCTCGATGGACCAGGCGACCGATCTCGGCATCAGCGTGATCACGCGGTTCTGAGGCGGGCGCGGCCGGGCGGACAGCCTTCTCGCGGATGCGGTTGGCGATCGCGACGGCGCACCCTAGGATGCTTCCGCAACCGGGAGGAGCAAGCGATGGGCAGAGAAACCACGGGCGACGCCGCGCGCAAGGGCGCGAAGACGAGTGCCGTGAGCGGGGACGGCAAGTCCGGCGGCGGGCCGGTGCTGCTGTCGGGCGGCAATCCGCAGATCGCCAAGGGC
This sequence comes from Mycoplana sp. MJR14, assembly GCF_029210525.1. NCBI lineage: Bacteria > Pseudomonadati > Pseudomonadota > Alphaproteobacteria > Hyphomicrobiales > Rhizobiaceae > Mycoplana > Mycoplana sp. MJR14. Next base: position 367,693 of record NZ_JARGEO010000002.1, read on the forward strand.
CATGGCGACGGCCCGGTGCAGGCCTATATCGCCGCCATGCCGGGCTGGAAGAGCGCGGTCGGCCGGCGCCTCGATGCGCTGATCGTGGCCGCCGTCCCCGGCGTCGGCAAGGCGGTGAAGTGGAACTCGCCGTTCTATGGGCTGGCGGGAGAGGGCTGGTTCCTCAGCCTGCATTGCTTCACGAAATACATCAAGGTGGCCTTCTTCCGCGGCGCCGCCCTCCATCCCGTCCCGCCGGAAGCCTCCAAAAGCGGCGACACGCGCTATTTCCACATCTACGAGGGCGACGACCTCGACGAGCGGCAGTTCACGGACTGGGTGAAGCAGGCGAGCCGGCTGCCGGGCGAGAAGATGTGATCCCGCCGGCCGCGGGCAACGGCAGCGGCAGATAGAGACAGAACAGACAGCCGGGACGGCAAAGCAGAGGAGGACGAGGATGACGGGCGGCAGTGCGAAGACGGCGGAGACAGACACGGATGCCGCGCGGCTGATCGATGCGCGGATCGCCGAGCTCGGCGACTGGCGCGGCGAGACGCTGGCGCGGGTGCGGCAGCTTGTCCGGGAGGCGGTCCCCGACGTGGTCGAGGAATGGAAGTGGCGCGGGGTGCCGGTATGGTCGCATGGCGGCATCCTCTGCACGGGCGAGACCTACAAGGCGGTGGTCAAGCTCACCTTCGCCAAGGGCGCTGCGCTTTCGGACCCGAAGGGCCTCTTCAACGCCAGTCTCGAGGGCAACACCCGGCGCGCCATCGACATCCGCGAGGGCGAGGCGATCGACGCCGACGCGCTGAAGGCGCTGATCCGCGCCGCCGCGACGCTGAACGCGGCGCCGCGGAAGGGCAGAAGCGGCTGAGGTGTCCAACGCCGCCGTCCGGCCTGCGCGCGAGACCGCAGGCCTATTCGGAGAGGCGCGCTTTGCGGGCGTCGCTGCGAATGGCCGCAAAGCGGTCTAGCGGGTGAAGCGCGCGCTGTCGTTTGCGGTCGCCATGCCGCAGACGAGGTTCGGCTCGGGGCACAGCCCGCTCGACGTCACCATGCGCCGCGAGGCGAGGTTGGTCACTGAAACCAGTTCGTAGATGTGGGTCGCGCCCAGATCCTCGAAGACGCGGGCGACCATGCGGGCGTTGACATGGTTGCCGAGCCCCCTGCCCCGCTGCGCATCGGCGACCGCCACCAGCCCGCCCCAGGCATGGCGGTGATACGGACTGTGGGCGTTGTGCGGCAGATAGCCATGCGCGGCGGCGACGATGTTGCCATCCTCGTCGCCGATGACCACGGTGGTGGCCGACCCCATGGCGCCGACGAGAAACGAGCCGGAGAACGGGACGACCCCCGCGCTCCCCATCAGCGCCTGGATACGGGCGGTGTATTCGCCATCGGGATCGGTTGGCCTCTTCAGTTCGCGCAGCCCGTCGGGCAGCGGCCGGGACAGGGCCTCGCCTGCCGCGGCCAGTGCGGTCGCGCGATCGGCCAGGAAGACGTCCCAGGTGTCCAGCCGGTATGCGCGTGCCGCCAGCCGGGACCTCAGTTCCTCTTCCCTGTCGGCCGCGATCAGGCGGAAGCCGCAGACACCGTCCCGCTCCAGGTATGTGTGGATGCGGTCCCAACCCAGCCGATCCGGGTCGTCGCAGCCCATCGATCGCCCCGCCTGATAGGCGCCGGGCGTCGCCGCTATGAAGTCGGCGCTCGCTTCGGCCTGCGCCTGCAGGCGCTGCTGTGCTTCCGTGCCGAAATACCCGGACATGAGGCGGCCTCCCGCGTAGCGCGAAAAGTATATCCCTCCGCTGGGCGACTGCCAACAGTGCGGCGACGGCCGGCGGCAGGCGCCGGGAGACGGAGCGCCGCAACCATTGCGACAGGCACCGGCCGCAGGCTAGGTTGCGGGCGTGAGGCAACGATTGCCCGGCATTCGGGAGGCGAAGGCATGCGCGGATATCTGCCCGATATTCTCGGCGCTGCAGCGGGCGTGGCGGTGGCGCTGATGCTGGCCCGGGCCTTCGCCATCGACGGCAACGCGCAGCTCGCGCTCTTCGCCCTCCTGCCCGCCCTTCTCGGAGCCGCCGCCGAACGGATCGTCGCGGGCCGCCGGTGACGGCACGACGCTTGACCGGTGCAGCCGGGATTTGTGCAACGCACCCGATATTGCTATGATCCGGCGCTAATGATCTGGAATGCCAGTGCTTTCGGGAAGTTGAGCCATCGCCGTGCCCCATGCCGCCCACTACGCCGCGTATGTCTTCGACGCCTATGGCACCCTGTTCGACGTGCATGCGGCGGTGCGCCGCCATGCCGGCGACGTCGGGCCGGACTACCAGCGCTTTTCGGAACTTTGGCGGGCCAAGCAGCTCGAATATTCCTGGACCCGGGCGCTGATGGGCGCCTACCGCGACTTCTGGCAGCTGACCGAAGAGGCGCTCGACTTCACGCTGGCACGCGTCCCGGGCGTCGATCCCGGCCTGCGGAGCCGGCTTCTGGAGGCCTACTGGAAGCTCGACTGCTATCCGGAGGTGCCGGCCGTGCTGAAGGCGCTGAAGGCCAGGGGGGCGCGGATCGCGATCCTGTCCAACGGTTCGCCGGCGATGCTGCGCTCGGCGGTCGCAAACGCCGCGCTCGACACGGTGATCGACGACGTCTTCTCGGTCGATCCGCTGCGCACCTACAAGACCGCGCCTGCCGTCTACGACATGGTGACGACGCGCTACCGGCTCTATCCGGATGCCGTGTCGTTCCAGTCCTCCAACCGGTGGGACGTGGCCGGGGCGAGGAAGTTCGGCTTCCGCACCGTCTGGATCAACCGCAGCGGCATGCCGGACGAATATGCGGACCTCGGGCCGTCGCTCATCCTGCCGACGCTGGAGGCGCTGGAGTGACAGCGGCCGGCGCCGGGCCCGGAGGGCGGCGATCGGGCAACGGACAGGGAGGAGCGCATGGGCTGGTCGGCCGCGCAGTATCTGCAATTCGAGGATGAACGGACGCGGCCGGCGCGCGACCTGCTGGCGCAGGTGCCGGACCTGCCGGCAGGCGCCGTCTACGATCTCGGCTGCGGTCCCGGCAATTCGACGGAATTGCTGCTCTCGCGCTTTCCGGGCCATGCGGTGGTCGGCATCGACAGCGACGCGGACATGCTGGCCGCCGCCCGCCGGCGGCTGCCGCAGCTCACCTTCGAATTCGGCGACCTCTCCGCCTGGACCCCGCCGGCGCCGGCGGCGCTCTTCTACGCCAACGCGGTGTTCCAGTGGGTGCCGGAGCATCTGGCGGTGCTGGCCCGGCTGATGGACCATCTGGTGCCCGGCGGGGTGCTGGCCGTGCAGATGCCGGACAATCTCGGCGAGCCGAGCCATGTGGCGATGGATGCGACCGCGCAGGACGCCCGCTGGGCGCGGCACTTCTCAGGCAACCACCCCCGGCCGCGCGCGCCGCTGCCGGCGCCTGTCGGCTACTACGACGCGCTGTCGCCCAGGGCCGGGCGCGTCGATATCTGGCACACGATCTACAACCACCCGATGGCGGATGCGGCGGCGATCGTCGAATGGGTCAAGGGCACCGGCATCCGGCCCTATCTGGCACAGCTTCCCGAACACGATCAGGCCGGCTTCCTCGAGGCCTACCGGCAGCGCATCGACCAGGCCTACCCGCCGGCCGCGAACGGCCGCAGGCTGCTGCGCTTCCCGCGGCTGTTCGTGGTGGCGGTCAGGGGTTGAGGCGCGCGGGCGCGGGCCTCAATCGAAGGGGCAGGGCCAGCTGGACGGGGCGGTGAAGCCGGGCGGCAGCTTCGTTTCGGCGTTGCCGCAGGCGAGGTTGACCTGCTCCTGCTCCAGCCCCGTCGAGGACGACAGGTCGAGGCCCTCGATCCGGGTCAGAAACAGGAAGGCATGGGAGAAGTCGAGGCCGCCCTTGAACGTCGCCTTGCTGAGATCGGCGCGGGACAGGTTGGTGTAGCGGAAGCGGGCGCCGGTGAGCTCGGCGCCGGAGAAATCGGCGCGGCCGAGCTCGGCCTTGTCGAATACCGCATCGGTCAGCACGGCGTCCTTGAAGCTCGCCCGCTGCAGCTCGGCGGCGGCGAAGGTGGCGCCGGGCGCGCTCACCTTGTCGAAGCCGGTGCGATAGCCCTCGACGCGGTTGAAATTGGCTTTTGCCGCGGTCGCCCCCGTCAGCCAGGCGCGCGCCATGACGGCTTCCTCGAGGTTGGCGCCGTCGAGATTGGTGCCGCTGAGGTCGGTCAGGGTGAAGTCGGCCTCGACGAGAACGGCGCCCTTGAAGTCGTTGCCCTGCAGCATGATCATCTTCTTGGCGCAGCTGGTCCAGTCGACGCCGGGCGCGGGCTCGGTGGAGCAATCGGCGGCCGCAGCAGGCCGGGCCGGGCCGAGGACGAGCGGCAGGAGGAGGACGGCCGCGGCGAGAAGGCCGGCGCCCAGGCAGAGGCCGGATGTCGCCGTCGAACGATCACGAAGCGCGGCAAGAATGCTCATTCCAGACTTCATTTCGACGCACGCTCCCGCATTCCCTGTCGAGCCTCGTGCCGCCGAGTGCGCCCCGCTTTTAGCCAGGCTGCCGGCGGCTTCCGTTTTTCGCACACGGCGGCGGAAATGGAAAGGCCGGACCGGCCCCCGGCCACCCCGTCCGGCCGACGAGCCCATAGGGCGGACGTTCCCTCCCCGCTCTCCAAGCGTGCGCAAGTCTTGACCCGCAAAGGGTTTCCCTCGCGCCGCCGACGCGGCGCGGCTGGATCCCGGCTCGGGGCCGGGATGACGGAAAGGGGGCTGCGGGGTTTCTCCCCGATGGGGCAACCGTCTGCCCGATTGGCGCCTCTGCGGCGAGCCCTCCCCCTCATGCGGGGCGGGATCGTCCGATTGCCCGGCCACAAGGGGCGATGGGTCAGCGCCGGTTCGCGGTGGAGATCAACATCTCACCAGCGAGGCCAGCAGGGCCACGAGGGCGGCCTGACGATGCGTGTCGGTCTTCTGGAAGATGGACTTGATCCTGCTGCGGGCGGTTTCCTTGGTGATGCCGAGGGTGTCGGCAGCGTGCTCGAGCGTCTCGCCGACCGCCAGGAGCGCGGCGAGGCGCGCCTCCGCCGGCGTGAGCCGGAAGGCGCGACCGAACAGCTGCCAGTCGGACCTGGCCGGGCGGACGATCTCTTCGAGGAGCAGCAATGCGCGCGCGCACAGGAACGGCGACCGTGCCGCACCGTCGACGGGCAGCGTCCGGATCACCAGCGGCGCGGCGTTCTCGCGCCTGACGACGATGGGCGGCGCAAACAGGGTCTTGCCCTCGCGAAGGCCGCGCAGCCGGTCGACAAACCTGGCGTATTCCGCCGCGGCGTGGCGATCGCGGAACATCAGGCGCTCGCGGGCGATCTGGATGGACGCGCCCATGAGCCGGCGCGCTGCGGCGTTGGCATGGATGAAGCGGCCGGTCTGGTCGATCGCCACCACGGCCTTGCCGATCTGATCGAACGAGTTTGCGACCGACGAGAAGGCGACGCGGCCGGCAAGATGGGCAAGACTGCAGACTTCGTTCAGCCGCAGCGAGAATTGCTGCAGGACGGCCCTCTCTGTCTGTTCGAACGCGCCCTGGCGCAGCGACCGGTGCAGCGTCAGCGACCAGAAATCGGGGCCGCCGCGGACCCCGATGCCCGCCCACCACCTGCCGTCGAAGCGGGGCAGGAATTCGTCGAAGAACGGCGTGCCCCTCCCGCCGGCATCGGTCAGATCGCGGTCCAGGGCAACTTCGCCGCGCAGGTTCATAACCCTGGCACGCCGGTGACTGTCGGCGTCCTGCTCGGGCCAGCCTTCGCGAACATAGGTTTCCAGGCATTCCCTGAGGTGCCCGGTCGCCAGCGCCCCTTCCGACCCGGTCTGCGGGATCAGGCCCGCGCCCATGGCGCCGGCCGCCGCCGCCACGTCCTCCAGCAGCTCCGTCCAACGCGAGGGATCGGCAACGATGTCCGACAACTGCATCGACGCATGCTGCAAACGCCTGATATCGATGGGCATCCCACCCCCTGCGTTGTCGCCAGACACAAACAGCGTATCGACCCCAAAGCAATATAGATCAACCGACCACGGGATCGTTCGGCGCCTTTTGCAGTGAAACCTGCAAGAGCCGACTCGATCGTCATCGCGATGCTCGAAAGTGACCTTGGCCGCAGGCCCCTCCGGCCAAGTATATCAAATGAAGCCGCCCCTTCGATAGGGGCGTTGCCAAGCCGTTGCTTCGGCGGGCCTGCCCGCGATCAACCCCCAAACGGGGGTCGAATGCCTACCGCGCGCATGGTTCCGTTCGACCGCGGGGGGCACGCCCCGCGAGGGCGACCGGCAAGAAGGGCTGACGGGCATGGACTCTTCCTTGAAACTGGCGTGGACGCTTGCCGCCGCGCTGACCATCGCACCGCAGGCGCGCGCCTCCGGCATCGACGAGGCGCACGGCTTCGACGTCGACGTCGCCATCGTATTTGCGGTCGACTATTCCTCCTCGATCGATCCGGACACCGCCGATCTGCAACGGAACGGGCATGTCGCCGCACTCACGTCGCCGGAGATCGTCAAGGCCATTGCCAGCAATCCGCGGGGCTGCATCGGCGTGACCTATTTCGAATGGGCGAGCCCGGCGCATATCAGGGTCGTCTTGCCGTGGACGCGGATCTGCGGGGCGGCTGACGCCGAAAGGGCGGCCGGGGTGATCGGCCGGAAGGGCGATACCGGCTTCAGCCGCCGGGGCCGCGGCGGGACATCCATTTCGTCGGCCATCGAAGTCGGGAGACTGCTGCTCGACCAGTTTCCGGGAAGCGCCGACAGGAAGGTCATCGACATTTCCGGCAACGGCGAGAACAACGACGGCCTACCCGTCCAGGGATCGAGGCGCAAGGCCGTCGACAGGGGCTACACGATCAATGCCATCGCGGTCCCCAATGAAGACGAGACCCCCGGCCGCACCTTGGCGTCCTATTTTGCCGACAACGTCATCGGCGGCTACCAGGCCTTCGTCATGGTGCCGAAGGCTGCGGGCGACTACACCCTGGCGCTGCGCCGGAAGCTCGCCCGGGAGATCGCCCTGAACGATCCGCATCCGCCGGACGCCGGGGGGCGCACCGGGTGGCCACCCGTCATGACCCTCGCGGACGCGCGATAGCGCTGGCCCCGCCGCTCAGCCGCCGATCCGCGCCACCAGAAAATCGATGAAGGCACGGATGCGGGCGGCGAGGTGCTCGTGGCCGGCGAAGACGGCGTAGACGGTCTCGATCTCGCCGGGGTGGAACGCCTCCAGCAGCGGCACGAGCCGGCCGGCCTCGAAATCCGGCTCGACATGGAAGCGGCCGACGCGGCCGATGCCGACGCCGTCGAGGCAGAGCTGGCGGATGATCGGACCGCTCGAGGCCATGACGTTGCCGGAGACCGCATGCAGGACCGGCGCGGTGCGGCCGGGCAGACGGAACGCCCACTCGTCGACGCTGCGGCGGAAATTGAAGCGGATGCAGTTGTGAGCGGCGAGATCGTCCGGCGTCTGCGGCGTGCCGTGGCGTTCGAGATAGGCGGGAGCGGCCATGACGACGGGCGCGGTCTCCATCAGCTTGCGCGCCAGAAGCGAGGAATCGCGCAGCGGCCCGGTGCGGATCGCCACGTCGGCGCGCTCGCCGACCACGTCGATGACGCTGTCGGTCAGGGTCAGGTCGACCCGGATCTCGGGATAGAGCGCCAGGAAATCGGGCAGAAGCGGCAGGATGAAGCGTTCGCCGAAGGCGACGGCCGCGTTGACGCGCAGCGACCCGCGCGGCGTGGCGCGGGCGCCGTCGGCCACCGCCTGCTCGGTCTCCTCGATCTCGGCGAGGATCCGCCGCGCCCGCTCCAGATAGACCTCGCCCTCCGGCGTCGGCTCCAGCCTGCGGGTGGTGCGCACCAGCAGCCGTGTCGACAGCCTGTCCTCCAGGCGGCTGACGAGCTTGCTGACGGCGGACGGCGACAGGCCGAGCCGGCGGCCGGCGGCCGAGAAGCTCTTCATGTCCACGGCCGTCACGAAGACTTCCATTTCACCGGCGCGGTTGTCCATGGCCCTTCCGCCTATGAATTCTGTTCAAAGATACTTATCCCATCAGGCCGATTATCGAACAAGTCCGCTTCGGCCATATTCGGCGCAACCATCCGTTCCACCCGTTCGACCGCCCGGCCCGGAGCGCTGTTCCGCGCCGGCTTGCGGAAGGAGAAAGCCATGCCTCTTGCCATCTTCGCCCTGACGATCGCGGCCTATGCGATCGGCACCACCGAATTCGTCATCGTCGGCCTGCTGCCGACGGTGGCCGCCGACCTCGGCATCACCCTGCCGCTCGCCGGCCTCATCGTTTCCATCTATGCGCTCGGCGTCACCTTCGGCGCGCCGGTGCTGACGGCCCTGACCGGCCGGGCGGGCCGCAAGCCGCTCTTGCTCGGGCTGATGGCGCTGTTCGTGGCCGGCAACACGCTCGCCGCCTTCGCGCCGACCTACGAGATCCTGCTCGTCGCCCGGGTGCTGTCGGCCTTCGCGCACGGCGTGTTCTTCTCCGTCGGCTCGACGATCGCCGCCGAACTCGTTGCCGAGGACCGGCGGGCGTCGGCCATCGCCATGATGTTCATGGGGCTGACGGTCGCGATCGTCACCGGCGTTCCGCTCGGCACGCTGATCGGCCAGACCTTCGGCTGGCGCGCCACCTTCGCCGCGGTCGCGGCACTCGGCGTCATCGCCTTTATCGGGATCGCCACCCTCCTGCCCGCCAACCTGAAGCGCCAGCAGGCGGCGACGCTCTCCGAGCAGGTGCGCGTCCTCGGCTCCGGGCGGCTGCTGATCGTCTTCGCCATGACGGCGCTCGGCTATGGCGGCACCTTCGTCACCTTCACCTATCTCGCCCCGGTGCTGCAGGAGATCACCGGCTTCTCCGCCGGCGCCGTCAGCCTCGTGCTGGTGCTCTACGGGCTTGCCATCGCCGCGGGCAACATCGCCGGCGGGAAGATCGCCGACCGCGACCCGGTGAAGGCGCTGACCGTCCTGTTCGCGGCCCAGGCCGTCGTGCTCGCGCTCTTCACCTTCACCGCGCCCTCCCCGGTGCTGGCGCTGGTGACGCTTGCAGCCCTCGGCTTCCTGTCGTTCGCCAACGTGCCGGGCCTGCAGCTCTACGTGGTCCAGCTCGCCAAGCGCCATCGCCCGGCCGCCGTCGACGTCGCCTCGGCGCTGAACATCGCCGCCTTCAACCTCGGCATCGCCGCCGGCGCCTGGATCGGCGGGCTCGTCGTCGCCTCGCCGCTCGGCCTCGGCGCGACACCCTGGGTCGGCGCGCTGCTCGTCCTCGGAGCGCTCGGTTTCACAGTGCTGAGCGGCACACTCGACCGGCGGCAGGCAGGCCCGGCCGAAGCCGGCGCCGAGCCGGTGCGCGCCTAGCCGGGCTGAAGCCGGCGCCGTGCGCGCCGCCCCTCATCCGGCTGCCGCCACCTTCTCCCCGCAGGCGGGGAGAAGGACGGATGCGGCGGCGCCGCGCGCTCCCTCTCGCTCGCAACAACGCCTGGCACTCCCTTCTCCCCGCGCAACACGTTTCAGCCCCCTCTCCCCGCCCGCGACGCCCTCTTCCCGCGACGCTTCGGCCGCCCTCTTCCCGCCTGCGACGTCTCGGCCTCCCTCTCCCCGCCTGCGGGGAGAGGGTTGGGGTGAGGGGGCAAAGGGTGAAGGGGGAAAGGGCAAGTGCATCGACGACAGGGGGTGGGCGCAGGCGGGCCGCGACATGCCCCCGGCGGCCTCTTCTTCCCACCAGCGGCCTCTTCTCCCCACCAGGGAACGGTGGGCCAACGTTGGTCATAGGCCCCGCGCCGCCCCTCATCCGGCTGCCGCCACCTTCTCCCCGCAGGCGGGGAGAAGGACGGTTGCGGCGGCGCCGCGCGCTCCCTCTGCCTTCGGGCGGCTGCGGCCCATTTCCTTCAGCGGCGGCCTCGGATAAGGATGGGGGGCCGCAGACCGCGGCACCGGGAAACGTTTCATGCAGACCAACCACAAGCTTGCGGCACAGGCGATGCCGGACTGGCCGGCGATTGCGGCCGTCGTTCTCGGCGTCACCGCCTTTTCGGTGGCGCAGGGGGTGACCTATCCGCTGATCTCGCTGGTGCTGGAATCGCGCGGCGTGTCCTCGACGCTGATCGGCATCAACGCCTTCGGGTTCGCGCTCGGGCTCGCGGCGGCGACGCTGATGATCGGGCGGCTGACGCAGCGCTTCCGGGCGCAGCACCTGATCGTCGCCGGCCTTGTCGGCTGCTCGCTCTGCCTTGCCACCTTCGCCGGCTTTTCGTCGATGAGCGTGTGGTTTCTCGCCCGCTTCGTGCTCGGCTTCTGCGCCAGCGTGATCTTCATGCTGAGCGAGGCCTGGCTGAACGTCGCCTGCCCCGACAGGCTGCGCGGGCGGGTCTCGGGCATCTATGGCGCCGCGGTCTGCGCCGGCTTTGCCGCCGGGCCGCTGGCGATCCCGCTGTTCGGCACGGCCGGCGGCTTCGGCTTCGCGCTGACTGCCGTCTATCTCGCGCTCGTCGCCTTCGCCACCGGGCTGCTGCTGGTCTCGACGCGGACGGTGCCGGAGCCGTCGTCGACGAAGGACGTCTTCTCCTTCTTCCGCCACGCGCCGATGCTGGTCGCGATGGTCTTCGCCTTCGGCTTTGCCGACATCGCGGCGATCTCGGCCATGCCGGTCTATTTCGTCAAGAGCGGGCACTCGGAGGCCTTCGCCGCGCTCAGCGTCACCGTGCTGGCGCTGCCGACGGCGCTGGCGCAACCCTTCATCGGCTATGCGCTGGACCGGCTGCCCAAGCACGGGGTCGCGGTGGCGACGGCGGCGGCCGCGGCGGGCGGCTTCATCGTCCTGCCCCTGCTCGACGCGCCGGCGCCGATCCTCGTCGCCTTCGGCCTGATCGGGGCGGCGAGCTTCTCGCTCTACACCTGCGCGCTCGCCATGCTGGGCGAGACCTATCGCGGCAGCATGCTGGTGGCGGGCAGCGCCGCCTACGGGCTGACCTATGCCGTCGGCAGCGGCGCCGGCTCCAGCCTCACCGGGCTCGTGATGGAAGTGGCCGGACTGGAGGCCGGACCGCTGATGGTGGGCGCGGCGCTTGCCGTCTTCACGGCGATGTTTGCGTTGGGCGGGCGCAAGCGATAGGCGTCGCCGCCGTGGCCATGCCCTGCCCTGCGAGCGGCGTCCGGCCCGGTCGGCCCGCACCCTGGGGAGCCTGCGGCAGGGGATGCGTCTCGACCAGAAGGCCGACGATCCGCCGGACGATCGGCAGGACGACGAGCGCCACCGGGAAGGCGACGACGTAGGAGACGCTCCAGGCCTCGAGGATGCGCCAGTGGGTATCGGCGGCGAAGCCGACGACGCGCAGGGTCGAGATCGCCGAGACGATGCCCGACATCAGAAACGACAGGATCATCGGCATCACCACGACCTGCGCCCGCGCGGGAAGCTTGCGCGGACGCGGCATCCGCAGGCCCTTCGTTTCGTTCATCGCCAGCATCGTCCATGCCCTCCGTTGATGACCGCTTGTTGCACGGCGGCGCCATTGTGCGCTATTCCCGAAGACGGCACATCGGATGTGAGTTTTTGCACAATGCTGGACTGGGACGACCTGCGCTACTTCACGGCCCTTGCCGATGACGGCTCGCTCTCGGCCGCCGCCCGGCGGCTGAAGGTCGACCATGCGACGGTGGCGCGGCGGATCGCGGCACTCGAGGAGAAGACCGGCGTGCGGCTGGTGGACCGGCGGGCGCGGCGCTACCAGCTGACGCCGGAGGGCGTGCGGGTCGCCGAACACGCGCGGCGCATGGAGGTGGAGGCGCTGGCGGTGGAGCGCTCGCTCCATCCACGGCCCGGCGAAAGGCCGGTGGAGGTCTCGGTCAGCGCGCCGCCGGTGATCGCCGTCGGGCTGATCGCCCCGCGCCTTGCCGCCTTCCGCAAGGACCATCCGAACATCCGCCTGCGCCTGCTCGGCCACATCCAGACCGTGTCGCTGACGCGCCGCGAGGCGGACGTGGCGGTGCGGCTCAGCCGACCCGCGGACACGACGCTGGTCGTGCGCAAGGCGGCGACGATCCGCTACCGCCTCTACGCCGCCGCGTCCTATCTCGCCGGCCGCGCGCCCGCGGACTACGAGTTCATCGGCTTCGACGACAGCGTCGGCGAGATCGCTCAGCAGACCTGGCTGATGGAGATCGCCGGAAAGCGGCCGCTCGCCCTGCGCAGCAACGACCTGGCGATCCAAGCGGCCGCGGCGGCGGCCGGGCTCGGCATCGCCGCCCTGCCGGAGTTCGCCGCGGCGCGGCTGGGGCTCGAAGAGATGGACGCTTCCACCGGCGCCTATGCCCGCGACGCCTGGCTGACCTATCATCACGACCTGCGCGACAGTCCCGCCATCGCCGCCGCGGTGCCGTTCCTGGCGGACTGCCTGAAGCAGCGGCCGGCGGCAGGGTTGTGATGCGGTCGGGCCCGGGGTCAGGGCGCGGTGCGCGGGCGGGGACCGGATCTGGCTGCGGCGCTCCCCGCCCGGCGCCGCAGTCTTCAATTCATCCGTCATGCCGGACTGGATCCGGCATCCAGCCCGCGCAAGTCCTTGCGCGGAAAGTGCATTCCCCGCGCCGCGGACGCGGCGCCGCTGGATGCCGGCTCGGGGCCGGCATGACGGTGGAGAGGGGGACGCGACCCGCCGGCCGAAGCGGGCTGGGCAAGGGTTCGAAAGCGCGGCACTCGCAATCTCCGTCACACCGGCCTCGAGCCGGTGTCCAGCCCGCGCAAGTCCTTGCGCGGGAAGAGCTTCCCCGCGCCGCCGACGCGGCGCCGCTGGATGCCGGCTCGGGGGCCGGCATGACGGTGGAGAGGGGGACGCGGCCCGCCGGCCGAAGCGGGCTGGGCACGGGTTCGAAAGCGCGGCATTCGCAACCTCCATCACACCGGCCTCGAGCCGGTGTCCAGCCCGCGCAAGGCCTTGCGCGAAAAGAGCTTCCCCGCGCCGCGGACGCGGCGCCGCTGGATGCCGGCTCGGGGGCCGGCATGACGGTCGAGAGGAGGACGCGGCCCGCCGGCCGAAGCGGGCTGGGCAAGGGTTCGAAAGCGCGGCACTCGCAACCTCCGTCACACCGGCCTCGAGCCGGTGTCCAGCCCGCGCAAGGCCTTGCGCGGGAAGAGCTTCCCCGCGCCGCGAACGCGGCGCCGCTGGATGCCGGCTCGGGGGCCGGCATGACGGTGGAGAGGTGGACGCGGCCCGCCGGCCGAAGCGGACTGGGCTAGGGTTCGAAAGCGCGGCCCGTTCCGCTCAGACGAACTGGCTGAGGCCGGGGACGGAGCCCACGACCTCGTCGACCACCGCATCGCCGGCATATTCGCGGGCGACCGCGATCGTCTCCTTCGCAAGCCCGGTGATCTCGCCCATGCCGAGGCCCTCACTCATCAGCTGCTGGCCGAGCGCCATGACGCCGCCGCCCATGGCGTTCATCAGCCCGCCGAGCAGGCCGCCGCCGGCGCCTTCGCCGTTGTACTGCGCGACGAGGTCGGAGGCGCCGGGGATGGCCTCGATCATCTGCGCCACCGGGCCATCGGCCGCCTCGCGCTGCAGAAAGCCCAGCATCATGCCGATCGCCTTTTCGGCGGTGGCTGCATCGATGCCGACGTTTTCGGCGACGCGGTTGACGAGATCGGTCATGGAAGTCCTCCGGGATCATTTTTTGACGTTGACGTCAACGTTATGGGAAACCGGCAACGAACTCAAGTGCCGCCGGACGGATATCGCCATCATGCCTGTCGTTCATCACAGGTGTTGAAGTTCCACGACCACCTTATAAAGTCGGCTCGACGATTCAATGACGATATCGGGACGCGGGCGCAAGACGCCCATGACCCGACCGGCTGCACGGACCGGCGCCACGACGCCCGGCGCACAAGGGAGAACGACGGTGAGCGAGACGATGTTTCAGGACGGCAAGCTCTATATCGGCACCAGCCGCAAGCCGGACAATGCGATCAACAAGCCGGAATACCTGGAGCTGAAGTTCGGCAACCGGCACGGGCTCGTCACCGGCGCCACCGGCACCGGCAAGACGATCACCCTGCAGATCCTCGCCGAGGGCTTCTCCAATGCCGGCGTGCCGGTGTTCTGCGCCGACGTGAAGGGGGACCTGTCGGGCATCGGCGCGATCGGCGAGGCCAAGGACTTCCTGCTCAAGCGCGCGCAGGAGATCGGGCTCGAGCCCTACGACTTCCAGGAGTTCCCGGTGATCTTCTGGGATCTCTACGGCGAGAAGGGCCACCGCGTCCGCACCACCATCACCGAGATGGGGCCGCTGCTCCTGTCGCGGCTGATGAACGCGACGGACGCGCAGGAGGGCGTGCTCAACATCGCCTTCAAGATCGCCGACCAGGGCGGCCTGCCGCTGCTCGACCTGAAGGACCTGCAGGCGCTGCTGACCTACATGGGCGACAACGCCAGCGAGCTCTCCAACCAGTTCGGCTTCATCTCCAAGGCCTCGGTCGGCTCGATCCAGCGCGAGCTGCTGATCCTCGAGCAGCAGGGCGCCGAGCACTTCTTCGGCGAGCCGGCGCTGAAGATCTCCGACGTCATGCGCACCACCAATGACGGGCGCGGCGCGATCTCGGTGCTCGCCGCCGACAAGCTGATGATGAACCCGCGCCTCTACGGCACCTTCCTGCTGTGGCTGCTGTCGGAACTGTTCGAGGAGCTGCCGGAGGTGGGCGATCCGGACAAGCCGAAGCTGGTGTTCTTCTTCGACGAGGCGCACCTCCTGTTCAAGGACGCGCCGAAGGTGCTGGTCGAACGCGTCGAGCAGGTGGTCCGGCTGATCCGCTCCAAGGGCGTGGGCGTCTATTTCGTCACCCAGAACCCGCTCGACGTGCCCGAGACGGTGCTGGCGCAGCTCGGCAACCGCGTGCAGCATGCGCTGCGCGCCTACACGCCGCGCGAGCAGAAGGCGGTGAAGACGGCGGCCGACACCTTCCGCCCCAATCCCGACTTCGACTGCGCCACCGTCATCACCGCGCTCGGCACCGGCGAGGCGCTGGTCTCGACGCTGGAGGGCAAGGGCATCCCCTCGATGGTGGAGCGCACGCTGGTGCGCCCGCCGGCCTCGCGCGTCGGCCCGCTGACCGACGCCGAGCGGGCAGCCGTGATGAAGGTCAGCCCGGTGGCCGGCCTCTACGACGAGGACTTCGACCGGGAATCCGCCTACGAGATGCTGGCGGCGCGCGCGAAGAAGCTGGAGGAACAGCAGCAGCAGGCCGAGCAGGCGGCGGAAGAGCCGCAGCCGGAGAACGGCGGCAGCCGCTGGACGCTGCCGGGCTTCGGCGACGAGCCGACGCAGGCCTCGGCGAACGGCAAGCCGAAGGCGCGCTCCGGCTACCAGCGCGAGACGGTGGTGGAGGCGGCGATGAAATCCGCCGCCCGCAGCGTCGCCACCTCGCTCGGACGGGCGATCGTGCGCGGCATCCTCGGCAGCCTGCGGCGATAGCGCCGGCGGCACCGCCCCTCCATGCCGTGCCCGCATGGGCGGCTGCGTCCCGCAAGGGCCGCAGCGCCGCATGGGGCCGTGCCCCGCCCTTAGGCCCCAGCCTGTGCCCCGCCCGGGCTCCGGCCCGCATCGGCCTTCGCCCCGCGCGGGGCGGCGCAGTCGGGTGCAGCCATGGCGCGGGCGGCCGCGCGGTCGCGGCGTTGGCCTGGTGCGAGCATTGGTGCGGTCGCGACGTTGGCCTGGTGCTGGCATGATGCGGTCGCGGTGCAGGCGTGGCGCTGGGGTGCGCTGGCGGGGCGCGGTCGCCGACTTGGCGGAAAGGCGTTGACAGCCGCCCGGCGGCGGCGCCTTGATGGTCGCGTCGGACCGGAGCGGCTGCCGCCACCCTGCGACAGCGGCTCCAGAGAGGAGGCCGTCTCATGCCCACCTTCATCATCGAACGCAACATTCCCGGCGCAGACAGGCTGAGCGCCGACGAGCTCTGCAGCATTTCCGCCCGCTCGAACGACGCCGTGGCCGGCCTCGGCAAGCCCTACCGGTGGATCACCAGCTACGTCGCCGGCGACAAGTTCTACTGCGTGCACGAGGCCGAAAGCGCGGACGTGATCCGCGAACACGCCCGCCGCGGCGGCTTTCCCGCCGACCGCGTCACCGAAGTCACGGCCGTCATCGGCCCGGAGACGGCAAAGGGCGGAGCGGGGCGGTGACGGGGCGCCTATGACGGGGGCGTGTGACGGGGAGCTTGTGGCGGAGGCTGTCGGCTGACTGATCGGGCACGCTGATCGGGCAAACCGGTGGGCTGACCAGCTGGACTGACCGGAGGAACTGACTTGGCGGTCTGGCTGAGAGGGGCCCGCCGGCCCGTCGCCCGCATGCCGTGGCCGCCGCAAGATCACCCCCACCCGCCGCTTCGCGGCGACCTCCCCCCTCAAGGGGGAGGTGGGTGGCGCGGCAACCGGCGGGCCGCCACCCTCCCCTTGAGGGGGAGGGTCGGAGCGCAGCTCCGGGGTGGGGTGATTGCGACGCCGGCATGGGCGTTCGGCGGTTGTGGGCGGGACCAGCCTTGTGTCTGCTCAGGTATCCGCGTCGAATGTACGCGCCGCCGCTCCGCCGCCCCTCATCCGCCTGCCGGCACTTTCTCCCCGCAAGCGGGGAGAAGGACACGCGCAGCGTCGCCTTTGTCCCCTTCAAGGGGGTGGCCTCCAACGTCCCCCGCGGATCACCCCCACCCGCCGCTCCGCGGCGACCTCCACCCTCAAGGGGGAGGTGGATGGGCGCGGCGGCCGGCGCGGCGACTACCCTCCCCTTGAGGGGGAGGGTCGGAGCGAAGCTCCGGGGTGGGGTGATGCGACGCCGGCGTGGGCGCTCGGCGTTGCGGGCGGGGACCGGTCTTGTGTCTGATCAGGTGTCCGCCTTGCATGTCCCGCCACCACGCCCACGTCCCCTCTCCCCGCCTGCGGGGAGAGGGTCAGGGTGAGGGGCAATCGCTGCTGCGCCCTGCATCCGCCGGCAGAGAACCATCGCCGCACATCCGCCGGCGGAGGATCGCCGCGGCTGCGTCCTCCGCCCCTCATCCGCCTGCCGGCACCTTCTCCCCGCAGGCGGGGAGAAGGGCACACGCGGCGCCGCGTTTGTCCCCTTCAAGGGGATTGGCCTCCAGCGTCCCCGCGGATCACCCCCACCCGCCGCTTCGCGGCGACCTCCCCCCTCAAGGGGGAGGTGGATGGCGCGGCGACCGACAGGGCGACTACCCTCCCCTCGAGGGGGAGGGTCGGAGCGCAGCTCCGGGGTGGGGTGATTGCGACGCCAGCGCGGGCGCTCGGCAGTTGTAGGCGGGGACGGGTCTTGTGTCTGCTCAGGTGTCTGCTCAGGTATCCGCGTCGAATGTACGCGCCACCGCGCCCACGTCCCCTCTCCCCGCCTGCGGGGAGAGGGTCAGGGTGAGGGGCAATCGCCGCTGCGAGTGCATCCGCCGGCGGAAACTCGCCGCCGCACAGCCGCCGGTGGAGAGCCGCCGCCGACGCCGCATATGCACCCGCCGGCGGATAGTCGCCCCGGCTGCACATGCCGCCGACGGTGAATCGCTGCGGCCGCTCGCTCCTCCGCCCCTCATCCGCCTGCCGGCACCTTCTCCCCGCAGGCGGGGAGAAGGGCGCACGCGGCGCCGCATTTGTCCCCTTCAAGGGGTTGGCCTCCTGCGTCCCGGCAGTCACCCCCACCCGCCGCTTCGCGGCGACCTTCCCCCCTCGAGGGGGAGGTGGATGGGCGCGGCAACCGGCGAGGCGGCTACCCTCCCCTCGAGGGGGAGGGTCGGAGCGAAGCTCCGGGGTGGGGTGATGCGACGCCGGCGTGGGCGCTCGGCGTGGGGGCGGGACCAGCCTTGTGTCTGCTCAGGTGTCCGCGTCGAATGTACGCGCAGCCGCGCCTGCGTCCCCTCTCCCCGCCCGCGGGGAGAGGGTCAGGATGAGGGGCAATTGCCGCCATGATTGCAACCGCCAGGCGGGAACTCGCCGCAGCACATCCACTGATGGAGAGCCGCCGCCGACGTCGCACATGCACCCGCCGGCGGAGGATCGCCGCTGCTGCGTCCTCCGCCCCTCATCCGCCTGCCGGCACCTTCTCCCCGCGAGCGGGGAGAAGGACACACACGGCCCCACCTTTGTCCCCTTCAAGGGGCTGGCCTCCAACGTCCCCGCGGATCACCCCCACCCGCCGCTGCGCGGCGACCTCCCCCCTCAAGGGGGTGGTGGGTGGGTGCGGCGACCGCGTCCCCTCTCCCCGCCTGCAGGGAGAGGGTTAGGGTGAGGGGCAATCGCCGCGCGCACGTCCGCCGGCGGAGGATCGCCGCGGCCGCTCGCTCCGCCGCCCTCATCCGCCTGCCGGCACCTTCTCCCCGCGAGCGGGGAGAAGGGCGCACGCGGCGCCGCCTTTGCCCCCTTTAAGGTGCCCTCCAGCGTCCCCACGGATCACCCCCACCCGCCGCTGCGCGGCGACCTCCCCCCTTGAGGGGGAGGTGGGCGGGCGCGGCGACCGACGGGGCGACTACCCTCCCCTTGAGGGGGAGGGTCGGAGCGAAGCTCCGGGGTGGGGTGATTGTGCGTCCCCTCTCCCCGCCTGCGGGGAGAGGGTCAGGGTGAGGGGCAATCGCCGCCACGGCTGCATCCGCCGGCAGATAGTGTGGCGCCGCGCACATCCGCCGGTGGAGAGCCGCCGCCGACGTCGCACATGCCGCGGGCGGAGGATCGCCCGCGGCCACTCGCTCCTCCGCCCCTCATCCGCCTGCCGGCACCTTCTCCCCGCGAGCGGGGAGAAGGGCGCACGCGGCGCCGCCTTTGTCCCCTTTAAGGTGCCCTCCAGCGTCCCCGCGGATCACCCCCACCCGTTTCTTCGCGGCGACCTCCCCCCTCGAGGGAGGTGGGCGGGGGCGGCGACCGATGGGGTCGTCACCCCCCTCAAAGGGGAGGTGGACGGTGCACGCCGCAGGGGCCGCCCCGTCTTGCCAGGCCGCGCAACCTCTGATTAGCTTTGCGTGTAGCAATCTGGAATCACATCTCCCATGACGGTCGCAAGGCGGCGGCGCCTGATCAGGCGTCAACGGAGTTCTGTCGGGCTGGCGCTCGTCGCGGCCATCTCCTTTCTCGCCGGCATGACCGACGCGATCGGGCTGATGGCGGTCGGCGAGTTCGTCTCCTTCATGAGCGGCAACACCACCCGCACCGCCGTGGCGCTCGCCGACGGCGACGTGGCGCGCGCCATCCTGCTGCTGACCGGGCTTTTCGCCTTCGTGCTCGGCAACACCTGCGGGGTGATCATCGCCGCCCGCTCCCGCCCCTATGGCGTGCTCCTCTGCGTCACCGCCCTGCTCGCCGCCTCGGCCGTCGTGCCGGAGGCGCGCGAGGTGCGCTTCCTGCTCTTGATCTTCGCCATGGGCACGATCAACGCCGCCGTCGAGCAGATCGAGGGGCTGCCGATCGGGCTGACCTATGTCACCGGCGCGCTGTCGCGCTTCGGCCGCGGGCTCGGGCGCTTCATCCTCGGCGTGCGCGACAGCAAGTGGCTGATCCAGCTGGTGCCGTGGTCGGGGATGATCGCCGGGGCGATCGCGGGCGCGATGCTGCAGCGCTCCGCCCCGCACACCGCGGCGTTCGCGCCCTTCATCGTCGCCTCGCTCGTCACCGCCGCCTCGATCCTGATCCCGCGGCGCTGGTCGGTCAGGTTCCTGCAGCGGTAGGGCCGGCAAGTGAACGCCCTATTCAGAACGCTTTTTGTACTGTTTGCCGTATCTTCCAGTTATTTCTTTGAGATTCCCAGGATATTTTTCGCGTCGTGGCTAATGTCATGCATAGCTCCCGGGCTATTCGTGAGATACATCATTCTTGGTGGGCGAGAGACAGAAAGCGATAAAATACTCTACATGAAATTTCTCTTTCCCCTGAATGCATTCATTTACGTGTGGAATTTATTCCGAAAGCAAAGCCCGCAAGTCGATCATCATATCTCGTGAACTCTGAATGTTGAAAACTCCCGCAATCGGTGCTATCCAGCGCGCCTCAACCGACGCTGCGAAAGGAGGGCGGACGTGAGTTTCCATTACCTGCGCTACCGTTCGCATGGTCCCGATTTCGCCCTGCAGATGCGTTTGCAGGGCTGACCAGAGACCGTTTTCTCGACGACCCCTCCCTGGTCTGCCCCTGGTGGCAGCGCGTGCCCTCTGGCGCGCGCGAATTGCAATGTCCGCGAACCGTCGTGAGCGCCTTTCGTCGATGGCTGATGCCCGCGATGCCGCGCCGGTCCGGACCTTTCTCAGGGATCGACCATGTCGCTCATCACCATCCGCAATCTCGGCGTCACGCTGGGCACGCCGCTCTTTGCCGGCCTGAACCTCTCCGTCAACGCCGCCGACCGCATCGGCCTCGTCGCCGCCAACGGCCGGGGCAAGTCGACGCTCCTGGCCTGCCTCACCGGCGCGCTGGAGGCCAGCGAGGGCGAGATCATCCGCGCCCGCGGGCTGACCATCGGCCATGTCGAGCAGAACATCCCGCCCGCGCTGATGGGCGCGACCTTCCATGCCGCCGTGCTTTCGGCCCTGCCGGCAGACCAGGCCGACAGCGAGAGCTGGCGCGTCGACGTCATGCTGGAGATGATGGAGGTGCCGGAGGCGCTGCGCGCGCGGCGGCTGTCGGAGCTCAGCGGCGGCTGGCAGCGGCTGGCGCTGATCGCCCGCTGCGCGGTCGGCGAGCCGGACGTGCTCCTGCTCGACGAGCCGACCAACCATCTCGACCTCTCGCGCATCGTCCGGCTGGAGGCCTTTTTGAACGGGCTGCCGCGCGAGACCGCGGTGGTGGTCGCCAGCCACGACCGCGCCTTCCTCGACGCCACGACGAATGCGACGCTGTTCCTGCGCCCGGAGAACGCGGCCGTCTTCGCCCTGCCCTACGGGCGGGCGCGGGCGGCGCTCGACGCGGCGGATGCGGCGGACGAGCGGCGCTACCAGCGCGACATGAAGCAGGCGGCACAGCTGCGCCAGCAGGCGGCGAAGCTGAACAATATCGGCATCAACTCCGGCTCCGACCTGCTGGTGGTCAAGACCAAGCAGCTGAAGCAGCGGGCGGAGAAGCTCGAGGAAGCGGCCAAACCCGCCCATCTCGAACGCTCCGCCGGCGCGATCCGCCTCGCCAACCGCGGCACGCATGCGAAGGTGCTGGTGACGCTGGAGGACGCGGCGATCGCCACGCCGGACGGCAGCCTGCTGTTCCGGACCGGGCGGCAGTTCATCTGCCAGGGCGACCGGATCGTGCTCCTGGGCCTCAACGGCGCCGGCAAGACCCGGCTGGTCAAGGCGCTCCGGAGCGCGATCGCGGGGGCGCCGGCGGAAGGCGCGCCGATCAAAGGGGCGTCTGCCGAAGGGGTATCGGCCGAAGGCGGGACCGGCGCCGGCATCAAGGCCACGCCGTCGCTGGTGCTCGGCTACGGCGACCAGGCGCTGGCCGATCTCGCCGACGCCGATACGCCGCTCTTGAGCCTCACGCGCCGCTTCGCGCTGTCGGAGCAGCGGGCCCGCGCGCTGCTCGCCGGCGCCGGCATCGCCGTCGAGAAGCAGGGCCAGCCGCTCGGCCGGCTCTCCGGCGGCCAGAAGGCGCGGCTCGGTCTGCTGGTGCTGCGGCTCACCGAGCCCAACTTCTACCTGCTCGACGAGCCGACCAACCATCTCGACATCGAGGGGCAGGAGGCGCTGGAGACGGAGCTGATGGCGCACCAGGCCACCTGCCTGTTCGTCTCCCACGACCGCAGCTTCGTCCGCGCGGTCGCCAACCGCTTCTGGCGGATCGACCGGAAGCGGCTGGTGGAGGTCGAGGATGCGGAGGCGTTCTTCGCTGAAGCCGGGGCGGACTGAGGGACCGCGCGCCCGCGGACGGCGGCGAGGTCCCAGGCCGATGGCATGTCCCGGCCGCGGGCATTGTCCTGGCCGGCGGTGTCTCCAGCGCCGGCGCCCTTGAACCCAGCGGGGCGGCGATGACGCCCGCCGCCCCGATCGGCCCCGGCGTCAGGTGCGGGTGATCGAGGCGCCGCCGTCGACGAGGGCGGCGGTGCCGGAGACGAAGCTGGCGTCGTCCGAGGCGAGATAGAGAACCGAGCGGGCGATTTCTTCCGGGGCCGCCACGCGCTTGAGCGCATGCAGGGCGGTGACGAAGGCCTGCTTCTCGGCGGTATCGTTGGCCTCGCGGTACATGTCGGTATCGACGGCGCCGGGCAGGATCGCGTTGACGCGGACGTTCTTCGGGCCGTACTCGGCGGCGAGCGCCTGGGTCAGCCCGATCAGGCCGGACTTGCTGGCCGCATAGGCGGCCATGCCGGGGAAGGCGAAGCTGTAGCCGACGAAGGTCGAGGTGAAGACGATCGAGCCGCCGCCGTTGTCGGCCATCGCGGCGACCTGATGCTTGGCGGCGAGGAAGGCGGACGTCAGGTTGATCGCCAGCGTTTCGGCAAAGCCCGCCTCCGAGACGCCGGTGCTGGGGCCGGCCTCGCCGAGCGTTCCGGCATTGTTGAAGGCGATGTCCAGCCTGCCGAAGCGCTCGACGGCGGTCCTGACCAGCAGTTTGTGGTAGTCCTCGGAGCGAACGTCGCCGGCAACGGCGATCGCCTCTCCGCCCGCAGCCTCGATCTCGTCCACCAGCGCTTCGAGTTCCGACCGGCGGCGCGCGCCGACCACGACCCTTGCGCCTTCCTCGGCGAAGAGCCGGGCGGTGGCCCGGCCGATGCCGGCGCTCGCGCCGGTGACGATTGCGACCTTGTCGATCAAGCGGTTCATGGTCCTGTCTCCTTTGGAGGATGGCGCGATGCCATCCGTTTCGATGACCGGAAGATGGCATTTTCCCACCGTTCGGATTAGTGTGCAGATCATGGAACTGAAATCCGGAAATACCGAACGATGATCAGGACGGAAGCGATCGCGGCCTTCGTGGCCATCGTCGAGGGCGGCTCGATCAGCGAGGCGGCCCGGCGGCTGCGGCTGTCGAAATCGGTGGTGAGCGAAAGGCTGGCGGAGCTGGAGAAGGCGCTCGGCGGCCTCCTCTTGCACCGGACGACGCGAAGGCTGACGCTGACGGAGGACGGCGCGGCGTTCCTGGAGCGCGCCCGCCGCATCACGCGCGAGATCGAGGACGCCGCGGCCGACATGTCGGAACGGCGCGGAACGCTGGCCGGGCCGCTCAGGATCGCAGCCCCGGTCACCTTCGGCCGGATGCATCTCGGACCGGCGCTCTACCCGTTCCTGCGCGACCATCCCGAGCTGGAGCTGACGCTCGACATCGACGACCGGCGCGTGGACGCCGCCTCCGACGGCTATGATGCGGTGATCCGCAACGGGCCGATCGCCGACAGCCGGCTCGTCGCCTGGAAACTGGCGCCGAGCCGGCGGCTGCTGTCGGCCTCGGCGGATTATCTGGCGCGCTTCGGCGTTCCCCGCACGCTGCAGGAGCTGGAGAACCATCGCGGCATCTTCTACACCAATCGCGGCGTGGCGGACTGGCGGTTCCAGACGGCGAACGGCGCCGCCATCGTCCGCGCCAGGCTGGCGCTCGGCATGAACAACGGCGACATGCTGCGCGATGCCGCGGTCGCCGGCCTCGGGATCGCACTGCTGCCGGCCTTCATCGCCGGGCCGGCGATCCGGGAGGGGCTGCTGCAGGAGATCGAGATCGACCACAAGCCGGAGCCGGAGTTCATCTACATGGCCCATCCGCAGGGGCGAAATCCGTCCGCCAAGCTGCGCGCCGTCGCCGACCACCTGCGCACCGCCTTCGGAAACCCGCCCTACTGGGATCGCTAGCAGAGGCGGCGGCGGCGGCTCGCGGCAGCAAGGGAGCGCGCGCGAAGCGGAAGGCGCGGACGGCGCACGGCGACGCGGCCACCCGATCCGCCGTTCGGGGTCGCCTACCCCTTTCGGGCCAGCCGCGGGTCGGCGGCGAAATCGGCGGGGCCGAACTGCAGCCGCGCCGGCGGGAACTCGCAGATCGCCTGCACGCCGAAGGCCGACAGGCGGATGCGCCAGGTCTGGCGTTCCAGCGGCCGGGGCGCCGCGAAGGCGGCGGGAACGAGGACGGCGAGGTTCGCCCCCCGCCCGGGATCGCGCACGGAGGCATAACGGATCGCAGCGATTCCGGCGGTCCGCGCGGCCTCGGCCAGCGCCTGGCAGGCGGCGTAGTCGGTCAGGTGCGTCCAGCTTGCGCTATCGCGGTCGAGCGGCGGGCGCGTCAGGTCGAGCGCGGCTTCCGTCTCGACCGCGGCGGAGAAGGCGGTGAAATCGGCGGCATTCGCCGGAAAGGGCGTGGCGGGCGATTCAGCGTAGAACAGCAGCCGGTAGAAGGCCATCTCGGCGAGTGCCGTCGTCACCGCCTCGGCGGCATAGAAGACCCCTGCGGTGCGCCCTGCCCTGCGGAAGCGGGAGCCGTGCGGGTAGACGGCACCGTAGCGGAAGGGGGTCGCCAGCAGGTAGTCGAGGCCCGCGCATTCCGGCGGCAGGACCGGCTTGCTCTCCTCCAGCAGTTCCTCCAGCAGGGCCTGCTCGTCCAGCGTATCGACGAGCTTCAGCGTCGAGACGCGATGCTGCGCCTCGACCAGCCGCCAGACGGCGCCGGCATAGGCGCGCGCCTCAGACGAGAGCGCGGCGGGCGTCCAGGTAGGCAAGGACATCGACCAGCCCGGAAATGGAGGTGATGCGCTCGAGCGGGCGGCCGCCGAGGGCGCGGTTGTCCGCCACGAGCCAGGCGCGCGCCACCGCCTCGTCGCCGCCGGTGATCGCATCCAGCGAGCGGAACAGGCGGATGAACAGCACGGCGAGCTCGAACGGCTTGCTGCCGCGCTCCAGCCGGAAATCCTGGCGGCGCATGCGCGAGACGCTCGCCTCGGAGACGCCGAGCACCGCCGATAGCACCCGCGCCGTCATCCCCAGCGCCTCGGCCGCCCGCACCGCCGCCCGGGTGACGACCGCCTCGGCCCGGGTCTCGTCGCGGGTGTCTGGGTTCGGGTTTGCCGACAGGCTGGGCATGGGAATGCTCCTTTCTATGGAAATAATATAGCGCAATTATTCCGCATGAAAAGAGACAGCATAGGACACTGTTGCAACTTGCTCTCAACCATCCTCGAACTGCTGGAATTGCCCACGACCATGCACTATGAGGTCAGCGCGGCTACGGCAAAGCTGATAAGTTCGCGTCGAAAGGAGCCATCATGAAGACAATTTACACGATTGGCTACGAAGGCACTGATATCAATCGATTTGTCCAAACGCTTGAAGCTGTCGGCATCGATGCCATAGCAGACGTTCGTGCAGTTCCGCTATCTCGCAAGAAGGGCTTCTCCAAAAATGCCCTACGAAAACATCTTGAAGAGGCAGGAATTCTATATATCCCATTGCCAGAACTGGGAGATCCGAGAGCTGGCAGGGAGGCAGCCAAGGCTGGCGACTACGACCGATTCAGGGCAATATATTCAACACACGTAGATCAGCCCCAGGCGACATCGGCTGTGGCGAAGCTGGCGGCAGATGCGGAATACAAGTCCATCTGTTTACTTTGCTTCGAACGAGATCCGAAGACTTGTCATAGAAATATCGTGGGCGAGCGGATGGGTGCGTTTGGCTACCAGATGCTGCATTTATATGCCGATGATCCGGCGCGGTACTTTCGCAACAAGGACAGGTTGGCAATTCGCAACACTGTGGTCGCCTAGAAGAGTTCTTTTTGCTTCTGATGAGGTGGGTATATCAAACTGATTATCAGCCACTGATTTTGAAAACGGTGTTGATTGCCCATAAGCAGCATAAGGTCGGCTGCGGGGATAACGTCCTCCAGTTTCTTCCTGAAAGGAGTCTCCCAGCTATTCCCATATCTCGCGCTGCACGTTCGAAACAGTGCTCCGACTTCCCAATCTACAAGTTTGTGCCGAAATTGCTTGCGGTTGGAAGAGCTACCACATTCATATCTATAGTAAAAATCAAACGGCAATTTTTCGAGCATCTGAGTGGCAGGCTTGTCACTCGTATCAAATAGCCCGCTCTGTTGTTCCCGTTCGAGCTTCGCGAGCTCTTCTGCGGTCCAATTGGGATCAGCAACAGGAACAATATCGAGGCTGACGACGCGTGTGGGTTTCAGAAGCGCCAGTGACAATCGACCCGCCTTCTGTTCAGCTTCAATTTCATCGAAATGGTCGAACAGTCTTATTTGTCCAAGCAAGCGACGCCTATCCGCCCACTCCCGTGTCGTCGGTACAACTTCACCGATCTCGATCGTATCAATTTTGATGTTGTAGCTCTCCGGCCGATGGTCACTTCGAGCCTTTTCCACCTTTGCTTTGATCCACTGCCATTTCTTGAATTGTTGATCTTTCGTGATGAGGCGAAATGGCACTGGGAACAATCTAACCAGACTACCCGAGGCTTCCATCCCTGCGACGCAGGACGTTTCCGTGTATTTTCCACTCGGAGAAGGATATGTCTTACATAGGATTAGGATTCGAGCATCGAATACGGACATTTCCTCCCCCGCCGGAGACCGTAAAGGAAAGACGAACTCTCGACCTCGATATAATCGTAGTGATTCGAAGCAATTGCAACTAGTGGGCGAAACATGCGCCCGGGGCTGACGCACCGGGCGCTCGGTCGGGAGGCTGTGGGCCGTGGGAGTCCGGGCTCTGCAGCCCGGACTCCGGCGACGTTTCAGTCGAACTTTCAGGCGACGGTGGTCTTGACGTCGAGGTTGCCGCGGGTGGCGTGGCTGTAGGGGCAGACGACGTGGGCCTTCCTGACGAGGTCCTCGACCACCGCCTTGTCGACGCCGGGAACGGAGACCTGCAGGGCGGCCTCGATGCCGAAGCCGCCGCCATCCTCGCGCGGGCCGATGCCGACCGTCGCTGTCACCCGGGCTTCATCGGGGATCTTTACCTTCTCCTTGCCGGCGACGAACTTCAGCGCGCCGAGGAAGCAGGCGGAATAGCCGGTGGCGAAGAGCTGCTCGGGATTGGTGCCGCGGGCACCGTCGCCGCCGAGTTCCTTCGGCACCGTCAGGGTGACGTCGAGCACGCCGTCTTCGCTGGCGCCATGGCCGGCGCGGCCGCCGGTGGCAGATGCCTTGGTGGTGTAGAGAATGGGCATGTCAGGTCTCCTTGGGTTGTGTTGATGGATATTGTATAGCGCAAAATTCAATTGTGCGCAATATGATTTCGCGCGTTGCATTTCCGGACAATTCCTGCGACGATGCGCCATGGCAGACAAAGGCTCGATCCCGAACATTCCCAAAGACGACGCGATGCTGGCGCTCGACCGCCAGCTCTGTTTCGCCATCTATTCGGCGGCGCATGCGTTCAACCGCACCTACAAGCCGCTGCTCGAGCCGCACGGCCTCACCTATCCGCAGTATCTGGTGCTGCTGTCGCTCTGGCAAGACGACGCCCGGACCGTCAAGGCGCTCGGAGAGGCGCTCCACCTCGATTCCGGCACGCTGTCGCCGCTCCTGAAGCGGCTGGAGGCGAGCGGCTACATCGCCCGCACCCGCGACCGCGCCGATGAGCGGCAGGTGCTGATCACGCTGACCGGCAAGGGCAAGGAGATGAAGGCTTCGGCGCACGGGATCCTGATGGAGATCGGCAAGGCGTCCGGCTGCTCGGCCGAGGAACTCGGCGCCCTCGGCACCGCGCTCAAGGCGCTCGCGGAGAATCTGCGCGCCCGGCACGACCCCGACCCTGCCGGACAGCCGGAAAACGTGCTGGCCAAGTAGGCGCTCTCGGCTAGACTGCCATTCGTCGAAAGAGAGGGAAGCCGAATGCAGCGCGACGACCGGCAATGGCGGCTGACCGGGTTCTCGGCGGGCCTGTGGTGCATCATCGTCGGCGTCGGCATGATCGTCTTCTGGCTGGCCGAGCCGGTGGAGTTCGCCGCCCGGCATCCCGAGATCTTCGGCATGAAGTTCAACGCCGCACTCGCCTTCACCCTGCTCGGCGGCGCGTTCGTGGCCGCCCTGTCCGGCTATCGCACCCTACCGTTCCTCGCAGCCCTTCCCGTCTTCGTCTACGGAGTGATCGCGCTGGCGCAGCATGTGTTCGGGGTCGATCTCGGCATCGACCGGCTGCTGTACGACCCCTTCACCGACATCGGCACCAGCGTGCCGGGGCGGATCGCGCCGAACACGGCGCTCTGCTTCATCCTGATCAGCCTCGCGCTGATGCGGCGGGCGCTCCGCGGCGGCAGCGACATCGTCCAGATCGTCTGCAGCTACGCCGCCGTGGCGATCGCCGCGACCTCGCTGGTCGGCTACCTCATCGATTTCGACACCGCGCACGACTGGATCGTCCACACGCGCATGTCGGTGCAGAGCGCGACCTGCTTTCTGGCGCTCGGGGTCGGGATCCTGTTCGTCGGCGCCCGGCCGGCCGGCTACCAGCGCATGGCGATCGCCGCCTCGCTCGGCGTCGCCACCTACCTGATCCTGCTGACACTCGCCTATCTGAAGGTCAGCGCGCAGGCGACGCGGCTGCCCTTCGCGATCGACCGCGAGGGCATCTCCTCGATCGCCGGCACCCTGCTCGACCTGATCCTGCTGTCCGGGCTCATCTATGCGGGGCTCGTCGCCTATTCCTACTGGAACTCGCGCCGCTACCGGGAGAGCGCCAGCCACCTCAGCGAGAGCCAGGACCGGCTGGCAGCGATCATCAACAACGCCGTCGACGGCATCCTGACGGTCAGCGCCAACGGCACCATCCTTTCGGCCAATCCGGCCTGCCAGCGCATCTTCGGCCACGCGCCGGCGGACGTCGTCGGCCGGCCGATCCGGCTGCTCCTGCCCGGGCGGCCCGCAGGCGGCGGAGAGGCGGCCGGGAGCGATCACGGCGGGGCGGCGTCTGCCGGATGCGTCGTCACCGGCGGCGAGATGGACGGGCAGCGCAAGGACGGGCGCATCTTCCCGGTCGAGCTGTCCGTGGCCAAGGTCGAACTTGCCGAGGGCACCGTCTACACCGCCATCATCCGCGACATATCCGAACGCAAGCATTTCGAGCGACAGCTCCTAGCGGCCAATGCGGAGCTGGAGGAGTTCGCCTATCGCACCTCGCACGACCTGCGCTCGCCGATCGCCTCCTCCATCGGCCTTCTCAACATTTCGCGCGAACTGCTGGAGAACGGGGAATACGACGCGCTGTCCGGGGCGCTGGAGCGGATGGAGCGCAACTTCACCCGGCTCGACCAGCTGATCCAGAACATCATCGTGCTCACCCGCGACCGGCTGATGGAGGAGGAGGACCAGAGGTTCTCGCCCTTCGACGTCGTGCAGAACCAGGCCGACAGCCTCGCCACGCTGGAAGAGGACGGGCGCGTCCGGATCGCCAACCATATCCCGCCGGAATTGACAATCGTGAGCAAGCCGTCGAAATTCGAGGTCATCGTCGGCAACCTCCTCTCCAACGCGATCAAGTACCATGATCCTCAGGAGCCGGATCCGCGGGTCGACGTCCGTCTGGAGGAGCATGGCGGCACGATCCGCTTCGTGGTGGAGGACAACGGGATCGGCGTACCGGAGGAGAAGCGGCCGCTTCTGTTCCGCATGTTCAAGCGCCTTCATCCGAGCCGATCCTTCGGCAGCGGCCTCGGCCTGTACATCATGAAGAAAAGCGCCGAGTCGCTCGGCGGAGCGGTGAGATACGAAGCGAAGGACAAGGGCAGCCGCTTCATCGTCGAGCTGCCGAACGGGGAATGACATGAAGCTGAGCACCATCCTGGTGGTCGACGACGACGAGAACGACCAGTTCATCTGCGAATACACGATCCGCAAGTTCGACCCGGCGATCCGCATCCTGAAGGCGCACGACGGCACCGAGGCGCTGAGCGTGCTGGAGAGCGAGACGCCGGACGCGATCATCCTCGACATCAACATGCCGATCATGAACGGCTTCGAGTTCCTGGAGCACTATGCCACCGCCTTTGCCCACCACGCGCCCGTCGTCGCCATGCTGACCAGCTCGCAACTCGGCTCCGACCGCGAGCGGGCGATGCGCCATCCCTTCGTCAAGAGCTACCTGGAGAAGCCGCTGACGATCGAGCACCTGCGGCATATGCAGGAGCTTCTGGAGGCCTGAGGCGGGGCGGAGGCGAGCAGCCGGCGCTGCGGCTGCGGCGGCGCACGGTATCCGGCGCGGACGCGCCGCCCGCCGTTACAGCACGACGATCGGCGAGCCGTTCGGGACGCGGCTGTAGAGGTCGATGACGTCCTGGTTGAGCATGCGCACGCAGCCGGAGGAGACGGCGCGGCCGATCGATTTCCACTCCGGGGTGCCGTGCAGGCGGTAGAGCGTGTCCTGGCCGTTCTGGAAGATGTAGAGCGCGCGCGCGCCGAGCGGATTGGACAGGCCGGGCGCCATGCCGCCGTTGCGGGCGGAGTATTTCGTCAGCTCCGGCTGGCGGGCCACCATGCTGTCGGGCGGGGTCCAGCGCGGCCAGGCCTGTTTCCACTGGATGACGCCGCGGCCGTCCCAGGCGAAGCCCTCGCGGCCGATGCCGACGCCGTAGCGCATCGCCCGGCCGCCGGACATGGTGAGGTAGAGGTAGCGGTTGGCGGTGTCGACGATGATCGTGCCCGGCGCCTCGCCGAACGGATCCTCCACCTCGTGGCGCAGGAAGCGCGCGTCGATCTGGCGGTAGGGGACCTGCGGAATGGTGAAGCCGCCGTCGATGCGGGTGTCGTACATGCCGGCATAGGCCGGGTCGAGATCCGGGATGCCGGTCGGCAGCATCGCCTCCTCGTAGGGCCCCTGGTCGGGATCGCGCCCCTCCAGATGCGGTCCCGGCACGCCCTCCAGCGCCGGATTGCGATAGACGGGATCGGTCTGCCAGCGGAACCGGTCGGTGTTCATCGACGACGTGCAGCCGGCAAGGCCCGTGGCCGCGGCGAGCCCGGAAAGCCGAAGGAACCGGCGGCGGGAGAGAGTGAGTTCTGAGGCCATGATCAGCGACGCAATTCCATGAAGTCCGAAAGACGCGGGGCAGGACGGACGATAGAGGCGAATCCCTTCCGTCGAGATAACGTCGTTACCGTGCCGCAATTGTGGCAGGGCCGGCTGGCGCGTGGCTTGCGCCGGCCCTGCCCTGCCCATTCAAGATGTGGCCCTTGCCGGCAGGGCGGATTTCCATGATCCTTCGCCCGACGCAGACGCCATTTCGGAGCCCGCCCGTGACCGCCATCCGCCGTTCGACCCTCGACGAGATCCGGACCTTTCACGCCAGGATGATGGCGGCGGCCAGCAACGCCGTCGACGAGCGGCTGGAGCGGATCTTCGAGGCCGTGCCGCGGGAGGCCTTTCTCGGGCCGGGACCGTGGCAGATCAAGGCCGGGCGCCGCTATCTGGAAACGCCGAGCGCCGATCCCGCCTTCCTCTACCAGAACGTGCTCGTCGCCCTCGACGCGGCGAAGGGCATCAACAACGGCGAGCCCTTTCTGCACGCGGCCTGGCTGGGGGCGGCCGCGCCGGCCGCCGGCGAGACGGTCGTCCATGTCGGCGCCGGCACCGGCTACTATACCGCCCTGCTCTCGATGCTGGTGCTGCCGAACGGACAGGTCCATGCCTACGAGGTCGAGGCGGACCTCGTGGCGCGCGCGATAGAAAACCTGCGGCCGTTCGAGGGCGTCGAAGTGATCCAGGGCGACGCCACGACGCTGCCGCTGCCGCCGGCCGACCTGATCTATGTGAATGCCGGCGTCGTGGCGCCGCCGGTCCGCTGGCTCGACGCGCTCAAGCCCGGGGCGCGGCTGATCTTTCCCTGGCAGCCGACCGACCGGGTGGGGCTCGCGCTCTTGGTGACGCGCACCGCGGCCGGCCATGCCGTCCGCCCGCTGATGCGCGCCACCTTCATCCCCTGCATCGGCGCATCGGACGCCACCGCCTGCCGGAAGATGCCGAGCGTTCCCGACGCCGCCGCCGTCCGCTCGATCCGGCTGACGCGGGACGGCGCCCCCGACGAGACGGCGGTGGCGATCTATGACGACGTCTGGTTCTCGCGCGCCGAGGCCTAGCGGCGACCAGGCGCCCTCGGCCGCTGCCTCAGATGGCAGGCGGCGGCTTCAGGGATCGGCCGACCTGGCGAAATTCACCAGCCGCGTCAGGTTCGAGCCGCCGGCGCACCAGTTCTCTGTTCCCGAAGCAAAAATGACGCCCTCGGCCGAAACGACGGCAACGACATAGGGGCCGTCGTCCCAGAAAGCGAACATCGGACCACCCGAATTGCCGCGTGTCACGTCGGCAGAGGTCGTCATGGCGCGTCCCTCTCCATAGTCCCATTCGTCTTCGTCGAGGTTCTGCTCATTCTGCCAAGTCGGCGTGGAGCCGCCGAAGGACCCGGGATAGCCTATGTTGAACCAATGGTTCTCCCCATCCCAGCCGGAATCATAGGTGCGGCAGCCCATCCAACCAAACCGGTCGCCGATGCGGGTATTGGTGACGATGAGAGCATAGTCGTCGTCGACGTTCGTATAGCCGACTTCGCCGACCTTCTCGAAAGCCCAGACACGAATGGCCTGCGCGGTCGCGGCGACAAACCGTCCGGCCCGGTGCACCTCGACCGTGGTCGACACGTCTGCCCAGTTGATGACGTGGCTGGCGGTCAGGACATGGCGCGGCCCGACAATGACACCCGACCCGGGCCTTCCATCAGACGCGATGACCCGGCAGATACAACCCCACGGATAGGATGTGTCGAAATAGGTCTTTCGATCTTCGCCGCCCCACACGACCAGCGGATCCAGCGCCACGTCACGGTGCGAGACCCGCCGCTCCGGCGCACGCATGGCACGCCTTGGTCGAAAGGTCGCATCGACCCATGGCGGGCGATTGGGCAGCAGCGGTTCATTTGGTATTTCCTGGTCGCGCCTGATCGTCCTGAGTTCCGCGCTGACCAGCGCAAACTTCTCGTCGAATTCGCGCCGTAGCTTTTCGGGCACCTCTTCGCTGGCGCTGACGCCGCGACCCCAGAGAGCTTCCCCCGACAGCGGGCGTTGCTGCCCGGAATGGGCGATTTCCTTCTCTTCGAGGCGCTTTACTGTGCCATCGTCACAAAGTCTGTATTTAACCCCTTGTGCATCCGTCAATATAGTAATTTTTTCCATGTCGCACCCCCAAATCTCCTGTAAATATCAACAAGATATACTCGGGCGCGAAACTATAAATCTGTACAAACGCAAATTCAATTCCGCTAAAGGGAGTAAAAGGGTGAGGAAGAGCAATTCTGCGCTTCGACATCGCCGGGGTGGCAGCCGCTCCGCCGCCCCTCAGCCCAGCGTGTTCTTGTGGATCCGTCCGCCCTTCATGACGACGGCGAGGTTCTTTTCGGGGTTTTCCAGGAGGGCGATGTTTTCCAGCGGGTTGCCGTCGACGAGCAGGAGGTCGGCGAAGGCGCCGGGCTCGACGATGCCGAGCTTGGCGGCATAGGGGTTTCGCGGACCGGAGAGCGCGAGGAGCTCGGCATTGGTCGAGGTGACCGCCTTGAGGATGTCGGCGTTGGAATACCATTCGGACAGATGCGTCAGCATGACGCTCTGACGCGCCGTTATCGTCGGCGAGAACAGCATGTCGGAGCCCCAGGCGACCTTGATGCCGTGCTTGCGGGCGAGGCCGTAGATGACGGGCGTGCCGGCGATGACCTGTCCGAAGCGGACCGCGGACGGTCCGGTGAGCGGCGCGGAATCCCCGGTCGACTGGAACGGCTGGGTGCTGAGCCAGATGCCCTTCTCGGCCATCTGCTGGGCCGTCTCCTCGTCCATCAGGTGGGCATGCTCGATGCAGGCGGCACCCGCCGCGATCGCCCGCCGGACCGTCTGCGGCGCGTAGGCGTGCACGGTCACGTAGGTGTTCCAGTCGCGGGCGACGGCGACGGCGGCCGCAAGGTCCTCCTCGCTGAAGCTGGTCATGTCGAGCGGGCTGCGCGGCGAGGACACGCCGCCGCCGCCCATCATCTTGATCTGCGAGGCCCCCTGCAGCAGCTGCTCGCGCACGCGCAGCTGCACCTCGCCGAGGCTGTCGGCGATCATCGAGCCGCCCGCCTGTTCCATGATGCTGAGCTCTCCGGCCTTGCGCGGGATCTCCGTCAGCATGCGCAGGTCGCCATGGCCGCCGGAGGTGGTGATGAAGGCGCCGGAGGGATAGATGCGCGGGCCGGCGATGATGCCGGTGTCGATCGCCTGCTTGAAGGTGAAGACCGGGCCGCCCAGGTCACGCACGGTGGTGAAGCCGCGCAACAGCGTACGCTCGGCCTCCGCCGTGGACGCCGTGTAGATCAGGCCGGGATCGCCGGTGACGGCGACCTGCGCCGGCACGGCGGCAAAGAGCGTGTGCCAGTGCGCGTCGATCATGCCGGGCATCAGCAGCCGGCCGCCGCAGTCGATCACCGTCGCGCCGTCCGGCGGCGGATTGTTCGCCCCGTCGATCGCTGCGATCCGATCGCCTTCGACCAGCACCTGCCGGTCGGCGCCGGCGCTCGCGGCCCTGCCGTCGAAGAGCCGCGCCTGGCGGAACAGGAGCTTCGGCGGCGGGTCGGCGGCCTGGGCCAGCGCCGGCCGTTGCGTGCCGGCCACGAGCGTGGCGCCGATGCCGGCGAGCAGGGCGCGGCGGGTCAGCCGTTCCAGCCTGAGTGAAGCCTGCTGCACCTGCAGCGACTGGCAGCCGCAGCCGCCGCCATGGACCAGGTGCCGGTATTTTTCCCCGAGACGCAGCATTCCATCCCCCTCGTGCAGGTGGTGGGCGGTGGTGGTGGGCAGTAGGCAGTAGGCAGTAGCGAGTAGCGAGTAGCGAGTAGCGAGTAGCGAGTAGCGAGTAGCGAGTAGCGAGTAGAAGATAAGCAGCAGCTTCGGCGAAGTGCAAGCGCCCTGGGCCGCGCAGCCCGCCATCGCCTCTTGCCTACTGCCTACTGCCTACTGCCCCTCACCTGCTGCCGTCCCCCCGCCCAGGCGCACTGATAGGCGAGGATGGGCTTGGCGAAGCCTTTCAGGCGGAAGCGGCCGGCGCGGGCGAAGATCTGGGCGCGGCTCTCGGCCTCGCCATATTCGTGGAAGACGTTCTCGGAGACGAGGATCTGGTCGACGCTCGCGGCCGAGCAGAGCCGTGCCGCTGTCTGCACGGTGGCGCCGAACAGGTCGTTGCTGTCCTCGACCGGCTCGCCGCAGTCGAGCCCGATGCGCACGTGGATCTGCTCGGGACTGTCGGCGTTGAAGTGGCGGAACTCGCGCTGGATGTCGACCGCGCAGTCGACGGCTGCGGGCGACGAGGTGAAGGCGGCCATGATGCCGTCGCCGGTGTGCTTGACCTCGCGGCCGCTGGCGCGGCCGAGGCAGCGGCGGACCATCGAATCGTGCGCCCGCACCAGTTCGGTCGCCATGCGGTCGCCGAGGCGGGAGGTCATCTCCGTCGAGCCGACGATGTCGGTGAAGAGCACCGCCCGGTGGCCGGCATCCCGGCCCTCGACATTGGCCGGCGTCGGATCCAGGTCGTCGATCCGGCCGAGAAAGGCCTCGACCGCCGACAGCGACACCTCGACGACCTCGCTCGCGAGGTAGCCGTGCGCCTCGCGGTGGACGCATTCGGCGGTCGCAGCATCGGGCGCGTCGATGAGGCAGAAGGTGCGGCCATTGCGATGGTCGAACCAGTAGGTGAGGAACTTGACGCCGTACTGGTCCTGGATGCTGAGGTCCTTCAGGTGCGCCTCGGCGACTTCCGCCGCCGTCGCCCCCGGCAGATCATGCCTGTCCATGAATATCGGCATCCGCAATCTCCCGAACGGATCGCAACCACCTCTCGCCGCGGCGAAGTCTACGCCAGAGCCGCCTGATCGTCCATTCCTGACGATTGGCAAGACCGGAGCGGGGCGCGCGGTTGCGGGATCGCGTGCCGGGGCGATAGACCTTGCAACCATGGAGAGACGACCATGACGAATAAGCAGGAGATCACCGCGCTCGAACAGGCGATCGCCGATGCGCACCGGACGCTCGACGCCGGTGTGCTGGAGGCGCTCTACCACCCCGACTTCCTGCTGCTGCAGCCGGACGGCGCGCATGAGGGCAAGGCGGACGTGATCGCCGCCTTCCGCTCCGGCGAAAGGGCCTGGCAGTCGGCGGAGGTCGACGAGATCGAGGTGCGCCTTGCCGGCGACACCGCGGTTGCGGTCGGGCGCTGGCGGGCCCGCGGCCGCAACCGGGACGTGGAATTCGACTACGCGGCGCGGTTTCTCTCCGTCTGGACGCGCGAGGGCGAACGCTGGCGCAATCTCGCCTATACCGCCACCGAGATCACCTGAAGCAAGCGGCGCATCGGCGCCGCCCCGAGGCCCCCTACCCCGCCTCCTTCGCCTCCACCATCGCCATCAGCGTCTCCAGCCGGTCGGCGTCGCGCGGCTGCTTGTCGTCGCGCAGGCGGGCGATGCGGGGGAAGCGCATGGCGACGCCGGACTTGTGGCGGGTGGAGCGGTTGATGCCCTCGAAGGCGACCTCGACGACGAAGCCGAAATCCGGCTCGGCGCGCACGGCGCGGACCGGGCCGAAACGCTCGACGGTGTTGTTGCGCACGAAGCGGTCGAGCACCTCCAGCTCGGCGTCGGTGAAGCCGAAATAGGCCTTGCCGACCGGCACCAGCATGTCGCCCTCCGGCCCCGCCGTCCAGACGCCGAAGGTGAAGTCGGAATAGTAGCTGGAGCGCTTGCCGTGGCCGCGCTGGGCATACATCAGGACGGCATCGACATTGTAGGGATCGCGCTTCCACTTGAACCACGGCCCCTTCAGCCGACCGGCCTGGTAGACGCTGTCGAGCCGCTTGATCATCACCCCCTCGATCACCGGGTCGGGCGGGTCGGCGCGCAGGCGTTCCAGCTCGGCCCAGCTTGCGAAGGGCACCAGCGGCGAGAGGTCGAAGCGGTCGTGCGGGGCGGCGTCCACCAGCGCCGACAGGCGCGCGCGGCGATCGACGAAGGTCTCCGGGCGGACGTCCCGCTCGCCTTCGAAGAGGATGTCGTAGGCGCGCACGAAGGCGGGGTAGTCCTCCAGCATGCGGGCGGTGACCGTCTTGCGGTTCAGCCGCTGCTGCAGGTCGGAGAAGGTCCGCGTCCGGCTGTTCGAGCGGGCCGTGCCGCCGACCAGCAGTTCGCCGTCGATCACGCCCGCGAAGGTCATGGCCTCGAGAATGTCGGGGAAGGCTGCGGAGATGTCGTCGCCGGAGCGGGAGTAGAGCCTGCGGGTGGAGCCCGCCGCCGACAGCTGGACGCGGATGCCGTCCCATTTCCACTCGGCGGCGAAGTCGGCGGGATCGAGCCCGTCGAGATCGCCCTCGCCCACCGGATGGGCGAGCATGACGGAGTGGAAGATCGCCGGCGTCGCCAGCACCGGCCGTTCCGCCCGGCCCTCCAGCCAGGAAAACAGCGGCTCGTAGGGCGGCTCCAGCCCGTGCCACAGCGTCTCGATCTCGGTGACGTCGCGGCCGGAGAAGTCGGCCAGCGCCTGCTTGGCGAGCCTTGCCGAGACGCCGATGCGCAGGGCGCCGGTCGCGAGCTTGATGAAGGCGAAGCGGGCGGAGGGGTCGAGCCGATCGAGCAGGTCGCGGACGGCGCCGCGCACCTCAGTGCGGCCGAGCGCGTTCATGCGGGTGACGACGGCAGACAGGCGCGGCTGGCCGGCGTCGTCGATCCGCTCCTTCCGCTCCTGGTCCCAGACGAGCGCGATCGTCTCGGCGAGGTCGCCGACATAGTCGTACGAATAGCGGAACAGCACCTCGTCCATCCGCTCCAGCACGAGATCGCGCAAGAGCGCCGGCTTGACGCTCTTCAGATCCAGCGTGCCGGCGATAGCCGCCAGCCCGTAGCCGCGGTCGGGATCGGGCGTATCGCGGAAATAGTCGGCGAGCAGCTTCAGCTTGCCGTTGCGCGACGGCGTGAGCACGAGGCGGTCGAGGAGATCGGCGAAGGCTTTCATGGGACCACCGCCGTGCAGAAAGTCGCCTCCCCAACCCCTCCCCGCAAGGGGCGGGGGCGCGGCTGGCGCCGGCGGAGCGGGGAGCGCGGAGCGGAAGTCCTGCCGTGCGCGGATGTCCGGGCGAAGGCCGTGCGGCTTGCGCCCTTCTCCCCGCCTGCGGGGAGAAGGTGCCGGCAGGCGGATGAGGGGCGGAGGGCGGACGCGGCGGCAGAGGCTGGCCACCGGCCGATGCCCGCGCGGCGCGAATTGCCCCTCACCCTGGCCCTCTCCCCGCAGGCGGGGAGAGGGGACGCGGGGGCCATTGCGGTGGGCACAATCCAGTCGGAGAGGCGGGAGCGCAGAGCGGAAGTCCTGTCGTGCGCGGATGTCCGGGCGGAGGCGGTGCGGTTTGCGCCCTTCTCCCCGCCCGCGGGGAGAAGGTGCCGGCAGGCGGATGAGGGGCGGCGGGCGGAGGCGGCGGCAGCACCTGTCCACCGACCGGTGCAGGTGCGGCGCGGATTGCCCCTCACCCTGGCCCTCTCCCCGCAGGCGGGGAGAGGGGGCGCGATGGCAGTTGCGGTGGGCACAATCCAGTCGGAGATCCGGGAGCGCGGAGCGGAAGTTCTGCCGTGCGCGGATGTCCGGGCGGAGGCGGGGCGGCTTGTGCCCTTCTCCCCGCCTGCGGGGAGAAGGTGCCGGCAGGCGGATGAGGGGCGGCGGGTGGACGCGGCGGCAGAGGCTGGCCACCGACCGATGCAGGTGCGGCGAGGATTGCCCCTCACCCTGGCCCTCTCCCCGCAAGCGAGGAAAGGGCGCGCCGGGGCGGCGGGCCTCCCGCGGGCGGGGAAAGCGGACGCGGGGGCCGCTACCCTGTTGAAGGTATCCGTTGCGCCGGAGCGAGCCTGCATCCCTATCAATCTCCCTCGTCCTCGTAGCCGACCAGGTGCAGCGGGCGGGCGGGGATGCCTGCGAGTTCGCACCAGCGGACCAGCGCCTCCTCGCGACCGTGGGTGACCCAGACCTCGGCCGGCGCGAGTTCGCGGATGGTCTCGGTCAGCTCCGGCCAGTCGCAATGGTCGGAGATGACGAGCGGCAGCTCGACGCCGCCCTGTTTCGCCCGCTGGCGCACCATCATCCAGCCGGACGCAAAGGCGACCAGCGGTTCGGGGAAGCGGCGCGCCCAGCGCTCGCCGAAGGCCGAGGGCGGGCCGACGATGACGGCGCCGGAAAAATCGGTCGGATCGCCCTTTTCCAGCGTCGCCGGCCGCAGCTCGCCGAGATCGATGCCGCGGAAGACGTAGTAGTCGCAGAGTTTCGCCAGCGAGCCGTGGATGTAGATCGGCCGGTCGTAGCCGCAGTCGCGGAGCAGACGGATCACCCGCTGCGCCTTGCCGAGCGAATAGGCGCCGATCAGGTGGCTGCGCTCGGGAAACTGCTTCAGCGAGGTGAGCAGCCTGCCGATCTCGCCCTTCGGATCGGGATGGTGGAACACCGGCAGCCCGAAGGTCGCCTCGGTGATGAAGACGTCGCAGGCGACCGGCTCGTAGGGCGTGCAGGTGGGGTCGGGGCTGCGCTTGTAGTCGCCGGAGACGCAGAAACGGGTGCCGTTCGCGGCAATGGCGATCTGCGCCGAGCCGAGCACGTGGCCGGCCGGATGGAAGGAGACCGTCGTGCCGGCAAGGTCGATCGTCTCGCCGAAGCCTGCTGCCTGCGCGCTGCCGCAGAAGTCCGGCCCGTAGCGGATCGCCATGATGTCCAGCGTCTCGCGCGTCGCCAGCACCGCGCCATGGCCGGCGCGGGCGTGATCGGAATGGCCGTGGGTGATCAGCGCGCGGGCGACCGGCCGCATCGGGTCGACGTAGAAGTCGCCGGAGGGGCAATAGAGGCCGGCGGGCGCCGGATAGAGCAACTGGTCTGGCTTCATCGCTCGAGAAGATAGGCGGATTCGCGCGTCCCGCCAGAGCCGGCGACGATTTGCCGGACGCAGGATGCGGCCGGCGGGCGAGCAGGCGACGATCCCGGCAGCGAGGCTGCGGCTGCCGGCCTGCCGCAATCAGGAGAGCGCCTTCAGTCCGGCGCGCAGCGCGTCGGCGTCGATGCCGGCGAGGCCGGCCTCGACCGCCGCATGCGTCTCGACCCAGACCGGCAATGCGCGGGCGAGCAGGCCCCTGCCCTCTTCGGTCAGCGCCAGCCGGCGGCCGCGGCGGTCGCGCGGATCGGGCAGGACGAGCACGAGGCCGCGGCGCGACAGCGGCTTGACGGCTGCCGTCAGCGTCGTGCGGTCCATGGCGAGCAGCGCTGCCACCGGCCCCATCGGCGGCGGCTTGGGCCGGTTGAGCGCCATCATCAGCGAGAACTGGCCGTTGGTCAGGCCGAGCGGGCGAAGGGCGTCGTCGAAGCGGCGGGCCAGCGCGCGGGCCGCCCGCTGCGCGTGCAGGCAGAGGCAGTGATCGCGCACGTGCAGCGTCATGTCGTGGGAAACGTCGGCATTCACGGTCATGCCTTTACTGTTGATATCAACCTAGTCTTGTCAAGCGCTTTCCATCTCCTGGGCCCTCCCCCGCCCTTGACGGACGGCCATTGCGTCCAAGTTTCCATGGGACGACAATGGGCGACACGGAGCGGGAGGCCGACATGCACGCAGAGATCACGACGCAGCATCGCTGGCTGGAGCGGCTGGTGGGAACCTGGGACGTCTCGCACGAGGCGATCATGGCGCCGCCGAAGGAGACGACCTGGACGGAAGAGGTGCGCCGGGTCGGCGGCCTCTGGGTCTCCTGCGAGGGCCGCGGGCTGATGCCGGACGGCGACCCGGCGGAGACGATCATGACGCTCGGCTACGATCCGAGGCGCGACCGCTACATCGGCACCTGGATCGGTTCGATGATGACGCATCTGTGGCACTATGACGGGATCCTGGAGCCGACCGGCAACGTGCTGACGCTGCACAGCGAGGGGCCGGATTTCGAGAACGAGGGCAAGACCCTGCCCTACCAGGACATCATCACCTTCATCGACGACCATCACCGCACCTTGACCGCGCTCGTCAACAAGCCGGGCAAGGGCTGGGAGAAGATGATGGAGATGCACTACTGGCGGCGGGGATAGGCGCGGCCGGCTCAAAGAAAGAGGCGAGGAAGCGCTGGCGGAAGAGGCGGAGGCAGCTACGTCCGCTCCGCGCCAAGAGTGGACGTCGAAGTTCAGAGTGTTGGACCTTGCGGTTCGCTCCGGCCTTTCTACTCGCCCAAGGACCGCACTGCCTGCGCAACTGGCATCACATCTTGTAATGGAGTCTAACACAGCCTTTGTCGATGGCTTTTGCACTGAGCAAAGTGGGACTAGCTCGAAAGCCCGTAAGCGGGAACAGAGGCTGGCCGCTCCCGAGGATTTCCGGGATTACATATATCTCTATTTCGTCCAGCGCTCCGCGTTCGATGAACGCCATTTGTAACTGCCCTCCACCCAGCATCCAGACATCGCCGTCATCAGACGCGCGAAGCTCTGATATCAGCGCATCAATATCCGTGCGGACCTCAAGCGGGCCTTTTGGATTACCAAGAGGCCGGGAGGTAACCACAATCACTCGCTGATCAGAATAGGCCCAAGGGGATTGCTCATTGGCGATGAAGTCGTATGTGCCGCGACCCATGACAATTGTCCGAATGCGCTTCAGAAACACTCGGTAATCATGTTCTGCGAGGTTCATGTCATCGTATTTATAGAGCCATTCTAGCGATCCATCTCCAGAGACAATTCGTCCGTCGAGACTCGCAGCGATGTACCCCAGAATTCGAGCCATGAGAAACCTCCTTGTTTATAACTGAATATGTATTCATAAATGGAGAATGCCAAGGCACAAGATGATTTCTGATGAGCGCGTCCTGGACCTCCTGTTCGATGCCATCCTCGAAACGGGCCCAGAAGGTCTGACTTTCGCTCTCGCCGCCAAGGCCTGTGCCCTTTCTCCGGCGACACTCGTTCAGCGCTATGGCAGCCGCCTAAACTTGGTGGAGGCTGTCCTCCTTCGTGCGTGGGATCGTCTTCAGACAGAGACTGAAGCGGCCGATGCGGAAGAGGCACTAACGCCCAGGGGGGCCGTTGAACTGCTTATGCGACTGATGCCACCTCAAGACGCAGAGCGGAACGCCACGAATGGATTGCTGCTGTTAAGAGAGGACATTCGCAACCCAAACTTGCGAGCAAGAGGTGCCCACTGGGGTCGTACCCTGGCGATTGCCTTGGGGCGTCGCCTTTGCAGCGACCAAAATCGGGCGGAGCGACTCGGGTGGCAGATGGCGGCGGTCTGGCAAGGTGCCCAAACGTGGTGGGCCTTTACACGCGAGCAAAAGCCGGAAGACGGGATCCGCCGCATGCTCGAAGATTGGCTTGAAACTGTCACACCCTAATCTTGAAGTGACCTCAAGTGAACGTGAGCAGCAGGATGGACGTTACCACCCAATTCGGCCTTGTGCAGATCATTCTTGTAACGGCCGCACCGGGTCAGGAGCCGTCAACCGTGGCATCACCGCGTTGCGCCTATATCCGGCACGGCAGCAGCGGCACACGGGTCTCTGCCGCAATCGCCCGCACCGCTCAGATATTCGGGATCCGCAGCAGGGTCTCGACGCCTTCGGCGCGCACCGGCTTGCTGAGATAGTAGCCCTGGATCTCGTCGCAGCCGGCGCCGCGCAGGAATTCGAGCTGATCGCGGTTTTCCACGCCCTCGGCGATCACCCGTAGTTGCAGCGTATGGGCGAGCGAGACGATGGCGCGGGCGATCGCGGCGTCGTCGGGATCGTCGGGGAGATCCTGGACGAAGGAGCGGTCGATCTTCAGGCGGTCGACCGGGAAGCGCTTCAGCGCGCTGAGGCTGGAATAGCCGGTGCCGAAATCGTCGATCGCCAGATGCACGCCGAGCGCCGCCAGCCGGTGCATCAGGGCGACGGCTTGCTGGACGTCGGCCATGATCAGGCTCTCGGTCAGTTCGAGTTCCAGATAGCGCGCCTCGAGCCCGCTGCGCTTCAGGGCCGCGGCGACGCGCTCGACCCATTCCGGCTCCTGGAACTGGCGCGCGGAGACGTTGACGCTGACGACGACCGGCGGCAGCCCGGCGTCGTGCCAGGCCTTGTTCTGCCGGCATGCCGCCCTAAGCGTCCAGTCGCCGATCTGGCCGATCAGGCCGGCCTCCTCGGCAAAGGGAATGAAATCGCCGGGCATCAGGAGCCCGCGCTCCGGATGGTTCCAGCGGATCAGCGCCTCGACGGCGAAGATGCGGCCGGTCTTCAGGTCCATCTGCGGCTGGAAATGCAGCACGAACTCCTCGCGCGCGATCGCCCGGCGCAGTTCCTCCTGGTAGCGCAGCCTCTCGTGCGCGCTCGACGCCATCTCGGCGGTGAAGAACTGCAGCGCGTCGCGGCCGATCTCCTTGGAGCGGTACATGGCGAGGTCGGCATTGGCCAGGAGCTCGGTGGCGTTGCGGCCGTGGCCGGGATAGAGGGCGACGCCCATGCTGCAGGTGACCTGGACGCTGTGGCCCTCGAGCAGGACCGGATCGGCGATGGCCTTGCGGATCGATTCGAGCCGCGCCGATAGCTGCTCGCCCCGGCGACGGGGGCCGGTGAGGAGGACGACGAACTCGTCGCCGCCGAGGCGGACCAGCGAATCCTCCGGGCGCAGCTTGTCCAGCATCCGGCGTGCGACCGTCTTCAGAAGCTCGTCGCCGGCATGGTGGCCGAGGCTGTCGTTGACCAGCTTGAAATTGTCGAGGTCGATGAAGGCGACGGCGATGGTGCCGTTGGCGTCGTCGGCCGCCTCGATCGCGCTCGAGATGCGCTCGTCGAGCATGCTGCGGTTGGGCAGGCCGGTCAGCACGTCATGGTGGGCGACGAACTGGATGCGTTCCTCGGCCTGCTTGCGCTCGATGGCGATGCCGGCGATGTGCGTGGCCATGCCGAGCAGCTTCTGGCAGGCGGCGGACGGCAGGCCGGGGGTGCTGCCGTAGAGCCCGAGGGAGCCCAGCACCTGGCCCTGGTAGGAGTGGATCGGCGCCGACCAGCAGGAGCGGAAGCCGAACGGGGCC
Organism: Mycoplana sp. MJR14; assembly: GCF_029210525.1. Taxonomy (NCBI): domain Bacteria; kingdom Pseudomonadati; phylum Pseudomonadota; class Alphaproteobacteria; order Hyphomicrobiales; family Rhizobiaceae; genus Mycoplana; species Mycoplana sp. MJR14. Next base: position 411,745 of record NZ_JARGEO010000002.1, read on the forward strand.
ACCAGGTCGCGGTAGCCGTCCCACAGCGGATCGGTGTCGATGTCGGCGACGAACACCGGCTCGCCGCGCCACATGGCGGTGCCGCAGGAGCCGACCGCCGGGCCGATCGGGATGCCGTCGACGCGGGTGAAGCAGTTCGGGTCGAGATTGGGGGCGGCGACGTGCCGCAGGCAGTTCTCCTTCGGGTCGAGCAGCAGGATGGAGCCTGCGACGTCGGGAATCTGCCCCTCGATCAGGTGGATGAGCGCGGTGAAGACGTCCTTCAAGGGCGCGCCGACCGCGATCATCTTCAGAAGCTCGGCCTGGCCGAGATGCAACTGCTCCTGGCGCTTGCGCTCGGTGATGTCACGGGCAATGCCGAGGATGCCGACGATCTCGCCGTGCTCGTTGCGCATCGGCAGCTTGGAGGTCAAGAGGCACTTCTGCCCGCCGTTCCCGTCCGGGATCTTCTCCTCCATGTCCAGCATCGGCTCGCCCGAGCGCATGATCGCCTGCTCGGTCTCGAAGAACTGCTGGGCGAGCTCGGGCGGAAACAGATCGAAATCGGTCCTGCCGGTCAGGTCCGTCTCCTTGAACAGGTCGGCGATGACCGAGCGGTTGGCCAGCAGGAAGCGGCTGTCGCGGTCCTTGAAGAAGAAATAGTCCGGCGCCTGGTTGATCATCGCCTCCATCCAGTAGGCGCGACTGTGCGGATCGCCGGCGATGGGAAAACGACGGGCAGCCTCCGCCATCAGCCGCTCGCTGGCTGCGAGCAGGCGCGATGTCGGATCTTTCGCCTCGCCTTCCGGCGGCGGCAAATGTTCGGACAGCTGCATCCGCGATTCCCCAAGTTGCCCGCCGGCGTTCCGGCAGGCCTTCGTCGTTGCAACCCAAGGCTACACTCCCGACCGTTATCCAAAGCTGAATCCAATCGTTCCAATGCCGGATATCCGGCCACTTCCGCCCGGAAACGGCACGACCGCCAGACCGGCCGCCCCGGCCGGCCGGTGCCCCATTTTCGCAACCCGTCCCGCGATGGACACCGCGTCTGGCGGCAGACGGCGCCGAACGCCCGGAATCCGTGTCATTTCGGCACAAAACAACCTGGCACGGTTCCTGCTCCCCGGTTTGCAAGGAGCAAAAATGGTTACCAGACGCTTAATAGTCTCTTCGATCGGCCTGGGGGTGTTCGGCGCAGCCGTGCCGGCGCGCGCCACGGGCGTGCCCGCGCCGATCAACGTCGACCTGCGCGGGGCGATCGACGCCTCGGCTTTCGGCGTGCGCCCCGGCGGCGGCGACCGCAAGAGCAAGGCGTTTTCCAAGCTGCTGAAGGAGGCGGCCGCGAGGGAGCAGCCGGTCTTCCTGCCGCCCGGCGACTATGTCGTCTCCAATGTCGACCTGCCCGACAACACCCGTCTGACCGGCGTTCCCGGCGCCACCCGCATCCTCTACGGCGGCGACGGCTACCTGTTCGCCTGCCAGGAAGCGCGCAACATCCGCCTGGAGAACCTCGTCCTCGACGGCGGCAACCGCTGGCTCGACGACACGGTGGAAGGACTCGTCCATCTCTCCGGCACCGGCGCGGTGACGATCGAGAACTGCGAGATCAAGGGGTCGTCGAAATCCGCCCTCTACCTGGAGCGCTGCGGCGGGCGGATCGAGAAGAACCGCGTCTCGGGTGCGGCCGACTACGCGATCTACGCCATCGAGAGCACCGCCCTTTCCATCGCCGCCAACACGGTGCTCGACTGCGCCAACGGCGGCATCCTCGTGCACCGCTGGAGCAAGGGGCCGGACGGCACGATGGTGACGGCCAACCGCATCGCCGGGATTTCGGCGCGCAGCGGCGGAACCGGCGAGTACGGCAACGGCATCAACGTCTTCCGCGCCGACAACGTGATGGTGACGAACAACCACGTCTCCGACTGCGCCTTCTCCGCGATCCGCTCCAATGCCGGCTCGAACGTGCAGATTTCCGGCAACACCTGCCTGGCCTCCGGCGAGACGGCGATCTACTCGGAGTTCGGCTTCGAGGGGGCGATCGTCAGCGGCAACCTGATCGACGGCGCGGCCAACGGCATCCTGATCGTCAACTTCAACGAGGGCGGGCGGCTTGCGACGGTGACGGGCAATGTCGTGCGCAACCTCAGGCTGGAAGGCCCCTATGTGCACGACGGGGCGGGCTTCGGCTTCGGCATCGCCGTGGAGGCCGACACGGTCGTCAGCGGCAACACCATCGAGAACGCACCGAAATACGGGCTGATGCTCGGCTGGGGCCCCTACATGCGCGGCCTCGTCGTCAACGGCAACCTCGTGCGCCAAGCCCCGGTCGGCTGCGCGGTGACGGTGGTCGAGGGCGCCGGCGCGGCACTCGTCTCGGGCAACATCTTTTCGGAAACGCCGCAGGGCGCCATCGCCGGCTACCGCTGGAACGAGCGGGCGACCGGCGAGCTTGCGGACGGGGCGGAGCGGTTCGCCCATCTCACGATCGAGCGCAACCGGACGGGATAAGCCGGGCAGGCGCTCCCGCGGCGCGCGTCCGGCCGACGCGCCCGCGGTCAATTCGACAACGGCCGCCGGGCAAGCGCCCGTCGGTTCCAGGCACTCGCCCCTTTCGGTTTCCCGAACGCCGAGGGGGGCGATGGGGCGGGATGGGGAAGGTTACTCTGCGTGCCTTTCCCATCTCCGCCCGCCCCGATCCGGGCAACAGGCGCCTCAGTTGCCCGTGTGGCCGTCGCCGCCGGCATGGCCGGGCTTGAACGCCTCCACCTTGAACTCGACCGTAACCGCGCCGGCCTTTTCGAAGGTCAGCGTGGCGGGGACGCTCTCGCCCTCCCTGAACGGCGCGGTGATGCCCATGAACATCACGTGCAGGCCGCCCGGCGCGAGCGTGACGGTCGCGCCGGCGGGAACGGCGATGCCGTCTTCCAGCTTGCGCATCTTCATGACGTCGCCCTGCATGCTCATCTCGTGCATCTGCACGTCGCCGGAAACGGGCGAGGTGATCGAGACGAGGCGGTCGGGCTCGGCGCCGTGATTGACGAGGGTGAAGAAGCCGCCGCCGACCGGCTGGCCGGGCAGCGTCGCCTTGGCCGCCGGGTGCTGGATCTCGATGCTGCCGGCCTTGTACTCCTGCGCCACGGCACCGAGGGCCGGCGTCAGGAGCAGCAGTGCCACCGAGAGGATGCGTGCGTGCCGTTTCATGTCGCGTTCCATTCCTGTTCCTGGCCCCCTTCCGGGGCTGCGGCGCCGGCTCCGACGGAGGTGCGCCCGGATGGGGCAGAGGAACCGCAACCGGGCGAAAGGTCAAGGGCCAGCTTGCCGCACGGCCTGCGACCTCTTGCCAACCGTCCGGCCGTCGCCGGGCCGGTCCGGGATCACGATATTTCATCGTTCGATCACCGCCACGCGCTGTAATCCTCGTAATGGCTTGCCTATGGTGCGGTCTCGAAACGGGGAGGACCGCACATGCTCACGATCTACGGCGTCTATCGCTCGCGCGCGGCGCGCACCTACTGGATGGCCGGCGAGCTCGGCCTTCCCTTCGTCTCCGTGCCGGTCATCCAGGCGCGGCGCACCGGCGACCCGGCCGCGGCCGATGTGGCGCTGCACACGCAGTCGGCGGACTTCCTCGCCGTCAATCCGCCCGGCCTGATCCCCTGCATCGACGATGACGGCTTCGTGATGAACGAATCGCTGGCGATCAACCTCTACCTCGCCCGCAAGCATGGCGGCCCGCTTTCCGGCCAGTCGCTTGCGGAAGAGGCGGAGATGCTGCAGTGGACGCTCTGGGCTGCGACCGAGGTCGAGCCGCACGCGGTCAAGATCATCCTGACGCTGGATGCCAATGCGGCTGCGAGCGAACAGGGACGGCTGACGATCCGCGCCGCGACGAAGGCGCTGCGCAAGGCGTTTGCGCTGCTCGACCGGCGGCTTGCCGCAACCGGCCACGTCGTCGCCGACCGCTTCACCGTCGCCGATCTCAACCTCGCCGAGGTGTTCCGCTACACGATGAGCCAGACGGAACTGTTCGACGCCGCGCCGAACGTCCGGGCGTGGCTTGCCGCCTGCCAGGCGCGACCGGCCTTCAAGGCGATGATGGCGACGCGGGAGAAGGAGCAGGAATAGCCTCGCCCTCGCCGCCGACGCTGTCGGCGATCGCCTTGCGCATCCACGCCTTGAACAGCGACACCTTGCGCGGCTCGCGGACTTCCGGGGCCGTGACGAAATAATAGCCCATGCCGGTCTTCACCCGGATGTCGAAGGGGGCGACCAGCCGCCCCTCGGCGATCGCCCAGGAGGCGAGGATCGGCCAGGCGAGCAGGACCCCCTGCCCGGCCAGCGCGGCATCGAGGCAGAGCGAGGCGTCGCTGAACATGTGACGCGTGCGCGGTGGCGGCTGGTCGAGGCCGGCCGCCTTCAGCCAGCGGTCCCAGGTGAACTGGTCGTTGGCGTCGATCACCGCCGGCATGTCGACGAGGTCGGCCGTCGTCTTCAGCCGCCGGGCGAGTTCGGGCGTGCAGACCGGGAACATCTCCTGCGGCAGCACGAATTCGGCGCGCACGCCCGGCCAGGTGCCCGGCCCGATGCGGATGCCGAGATCGACGTCCGATCCGGCGAGATCGGCGAGCGTGGTCGTCGATTCGATCCTGAGGCTGATCTCGGGATGGGCTGCGCTGAACTGGTGGATACGGTGGATCAGCCAGCGCGAGGCGAAGATCGGCGCGACCGAGATGACGAGGATCGTATCGTCGCGGCGGCGGGCGCTGCCCGCGGCCTCGGCGAGCTCGCGGAACCCCGCCGTCAGCTTGCGCAGGAACGGCGTGCCGAAGGCGGTCGGCTGCATGCCGCGCCCGGTGCGCTCGAAGACGGTGCGGCCGAGTTGCGCCTCCGCCTTGATCACCTGCTGGCTGACGGCGCCGACGGTGACGCCAAGTTCGTCCGCGGCCGCCTGCAGCGAGCCGAGCCGCCCGACCGCTTCCAGCGCCCTCAGCCCGTTCAGATGGATGGCGTTCAACGGATTCATATAGTTTTTCTATACTCTTCTCCTGAAGACATCAATTGAAATCCTTGCCGGATCGATTCATGATCGCATCATAATCCTTTGATCCAACAGCCAACTCGCAAGAGGCGAGCGGCCAATCCCTTGCACGGGAGAGGACGATGCTGAAGCTTTTCTTGAACCTTTCCACCCTCCTGCCCTTCCGCCTGCCCAAGCTGCAGGACCAGGACGACCGCTGGGTCCGCGATCCGCTGGCCCATCCCGACATCGCCGCGATGGACGAGCGCCAGCGCGCCGACCTGCCGTTCGGCGGCTTTTCCGCAACTGGTTGCGAGGCCGGCTGCGGCCGCTGACGCGCTTCGCCAGGCGCCGTTCCCGCGCTAGGATAGCACCTTGGCCCGGGGAGGCGGCGCGATGGATCAGGCGGAGTTCGAGACCGGCACGGCGGCGCTGGTGGCGCGGCTGGAGCGGCTGGCGGAGGGCCTGCCCGGCATTGCGACCGGCACCTCCTATGGTGCGCCCGCGCTGAAGGTCGCAGGCAAGATGATCGCCACAGCCAAGAGCGCAGAGGTCGTCGTGCTGTCGATGCCGCTCGACGAGAAGGAACACCTGATCGAGCGTTCGCCGGAGATCTATTTCGAGACGCCGCACTATCACGGCTGGCCGGCGGTGCTCGTGCGGGCGGCCGCAATCGGCGACGACGAACTGCGCCGGCGCCTCCGCGACGCCTGGCTCAGGCGGGCGCCGGCGAAGCTGCGCAGGCAGTTGGCGGGTGAAGAAAATTAGCGGCCGCCGGCACGCCGCGACGGGGCCCCGAGGATTGCCCCGGTCGCAGCGACGGGCGGCGGCCTCAGTTCCCGGCCCGCTCCAGCGCCCGGGCGACGGCGGGGCGCTCCAGCATGCGGGCGCGGTGGGCGGCGACCTTCGGAAACGCATCCGGATCGACGCCGTCGGCCTTCAGCCAGCCGCCGATGGTGAAGAGATAGGGATCGGCGACGCTGTAGGCCTCGCCCATCACCCAGGGACCGGAAAGCATCGTCTGCTCGATCAGTCCGAAGCACTCGGCCATGTTCTGCGGCACCTTCGCCCGCATCGTCTCCTGCGCCGCCGGATCGTCGCTCCAGCGCGCGCCGCGGCGGAAATGGGCGTGCGCGACGTGCACGGTGGAGCAGAGATAGGACGTGAACGCCTGCAGCCGCGCGAATTCGAAGGGATCGTCGAGCGGTGCCAGCCGCTTCTCCGGCGCGATCTGGGTGACATAGGCGAGGATCGCCGGCGTTTCCGTCAAGACGCCGCGATCGGTTGCGAGCGCCGGCACGCGCCCCTTGGGATTGACGGCGAGATAGGCGGGCGAGCGCTGCTCGGACGCAGCGAAGTCCACCTTCCGCACCTCGAAGGCCAGGCCGCTCTCTTCCAGCGCGATCAGCGAGGCGAGCGCGCAGGTGTTCGGGGCGAAGTGCAGGGTGAGCATGGCAAAATCTCCGGGCCGTTCGACGTCGCCCGCAACAGAACCGATCCGGCCACGGATGGCAAGCGCGAACGGCGGACGCGGGGCCCGGTATGGGCGGCCCACGCCGACGGGGCGGGATGGCCGCGCAGATCCCCGGCGCAGGCGCCGGGGCCAGGGTCTCGGATGGCGGGCGCGGGCGCCGGGGATCGCGTCGCAGATGGCGGGCGCGCGCCGGCGCCCCCAGGAAGGGCGGCCGGGCTATTCCCGCGTCCTGGCTATTCCGGGGCCGGACTGTTCCTGCGCCCGGGCTATTCCTGCGCCATGTGCATCATCTCCCAGACATGGCCGTTGATGTCCTGGAAGCTGCAGCCGTACATCGGGCCGAACTCGATGTTCGGCTTCCATTCGCGGGCGCCGGCGGCGAGCGCCTTGGCCTTGAATGCGTCGACCTCGGCGCGGCTTTCGGCGGACAGGCAGGTGAGCACCTGCGTGTCCTTCTCCGGATCGCCGACCTTGCCGTTGACGAAATCCTGGAAGCGGGCCTCGACCATCAGCATGACGAAGATCGCATCGGAGACCACCATGCAGGCCGCCTGCTCGTCGCTGAACTGTTCGTTGAAGGTGAAGCCGAGGGCGGAAAAGAAGCGGCGGGTGGACGCCATGTCCTTGACGGGCAGATTGACGAAGATCATGCGCATGCGTTCGGTCCTCCGGTTGGTGGCCGGCCGCCTCCTGCGGCCTGCGATGCCTCAAGGACGGGGCAGAGCGGCGGATGCCGACAGCGGCGGCCCGATTTTTTTCCCGGCGAAGGCGTCGCTGCCCCTCACCCGGCGAAGGCGTCGCTGCCCCTCACCCTAACCCTCTCCCCGCAAGCGGGGAGAGGGAACGGCGACCGCACGTCCCTGCTCTCTCTCGGCGGCGGCGCGGCCTTGATCTCTCCCGCCGCGGCGCGGCGTTCGTCTCTCCCGCACGCGCAGAGCGGACCGACGGCGGCGCGGCGCTCGCCCTTCTCCCCGCCTGCGGGGAGAAGGTGCCGGCAGGCGGATGAGGGGCCATGTTCCGCCGGCGAAGGCATCGCTGCCCGTCACCCGGCGCCGACGCCCCTGCCCCCCGGCGAAGGCGGCGCTGACCCTCACGCCGGCGAAGGCGCCGCTGCCCCTCACCCTGGCCCTCTCCCCGCAGGCGGGGAGAGGGAACGGCGGCGGCGCGGCCCGGACTACGCCGTCAGCGCCTCCGTGACCCGGACGTCGCCGACGTGAATGCCGTTCCAGTTCTTCATGGCATGGTCTGCCTGCCGCATCAGCGCGTCTGCGACCGCCGGGTCGTGCTGGAAAAAGCGGGCGAGCGTGGCGGCGACCATCGCCTCGGCGGCCCGCGTCGTGCCGTCCTCGCATTTCAACGCGATCGCGATCCCCTTCTCCGGCACGGCGGCACAGAAGACGCCCTCGGCGCCGGTCTTGGCGAAGATGCGGCCGGGCGCCGTCTCCATCAGCCGCGTGCAGGCGCGGCGGGTGCCGGCGACGTAGAAGGGCTCGGCCATGCAGGCATCGATCAGCCGCCTGGCCGCCTTCGCGCGGGCGGGCGCCAGGCCGCTGCCGGTCGTCATCTTCGCAAAGCCGTGCGCCAGCGCCTTCAGCGGCACCGCATAGGTGGGGATGGAGCAGCCGTCGGTGCCGCAATTGTCGTGGCCGAGCGCCGCCCCCGTGAGGTTTTCCATGACGCCGCGGATCTCCGCCTGGACCGGGTGGTCGTAGCCGACATAGCCGGCGGGATCGATGCCGGCATGGCAGGCGGCGCAGACGAAGCCGGCGTGCTTGCCCGAGCAGTTGTTGTGCAGCGCCGTCGGCCGCTCCATCGAGCGCGCCTGCTCGATCAGCACCGGCTGGTCGAACGACCAGTGGGCGCCGCATTCCAGCACGCTCGCCTCCAGCCCGGCCGCAGAGAGCATGCTGGCCGCGAGCGCCACGTGCCGCGGCTCGCCGCTGTGCGAGGCGCAGGCGAGCGCCAGTTCCCTGTCGCCGAAGCCATAGGCATCGGCAGCCCCGTCCTCGACGAGCGGCAGCGCCTGCATCGCCTTGCAGGCCGAGCGCGGGAAGACCGTGGCCTCGACGTCGCCGCGGGCGAAGACCACCTTGCCGTCGCCGTCGACGGCCACCACCATGCCGCGATGGCGGCTTTCGACACGATTTCCGCGCGTCACCTCGACGAGGACCGGATTTTCCATTTTCGATGCCTTCAAATTTCCAATATCGGCTGCGTTCCTGGCAGACGACGACGGTCTTAGCCGATATCGTCTCCGGGCGCAGCAGGGGAAACGGAGCAGGCGTGCATGAAAATCGGCAGGACGTTGCTTTTCCTGTTTCTCGCCGTCTATCTCGCGCCCGCGCTCGCCAGCGCCGGCTACTGGTCCCTGCTCGACCGGCCGGGTTCCTGGCGCGAGGCGGACTGGTCGTCGGCCGGCATCCTGCCGCATCCGGACGACGAGCGGCAGGCGACCATCCACGTCTTTTCGGCTGCCACCGGAGGCATGAAGGGGGCGTTCGCCAGCCATTCCTGGATCGTCACCAAAGAAGAGAACGCCGCGCGCTACCAGCGCTACGACAAGGTCGGCTGGGGCAGCCCGGTGCGCCGCAACGGCTACCCGGCCGACGCCTTCTGGTATTCCAACGCCCCGCGCGCCGTCCTCAGCCTCAAGGGCGCGGAAGCGGCCCGGCTGATCCCCAAGGTGGAGGCGGCGATCGCCGCCTACCCTTTCGCGCAGCCGGGCGGCTATCGCATCTGGCCGGGGCCGAACTCCAACACCTTCGTCGCGCATGTGCTGAAATCGGTGCCCGAACTCGGCGCGGTGCTGCCGCCGGACGCGGTCGGCCGCGACTACCTGCCCTTCGGCACCTTCGTCGAAATCGATCCCGACGGGCGCGACCTGCATGCGAGCCTGCTCGGCCTCGTCGGCTTCTCCGCCGGCCTGCGCAGCGGGCTGGAATTCCACCTCGCCGGCCTCGTCGCCGGCATCGACGTGATGCGGCCGGGCGTGAAGATCCCGGCGCTGGGGCGGATCGGGATGTAGAAAGGCGACGCGTGCCGGCTATTTGGCGGTGGATACAACTATGACTGCAATTGGTGGACGTTCGATGATTGTGCACCTCCGAAAAATGGGACTTCGAATTCCTGCAATCTGCTGTAACAATCGTTGGGTATAACGGGGATATTTATTGTGACAGTTAGGCTATGAAAGGCATCGGTCGAAACGATCTGTGCTGGTGCGGTTCTGGAAAAAAATATAAAAAATGTCACCTCGATCGCGCCCTGCAAGAGAGCGGTAACGCTTGGGATGCAGTTGAGGCCAACAAGAAGGCATTTCACGAGAAAAGATGTTTCGCACGAGATGCAGGACTGGGCTCCTGCGAGGGCAAGATCATCAAGGCCCATACGGTGTCGCGTGGCCCGAACCTGACCAAAATTGCCAAGAATGGCAAAGTTGTTCGCTATAACGCCAATCCTGCCGAACTGACAAAGAACGGCGGGAAGTTGACAGCTAGCGAAGTCGGGATTGGAGCCGCATCTGTTTTCTACGGATTTTGTGCGGGACACGATCGCAGGCTTTTCTCCTGTATCGAGAATGAACCCTTCATCGGGCGACCTGATCAATGCCTCACTGTGGCTTATCGAACCCTCAGTAGAGAGTTTTATGGAAAGCATGCTGGGAGCCATCTCAGGGAGACTTTGCGAAACGCTGACAGAGGAAAGCCGCTAGTTGAACAGATCAAACTACAAAATCTGTTAGAGCTTATCGATCAAGGGAATGAGCTTGCCAAGAAAGACCTTCAAAATACCCACAGCAAGCTTACACAAGCGCTGATCGATGGGCGAGCCGACGTCTTGCGCTCGATGGTAATCGAGTTCGAAAGAACTCTGCCCTTCATGTTTGCCGGAGCTTGGTCGCCGTTCACAGATTTCTTCGGGCATAACCTTCAGAACGGATACTCAGACGAACCGCTGGAGCAGATTTTCATATCCAGCTTTGCTGGGACTGCTAGCCAGATTTGCATTTCTTGGATGGATCAAACCGATGCACCTGGACAAGTCATAGCAGATCAAATTTGTAAGCTTCCACTTGCACAACAGGCATCAGCCTGCCTGCAGTTTGCTGTAAAGCACGTCGAGAATGTGTTCTACGATCCGGCATGGTTCGCTGCCCTTTCTTCAGAGCAACGAAAACAGCTAGATTTGTTGGCAGCCAGTGGCGTAGACATCAAGGGCAGTGTGCCGAGTGCGGTAGTCCGACTTGACTTGGATTTTGAGCTCCCCATGGTTACCCGCGCTTTTGTCGTTAGCGGGGACAATAACGGAGACTAAGAGCTGTATTCCTCCGCGCTATTTGCTTTTTGGCTGCAAAGAGTGATCGCGCACCTCTTGCTGAAGTCCGGTGTTGGTGCGTAGCTGCCGTGAGGTTCCTGCCATAGTGGCCCATGGCGGGCTGCCTCGTCGCTGAGGTGACAACATCTGCTGTGGCAATGGCCTGCGCAAAGTGGTCACGTCACAAAAGGCATTACATCCACGCCGTCGCCCGGAAAAACGGTGATGTGCGGGTGGTCTTCGAACAGTCGCGCAGCGGCATCGGCGCTCTCCGCTTCGACCACCAGGTAGCCGCAGAACGAATTCACCGCGCTGACAACACCCTCCCTGGTCATGCGTGTCGTCTTGCCCACCATTCCACCACGATCAAGGATGGAGGAAGCATTTCTTTCTTCCCACGACGACCACTCTTTAATGCCGACGGCGTCGACGGCATCCTGTTCGGCCTTGGGCAGGTTTCGAAAAGACGCCAGGTCTTCGGGTTTCATGGTGTAGACAGCAAGAAAGCGGGGCATTGGCACATCATCCCTTCATCTTGGAGGCTACCAGTTTATACGCCTCGCTTTGGAAATACCCGCCCATAAATCGCGCGGAACGTGGAGCGGGCTTCTGATGCAAATCCGCCCTCATGTGTTCGTCGTCGCTGGCATCCGCTACCGAATGGCTCCTGCCCTGTGCCATCCGCCCGCGGCCACCTGCGGAGATTGCCGCGGGCGGGAAAATGTGATCGGTTGCGGTCCCGCCCCGACGCACCGGTTCCATCATGGCAGAGACGACACCGCAAGCAGAGACCGCGCGCCTTTCGGCACTGTTCCGCCGCGAGGCCCTGCTGCCGACGATGATGCTCGGCGGCGGCGTCGCCCTGCATGCGGTGGAGACCTACATCACCGCGACGCTGATGCCCTCGATCGTGCGCGACATCGGCGGGCTTTCGCTGTTTGCCTGGGCGACGACGCTCTATGTGATCGCCTCGGTGGTCGGCTCGATCTATGTGGCGGTGCGCCCGGCCGGGGTGTCGCTGAACCGCTGCTATGTCGCCGGTGCAGCACTCTTCGGCGCCGGCAGCCTGATCTGCGCGCTGGCGCCGGTCATGGAGATCGTGCTCGCCGGGCGCGCCGTGCAGGGGCTCGGCGCGGGGCTTCTGGTGACGCTCGGCTATGCCTTCATCCGCTTCGTCTATCCGGAGGCGCTGTGGGCCAAGGCCTCGACGCTCTATGCCGCGGTCTGGGGGATCGCCACCTTCGTCGGGCCCAGCATCGGCGGCGTTTTCGCCGGCGGCAGCGCCTGGCGCGAGGCCTTCCTGATCCTCGTGCCGATCGCGCTCGCCATGGCCGCTCTGGCGCCGCGCCGGCTGCCGTCCGGCGAGGATCGCCATGCCGTCACCCCCGCCCCCTTCGCCCAGATCGGCCTGATCCTTGTCTCGGCCATGCTCGTCTCCTTCGCAGGCTCGGTGCAGGCCGTCTGGCTGCGGGCGGCGCTTGCGGTGGCGGCCGTCGCGGCGGTGGCTGGCATGGTGGCGGCCGAGCGGCGGGCTTCGGCGCGGCTGCTGCCGGCCGGTGCGGTCAGCCTGGCCTCGCCGCTCGCCCGCATCTACCTGATCATGCTCCTGATGCTGGTGGCGCTCGCCTCCGACATCTACATCCCCTATTTCCTGCAGGAGCTGCACGGGGTGGCGCCGCTCGCCTCCGGCTACCTGGTGGCGCTGCTGGCGCTCGGCTGGACGGCTTCGGCGTTCCTGACGGCCGGCCTGACCGGCCGGCGCGCGCTGGTCTCGATCGCGACCGGCACCCTGGTCGAGGCGCTTTCGACCGGGCTCCTGGTCTTCCTGCTGGCGCGCCACAATCCGCAGGCCGACATCGTCGTTCTCGCGGCGGCGACCGTCCTGATCTTCGGCATGGGCTTCGGCGTCGGCATGGGCTGGGCGCACCTCGTCACGCTGGTGCTGAAGCTTGCGCCCGACGGCGAGAAGGACAAGGCATCGGCGGCGATCGTGACGATGCAGGCGCTCGGCACCGCCTTCGGGGCGGCGCTCGCCGGCGTCGTGGCCAACAGCACCGGCCTGCTCGATCCGGGCGGCGTCGCCGGCAACATCTCCGCCGCCGCCTGGCTGTACGGGCTGTTTGCGCTTCCGGGGCTCGCCGCCTTCGCCCTCGCCGTCTCGCTGCTGCGGCGCGGCGGCTGAGCGCCTCAGCCGAAGGTGATCACGATTTTTCCGATATGGTCGCCGTGCTCGAGCATGCGGTGGGCGTTGACGACCTCGGTACGGGGCAGGACGGCATGCATCACCGGCGCGATGCGCCCGTCGTCGAGCAGCGGCCAGACCTTGTCCAGCAGCTGGTCGCGGATCTCCTGCTTCTCCGAAGCCGTCCGCGGCCGCATCGCCGAGCCGGTGATCCGCAGCCGCTTCAGGAGGATCGGCCCGAGATTGACCTTCTCGGCGAAGGTGCCGCCGAGGAAGGCGATGATCGACAGCCGCCCGTCCAGCCCCAGCGACTTGAGGTTGCGGTCGAAATAGGTGGCGCCGACCATGTCGAGGATGACGTCGACGCCACGCTTGCCGGTGGCCTCGGCGATCACGGCGGCGAAGTCCTCGGTGCGGTAGTTGATCGCCCGGTGCGCGCCGAGGCCGAGGCAGGCCTCGCATTTCTCCGCCGTGCCCGCCGTCGCATAGACGGTGGCGCCGAATTCCCGGGCGAGCTGGATCGCTGTCGTGCCGATGCCGCTCGTGCCGCCATGGACCAGCACCGTCTCGCCGGCCTTCAGGTCCGCCATCATGAACAGATTGGCCCAGACGGTGAAGAAGGTTTCCGGCAGCGCCGCCGCCCGTGCCGCGTCGTAGCCCTTCGGCAGGCGCAGGGTTTGCGAGGCCGGCACGGCGCAGTATTGCGCATAGCCGCCGCCGTTGGCGAGCGCGCAGACCCGGTCGCCGACGGCAAAGCCGGCGACGTCGGAACCGAGCGCCACCACCTCGCCGGCGACCTCGAGGCCGAGGACCGGGCTTGCGCCCGGCGGCGGCGGGTAGTCGCCCTTGCGCTGCATGATGTCCGGGCGGTTGATGCCGGCGGCCTCGACCCTGACCAGCAGATCGCCCGCGCGCAGAAGCGGCAACGGTCCCTCGGCGATGACGAGATGCTCGGGGCCGCCGGGCTCCCTCACCTCGACATAGGACATGGCCTCCGGGAACCGGGCTCCCGACGAGAGGACTCCTGGTGGTCGGGCATCTGGTGACATGGCTTTTTCCTCCGGCCGCCGGGCAGGAATGACGATGGTGGTCTCAGGGTTCCTGACCATAGCCGAAAGCGCGCGGTCAAGACAGCAGGCAAGACAGCGGAGACGGCAACCCAGGGCGGTAAAAAGGCCGGCAAACATTAAATTTCGGCAATGCCAGGCACCGTCACAATTTGCCACAAAGTATTGAAATTTCGACATTTCATGGGCTTGGCAGATTAATTATCTTTAATTTGAGTTGTGCCTGCCACGGACCTAACGTCCTCCTCGAAGCCGGGGAGCGCCGGCGGCCCCTGCCGCGACGCGACGTCTCCCGGACGGCTTCGAGAGATGCCCGTTCAAGGGCCGATACAGGACAAGTCTCATGCGTGTTCTTCTTTCCAACCTCGCAATCGTGACCGTTCTCACCGCACCCGCCGTCGCACTTGCCGCCCAGACGGCAACCGGGACGGTCAAGTCCTACAGCCCGTCGGCGATGACGCTGACGCTGTCCGACGGCACCAGCTACATGCTGCCGAAGGGCTTCAAGGATCCCGGCCTGAAGGCCGGCGAGAAGGTGTCGATCGCCTACGACGCTGCCGGAAAGGGACATCAGGCCAAGAGCGTGAAGATCCTCCAGTAACCCTCAGCAGTCTTGAGCGGTCTGCCCCGACCCTACATGGACCGCTCAGGATAGGCCGTTCCAGCAACGTGTGTGTACCGCTGGCCGGTTGAAAGGGGGGCGGGTCCGTGGCCGGGCCCGCCCTTCCTCCTTTCAGGAACTCATGCGCCGGCACCCATGCTCGGCACCGATGCTCGGCCCCCCATGCGGGGCGCGGGCGCGCTCAGGCGGCGGAGAGCGGGTCCCCGCCGCAGAAGACGATGCCGTCCCGGCTCGCCTTCGCCTGCCCCTTGTAGGTCGCGATGCGGGCGCTGATCTGCTGCGGATCGGCGACCAGCTCCTCTTCGGGAACGACCAGCACCACCGCGGAGCAGCGCATCAAAGGAAAATTGCGCTCGGTTCCGTCGCGATCGTGGCCGCGGATCGCCCCGGCCAGCAGGTCCGCCGGCGCGTAGAGCTGGCGCGCCTCGTGGCTGAAATCGGAAAGCAGGCGCTCGATCAGCGCGCGCACGGCCGGCACCCCCCGCCCGGAGACGCCGGCGAAGAAATCGTCGCCGCCCAGATGGCCGATGAAGACGTCCTCGCCGATGAAATGGCGACGCAGCAGCGTGGCGAACTGGAGGATGGCGCGGTCGCCCATCTGGAAGCCGTAGTGATCGTTGAACGGCTTGAAGTTGTCGAAGTCGAAATAGCAGAAGCAGCGCAGCTGGTCGCCGTCGATGGTCCGGTCCTGCAGGTAGTCGTGGATCGAGCGGTTGCCGGGCAGCCCCGTCAGCGGGTTCTGGTCCTCGGCGTTCTTCAACTGCTTCTCGCTGATGATCTTCAGGAGCGAGGAGGCGCTGAGGATGCCAGCATAGCGCATGTTCTCCGTCAGGATTACGCATTCACTGCCGCCCATGTCGGCAAAGATGCTGAGAAGCTGCTCGGCCGGGGTCTCGAGATCGGCGACCGGGGCCATGATGGCGAAATGCGACAGGCTCTTCTGGTAGATCCGGTTCTTCAGGAGATCGCGGCCGAAGGGGTGATAGCTGACCTCGCGGACGTGGTATTCGTGCAGGATGCCGCGCGGCTCGTCATTGGCGTTGAGCACCGGGAAGAAGGTGCGCCGCGGATCCTTGCGGAAGAGGTCGAAGACGGATTCGAGGCTGTCGCCCTCGTGCACGGCCGGCAGGTGCTCGATCTGGCGGCGGATGAGGATGCTGTCGAGCGACGCCGAATTGCGCCGCCCCGCCGCCGCGCGCGCCACCGGCGCGTAGACCGTCTGCAGGGCGGACATGTCGGTCTGCGGGCGGGCGATGTACCAGCCCTGCACGAGATCGCAGCCGCAGTCGCGGCAGGCGACGAACTCCGCCTCCGTCTCCACGCCCTCGGCGATCACCCGGATGCCCAGCACATGGGCGAGGTTGACCGTGCTCTTGACCAGGTGACGCTTGCGGGCGTCGGTGTCGAGGCCGGAAACGAAGTGCCGGTCGATCTTGAGATAGTCGAACGGGTGGTCGCACAGCGCCTTCATGCCGCTGTGGCCGGCCCCGAAATCGTCGATGGCGAGCTTGAAGCCCTCCTGGCGCAGCCGCGCGATCAAGGCGCCGAACTCGGGCATGCTGCCGTTGTCGAAGCGCTCGGAGATCTCGAAGCAGATGGAGGACGCCGGGATGCCGGCCCGCTTCAGGTGGCCGGACAGCCGGTCGACGATGTCGGCGGCCTCGGTGACGAGGCGGGAATCGAGATTGATGAACAGGGTGCGGCTGGCAAAGTCCGGCAGGGCGGCGAAGGCTGCGAGCGCGCGGCTGTTGACCATGTGCTCCAGCGCCAGCAGCTGGCCGGCCTCGTGGGCGCGGTCGAGCAGGTCGAGCGGCGAGCGGAAGCCGAGACGGTCATGGCCGCGCATCAGAGATTCATAGCCGAACACCGCGCCGGAGGAGGTCTCGACGATCGGCTGGAAGGCGGTCTCGATCGCAAGCTTGGCCAGGGTGACAATCTGATCGTCGCCAAAGCGGCGCAGTGAGATCATTTCGGCGGCGGACATCGGAGGCTCCGGGTCAACAATTTGCCGGAAACTCTTCTGTACCAATCCTGAACAATCCCTTTCACCAACATGACAGTTTGATGAAACTTCAATGACTGCAAAGGGTTATGTAGAATTTCGCTCAAATGCGCTTCATCGAAACACACGCCGTCACGCCACCGGAAACAGCCGGGCGAGGAACAGGCCGGCAGCGACGGCGGCAAGCGACAGGACCACGCTTGCGAGTACGTAGAGGAGCGCCGCGCCGACATGGCCGCGCTCCCACAGAACCGCCGAATCCAGCGCGAAGGCGGAGAACGTCGTGAAGCCGCCGAGAACGCCGGTGGTCAAAAGCAGCCGGACCTCCTGCGGCAGGTGGCCGCGAAAGGCGAAATAGCCGGCAAGCAGCCCCATCGCCATGCAGCCGACGACGTTGACGGCGAGCGTTCCGAGCGGAAAGCCGGTGCCGAACAGGCGCGCGGCGAGAATGTTGACGCCATGGCGTCCGGCGCCGCCGACGCCTGCCCCGAGAAACACGATGAGATAGTTCATTGTCGCTACCCTTCCACGATGTGGCGGTAACGGACATCACCCGCGAACGGCTGCCGGACACATGCCTGCCCCGGGCGACCTTCCGGTCCGCCTCTGGCAGGAGCCATCAGCCGGTCTGGCGGTTGTCGGGGAGCTCCATCCCCATCACACCCGCCTTTCCTATCGCGGCCACAGCGGCGCTGTCAAACGGCAGCGACGCCGTTTCGGGTTCGCCCGGTCGGATCGCTCAGACCTTGCGCAGCGCCAGGCCGAAGCCGATCAGCGCCCAGCCCTGCATGGCAAGGTCGAAGGCCAGGAACAGGCCGAGCAGCCACAGGCTGTTGACCGGCCAGCCGATCAGGAAGACGAGACCGGCGAGCGCGGTGACGATGCCGCCTGCGAGCAGCCAGCCCCAGCCGCGCTCCTCCTTGGAGCGCATTGCCACCCAGATCCGGAACAGGCCGGAGACCAGCAGCGCGCAGGCCATGAACAGCGTCAGGACCTTGGAGGTGAGGATGGGATTGACGAAGGCCAGCACGCCGGCGGCGAGATAGAGGAGTGCGCTCAGCACCCAGTAGATCGTGTCCTTCCACGCCTTCACCTGGAAGGCATGGGCGAGATAGACGGCGCCGCCGACGATCATCAGCATGCCGACATAGTAGACGGTGACGACGGTGGCCCAGAGAAGGTTGCCGGCGGCGATGAAGCCGAAGACGAGCAGTGCGATGCCGAGGGCAACGAACCAGCCCCATTTGCCGCGGACTTCCGACAGACGCGGTATTGACGATTGCACAGCCATGACGACCCCCCGATAGCTGAAACAAACCAATTCGATAGTAGCACGAAATCGGCAGTTGTCATGATCCTGGCAGTTCGCGTCGGCGGTCGTCAGATTTTTATTGATTGGCCAGTCAATTAAAAATAGCATGCCGGCCAAAGGGAGACAGCGGGTGCCGAAGATCGGAATGGAGCCGGTGCGCCGGAAGGCGCTGATGGACGCGACGCTGAAGGCGGTCGGCGATCATGGTTCGCTGGCCGTGACCATGTCGGAGATCGCCCGGCATGCGGGCGTCTCCCCGGCCCTGGCGCATCACTATTTCGGCTCCAAGGAGCAGTTGCTGCTCGCGACAATAAGGAGTCTTCTCCAGCACTTGCGCGACGATGCTGTGAAAGCTGTTCGGGCCGTTCACACGCCGCGTGAGAAGCTGACCGCCATCATCCGTGTCAGCTTCCATGCCGACCAGTTCGCGCCGGAGACGATCGCCGCCTGGCTCGCCTTCTACGCCGAGGCGCAGCGCTCGGAGGAGACGCGGCGGCTGCTCGTCCTCTATGCCCGCCGGCTGCGCTCCAACCTCGTCGCGAGCCTTGCAAGCCTCTGCCCGCGCGCCGACGCGGTCCGCATCGCCGAGGGCGCGGCCGCGATGATCGACGGGCTCTACATCCGCCAGGGCCTGCGGGCGGCCCCGATCAGCGCCGACGCCTCGATCGCGCTGACGGAGGACTATCTCGACGCGCAGCTGCGGATGGTCGAATCGAACCTAGCTGCGGCCGCCCCTCATCCGCCTGCCGGCACCTTCTCCCCGCAGGCGGGGCGAAGGATCGACGCGGCACGCCCGCCAGGCCACCCTCCCCTTGAGGGGGAGGGTCGGAGCGCAGCTCCGGGGTGGGGTGACGACCCGCAAACCCAGCACGCGATCGGTCCTGTCGCAGGATCACCCCCACCCGCCGCTGCGCGGCGACCTCCCCCCTCGAGGGGGCGGTAAAGTACGCGCCTCCGCCACGTTCACCCATTGCGACCCAAGGAACCACGCTCCGTGACCGCCAGAAAGCCCAATATCCTGATCATCATGGTCGACCAGCTGAACGGAACGCTGTTTCCGGACGGGCCGGCGGAGTTTCTGCATGCGCCGCACATCAAGGCGCTTTCGAAGCGGTCGGCGCGGTTTGCCAACAACTACACCTCCTCGCCGCTCTGCGCCCCGGCCCGCGCCTCGTTCATGGCAGGCCAGCTGCCCTCCCGCACGCGCGTCTACGACAACGCCGCCGAATACGTCTCCTCGATCCCGACCTTCGCCCATCACCTGCGCCGGGCCGGCTACTACACCGCCCTTTCCGGCAAGATGCACTTCGTCGGTCCCGACCAGCTGCACGGCTTCGAGGAGCGGCTGACGACCGACATCTACCCGGCCGACTTCGGCTGGACGCCGGACTATCGCAAGCCCGGCGAGCGGATCGACTGGTGGTACCACAACATGGGCTCGGTCACCGGCGCGGGCGTCGCCGAGATCACCAACCAGATGGAATATGACGACGAAGTCGCCTTCCTCGCCAACCAGAAGCTCTACCACCTCTCCCGCGAGAACGACGACGAGGGCCGCCGGCCGTGGTGCCTGACCGTGTCCTTCACCCACCCGCACGACCCCTACGTGGCGCGCCGCAAGTTCTGGGACCTCTACGAGGACTGCGAACACCTCGCGCCCGCGGTCGGCATGCTCGCCGAGCAGGACCCGCACTCCAAACGCATCCTGCATTCCTGCGACTATGCGAGCTTTGCGATCACCGAGGAGGACGTCCGCCGCTCGCGCCGGGCCTATTTCGCCAATATCTCCTACCTCGACGAGAAGGTGGGCGAACTGGTCGACACGCTGACCCGCACGCGGATGCTGGACGATACGCTGATCCTGTTCTGCTCCGACCACGGCGACATGCTCGGCGAGCGCGGCCTGTGGTTCAAGATGAACTTCTTCGAGGGCTCGGCGCGGGTGCCGCTGATGATCGCCGGCCCCGGCGTCGCGCCCGGCCTGCACCGCAGCCCCGTCTCCAACCTCGACGTGACGCCGACGCTCTGCGACCTCGCCGGCATCTCGATGGACGAGGTGATGCCCTGGACCGACGGCGAAAGCCTGGTTCCGGTGATCAACGGGGCGGAGCGGACATCGCCGGTGCTGATGGAATATGCGGCCGAAGCTTCCTACGCGCCGATCGTCGGCATCCGCGAGGGCAAGTGGAAGTACATCCACTGCGAGCTCGACCCGGAACAGCTCTACGATCTGGAGAGCGATCCGCAGGAACTGACCAATCTCGCGACCTCGGACAATCCCGTCATCCGGGCGACGCTGGAGGCGTTCCGGCAGATGCGCGAGGCGCGCTGGGACATGGCCGCCTTCGACCAAGCGGTGCGCGAGAGCCAGGCGCGGCGCTGGGTGGTCTACGAGGCGCTGCGCAACGGCGCCTACTACCCCTGGGACCACCAGCCGCTGCGAGATGCCTCCGAGCGCTACATGCGCAACCACATGAACCTCGACAACCTCGAGGAATCCAAACGCTACCCGCGGGGAGAATGAGATGAGAGCCCAGCCGAAAGCCAGCCACTTCATCGACGGCGACTATGTCGAGGACACCGCGGGCACGCCGTTTACGAGCCTCTACCCGGCGACCGGCGAGGTGATCGCGAAGCTGCATGCGGCCACGCCTGCGATCGTCGAGAAGGCGATCGCCTCTGCCAAGCGCGCGCAGAAGGAATGGGCGGCGACGAGCCCGACGGCGCGCGGGCGCATCCTCAAGCGCGCCGCCGAGATCATGCGCGAGCGGAACCGCGAGCTGTCGGAACTCGAGACACTGGACACCGGCAAGCCGATCCAGGAGACGATCGTCGCCGACCCGACGTCGGGCGCCGACAGCCTGGAATTCTTCGGCGGCATCGCGGCTGCCGGGCTGAACGGCGACTATATCCCGCTGGGTCAGGATTTCGCGATCACCAAGCGGGTGCCGCTCGGCGTCTGCGTCGGCATCGGCGCCTGGAACTACCCGCAGCAGATCGCCTGCTGGAAGGCCGCGCCGGCGCTCGTCTGCGGCAATGCCATGGTGTTCAAGCCGTCGGAGAACACGCCGCTCGGGGCGCTGAAGATCGCCGAGATCCTGATCGAGGCGGGCCTGCCGAAGGGGCTGTTCAACGTCATCCAGGGGGACCGGACGACCGGGCCGCTGCTGGTCGAGCATCCCGACGTCGCCAAGGTGTCGCTGACGGGATCGGTGCCGACCGGCAAGAAGGTGGCGGGGGCCGCGGCGTCCTCGCTGAAGCACGTGACGATGGAGCTCGGCGGCAAGTCGCCGCTGATCGTCTTCGACGATGCCGACCTCGAAAGCGCCATCGGCGGCGCGATGCTCGGCAACTTCTATTCCACCGGCCAGGTCTGCTCGAACGGCACCCGCGTCTTCGTGCAGAAGGGCATCAAGCAGAAGTTCCTGTCGCGGCTGAAGGAGCGGACGGAAAAGATCGTCATCGGCGAGCCGCTGGAGGAGGCGACGCAGCTCGGGCCGATGGTGTCGAAGGCGCAGCGCGACAAGGTGCTGGACTATATCGGCAAGGGCAAGGCCGAGGGCGCCACGCTTCTCACCGGCGGCGGCATTCCGAACCACGTACCCGGCGAGGGCTACTACATCCAGCCGACCGTGTTCGCCGACGTGACCGACGAAATGACCATCGCCCGCGAGGAGATCTTCGGGCCGGTGATGTGCGTGCTCGACTTCGACCACGAGGACGAGGTGATCGCCCGCGGCAATGCGACCGAATTCGGCCTCTCCGGCGGCGTCTTCACCCGCGACATCGCCCGCGCCCACCGCGTGGTCGACAGGCTGGAGGCCGGCACGCTGTGGATCAACACCTACAACCTCTGCCCGGTCGAGATCCCCTTCGGTGGCTCGAAGCAGTCGGGCTTCGGTCGCGAGAACTCGCTGGCGGCGCTGCAGCACTATTCGGAGCTGAAGACGGTCTACGTGTCGATGGGGCCGGTCGAGGCGCCGTATTGAGATGACGGACGAAGCCTGCGGGCAACGCCCCTCACCCTAACCCTCTCCCCGCGAGCGGGGAGAGGGGACGTAGCACGCGGCTCGTCGAAATCCCGGCGACGGCGCGGCATCTTCCTTCTCCCCGTTCACGGGGAGAAGGTGGCGGCAGCCGGATGAGGGGCAATCAAGCAAACTTTCGGATTCAGACCATGACTCAGGCAGACTACATCATCATCGGTTCCGGCTCGGCCGGTTCGGCGCTGGCCTACCGTCTCTCGGAGGACGGCAAGCATAGCGTCATGGTGCTGGAATACGGCGGGTCGGACATCGGGCCGTTCATCCAGATGCCGGCGGCGCTCGCCTGGCCGATGAGCATGAAGCGCTACAACTGGGGCTATCTGTCCGAGCCCGAGCCGAACCTGAACAACCGGCGGATCACCGCCCCGCGCGGCAAGGTGATCGGCGGGTCGTCGTCGATCAACGGGCTCGTCTATGTGCGCGGCCATGCGGAGGACTTCAACCGCTGGGAAGAGCTCGGGGCCCGCGGCTGGGCCTATGCGGACGTTTTGCCCTACTTCAAGCGGATGGAGCACAGCCACGGCGGCGAGGACGGCTGGCGCGGCACCGACGGGCCGCTGCACGTCAAGCGCGGCCCGGTCCACAACCCGCTGTTCCATGCCTTCATCGAGGCGGGCCAGCAGGCCGGCTTCGAACTGACCGACGACTATAACGGCTCCAAGCAGGAAGGCTTCGGGCTGATGGAGCAGACCGTCTGGCAGGGGCGGCGCTGGTCGGCGGCGAATGCCTATCTCAAGCCGGCGATGAAGCGGCCGAACGTCGAGCTGGTGCGGTGCTTTGCCCGCAAGGTCGTGATCGAGAACGGCCGCGCCGTCGGCGTCGAGATCGAGCGCGGCGGCAAGATCGAGGTGGTCCGCGCCAATCGCGAGGTGATCGTCTCGGCCTCCTCGTTCAATTCGCCGAAGCTCCTGATGCTGTCGGGCATCGGCCCGGCGCAGCACCTGAAGGAGATGGGGATCGAGGTGAAGCTCGACCGGCCGGGCGTCGGCGCCAACCTGCAGGACCACATGGAGTTCTATTTCCAGCAGGTCTCGACCAAGCCGGTCTCGCTCTATTCCTGGCTGCCCTGGTTCTGGCAGGGCGTCGCCGGCGCGCAGTGGCTCTTGTTCAAGAAGGGGCTCGGCATCTCCAACCAGTTCGAGGCCTGTGCCTTCCTGCGCTCCGCGCCGGGCGTCAGGCAGCCGGACATCCAGTACCACTTCCTGCCGGTGGCGATCTCCTACGACGGCAAGGCGGCGGCGAACACGCACGGCTTCCAGGTGCATGTCGGCTACAACCTGTCGAAGTCGCGCGGCAACGTGACCTTGCGCTCGGCCGATCCGATGGCCGACCCGGTGATCCGCTTCAACTACATGAGCCACCCGGAGGACTGGGAGAAGTTCCGCCACTGCGTGCGGCTGACGCGCGAGATCTTCGGACAGAAGGCGTTCGACAAGTATCGCGGGCCGGAGATCCAGCCCGGCGCGAAGGTGCAGAGCGACTCGGAGATCGATGCGTTCCTGCGCGAGCACCTGGAAAGCGCCTACCACCCCTGCGGCACCTGCCGGATGGGCGACCGCGACGACCCGATGGCCGTCGTCGACCCGGAGACGCGGGTGATCGGCGTGGAGGCCTTGCGGGTGGCGGACTCGTCGATCTTCCCGCACGTCACCTACGGCAACCTGAATGCGCCCTCGATCATGACCGGCGAGAAGGCCGCCGACCACATCCTCGGGCGCCAGCCCCTGCCCCGCTCCAACCAGGAGCCCTGGGTCAACCCGCGCTGGGAGACGAGCGACCGGTAGGGCCGCCTGCCCCGGTATCCGTGCCTCCGGAAGAGCCGAGGCGGCGACCCGGCTACAGAAACCCGATCCAGCGGCCGGCGACGACGGCGGCGGTCCAGAGGAGGATCGAGGCGGTGGCGCCGAGGCGCAGTGCGCGGTCGGGCGCGCCGCCTTGCCGGACCGCCTTCCAGCCACGGCTAAAATGCACGGCCGCGACGTTGACGAGCCCGAGCGCGATCAGGCCCAGCTTGGCGAGGAAGGCGGGGTTGGCCGCGTATTCGAAGGGCCGGACGGTGAACAGGCAGAGGCCGGTGGCGACGGCGGCGGCGAGGCCGATGGCTGCGATCTTCGACAGGTAGGGCGCGACGGCTGCGAGCGGGATCTGCCCGGCCCGTCCGAGAAGCCGCAGATCGAGCGCCAGGATCGCCCCGAACAGCATGCCGATCGACAGGATATGGGCGGCATTGACGAAGAGATAGAAGGTCGCCGACGCCTTCAGCGCCGAGGCGAGCGCGGAGGTCGCGAGCCAGTCCTGCAGCCAGGCCAGCGCCTGCATGGGCGCCGCCTAGTTGATCTGGATCCGGTCGGGATAGATGTCGAAGACCTTGCCGTTGACGGTGATGCGCACGGCCTTCATCCGCTTTTCGCTCAGGTCGAGCGAACGGTTGCCGAGGACCACGACCTCGTCGCCCGGCTTGGCGGTGCCCTCGACGAAGCCCGCGCGCTGCGTCTGGCGCGGATTGCCGAGCTCGATCTTCCACAGGCCGTCGCTGGCCGTCTCGACCTCGAGCGAGGGATGCGGCGGGGCGATCGTGACGCTGCGGACGATGCCGGTCAGTTCGGTCTGCTTCTCCTCCGCCCAGGCCCAGCCGTGATGGGCGAGCGCGGCAGTGGCGGCGAAGACAATGGCGGCGGCGCTGGCCGCGAACACTGCGTTCCTGCGGTGCATGACGCGTTCCTTTCGTTGCGGTGACAGAGACCGTAGGTAGCGTACATCCACCGGAAGGCGAGGCGGATCACCATTGCTTGATCCGGCGCGTGATCGGGCTTTCGATCGGACACGAAAGGCGCCGACCGGCCGGCACGACGCATCGTGCTGCGGCCGGCGCGCGTGCGGGCCGGAAAGCCGGAGCCGAGCCGTGCGCCCCTCGCCTCCTGGACGCAGGGGCTTGCGGGCCGCCCGGGGACGGGCAGCCCGGAGACGCCGTCAGTAGAACAGCTTCCAGCGGGTCGGACGGAACGACAGGATCGCGCCGTTGGTAGCGCTCGCCTCCAGCGGCACCTCGATCTCGACGTGACAGGGTTCCGTGGCGGAGCCGAGCTCGACCTCGGCGATGCGGGTGCCGGCGAGCCGGCGGCTGGCGGTGACAGGTCCGGTCAGGCCCGGCCCGCCCTCGATCAGCGAGACGTCCTGCGGCCGGAAGAACAGTCGCGCCTCGCCGTCGCGCTGGGCGGTCAGCCCGGTCGGCGCGCCGTGGAAATGCACGACGCCGCCCTCGACCTTGACCGGCAGGTTGGCGCTTTCGCCGATGAAGGAGAAGACGAAGGGCGAATTCGGCCGGTCGTAGACGTCGTCGGAGGAGCCCACCTGCTCAATCTTGCCCTGGCTCATGACGACGACGCGGTCGGCGAGCTCCAGCGCTTCCTCCTGGTCGTGGGTGACGAAGACGGTGGTATGGCCGGTGCGGTCGTGGAACTCGCGCAGCCAGCGGCGCAGCTCCTTGCGCACCTTGGCGTCGAGCGCGCCGAACGGCTCGTCGAGCAGGAGCACCTTCGGCTCGATCGCCATGGCGCGGGCGAGCGCCACGCGCTGGCGCTGGCCGCCGGAAAGCTGGCTGGGGAAGCGTTTCTCCAGGCCGGTGAGCTGGACCATCTCCAGGAGCTCCAGCGCCCGGCGGCGGATCTCGGCCTTGGGCGGGCGCTGGCCCTTGGGGCGGACCTTCAGGCCGAAGGCGACGTTGTCGAGCACGCTCATGTGCCGGAACAGCGCATAGTGCTGGAAGACGAAGCCGACATTGCGCTCCTGCACCGACCGGTAGGAGGCGTCCTCGTTGCCGAAGAAGATGCGGCCCTGGGTCGGCTGCTCGAGGCCGGCGATCAACCGCAGCAGCGTCGTCTTGCCGGAGCCGGAGGGGCCGAGAAGCGCGATCAGCTCGCCAGATTCGATCTTCAGCGACACATCATGCAGGGCGGGATAGAGCTCGAATTCCTTGCGGATCTTTTCAACGCGAATTTCCATGTGCGGTCTGCTCTTCTCAGTGTTTCTGGCCGGCCGACAGCTCGGAACCGTAGCGGGTTTCTAGAATGGTCCGGAGCACGAGCGTCAGCAACGCGAGAAGCGCCAGAAGCGACGCGACGGCGAAGGCACCGACGACGTTGTAGTCGTTGTAGAGGATTTCGACATGCAGCGGCATCGTGTTGGTCAGGCCGCGGATGTGGCCGGAGACGACCGAGACGGCGCCGAACTCGCCCATGGCGCGGGCATTGCAGAGCAGCACGCCATAGAGCAGCGCCCACTTGATGTTCGGCAGCGTGACGTACCAGAAGGCCTGCCAGCCATTGGCGCCGAGCGAGATCGCCGCCTCCTCGTCGCCGGTGCCCTGGTCCTGCATCAGCGGGATCAGTTCGCGGGCGACGAAGGGGAAGGTGACGAAGATCGTCGCCAGCACGATGCCGGGCACGGCGAAGACGATCTGCAGCCCATACGACTTCAGGATCGGCCCCAGCATCGAATTGGCGCCGAACAGGAGCACGTAGACGAGGCCGGAAATGACCGGCGAGACCGAGAACGGCAGGTCGATCAGCGTGATCAGGAAGGACTTGCCGCGGAAGTCGAACTTGGCGATCGCCCAGGAGGCGGCCAGGCCGAAGAGGAGGTTGGCGGGCACGGCGATGGCGGCGACCAGCAGCGTCAGCCGGATCGCCGAGACCGCGTCCGGCTCCTGCAGCGCGAGGAGATATTCCTCGATGCCCTTGCTGAAGGCCTCGGTGAAGACGATCACCAGCGGCGTCAGCACGAACAGCGCCAGGAAGGCGAGGACGGCGGCGATCAGGCCATAGCGGACCGGGGCGCTCTCGCTGATCGGGTTCTTGAAGCGCTCATTGCTCATAGCCGAACCTCCGCCTGCTCCACGCCTGGATGAAATTGATGAGGAACAGCATCAGAAACGAGATGATCAGCATGACGGTGGCGATGGCGGTCGCCGCCCCATAGTCGAACTCCTCGAGCCGGATGACGATCAGCAGCGGGGCGATCTCGGAGACGAAGGGGATGTTGCCGGCGATGAAGATGACCGAGCCGTATTCGCCGATGCCGCGGGCGAGCGCCAGCGCGAAGCCGGTGAGGATCGCCGGCGTCAGGCCGGGCAGGATGACCCGGAAGATCGTCTGGAAGCGGCTGGCGCCGAGCGAGGCTGCCGCCTCCTCCACTTCGCGGCTGATCTCCTGCATCACCGGCTGCACGGTGCGCACGACGAAGGGCAGGCCGATCGCGATCAGGGCGACGATGATGCCGAGCGGCGTATAGGCGACCTTGATGCCGAGCGGGGCGAGCAAGCTGCCGATCAGCCCTTTCGGGGCGTAGATCGATGTCAGCGCAATGCCGGCGACCGCGGTCGGGATGGCGAAGGGCAGGTCGACGATCGCATCGACGACGCGGCGGCCGGGGAAATCGTAGCGCACCAGCACCCAGGCGGCGATGACGCCGAAGAAGACGTTGACGACGGCGGCGATCAGGGCGGTCGAAAACGACACCTTGAGTGCGGCGAGCGTGCGGGGATCGAGAACGAGCCGGAGGAAGTCCGATCCGCCGAGGGAGGCGGAACGCCAGGCAAGGGCTGCCAGAGGGATGAGGATGATGAGCGTCAGGTAGGCCAGCGTAAACCCGAGCGTCAGTCCGAATCCCGGAATGACGCTCGGGTTTTTCCAGTGCCACCGCGCAGCGCTGCGGGCGGATGTCATGTGTTCGTCGGTTCCCCTCGGTGTCAGTTCCCGGGCTTGTAGACCTGGTCGAAGATGCCGCCGTCACCGAAGAACTCCGGCTGCGCCTTCTTCCATCCGCCGAAGTCCTCGATCGTCACCAGTTCCAGCTTCGGGAACTTCTCCAGAAGCTTGGGATCGACGACGGAGGGATCCGACGGGCGATAGAAGTTTCCGGCCGCGATGTTCTGGCCTTCCTTGCTATAAAGATATTCCAGGTAGGCGTTTGCAAGCTTTTCCGTGCCCTTCGCCTCGGCATTGCCCTTGACCACGGCAACCGGCGGCTCGGCATAGACCGAGAGCGAGGGGGCCACGATCTCGAACTGGTCGGGTCCCAGTTCCTCGAGCGCCAGCCAGGCCTCGTTCTCCCAGGAGAGCAGCACGTCGCCGATGCCGCGCTCGACGAAGGTGGTGGTGGAGCCGCGCGCGCCGGTATCGAGCACAGGCACGTGCTTGAAGAGCGTGGTGATGTATTCGGTCACCTTGGCCTTGTCGCCGCCGAACTGCTTGTCGGCCCAGGCCCAGGCGGCGAGGAAGTTCCAGCGGGCGCCGCCGGAGGTCTTCGGGTTCGGCGTGATGACCTCGACGCCGTCCTTGACCAGGTCGCCCCAGTCCTTGACGCCCTTGGGATTGCCCTTGCGAACCAGGAAGACGATGGTCGACGAATAGGGCGTGGACTTGTTCGGCAGCAGGGTGCGCCAGTTTTCCGGGATCTTCTTCGTGTGCTCGGCGATCGCGTCGATGTCGGCCTCGAGCGCCAGCGTGACGACGTCGGCCTCCAGGCCGTCGATGACGGAGCGGGCCTGCTTGCCCGAACCGCCGTGCGACTGCTGGATCGAGACGTCCTCGCCGGTCTCCGCCTTCCAGTGGGCGGCGAAGGCGGCATTGTACTGCTTGTACAGTTCACGGGTGGGATCATAGGACACGTTCAGCAGCGTCGTTTCCGCCCAGGCGGTGGCAACACCGCCGACGGCCAGGCCCAGACCCAGCACGACAGCGCTCAAGCGTTTGGAAATAATAGACATTTTCCACTCCCTCTTCGATTAGTGAACAAACTCTATTCACTCAGTAGAGTATGTCAACATTGAAGGCGGACTTTGCAAAAGTGGTTCCCTGCAACGCTCGGAAGGGCAAAACCGTTCCGGCCGCCGGGGGAGAAGGCGACATGCTTCTGCCGCAAAAGTGCCGTGTGGCGAAACGGGGCCGGCATCAGGCGAGCCCGCAAAAGGAGCGTTTTCGGCCCCTTCCACAGCTTTAATGGCACGGCAGCAGAGCCGCCACAGTAGGGCAAAGGCGGCGATTGCGGAAGCCGGCACGTCGCTGCGGCAACGACCGCGGCGGCCCGGCGGCGAGGCGGGCGCGCGGGCCCTGCCGTCGGCGCGCGGCGACGGCAGGGCGGCAGGATTTCTGTTATAGACGCGAGATAGAGAGATATTTGCTCTAAGCCGGAACGAATGGAAATCCGTTTTTCTGTCCGCCTCGTGAGGTGCCTGCGATAATCCGGCCAACTTTGGACAGGGCCCTTCCCATGACTGCAGTGACGGAACACAGCGCCGCCAAGACGCTCAACGAACAACTCGCCGAACTCGACCTTCCCGCCCGGCTGGCGCTCGTCGCAAGCCTCGGCGGGCGGACCGTGTTCACCACCAGCCTCGGCATCGAGGACCAGGTGATCACCGCCGAGATCGGCCTGAACCGGCTGCCGATCGACGTCGCGACCCTCGAGACCGGTCGTCTCTTCAAGGAGACGTCGGACCTGATCGGCGAGACGGAGGAACGCTTCGGCATCGAGATCGTCCGCTACCATCCGCAGAAGGACGACCTGGACGCGTTCATCGCCCAGTACGGGCTGAACGGCTTCTATGAAAGCGTCGAAGCGCGGCACGCCTGTTGTGGCGCGCGCAAGCTGAAGCCGCTTGCGCGCGCGCTCGAAGGGGCATCCTTCTGGATCACCGGTCTGCGCCGCGGCCAGTCCGGCAACCGGGCGGAGACGCCCTTTGCCGAGTACGACGCCGAGCGCAACCTGATCAAGGTGAACCCGCTTGCCGACTGGGACATCGACACGATCAAGGCCTATGTCGCCGACAACGCCGTGCCGGTGAACCCGCTGCATGCGCGCGGCTACCCGTCGATCGGCTGCGAGCCGTGCACCCGGGCCATCAAGCCGGGCGAGCCCGAGCGCGCCGGCCGCTGGTGGTGGGAGAACGACGAGAAGCGCGAATGCGGTCTGCACGTTCCCGAAGCCGCCATCCCTTCGCTTAATTCCAGTTCGCTCTGAGGCCACGACCCACAGCCGAACAGATTTCCGGAGAAAGCCAGAGAATGACCGATATCCGCAACGAGGCGGACGCCAGGGGTGCTGCAGCATCCAAGCCGCCGCTCGATCCGCATCTGAAGGCGCTCGAAAACGAGGCCATCCATATCTTCCGCGAGGTCGCCGCCGAGTTCGAACGGCCGGTGATGCTCTATTCGATCGGCAAGGACTCGTCCGTCCTCTTGCATCTCGCCCGCAAGGCCTTCCATCCCGGCCGCGTCCCCTTCCCGCTGCTGCACGTCAACACGGGCTGGAAGTTCGCCGAGATGATCGCCTTCCGCGACGAGATCGTGAAGCGCTACGACCTCGACCTGATCGAGCACGTCAACCCGCGCGGTGCGGCCGAGAACGTCACGCCGTTCACGCACGGCTCGGCCCGCTATACCGACATCATGAAGACCGAAGCGCTGCGCCAGGCGCTCGACGCCGGCAAATATGACGCAGCCTTCGGCGGCGCGCGGCGCGACGAGGAGGCCTCGCGGGCCAAGGAGCGCATCTATTCGTTCCGCACGCCCGACCATCGCTGGGATCCGCGCAACCAGCGCCCGGAGCTCTGGAACATCTACAACGGCATGATCAACCGCGGCGAGAGCGTGCGCGCCTTCCCGCTGTCGAATTGGACCGAGGTCGACATCTGGCGCTACATCCAGGCCGAGAACATCCCGATCGTGCCGCTCTACTTCGCCGAGAAGCGCCCCTTCGTCGAGCGCGACGGCATGATGATCCTCGCCGAGGATCCGCGGCTGGAGCTTCTGCCCGGCGAGACGAAGCAGGAAGGCGTCATCCGCTTCCGCACGCTCGGCTGCTTCCCGCTGACCGGCGCCATCCGCTCGACCGCGACGACGCTCGACGACATCATCGCCGAGCTGGAGACCGCCACCGTCTCCGAACGCCAGGGCCGCGCGATCGACCGCGACCAGTCCGGCTCCATGGAAAAGAAGAAGCGTGAGGGGTATTTCTGAAATGACCGTATCGGCAACTGCAACCGTCGCCGCCTTCCCGGCCGTCGAGACCGAACGCGTCACGCGCGATTCCCGCCCCTTGCGGCTGATCACCTGCGGCAGCGTGGATGACGGCAAGTCGACGCTGATCGGCCGGCTGCTCTGGGACACCAAGGCCGTCAAGGAAGACCAGGCCGCCACCCTTCAGCGCGATTCCTCCGGCAAGCAGAACGACCTCGGCCTGCCCGATTTCGCGCTTCTGCTCGACGGCCTGCAGGCCGAGCGCGAGCAGGGCATCACCATCGACGTCGCCTATCGCTATTTCTCGACCGACCGGCGCTCGTTCATCGTCGCCGACACGCCCGGCCACGAGCAGTATACCCGCAACATGGCGACGGGTGCGTCGACCGCCGACCTCGCCGTGCTGCTGGTCGACGCCCGCAGCGGCATTCTCGAACAGACGCGCCGGCATGCGACGATCGCCACCCTCATGGGCATCCGCCAGTTCGTGCTCGCCGTCAACAAGATCGACCTGACCGGCTACGACCGCGCCCGCTTCGAGGAGATCAGCCACGAATTCAAGGAACTGGCGCTGTCGCTCGGCGTCAAGCAGATCACCGCGATCCCGGTCTCGGCGCTGAAGGGCGAGAACGTCGTCTATGACGGGCGCGCCTCCATGCCCTGGTACGAGGGGCCGACGCTGGTCGAGACGCTGGAGAAGGCCACCGTCCGCTCCAACCAGACGGTCGGCTTCCGCCTGCCGGTACAGCGCGTCTCGCGGCCGGGCGAAAGCTTCCGCGGCTATCAGGGCACGGTCGCCGGCGGCGCGGTGAAGCCCGGCGACAGCGTCGTCGTGCTTCCCTCCGGCATGGTCGCCAACGTCAAGCAGATCGTCACCTTCGACCTCGTGCGCAACGCCGCCGTCGCCGGCGACGCGATCACGCTGGTGCTCGACCGGCAGGTGGACGTCTCGCGCGGCGACATGATCGTCTCGATCGACAGCCAGCCGATGACCGGCCGCCGGTTCGACGCCCAGATCGTGGCGCTGCAGCCGGAAGGCATCGTCCCGGGCAAGCGCTACTGGCTGAAGAGCGGCAGCCGCCGCCAGCGCGTCAGCGTCGCGCCGGCGAGCCAGCTCGACCTGAAGAGCGGCAAGTGGAACGCGGCGGACGCCCTGCCGATGAACGCGATCGGCAAGGTGGGGCTGACCTTCGACGAGCAGGCGGTCTTCGACACCTACGAGCAGAACCGCACCACCGGCGCCTTCATCCTGATCGACCCGGATACGCACAACACGATTGCGGGCGGGATGATCACCGGCCGGCACTCCGAACTCGGCGGCATCCACAAGGCCGACGAGCGGGTGATCCTGTCGCTGCCGGCGGACCTCGCCGACAAGCTGATGGCGACCGAGATCTTCGCAAGCCGCCGCCACGACGCCGAGGTGCGCCACACCAATGCCGGCCGCGCCGCGGAACTGCTCTCCGGGCTCGACGAGTAGGCGGCACGCATCGAATGGAAAAGAAGGGGCTGCGCGAGCGGCCCCTTTTTCGTTTTCGGAACAGGCGGCGCGCACCGGCCCCGGTCGCGCAGGCCGCTTCAGAAGAAGCTGAAGTCGTCTGCTGTCAAGGACGTGCGCGGCAGCAGGGTGGCAAACGTCACGGCATCCGCCTCGCCGGTGCCGTCGGCGTCGAACATCAGGCGGCCGGAGGCCTGGTGGTAGACGATGCGGTCGCCGGCATCGAGGGCGGCCCTGCCCTTGACGAAGGCATCCGGACCAAGCGCGCGGCGGCGGGTTACGGAAGTCCTGCCGTGCTCAGGCGCGCCATCAGCCAGTCGCAGTAGTGCGCCTGGCGGGCCAGCAGGAGACGGCGGAGATAGCGGCCGTCGAGCGACGGCACGGCCTGGCGGACATGGGCGACATCGGCCCAGGCCCGCTCCGCCTCCCCCCGGGCGGCGTGCGCCGCCGCGCGCAGCAGGCGGGCCCAGTGATATTCGGGAAGCACGGCGAGGAAGTGGTCCAGCCCCGCGATCGCCTGCTCGAAATCGCCGGAGGACAGATAGGCGTCGCCGCGAAAGAGAAACACCGGATGGTAGCCGGGATTGGTGAGATCCGCCTGGTCGAAGGCCGCATGCGCCTCCTCGATCCGGCCCGCACAGGTCAGGCCGGTGCCGAGCCAGGTGTGGAATTCGGCATCGTTGGGGTTGATGTCCGTGGCGCGGCGCAGCGCGTCCAGCCCGGCGCGGCCATCGCCCAGATAGGTCTGCGCCAGCCCGAGCGCGCTCAGGAGATAGGGCTCCCGGTCGTTCAGCCTGAGGCCGGCGAGCACCATGTCGCGCGCCTGCCGGAAGGCCTCCTGGGGATCGTCGACCCAGCCGTTGAAGGCGCTGTGGAAGTTGATCCAGGCCAGGCTCTCGCGCACGAGCACATGGCGCGGATCGGCGATGAGCAGCCGGTCGCACAGCCGGCGCGTCAGCACCATTCCCTCCCGGGTCGGCCGCTGGACGTGGTAGAACACCTGCAGGTACAGCTGCTCGGTGCCGGCGTCCTCCTGCGGCTTGGCGTCGGCGTCCCCGGCGGCGTGCCACATCAGGATCTGGTAGAGGCTGCCGACGATGGCGCGGACCAGCCTGTCCTGCCCGTCGGGCGCATCGAGGGCGGTTGCCGGGTATCGCCGGCTCCAGATCTGCGTGCCGCTCTGCACGGAGACCAGTTGCACGAGCACCGCGGCACTCTGTTGCACGGCTTCGTAGGAGAGCTCCACCACATAGGCCGCGTTCACGCGGCGGCCGATCTCCTCGATGGTGAAGTCCTTCGCCTTCATGGCCAGCATGGTCGCCGCCGCGACCACGGAGATGGGCGAGAAGCGCCCCAGTTCGGCGATCATCCGCCGCGTCAGCGTTTCGGCGAGGATGGCGAGCGCGTCGTTGCGGGAGAGATTGACCATCGGCAGGACGGCGACCCGCGGCCGGTTCTGCGCCGGGCGGCCATCCGGGACCGGGCGAGCGTCCCTCGTGCCCGCGGCCTCGCCCCGGACATGCTCCACGAGCCTGCGGGTTTCCTCGTCCATCGAAACGCCGAGGCCGCCCTCCAGCAGCGCCTGCAGCGTGTCGACGTGGCGCAGGGCCCGGCCGCGCTCGCCCCGTTCGAGATGGCTGCGCAGGATGACCCGGTGGGAGGGCTCGTGATAGGGGTCGTGCCGCAGGGTGCAGCGCGCCGCAGCCAGGGCCTGGGGCGCGTCGCCGGCCTGTTCCATCGCCGCAGCAAACCCGGTCAGGCAGTCGATCAGAAGATCGCGGTGGCGATCCCGCTCCATCCGCAGCCAGGTCTCGAGCGCCTCGTCCTGGAAGCTCAGCCCCTCCAGGAACTCGCCGTCATAGCTGTCGCCGGAAAGGTCCAGCCATCCGGTCGCGGCCGCCTCGAGCAGAGTGTCGACGTCGCTTTCGAGGGTGCCCCTGGCGATCCAGGCGGAGGCATGGTCGGTCACGACGGGCGCCGGGC
The DNA here is from genome assembly GCF_029210525.1 of Mycoplana sp. MJR14. NCBI lineage: Bacteria > Pseudomonadati > Pseudomonadota > Alphaproteobacteria > Hyphomicrobiales > Rhizobiaceae > Mycoplana > Mycoplana sp. MJR14. The sequence continues at coordinate 446,261 of NZ_JARGEO010000002.1, forward strand.
CGTGGCCCTCGACGGCGTGCCGGATCGCGAAGAAGGCCTGCCGGAGGCTGTTTCGGGCATGCTCCTCGCTCTGTTCGGGCCACAAAAGGTCGGCCAGCCTGGCGCGCGCCACCGGCTTGCCGCCGGCCAGCGCCAGCATGGCGAGCAGGACGCGGTGCTTGCGCGAGGGTATGGCGATGCTTTCGCCAGTCGGGGCGAGCAACTGAAAGCGGCCGTACAAGCGCAGCGAGAAGCTCACCTGCCCCTCTTAAAAAAGCGGATCCCCGTATTCAATATAACGCTAATTTAACGGCGCAAAAGCGGCAAGCTGGCATAGTCCGAAGCGTTCTGGACCAAACGCGAGGGCGGAGGCTGGGGCATTGCTCAGGATACTTTTGGGGATCATCGCCATATTGGCCATGGCCGGCGCACCGGCCGCGCGCGCGGCGCATTGCGTCGATGTCGCGCTGGTGCTGGCCGTCGACGGTTCCGGCAGCATCACCGACGAGGAGTTCGCCTTCCAGAAGGACGGAATCGCCGCGGCGCTGCGCACCGACGAAGTGACGCGGGCGCTGGCGGCCGCCGGCACCGTGGCGCTCTCGGCGATCTTCTGGGGCGACGGCGAGTTCGCCGTGCAGAAACTCGGCTGGCACATCGTGCGGGGCCGGTTCGGCCTGGAGTATTTCGCGCGGGCGATCCAGGAAACGCCGCGCAAGGTCTTCGGCAACACCGATATCGGCAGCGGGCTCTGGGGGGCGCTGGACATGCTCGCCGACCCCGCGATCTGCGCGACCCGGATGCTGGTCAACCTTTCCGGCGACGGCCGGGAGACGATCGCGCCGAAGCGGCGGCAGGTGGCGTCGCTGGCGGCGGCACGCCGGCGGGCGCTCGAAATGGGCGTCACCGTCAATGCGCTGACCGTATCGGAGGAGGTGCCGGACCTGGCCGAGTACTATGCCAAGTCCGTGATCGTCGGCACCGGCTCATTCGTCATGGAGGTCCGGCGCGGCAGCGACTTCGCCGCGGCATTCCGGAAGAAGCTGGTGCGGGAACTGTCCCCGCAGACGGTCGCCGCGCTTAGAGCGGCGAGCGACAGCGCCGGACGTGCATCGTCCGGCGCTGCGGCAGGCTCAGAAATAGAAATACCAGAGGAGCAGCACCACAAACAGCGGAACGCCCATCAGCCAAAGAAGAAGTGCCCGGACCAACTTGTCCTCCCTTAATTGAACACGCTGGGGAGAGAATGGACGGCGGGGCGATTTGTTCCGCAGGGCCCTGCTTCCGGCCGGTCGGAGTGAACGGAAAGGCCCCGCGCATCGGGATGCCCGGGGCCAGGTTTCGGACGAGGCGCCTGTGCGCGCCGCACCCTATCGGCTCTAGCGCGCGACGAGGGCTTCCTCGCCCGTCTCCTCGTTCGGGACGCGGGCGAAATAGTTGGCGAGCAAGGCACCGGAAATATTGTGCCAGACGCTGAAGATGGCGCTGGGGACGGCGGCCACCGGGGAGAAATGCGCATTGGCAAGGGCCGCGCCCAGGCCGCTGTTTTGCATGCCGACCTCGATTGCGATCGCCTTGCGCTTGGCGACGGAAAGCCCGCTGAACTTCGCGGCGAGATAACCGAGCAGGTAGCCGATGCCGTTGTGCAGGACGACGACGAGGAAGATCAGGAAGCCGGTGCTGGCGATTGCCGGCTTGCTGGCGCCGACGACGGCGGCGACGATCAGGACGATGCCTGTGACGCTGACGAGCGGCAGCGCCGGGACCGCGGCGGTGACGATGCCGGGCATCAGCTTCTGCAGGGCAAAGCCCAGCGCCAGCGGCAGCAGCACGACTTTGAGGATGCTGATCAGCATCGCCATAGCGTCCACCGGAAGGTACTGGCTGGCAAAGAGCCAGACGAGGAAGGGCGTCACGAGCGGGGCTGCGAGCGTGGTGACGCTGGTGCAGGCGACGCTGAGCGCGACGTCGCCCTTCGACAGATAGGTCATGACGTTGCTGGAGGTGCCGCCCGGGCAGCAGCCGACGAGGATGACGCCGGCGGCGACTTCCGGCGACATCGGGATCACCATCGTCAGGATCACCGCGATCGCCGGCATGATGACGAACTGCGAAGCGACGCCGATGGCGACTTCGACCGGGCGGCGGGCGACCTCGCGGAAGTCGTCGAGCGACAGGGTCAGGCCCATGCCGAACATGATGATGCCGAGAAGGGTGACGATGTAGGGCGTCAGCTGCTTGAAGGTATCGGGGAGGATGAAGCCGAGGACGGCGAAGAGGATGACCCAGAGGGCGAAGGTCTTTCCGACGAAGGCGGAAAGGGATGCGATGGCTTTCACGACAATCTCCAAAACGAAAAATCCGCCCCGCAGTACGCCCGCGGGACGGAGGTTTCAATCGGAAATGTCAGATAATTTCCCGCCGGCGCTCCCCGGCGACAGAAACTAGCGCTCGCGGAAGGCCTTCGCGAAATAATCGGCAAGCGGCTTGACCAGATACTCCAGCGGCGAGCGCTCCGAGGTCTGGATGAAGGTCTCGACCGGCATGCCGGGCATGACGTGCTTGTCCTCGCCGAGCTTCAGCATCTCGCCGGCGTCCGGCTTGATCTCCGCCTGGTAGTAGGTCGCGCCGGTGCGCTGGTCCTGCAGGACGTCGGCGGCGACCTTCGTCACATGGCCGAAGATTTCCGGCGTCGAGCGGTGGTCGAAGGCGCCGAAGCGGATGTGGGCCACCTGGCCGACATGCACCTGGTCGATCTGGGTGGGCGAGATCTGCGTCTTGATGACGAGGTCGTTCTCCTGCGGAATGATGAACATCAAGGGATCGGCCGGCTTGATGACCGAGCGCAGCGCATGCACCTGCATGCCGAGCACGACCCCCGGAACCGGGGCGGTGATGTCCATGCGGCTCAGCGTCTCGTGCTTGGCGGTGCGGTTTTCCTTCAGTTCGGCGATCTTCGCCTCGATCTCGCGCAGCGACGTCGTCGCCTCCTCGCGCATGTCGGAATCGACGTTGAGGATCGCAAGCTCGATCTCGGCGACCTTGCCGGCGTTCTCGGCGATGCTCGACTTGGCCTGGCTGATCGTGCCGGTGATCTCGGCCTCCTCGCGCTGCAGCTGCAGCACGCGGCTGGCATTGGTCAGCGACTGCTTCAGGAGCTTGTTCTGCGCCTCGAGTTCCTGGCTGATCAGCCGGAGCTGCGTCTGAAGCGCGGCGATGCGGCTGTCCAGACCCTCGTTCTGCTTGGCGATCTGGTTCTTGCGCTCGGTCAGCTGGCCGATCTGCTTGTCGCGGGTCTCGCGGCGGGCCTGCATCAGCCGGGTCTGGCCGTCGATGATCTCGGCCACTTCCGGATCGGACTTGGCGCGCTCGATCATCTCGGGATCGAAGCGGATCTCCGGCTTCTCGTCCTGCTCGGCGATCAGGCGCGCGGCCGTGCCCATCAGGCTGTAGAGCTGGCTTTCGATCACGGCCAGCTCGGACCGGTCGAAGGTGTCGTCGAGGCGCATCAGCACGTCGCCGGCCTTCACCCGGTCGCCTTCGTGAACGTTGATCTTGCCGACGACGCCGCCCGTCAGGTGCTGCACGACCTGGCGGTTGCTCGCCACTTCGATGATGCCGCTGGCCACGACCGCACCGTTGATCCGGGTCAGGGCCGCCCAGGCCGCCATGCCGCCGAGCAGCAGGAAGACCGTGGTGTAGCCGATGAGAGCGTAGTTGCGACCGCTCCAAGTCTTGTTCATGGTATCCATTTCCGTTCCGTCTGGCCCATTCGTCTGGCCTGTTCCGTCCGATGCCGTCAGGCGTCCTACTTGTTGCTGCCGCCGGTGCCGGTGCCGGGGACGACCTGGGCATGGTTGCGCAGGTGCGCGCGCAGCACTTCGTCACGCGGGCCGAAGGCGAGGCGCTGACCGTTCTCCAGGATGAGGATCAGGTCGCATTCCTCGATGGCGGCCGGGCGGTGCGCCATGATGACGACGGACTTGCCCTCGGCCTTGAGGTTGCGGATGGCAAGGTTCAGCGCCATCGAGCCCTCGGCATCGAGGTTGGAGTTCGGCTCGTCGAGCACCACCAGCACGGGATCGCCGAAGAGGGCGCGGGCAAGGCCGATGCGCTGCTTCTGGCCGCCCGAGAGCCGGCCGCCGCTCGCCGGCAGGCGGGTGTCGTAGCCGTCCGGCAGGCGCAGGATCATGTCATGGGCGCCGGCCTTCTTGGCGGCGGCCACGACCTTCTCCGCGTCGGGATTGACCTGCATGCGGGCGATGTTCTCGGCCACCGTGCCTTCGAACAGCACGACGTCCTGCGGCAGGTAGCCGACGTGGTCGGCAAGGCCGTCGAAGCCGTACTGCTCCAGCGAGGCGCCGTCGAGGCGGGCGTTGCCGCCGGCCGGCGGCCAGATGCCGGTGAGGATGCGGGCGAGCGTCGACTTGCCCGACGCGCTCTGGCCGATGACGCCGAGCGCCTGGCCGGGGCCGAGGTCGAAGCTGAGCATGCGCAGGGTCGCGACCTTCTCGCCGGGCGGGATGGCAGTGACCTGGTTGACCTCGAGGATCGCACGCGGCTTGGGCAGCGCCGTGCGGTTCTCCTCTTCCGGCACCTTCGACAGCAGCTCCGAAAGCTGCCGCCAGCCCTGGAAGGCGCGCTGGACGAGCGCCCACTGGCCGATGGCGCCCTCGATCGGGGCGAGCGCGCGGCCGATGATGATCGAGCTTGCGATCATGGCGCCGGCGGAGATCTCGTTCTGCAGCACCAGATAGGCGCCGAGCGCAAGGATGGCCGACTGCAGGAAGACGCGGAAGGTCTTCGAGGAGATCGCGTAGAAGCCGTTGCTGTCGCTGTAGCGGATATTGGCCTCGAGCGCGCGGTCGCGCAGCACCTGCCAGCGGGCGGCCACCGAGCGGCGCATGCCGAGCGCGCGCACCGTGTCGCTTTCCTTCTGCAGCGTCTGGGTCATCTCGTCGCTCTGGCGGCCGGCCACCATGGCGCGCTCCTGGTCGCCCTTGGTGCCGTTCTGGTTCAGCCAGGTGAGCGCCACGAGCACGAGGCCGCCGGCGACGCCGAGAATGCCCATCCAGGGATGGAACATGAAGATGACGAAGAGGAAGAACGGCGTCCAGGGAATGTCGAAGACGGTGAAGACGGCCGGCGACGACAGCGCCTTCTGGATGGCGTCGAGGTCGCGCATGCCGGTCAGCGTCGAGATGCCGCGGGCGTTGAGGCCGGTTCGGTCGAGCACGGCGTTGAACACGCGCTTGTCGAACTTGGCCTGGAACCTCGCGCCGACGCGGGCGGCAAGCCGGGAGCGGATGTGGTCGAGCACGCCCATGATGGCAAAGAGGCCGACGATCAGGCCCGTCAGCGCCACGAGCGTCGCTTCAGACCGCGACGCGAGCACGCGATCGTAGATCTGGAGCATGAACAGCGGTCCGGTCAGGACCAGGAGATTGACGAAGAAGCTGAACAGCCCCATCGCGAGAAACGCCTGGGCGCTCTCCTTCAGTGCGGCGCGAAGTTCGTCCGCACCGGCATTGCCAGCAGAAATTGCCACGTTTTGCCCTCTTTCCACCGATAGTCGGCATCGACATCAAAACACGAAAAACCTGCCATGTCGGTCCGTCGGGGCGGCCGCAGACAAAGGCAGGTGTGTCGTCTCAGAGTAAAGACGATATACGATCGGTATTATTCACAAATCAATAGTACAAAATGGCGGCAAGAGGGCATTTTAGAGACATCTAAAGCAAAATTCTACCATGTCGTTCAATTCGGCACGGCTAAACCCGTTTTGCCTCGTCCGTCGTGGAAATGCGATCCTGTGCCGCCGGTTGCGCGCCGGCCTCGTCCCCTGCCCCTTCCTGCGTCTGTGCATCGTCCGCTACCAGCCGCCCAAGTATATTGAGAACAGCAAGACAGGCAAGGGTTGAGAAGGCGGCGATCGCCCAGTATCCGAGCCCGACCGACAGGCCGACGCCGCCGGAAAGCCACATGCCGGCGCCGGTCGTCAGGTTCCTCACCTTGCCCTGCGAGAAGATGATCATGCCGGCGGCAAGAAAAGCCACGCCCGACGTCACCGCCTCGACGACGCGCAGCGGATCGATGCGCACCTGCTCGTCGTCAAGATGCTGCAGGTGCACCATCTCCACCGAGATGACGGCGATCACGGCGGCGGCGAGGCTGACAAGGATATGGGTGCGCAGCCCGGCGGGGTGATTGCGCGTTTCCCGCTCGAGACCGATGAGGGCGCCGAACAGGACGGCGCCGGTCAGCCGGGCGATGATGACCGACAGCGGCAACTCGGTCGTCATGAAGATGTCGTCGAAGATCGCTTGCATTGCCGCCAAACGCACGTGCGCGACGGAAGTTCCGGCGGAAGCCGCCTCGGATCCCCTCCCCGGCCGCGGGCTGTGGGCACACGAATTTTTTTGTTTTTTTCCGCTTGTCGAAACCAAAACCCTGTTCTATACGGACGCCGCTGGTCACGGAGTGTAGCGCAGCCTGGTAGCGCACCTCGTTCGGGACGAGGGGGTCGAGTGTTCGAATCACTCCACTCCGACCAGCCGAAAAGCCCGGTCATCCGGGCTTTTTTCGTTTCTGCAGCCATGCGGCACGGCTAGTCGCCCGCGCCGCGGATGCAGAAGGCGCCTGCGAGCAGGAGCAGGGCGGCGCATTGCATGAGAAACATCGGCAGTTCAGGTGACATGGCGCGATCCTCTTTTGACAAGAGGTGGGGCAGTCGCGCCGCTCTTCAATCACCCCTCACCGATCATTGACCGAAATCCGGCACATAGAGGCACTGAGTCCTGCCCTTGGGCCCGAAATTGCCGAGGCCGGCGCAGCGATGGAAGCGGCCGTCCGGGGAGTGCTTGATCGGCCAGCTGTCATAGCCGATGACCTCGCCGGTGGTGCGCACCCGCCAGCCCTCCTTCGTCGCCATGATCTCCTCGTCGGGGACGGGCATGCAATCGCGGTTGGAACAGCATTCCAGATCGTAGAAGCTGTGCGCCCTGGCGGGCCGCGGGTTGCCGGACGCCATGGTCCCGCCGACCACGACAACGAACACGAGAAAAGGGCGTACCAATCGCATGCGTCCTCCTCCTGAGGCCCGGCCTCCGGTCGGCTGCGGCACCCTCTGGCGGCGGCTCTGCGCCCGTCGCGCCCCTGGCACCCTTCCCGAAACCGGTTCCTGAATTCGGGCGACTGCCTCCAGCATGCTTGCTGATCTTGGCAAGATCGCGCCCGGTTGCGGCGACGGCGACATTTTTCGAGCGGGGAGCGCGGACGCCTAGCTTACGGCCGCGGCGGCATCGGGGCGCCGCATCGCGCTCTTCAGCCGGCTGGCTGCGAGCGCATAGCCGCCGGCGGCGCCGTCGATGAAGTGGACATGATCGCGTGCGAGCGGGGTGGGCACGACGCAGGTCATCAGCGCCGAGGCCTGGCGGTGCAGGCCATAGTGGCAGATGCCGGCCTGGCGCGCCGCTTCCAGCCGCGCCTCGATCGCCTCGATCCGCTGCTCCTCCAGGTCGAGCGTCATCTTCAACCCGTCGTCGAACTTGCGGAAATCGGAGTTGGCGACGATGTCGTCGCGATAGCGGTGCGGGTCGAAGCGGCCGAGGGTGAGGCCGAAGGCGGTCAGAAGCCGCATCAGCACATATTGCGCGGCGATGAAGAGCTTGCGCCGAAAGCGCCGGCCGCGCGGTACCGCCGCCCGCGCCTCCATGTCGAGCGACGCCCGGCTGATGCCGAGATGGAGGCCTTCCACCTCGATCGGCCGGCCGCCGCGCACCTCGCGGGCGGCGAGCGCCACGACATCGGCGATCAGCGCCCGGAAGGCCGCCTCGGAGGCCCCCTCGGCGGGAACGGCGATGATCGACACGATTTCGCCGTGACGGGCGGCGATCGGGTTCCAGCGGCAGGACAGGCCGACAAGGTCCGGCCGCGTGCCGGGCGGTGCCGTCGGATTGGCGTCGAGGCCCGCCTTCATGCGCCGTTCCGCCCAGGCCGCGCCGCCGCCGGCGAACATCGCATAGGAGACGAGGTCGCTTGCGGCATAGCGCGCCACCAGCACGTCCTGCCCGGCGGCGCGCACCGTCGCGATCGGCACGACCGCGCCGCGCATCTGGAAGCCGAGCTCCTCGAGCGACCAGCGCTGCACCGCCGACAGCCCTCGTCTCGCCGCCTCGGCGAGGCTCGGCGGCACGGCGACCATCGCCCCGTCGCCGCCGAAGACATAGGGCAGGTCGTGCCGGCCGGTGGCGTTCAGGACGCCGGAAATGACGCTGGCGCCGGCCATGTTGACGGCCTTGTAGCGGCCCGCCTCGATCGCGCCGGTGGAATCGACGATATCGGCCAGGACCAGCACCCAGCCGTCCGGCAGGGGATGATAGTTGCGCACATCCGCCACGGCCTCGAAGTCCGAAAAGCTCGGGAGGTTGCGGAAGAAGTCGTCGCTGCTGCCGTCGGCCATGGGATCAGCCTACCATAGGTGAGTGCGGGGGCGTTGCGCCGAATTGCCATATAGCAAGTCTCGACGACGGAACCCATAGGTTCCGAGGGTTCTGTCACCGCGCGCCTTGGTATTATATCACCTGCCGTTCCGGACGATTGCGCCAGGCCCTTGTCGGGCCCTTGTCAGACCTTTGTCGTCACTGGCAGACATCGACCCAGGTACCGCCGACCAGCTGCACCATCTTCTCGGTGGGGATGCGGACGGCGGCATTGGTGGCGCCGGCGGCGGGCACGACCTCGTCGAACGGCTTCAGCGACACGTCGCAATAGACCGGCACTGCGGAGGGAAGGCCGAACGGGCAGACGCCGCCGACGGGATGGCTGGTGACCTGCACCACCTGCTCGGCATCGAGCATGCGCGCCTTGCCGCCGAAGCGATCCTTGAACTTGCGATTGTCGAGGCGGGCGGTGCCGCTGGCGACGATCAGCATCGTCTCCTCGCCGACGCGCAGGCAGATGGTCTTGGCGATCTGCTCGGGCGCCACGCCATGCGCCGCGGCGGCGAGCGCCACGGTCGCCGAGCTTTCCTCGGTCTGGAGGATTTCGATCTCGGGCGCGTGCGCCTGGAAGAACTTGCGGACGGATTCGAGTGTCATGGCGCCTATGGATAGCGAGGCCGGAACGCCGAGGCAAGCGCCGGCAACCGGCGCGCGCGACTGCCGGCGGCCTCGTCGCCGAGCACTCCGGCCGACCCCGCCGGCGCGCATGAGACCATGGCTGGACAACTCCCGGGCGCTCCCGGAATATGGATGCCGGGCGAAGGGCCTTTGCGCGGGCATGCGGATGGACAGCCCAGGGAGACCGCCATGAAGAGCGATACAGACTATCTGCGTCTCGCCGTAGACATCGCCGCTGCGAGCCGGGCCGGCGGCAATCATCCCTTCGGGGCGCTGCTGGTCGGGCCGGAGGGCGAAGTGCTTCTGTCATCGGGCAACACCTACGCGCAGGACCGCGGCGTCGGCCACGCCGAGGCCAACGTGGCGCGTGCCGCCGCACGGCAGTACGACCCGGCCTTTCTCGCACGATGCACGCTGGTGACCTCGGTCGAGCCCTGCTGCATGTGCGCCGGGGCCAGCTACTGGGCCGGGATCGGCACCGTGGTCTACGGTCTCAGCGAAAGGCGCCTGGCCGAACTGACCGGGGACAACCCGGAGAACCTGACCCTCGACCTGAGCTGCCGGCAGGTGTTTTCCGCCGGGCGGCGCCCTGTGGCGGTCCGTGGCCCGTTCCCTGAACTCGAAGAGGCGATCGCGGACGGCCACAAGGATTTCTGGTGACGGCCCCCGCATAGCGCCGCTTTAGCGGCCGCGCCTCTGCCGAGGCCCGGCTCCGGCCCAGGGGCAAGACTGCCGCCCGTCCTCCTGCGCGACAGGCGCCGTCGTCGCAACCTGCGGCACCGGGGCCAAAGTGTTGCAATTCGGTCAAACTTGAAGGCGCGGTGAGGTGGACAAAGCTTCCCGGCGCAAGAAGCGATTCCCCTTGACCGAGGCCTGCGCTAGAGCACGGACCGCGCTCCCAAGAGCCTTCGCCCGCACCACGCCCAAGGATTTGGCCATGACCTTCCGCTTCGCCCTTCTGGCAGGCCTCGCGCTTGCCGTCACCGGTTGCACCTCCGTCGCGCCGTCGGCGCCGACCACGCCGCTCGAAAGCCGCTGGATCGGCCACACCGCCGGCGAATTCTTCGCCGCCTACGGTCCGCCGATCAACGACGTCGCCGGCTCGAACGGCCTGACCCTCTATTCCTGGCGCGGTGGCTTCATCAACCGCAGGGCCTGCCAGGTCGAGCTCGGCGTCAGCGAGGACTACCGCATCCGCAAGATCCGCACCGTCGTCGACCGCAAGGACCCGAAGGGCGGCCCCTCGCATTGTGAGCGGGTGCTGGACGCGGCCCCCAAGGCCTGATCGGGTGGCCTGATCGGCCCGGTCGTTTGCCCGATCGAACCGCTCGCTCGATCGTCGGGGCCGGGGGCACACCCCGGCCTGCGCTTTTTCCCGCCGGCATCGATGCCGGGCCCATCCCCTCCCCTGCCCTCGCGCCGGCGCGGGCGGGGCAGCCTGAAAGAGGAGACAGCCGCATGCCCGCCTTCGATCGCCTCTTCGACGATGCGGCCCTTGCCGGCTTCTACGACCTGGAGAACGGCTGGGGCGCCGATCTCGACTTCTGCAGCACGCTTGCGGCCGATGCCTTATCGGTGCTGGACCTCGGCTGCGGCACCGGCGAACTGGCCATTGCGCTCGGCGGCGGCCGGCGTGTCGTCGGCGTGGACCCGGCAACCGCCATGCTCGACATCGCCCGCGCCAAGCCGGGCGCTGCGGCGGTCCGCTTCATCGAGGGCGACGCCCGCGCGATCCGCCTCGGCGAGACGTTCGATCTCGTTGTCATGACCGGCCACGCCTTCCAGGTCTTCCTCACCGAGGCCGACCAGCGCGCGGCACTGGCCACCATCGCCGCCCATCTGTCGCCGGAAGGCCGCTTCGTCTTCGACAGCCGCAATCCCGCCGCCCGCGAATGGGAGGAATGGGTGCCGCAGGCCTCCGAACGCGTGCTCGTCCATGAAAGCCTCGGACGGGTGACCGCCTGGAACGACGTGGCCTACGACGGGGCGACCGGCATCGCCACCTACGAGACGCACTATCGCATCGCAGCGGACGGCCGGCAGCTGTCGGCAACCTCGCAGATCCTGTTCACGCCGAAGGACGGGCTCGAGGCGCTGCTTGCGGCAGCCGGGCTCGCGGCTTCCCGCTGGGCGGGCGACTGGCAGGGCGGAGAATGGCATCCGGCCGCGCCCGAGATCATCCCCATCGGCGGCCTCGCCCGGCGCTGAGAGCGGGCGATGGGACGGCGAGAGGCCGGCAACAGCTATCGGCGGCAACGGCCGCGCCGGCCGGCGGCCATCCGGCTCGCGCTAACCGATCGTTAAAATTTTAGAATATCCTTTTATTCTGCAATAACAGCGTTTCTTAAGCCGGCGGCAACGGGTGGGCGCGATCATGGCGCCATGCTGGAGGGCGTATGATGCACCCGAAATTTGCCGAGCATAGGCAGGACGACCGGCGTCGTAACCTGCCGCTTGTGTCAGCCATTCCGGGCCTGATCTGTGTCGGGCTCGTGTTCTTCATCTTCGACATGCTGAGCGGCGCCGGGCTGGTCGCCGCCTTCGGCGCGGCCGTGGCCGACTGCCAGATCAAGGGCAATATCGACCTCGTCGACGGCACCCGCGCCTACTATCTGCCCGGGCAGGACCGCTACGGCGCGATCCGCATCCATCCCGCCGACGGCGAGCGCTGGTTCTGCAGCGAGGAACAGGCCGTGGCCGCGGGCTGGCACAGGGCGCTGCGCTGAGGGGGGACCTGAGGGCTGGCCTGAGTGCGGGCCTGAGGGGCTGCCCACTGACCTGCCGCGCCGGGAGCCGGCCGGCGGCGGAGCCTGCAGATGGCCTTGGTGGATCGCGGGACGGCATGCCTTGCCGGCGGCCGGCGGCCGTCCGCGCTCCTGCCCCTGTCCCTGTCCCTGTCCCTGGCCGCTCCCCGCCTGCGTCAGGTCGGAAAATGCTCGACATGGATCTCCCCCGTCCGGCCGAAATAGACGACACGGCGGCCCGGGAAGGAGACGAGGTAGCCGGCGCAGCCGTGTGCCTTCACCCTGGTGCAGAAGCCCCTGTAGGTGTAGTCCGGCGCGTTTTCCTGCGCCCGCCGCACCTCCGCCGCGACGCCGGCCGCGTCGAAGGCGGCTGCGAGGCTGCCATCGGTCGGTTCGTTGCCGAGGACGACGCTTGCGTCATCCGGCAGATAGTAGGTGGTGGTGGCGCTGCGGTAGTCGACGAAATACCCATCGAAGCCGGCGGCCATCAGCGTGGCGACGATTTCGGGGAAGGTCATCCTACCCGAATAGGCGCCGGCGCGGCACCTTTCGGCAATGGTTCGCAGTTGCGCGTCCATGGCGCACTCCTTTCCTCTCACCCGGTGTTGTCGTTCATCGTGCGCTGCGCTGGGGCGCGGCCCCGAGCGCCCGTCGCGCCAAACCGGGTTCCGGCGACGCGCTTCAGCCCCGGTTTCCCGCCTGTCGGCGGCGGCTGACCGCTGCAGACGTTTGCGCGACAGGTGTCAGTCGGTCGTCACTACCGGCAATCCCCGTTCGGAGACGATCTTCCGCAGCAGTCTGTCGAGCTCGCGGCGCTCGTCCTCCTCGAGCACGCCGAAGAATTCGACGTCGTTGCGGTCGGCGAGCGCGGCCAGCACCGGCACCCGCGCCCGCCCCGCAGGCCGCAAGGCGAGCGTCTGGGCGCGCCCGTCGGACAGGCTCGCCCGGCGCTCGACCAGATCCTTGGCCACCAGCCGATCGGCAAGCTTCGAGATCGCCCCCCGCGTCATGCCCATCGCGCCCGCGAGTTCGGACGGCGAAACCGCCTCGAAATCGAAGAGCATGCGCAGGAACACCCATTCCGCCACCGTCACCCCCTCCTCCTCGAGCTTCCGCGCGAACCCTTGCGAGACACTGTTCGAGACCGCCCGGAGCCAGTAGCCCAGGTGGGTGTCGAGGGAGGATATGGTTGCTGTGTCGGTCATGGCGGCTCGCGTTTGTTGACTAGGAAACTATAGGGGTTTTGTTTCCTAGTCAATCAAAATAATCGCCAGAATGAGTTGTGACCGGACCAGGCCGCACGAAGCGATCGGCGGCCGGCGCCGTACCGTTCAGGATGGATTGATGAAATGGCTGGGGCGCCAGGATTCGAACCTGGGAATGCCGGTACCAAAAACCGGTGCCTTACCGCTTGGCGACGCCCCAATGCCGGGTCGAAGCGGCGGCTTGCCGCTTCGCGGGATGGCGCCTGATAGCAAAGCTGCGGCGAGCGGGCAATCACCATCGGGGGAATTTTCGTCGCTGCAGGCAATGCCCCCGCAGGCTTCGCGACGTCGCTGCCGGAAAGGCGGGAGGATCTGGCCGGGCGGCGGGTGGCCGGGGCGGCGGCCCGGGCGGCCGGCGGCGGGCGTGCGGGGAGCGGGTGACAGGCAGCGGACGATGGGCGGCGCGTTTCCCCTTTTCCTTTGCGTGGCGGCGGGCGGGGCGATAACAATGGCCGGGCACGTGCAACAGGATCCGTTCATGCCCGGCTATTCCGCCCGCCCGCCTGCCCTTTCGACCGTTCTGCTCGACGATGCCGTCGTGCGCATCACCCGCTGGGACTTCTTGCCCGGTGCGGCCACCGGCCACCACGTGCACGGGCTCGGCTATGTGGTGGTGCCGATGACCGACTGCCACTTCCTGATCGAGGACCGGGAGGGCGAACGGCGGGTGACGAGCAAGGCGGGCGCGGTCTACCGGCGCGAGGCCGGCGTGGCCCACAACGTCGTCAACGGCGGCAGCGAGCCGATGAGCTTCATCGAGATCGAATACAAGTGAGAAGGCCCGCAAGCGGGGCCGGCAGGCGGGGCGGCAACTGGGCCAGAAACCGGGCCAGAACCGGGTCTGGAACCGGGTCTGCAACCGGGTCCGCAACCGGGCCGGCGATGCGGGGTGCTTTGACGGCCTTGCGACCATCGGCCCGAGACACTGGTCCGGAAGCCGGGCCTGAGCGACGGGCCCGCGACCGGCCGGAGAGACCGGCCAGAGAAGCGGACCTGCGAATACCGGAACGACACCGGCCCGGGAGACCGGCCTGTGAGGCGGGCCTGAGAAACCGGACCGCGAGCGGAAAGCGAGGATGAGAGACAGGTGACAGACGCAAACAGGGAACAGGTGCCGGCCTTCGATCTTGCCTTCCAGCCCGCCCATGGCGAGGCGGTGCCGGTGGCCGAGCGCGTGCAGCGCATCACGGTGAACAACCCCGGCCCCTTCACCTTCCATGGCACCAACAGCTACATCGTCGGCGACCGGTCGGTGGCGGTGATCGACCCCGGCCCGGAGGACGAGGCGCATTTCCGGGCGCTGATGGCGGCGCTGAAAGGGCGGGAGGTCACCCATATCGCCGTCAGCCACACCCACCGCGACCACTCGCCGCTCGCCCGGCGGCTGAAGGCGGAGACCGGAGCGGTGATCGTCGCCGAGGGGCCGCACCGCTCGTCGCGGCCGCTGCACGCCGGCGAGACCAATCCGTTCTCGGAGAGCTCCGACACCGCGTTCGTGCCGGATGTCGCGCTCTCCCACGGCGCGCGGATCGACGGCGACGGCTGGTCGCTGACGGCGCTCCTGACCCCCGGGCACACGGCCAACCATGCGGCCTTTGCGCTCGACGGCACCGGCATTCTCTTTTCGGCCGACCACGTGATGGCCTGGGCGACGACGATCGTCGCGCCGCCGGACGGGTCGATGGCCGAGTACATGGCCTCGCTGGACATGCTGATGCAGCGCGACGACCGGCTCTATCTGCCCGGCCACGGCGGCCCCGTCGGCGATCCGGCCGCCTTCCTGCGCGGCCTGAAGATCCACCGCAAGATGCGCGAATATGCGGTGAAGGAGCGCATCCGCAAGGGCGACAGGCAGATCGCCGACATGGTCAAGGTGATCTACAAGGATACCGACCCGCGCCTGCACGGTGCTGCGGCGCTGTCGGTGCTGGCGCATCTGGAGGATCTGGTCGAGCGCGGAGAGGTCGTAACCGACGGCCCGCCGCTGTTGAAGGGGATCTACCTGCCGGCCTGACGCTGTCCGCGACGGCTCTGAAATGCGGCGTCAGTTGCCGGCGATCCCCAGGAGTTCGGCATCGAGCGCCTTCAGGTAGCGCTCGGCGAAGGCGGCGCCGAGGCCGAGGTCGTGCGGGCCGTAGCGCGAGGCGACGCGCATGTCGACCAGCGCCGTCTCCGCCTCTTCGCGCAATCGGATGGAGACGTCGAAGCGGAAGCCGAAGACGAGCGAGCGCCACTCGCCCTGCAGCAGCACGTCGCTCGGCCCGCCGACCCGCGGCAGGAAGCCTTCCTCGAGCGGACGGGCGGAGGGGACCGGGACCACGGTGATCGCGCTCTCGCCGCTGGTGTCGTCCGGCTTCACCGCCAGGTCCTCGAGGTCGGAGATGACGTTTTCCAGCCCCGCCTCCTCGGAGAAGACGATGCCCTGTTCGTCGGCCACCTTGCGCACGCCCTCGAGCACCCGGTCGAGCGCGCCCTCGTAGCGCCGCCCGGTGAGCTCGGGATAGGCTTCCGCCTGGATCTCGCGGTCCCTGAGCGTCACCGGCGGCCGCTCGAGGAAATCCTGGCGGGCGACGGGCACCTTCAGCCATGGCGGCGAGGAAAACGGATCCGTCGTCACGTCGTAGATCATCGGCCGGGTGAGATAGGCATGGGCCGCATAGCCCGCGACGACGAGCGGCGGGGCGGCGAGGAGAAGCGCCACGAAGGCGGCCTTGCCGCCGCGCGCGCCCACCTGCCAGAGGCGGATGAAGCCGATGCCCGCCAGCACCACCGCCAGCAGCGAAAGGGCGGCACCGGTGCCGGCGAGCACCAGGAAATGCGGCGTCGTCAGCGGCCCGAAGCGATGGGAAACGGCGGCGGCGATGAAGACGACCAGCCCGAGCCAGGCGAGACGCCGCGCCCAATGGGCGGAATGGGAATAGGGGCGCTCATATCGAATGGCCATTGCCATCGGGCCGAACCTCGCTGCCAGTCTCAGCGCCGGTCCCGCAAGGACCAGGCGCGCTTCCGATTGTCAAAGCAGGATACGCGCTGGCGCCCGCATCCTCAAATCCCCAATAGCAGCGCAGGTCGAAAGGAACCATCCGCCTCCGCCGAAGTTCTGCCGCAGCATCGCATCGTCGAACCGGCGATCCACGCAGTTTTGCCGCCGACAGTGATGAAGCGGCGGCGGCGTTTCGTCAATGCGGCCGCCGCACTCATAAGTGGAACACGACGCCAGGGCCCGGTTTAGCCTTGTGTGCCGCAAAAATGACACGCTCCTTAACGATTTTTCCGATGGGGACAAATCAATCGGGCGAACAACAGGGAGAGGTTTACCGATGTTGCAGACACCGACGACCGTTCAGGCGCAGCCGCTGGCGCTGCCGCCGCCTTCCGGCGATCCGGCCCCCGACCTCGAGCTCGTGGAACTGGAGCTGTCGCTCGACGGCGTTGCGGCGGATGAGGACGGTTTCTCCGATGCGGTCCGCCGCGCCGCAGGCGCGCTCGGCGGCGAGTTCCTGTTCGACCTCCCCGCTTCCGGCCTTGCCGCCGATTGCCGGCGCATTGCCGCCTTGCGCATTCCCGAGGCGAACGGCGACGGGTTGAAGATCGTCTTCGCGCTTCTGGACGACGGCGGCACCGGCATCCGCGTCGAGGATCCGAGCGAGGAAACCAGCGACCTGAAGAACTTCGCCCACTCCTTCGTCGGCGTGCTGGAACGCATGCAGCGATCGCTGCAGTAGCCGCTCCGCACAACCTTGCAGCCGCCGGCGCGGCGCCTATATTGCCTTCATGACAACGGCGGTCATCCGCCGCCATGGAGGTCCGAATGCGTGCGCCCATCCTTGTTTCGGTGGCTGCGGCAGCCGGACTGCTTGCGGGCTGCCAGACGATAACCCCCGAGCAGCGGCGCGCCGCCGACGAGAGGCAATGCCTCGACTACGGCTTCCGGCGCGGCACCAACGCCTTCGCCACCTGCCTGCAGCGCATCGACCTCAACCGCGACGCCGACCGCCGCGCCTTCCTCTATGGCGACGGGTATGGCCCCGGGCCTTATCGCAACTGGTACGGACCCGGCTGGTAGGCGGGCCGCCGCCGGCGGTCAGCGGCCGCCGCGTCCGGTGAAGGCCGCCTGGGCGGCTGCGAGGCGGGCGATCGGCACGCGGAAGGGCGAGCAGGAGACGTAGTCGAGACCGGCCTCCTCGCAGAAGCGGATCGAAGCCGGGTCGCCGCCATGCTCGCCGCAGATGCCGAGCTTGAGGTCGTTGCGGGTGCGCCTGCCGCGCTCTGCGGCGATCTGGATCAGTTCCCCCACCCCGTCGAAATCGAGCTGGACGAAGGGATCGCGCTCGACGATGCCCTTCTGCAGGTAGGTGGTGAGGAACTGCGAGGCGTCGTCGCGCGAGATCCCGAAGGTGGTCTGCGTCAGGTCGTTGGTGCCGAAGGAGAAGAACTCGGCCGATTCGGCGATGACATGGGCGCGCAGGGCGGCGCGGGGCAGCTCGATCATCGTGCCGACCAGGTATTCGATCGCGACACCGCCCTCGGCGATGACCTCCCTGGCGACCGCCTCGATCCGCGCCTTGACGTAGTCGAGCTCCGACTTCAGGCCGACGAGCGGCACCATGATCTCGGGCACGACCGCAGCGCCAGTCTCCTTCGCCGCCTGGCAGGCGGCCTCGAAGATCGCGCGCGCCTGCATCTCGGCGATCTCCGGATAGGAGATGGCGAGCCGGCAGCCGCGGTGGCCGAGCATCGGGTTGAACTCGTGCAGCGCATCGACGCGCTGGCGCAGTTCCGCCGGATCGAAGCCCAGATGGGCTGCGACTTCGGCGATCTCCTCGTCGGTCTTCGGCAGAAACTCGTGCAGCGGCGGGTCGAGCAGGCGGATGGTGACGGGCAGGCCGTGCATGATCTCGAACAGCTCGACGAAGTCCGACCGCTGCATCGGCAGGAGCTTGGCGAGGGCCGCGCGCCGCCCGGCCTCGTCGCCGGCGAGGATCATCTCGCGCATGACGTTGATGCGCCCGTCCTCGAAGAACATGTGCTCGGTGCGGCAGAGGCCGATCCCCTCGGCGCCGAAGGAGCGCGCGGCGCGGGCATCGGCCGGCGTTTCGGCATTGGTGCGCACCTTCATCCGCCGCGTCTGGTCGGCCCATTCCATGATGCGGCCGAAATCGCCGGAAAGCTCCGGCTGCAGCATCGGGATCGCCCCCTTCAGCACCTGGCCCGAACCGCCGTCGATGGTGATGACGTCGCCCTTCCTCAGCGTCGTCCCCTGCGCGATCAGGAGTTCGTTGCGCAGGTCGACGCGCAGGGTGCCGGCGCCGGAGACGCAAGGAGTGCCCATGCCGCGGGCAACGACGGCCGCATGGCTCGTCATGCCGCCGCGGGTGGTGAGGATGCCCTCGGCGGCGTGCATGCCGTGGATATCCTCCGGGCTCGTCTCGACGCGGACGAGGATCACCTTGCGGCCCTCGTCCTGCGCGTGGACGGCCTCCTCGGAGGTGAAGACGATCTCGCCGGTGGCCGCGCCCGGCGAGGCCGGCAGGCCGGCGCCGATCACCTCGCGGCGCGCGCGCGGATCGATCGTCGGATGCAGGAGCTGGTCGAGCGAGGTCGGGTCGATGCGGGCGACGGCCTCCTCCCGGCTGATCAGCCCCTCCTCGGCCATGTCGACCGCCATCTTCAGCGCCGCCTTGGCGGTGCGCTTGCCGGAGCGCGTCTGCAGCATCCACAGCTTGCCGCGCTCGATGGTGAACTCCAGGTCCTGCATGTCGCGATAGTGGCGCTCGAGCGTCGCGCAGATGTCGGTGAACTCGGCAAACGCCTCCGGCATCAGCTTTTCCAGCGAGGGCCGGTCCGAGCCGGAAGCGATGCGGGCGCACTCGGTGATGTTCTGCGGCGTGCGGATGCCGGCGACGACATCCTCGCCCTGGGCGTTGACCAGGAACTCGCCATAGAGCGCGTTCTCGCCGGTCGAGGGGTTGCGAGTGAAGGCGACGCCGGTTGCGGACGAATTGCCGAGGTTGCCGAACACCATGGCCTGGACGTTGACGGCCGTGCCCCATTCGGCGGGAATGTTGTGGAGGGTGCGATAGGTGACGGCGCGGGCGTTCATCCAGCTGGAAAAGACCGCGCCGATCGCGCCCCAGAGCTGGACCTCGGGGTCCTGGGGGAAGCTTTCTCCCAGCTCGTCCTCGATCGTTTCCTTGTAGCGGGCGATGACGTGCTGCCATTCGACGGCGGAGAGCTCGGTATCCTGCTCATGACCGAAGCGGGCCTTCTCGTCCTCCAGAATCTCCTCGAAGACCTCGTGGTCCAGCCCCATGACGACGTCGGCATACATCTGGATGAAGCGGCGGTAGCTGTCCCAGGCGAAGCGGGCGTCGCCGGCATCGTGGCCGAGCGCCTGAACAGTATCGTCGTTCAGGCCGAGATTGAGGACGGTGTCCATCATGCCGGGCATGGAGGCGCGGGCGCCGGAGCGGACGGAGAGAAGCAGCGGCCGCTCGTTGTGGCCGAATGTGCGGCCGGTGACCTCCTCCATCTTCCGCAGGCCGGCGCGGACCTCGTCCTTCAGGCTGTCGGGAATGGTCCTGCCGTTCTCATAGTAGTGGGTACAGGCGGCGGTGACGATGGTAAGGCCGGGCGGCACGGGCAGGCCGAGATTGCACATCTCGGCGAGATTGGCGCCCTTCCCTCCCAGGAGGTCGCGGTCGGCGGCGCTCCCCTCGGCGCTTCCCCCACCGAAGGCATAGACCCACTTCTGCATTGCTGTTCTCCACCCGAAACAGTCTATTGTGACAGATTTACAGCATATGGCACAGGTTGGGAACGGAGCGGAAGGGAGAAAATGCTGCGACGCACAATGGACGCGACCGGCGACGGCGGCGGCCGTCGCGCGGAGCCGCCCGCCGCGCGATCAACGCCCCGCCGCCCCGGCGGCCGGCCGGCTGCGACGGGCGAAGGAGGCTCAGTTTTCCTGGACCGAAAGTCCGTCCTTGCCGATCTGGATCTCGACCCCGTCCGGCTTCTGCTCCTCCTGATAGGCGTAATAGGAGAAGCCTGCGACGACCACGATGAGCGCGCCGATGATCATGTAAAGTGCGTTTCTCGACATCAATGTCCCCTTCCTTCCCGGCCATGGCGGCCGGCGCGGAAGAGAATGCGGAAGTCGGGGAATGGTTCCGTCAGGGCGAAGAAAGCAAGGAGCGGACGCTCTGGCGGCCATGGAGAACGCGAATGACCATGATGCCGTCCCCTGAAGGCACGTAGAAGACGACATGTTCCCGATAGGGAAAGCTTCGCAGCTCCGGAGACAGGTCCCGGCGCAGCCGGCCGCTCGCCGGATTGGCCGACAGCAGGCCGAGAAGCTCATACAAACCGCCCACATAGGCCACGGCCTGATCATCGCCCCAGGTCTTCAGCGTATAGGACAGGATGGCGTCGACATCCGCCGTCGCGCTGTCGGTGAACTGGAAGGACGCAACGCTCAGGAGACGTTGGACCTTGCGCGTGCCAGAAATTCCGCTGCCGTGATGGCGCGGTGGCGTCCGTTGGCCATGTCGTCCAGCCCCTTGCCGATTTCCTCGCGCAGGCGGCCTAAATAGGCCTCATGCAGACGAAGCGCATCGTTGACGACGGCACTGGCATCGCCAAAGCGGCCGCTTTCGACTTCGTCGTCGATATACTGCTGAAGGTCCTTGCTGATCGACAGGTTCATCCGGCATCTCCGTATCGAGCGAAACGTACCATGTTCCGGAAGCATCCGAAAGGAGCGCCTGCTCCCCCGCCTACACCGCCTCGCGCAGTTGCTCCGCCGTCTGCAGGTCGACGGAGACGAGCTGGGAGACGCCCTGCTCGGCCATGGTGACGCCGAACAGGCGGTTCATGCGGGCCATGGTGATCGGGTTGTGGGTGATGATGACGAAGCGGGTCTCGGTGGAGGCGGCCATCTCGTCCATCAGGTTGCAGTAGCGCTCGACATTGTGGTCGTCGAGCGGCGCGTCGACCTCGTCGAGGACGCAGATCGGCGCCGGATTGGTGAGGAAGACGGCGAAGATCAGCGCCATCGCCGTCAGCGCCTGCTCGCCGCCGGAGAGCAGCGTCATCGTCTGCGGCTTCTTGCCGGGCGGGCGGGCGAGGATCTCCAGCCCCGCATCGAGCGGGTCGTCGCTCTCGATCAGCTGCAGCTCGGCCGTGCCGCCGCCGAAGAGATGGGTGAAGAGGCGCTGGAACTGGGCGTTGACCACGTCGAAGGCGGCCAGCAGCCGTTCGCGGCCCTCGCGGTTCAGGCTCTGGATCGCCGAGCGCAGCTTGCGGATCGCCTCGATGATGTCCTCGCGCTCGGTGACGATCGCCTGCAGCTTCTCCGACAGCTCCTTCTGCTCCTCCTCGGCGCGCAGGTTCACCGCCCCCAGCCGTTCGCGCTCGACCTTCAGGCGGTCGAGTTCCAGCTCGGTGTCGCGCGGATCGGGCAGCGGCCGGTCGGCTTGATGCTCGGCGAGCTTCAGCGCCTCGTGCGGGGCGCAATGCAGCGCCGCACGGATGCGCGCCTCGCCGTCGAGGCGGCGTTCGCGGGCGGACACCAGTCGCTCCTCGGTGCGGCCGCGCTGCTCGCGGGATTCGGCAAGCTGCGAGAGCGCGGTCGCGGCGATCCGGTCGGCCTCGCGCTGGGCGTTTTCGGCCTCCTGCAACTGGTCGGCCGCCGCGCGGCGGGCCTCCTCGGCGCGGGCGAGCTCGCTCATCAGCGACCGGCGCCTCTCGTCGATCTCTTCCGGCGCCTCGGCGATGCGCTCCGCCTCCTCCTGCGCCTCGGCCTGGCGATCGCGCAGCTGGGCGATGTGGCGCTCGGCATTGGCGGCGCGGCTGTGCCAGGTCTCCCGCTCGCCGGCGATCGCCGCCAGCCGGCGCTGGCGTTCGGCCATCTCGCGGGCCAGGCCGTCATGGAAGGCGCGCGCCTCGGCAAGGGCTGCGCGGTCGGTGGCGACGCTCGCGGCCTGCTGCGACAGCCGCAGGTCGAGCGCTGCGACGTCGGGCGCATCCTCCAGCGCTGCCCGCGCTTCCTCCAGCCGGTCGCCTGCCTCCTCGAGCTGCGCTTCGAGCTGCGCCCTGGTCTCGCCCAGCACGGCGCGGCGGCGGATCAGCTCGCCGGAGGCGCGTTCGGCGGCGTCCAGCGCCTCGCGCGCTTCCGCAAGCTTTCGAACGGCCAGCCGCTGCGCCTCGCGGGCGTCCTGCTGGACCTGCGTGGCGACGCGGATCGCCGCACCGGCATCGGCGAGCCTCGCCTCGGCCTGCGCAAGCGCGGCGCGCGCCGCCTCCAGTTCGCCCTCCAGTTCACCCAGCCGGTTCTTCTGCGCCAGCCGCAATGCGGCCGCACTCGGCGCGTCGGCGCCGGTGACATGGCCGTCCCAGCGGAACACCGCGCCCTCGCGCGTCACCAGCCGCTGGCCGGGCGCCAGGCTTGCCAGGAGCGAGAGCGCACGAGCCTCGTCCGCCACGACGCCGATCTGGCGCAGGCGACGGGTCAAGACGTCCGGGGCACGGACATGGGACAGAAGCGGCACCGCTCCATCGGGAAGCGACGCATCGGCCGCGCCGTCTCCGGCATAGCGCCAGTGGGCGGCGGCGGCGGTATCGGCGGGCGAATCCAGGTCGTCGCCCAGCGCTGCGCCGAGCGCCGTCTCGAAGCCCTTGTCGACCTGCACGTCCTCGACCACCGGCGAGAACGAGCCGCCGGCGGCACCCGCCTCCAGCATCCGCCGGATCGTGCGCATCTCGGTCTCGATGGCGTTGACGTTTCCGCGAGCGGCGTCGACGGGGCCGCGCGCGTCGACTTCGGTCGCGCGCGCCTCCTCCAGCGCCTCCTCGGCCTCGGCCAGCCGCTCGCCGGCCTCCTCCAGCGCCGCCTCGGCCGACTGCACCTCGGCACGCTTCTGCTCGGGATCCGGCAGGGCGGCGATGCGCTCGTCGATGGCGGCAATCTCCGCCTTCAGGCCGGTGAACTGCTGGGCGAGCCGCGCCTGCCGGTCGGCAAGGTCGCGGATCGTCCTTTCCAGCTGGTTGCGGGCGGCCTGCGCCTCGGCGCGCTCGGCGGTGATCTCGGAGAGTACGCGCTCGCTGCCCGACAGGCGCTCGGCCGCCTCGTCCATGGCCTCGCGCGCGGCGGCGGCGCGGTCGTCGGCCTCGCCCAGGATCTCGCCGATCTCCTGTTCCTCCGCCGCAAGCCGCTCCAGAACCGCGGCATTGTCCCTGACCATCGCCTCCTCGCGGGCGATGTCCTCGGCGAGCTGGGTCAGCCGCCGGGCCAGCTCGTCGCGGCGGCGCAGCAGGCGGCCGGCGTCCTCTTCCAGCTGCGCGCGGGCGATCTGCAGGCGCTGCAGCGCGGCTGCGAGCTTCGCCTCGTTCTCGCGCAGTTCCGGCAGCTTGAGGCTCGCTATCGCCTGCGCCTTCGCCGCCTCCATCTGCGCCTGCGCGCGCTCGGCTACGAGCGAGGTCGCCTGGTTCAGCTGGCTTTCCGCCTCGCCCTCGGCCTCCTTCGCCTGCGCCCAGCGGATGTGCAGCAGCATCGCCTCGTGCTTGCGGATGTCGGCCGACAGCATCTTGAAGCGGTTGGCCTGGCGCGACTGGCGCTTGAGACTGTCGATCTGGCTCTCGAGCTGCGAGGTGACGTCGTCGAGGCGCTCGAGGTTGGTTTCGGCGGCGCGCAGGCGCAGCTCGGCCTCGTGGCGGCGCGAATGCAGGCCGGAGATGCCGGCGGCTTCTTCCAGCAACTGGCGGCGCGCCTGCGGCTTTGCCTGGATCAGCTCGCCGATCCGCCCCTGCCCGACCATCGACGGCGAGCGGGCGCCTGTGGAGGCATCGGCGAAGAGAAGTTGCACGTCCTTGGCGCGCGCCTCCTTGCCGTTGATGCGGTAGACCGAGCCCTGCTCGCGCTCGATGCGGCGGGAGACCTGGATCTCGTCGGCATCGTTGAAGGCGGCGGGAGCGGTGCGGTCGAAATTGTCGAGGTAGAGGCCGACCTCGGCGGTGTTGCGCGCCGGGCGGTTGCCGGAACCGGAGAAGATCACGTCGTCCATGCCGGACGCGCGCATGTTCTTGTAGGAGTTCTCCCCCATCACCCAGCGCAGCGCCTCGACGAGGTTCGACTTGCCGCAGCCGTTCGGCCCGACGACGCCGGTCAGCCCGCGCTCGATGACGAATTCGGTCGGTTCGACGAAGGTCTTGAAGCCCTGCAGGCGAAGCTTGGTAAACTTCATCGGCGGCACGCGGGGGCGATGTCGCCCCCCTCTGCCCTGCCGGGCATCTCCCCCTCAAGGGGGGAGATCGGTCGCGTCGGCTGCCGGAGCCTTCCGTCCGGCATCGAAATCGGCGCGACGAGAGCCGTGCGCCGTTTCCGGTCTGCGGGATCGACAAGTCGGCGCGAAGGTCGGCCCGGCCGAGCAAACACGCCGACGTGCCCGCCATCCGCGGCCTGGCCGCGGCCGGGATCAGAGCTTGCTGTCGATGAGGGCCGACATGACGTCAACCGACATTTCTCCGGAATAGCGCTGGCCGTTGACGATGAAAGTCGGCGTGGCCGCGATGCCGAATTCCTTGGCACCGCGCTCGCGGACCGCGTTCACATCATCGAGAAGTTTCTGGTTCGTCAAGCAGGCTTCGAAGCTCTGTTGTGTAAAACCGGCCAGCTTGGACATCTGCAGCAGCGCTTCGCGGCCGTTTTCCGCGGCAGCCCACTGTTCCTGCTGCTTGAACAGCATGGAGACCATCGGGAAATACTGCTCGGGCGGAGCGCAGCGCGCCAGCATGAAGGCGGCCGCCGCGCGCGGGTCGAAGGGGAACTCGCGGACGATGAAGCGCACCTTGCCGCTGTCGACATACTTGGCCTTGATCGCGTCGAAGGTCTCGTTGTGGAAACGGGCGCAATGCGGGCAGGTCATCGACATGTATTCGACGATCGTCACCGGGGCGTTGGCCTCGCCGACCGCCATCTCCGGCAGCGGGCCGGGCTCGAGCACCTTGGCCATGTCGACGTCGCCCTCGGACGGCGGAACTTCCACGCGGGCCGGCGTGGACGGGGTCGTGCCGGCCGAAGGCGCGGCCTGGGCGACCTCGCTCGTCGCAGCCGGCGCTGCAGCGGTCGTCGCCGTGGCATCGGCACCGGCGGCCGGAGCGGCCGGCGTCGCAGTGCTTTCGGTGGTCGCCTGGTTCTCCGGAGCCGCGGCGGTCTCCTTCTTCTCCTCGCTGCAGGCGACGAGCGTTGCCGCCAGTGCCGCAACGGCGACGCCGCCCAGAAGACGCTTGAACGGGCTCATTTCGGAAAGGGACATGGTCTCTCCTATGGGGGACAAGTAAAAATGCTTCGATCGCCGGGATATACCGGCTTCCTGTCGCGAACAAGCTGCGCCAACACCATGACCTTCAAAGAATTGTGACCTTGTGATGTTGTGCCGCAGGTCCGCCGGTGCGTGGTGCGCCCGGCAGGATGCCCGCCTCCCTCGAGCAATGGCTTCGCGCTCCCACGGCGCTTGCCCGGTGGTGGCTTCGGCCCCTGGTCAGTTGGCGCTATCCGCCACCCCGCGGCGGCGGCGGCCCCTCACCCTAACCCTCTCCCCGCAGGCGGGGAGAGGGGACGCGTTCTGCGTTGTGCAAAGAGCAAGGCAGGGCGTCGCCGCAATCGTCCTTCTCCCCGCCTGCGGGGAGAAGGTGCCGGCAGGCGGATGAGGGGCAGCAACCCGCGAACAATTCCGGCGCAGCAGTTCCGGGCAACGACACGAAGCCCGCGGCATTGGAAATGCCGGTGGCGGCTCAGCGCCGTCGCTCGCCCTTGCGGCCGAGAACGGCGGTGCCGAGGCGCTTCAGCGCCGCCTTCAGCGCGTCGCCCTCGATGCCCTCCACCAGATCGTCCAGATGGCGTGCCGCCTCGCCGGTCAAAGGCCGCGGCCCGCGGCGGCGCCGTGCGGGCGGCGTCACCGGCTTCTGCACGATCCGCACCTGGCGGATCGCCGGGAAGCCGAAAAAGCCGTTGATGCGCTGGATCAGTTCGCCCTGCTGGTGCGACAGGAACAGCGCGCGCGAGCCCTCGCAGGCGATCGTGAGCGTGCCGGGCTGGTGGCCGCCGTCCTCGCCGGCCATCTCGGAGACCCGCCGCGGCCAGGCGATCTTCTCCGGCCGGCTGCACTCCGCGAAGGCACTGCCGGCGATCTCGTCCCAGGAGCCGAGCAGCATGGTGTTGATGCCGGCGCGCTTGGCCAGGACCGGATCGATCAGGTCGTTGGCGACCTCGCTGATCTGCTGGGCGCCCTTTCGGGGGGATCGGGAATTCACGGCAGGCACTCCAGCGGAAAATATTCCTCGGCAGGCGAAATTTGCCTTGAAGAAACGGCGTTGCTTCGCCAGTTATACGCTTCCTTACCGCGTCCAGGCAAACCGATGACGAAAACGCCCGCCGCAGCAGAGAAGACCAGCCAGATCGTCGCCTGGTACGACCGGCATCATCGCGACCTGCCCTGGCGCGTCTCGCCGCCGATGGCCGCCCGCGGCATCCGGCCCGATCCCTACCGCGTGTGGCTCTCCGAAGTGATGCTGCAGCAGACGACGGTGCAGGCGGTGAAATCCTATTTCGCGCTGTTCACCTCGAAATGGCCGACGGTGACCGATCTCGCCGAGGCCGAGACCGAGGCGGTGATGAAGGCCTGGGCCGGTCTCGGCTACTATGCGCGGGCGCGCAACCTGAAGAAATGCGCCGAGACCGTGGCCTTCCAGCACGGCGGGCGGTTTCCCGACACCGAGGACGGGCTGAAGGCGTTGCCCGGCATCGGCGACTATACGGCGGCCGCGATCGCGGCCATCGCCTTCGACCGGCCGGCGGCGGTGCTCGACGGCAATGTCGAGCGCGTTATCTCCAGGCTGTATGCGCTCGACGCCCCCCTGCCCGGCGCCAAGCCGCTGATGCGCGGGCTGGTTGCCGAAATGACGCCCTCCGAACGGCCGGGCGACTTCGCGCAAGCCATGATGGATCTCGGCGCCACGATCTGTACGCCCCGGCGGCCCGCCTGCGCGCTCTGTCCGGTGAACGGGTCCTGCGTCGCGCTTGCGAGCGACGACCCGGAGCGCTTTCCGGTGAAGGCGGGCAGGAAGGAGAGGCCGGTGCGGCTCGGGGCCGCCTTCGTGGCGGTCGACGAGACCGGCGCGGTGTTCCTGCGCAAGCGGCCCGGCCACGGGCTTCTGGGCGGCATGACCGAGGTGCCGAACACCGACTGGACGGCCCGGCAGGACGGCGCCACCGGCAGCGAGGCAGCTCCTTTCGCCGCCGCCTGGCGCGACTGCGGCACCGTCGTCCACGTCTTCACCCATTTCGAATTGCGCCTCACGGTCTTCCGTTCCAGGGTCAGCCGCGCGATCGCTGCGGGGCAGAGCACGGGGCCGGGCTGGTGGGAGCCGGAGGAAACCCTTGCGGGCGAGGCGCTGCCGAGCGTCATGAAGAAGGCAATCAAGCAGGCTATGCCGGAGGCCTTCCGGCCGCGGCCCCGTATACTGGAAAAGGTGAGCACCCCATGACCATCGAAATCCGTCACATCGTCTTCGACATCGGCCGGGTGCTGATCCACTACGACCCCCACATCCCCTTCAGCCGGCTGATCCCGGACGATGCGGAGCGCAACTGGTTCTTCGCCAATGTCTGCACGCACGACTGGAACCTGGAGCAGGACCGCGGCCGGAGCTGGGAGGACGCCGAGGCGCTGCTGATCACCGACTATCCGGATCACGCCGAGAACATCCGCGCCTTCCGCAAGCACTGGCATGAGATGGTCTCGCACGCCTATGTCGAGAGCGTCGCGATCATGGAGACGCTGGTGGCCGATGGCCGCGACGTCACCATGCTGACCAACTTCGCAGCCGATACGTTCAAGGAGGCGCGCAAGCTCTATCCCTTCCTCGACCTGCCGCGCGGCGTCACGGTCTCGGGAGAGATCGGCCTGATCAAGCCGGAGCTCGCCATCTACGAGAGGCATGCGCGCGACTTCGGCCTGGAGCCCGGGCACACCCTCTTCATCGACGATGCCGAGAAGAACGTCGAAGGGGCGCGGGCGGCCGGCTGGAACGCCGTGCACTTCAAGGATGCCGAGAAACTGAAGAGCGATCTCGCCGCGCACGGCATCACGCTCTGAGGCCGTCCGGAGACGGAAAAACGCCCGGAGCCGTCGCCGGTCCCGGGCGTTTTCGCCTTTCCGGGACTGAAGGTACGAAACCGGAAAGACGTAAACTCTGATGTCTGCTGCCGACCTTAGACGGGGATGGTTAACCGCCGCTGAAGATCGACCGCCTCAAAGAGGCGAATCCGTGAATATTCGCAACGACTTACTTTGTTCGTTCGACGGCGGTCCGAGCTGAGCTACGTACCGCATCGGAAGCACTGGAAGAGGATGGGGAGAAAGACGCGCGACCGGCGTCCTGAAGAAGATGTCGCCGCTGAATTTCAGCAGCGGGAGCGGTTGTTCGGACGAACGATGTTCATCTGCAGTTCGTGGGCGGAGGCATAGCGGCCGAGGATCTTGATCAGCCTTTGCTCTTCCCTCCGGCTGACGCCGGCCTTGCGGCAGTATTCAGAAACCTCCCAGACACGTTTGGCTTGCTCCGGATCGAGGTTGCCGATTTCGATATGCCTCATGATCGCCTCCCGCTTAACACGTTATGAATGCAATCCGACGCCCCAGGTTCCACCTGCTTTTCAAGTAATGTTGGCGGCCTTCCTTCCTCCCTGCATGTGCGAGGGGCATTGTGCCCACACAGTCGAGGGTTTGTCCATGTTTACCCTTCGGCGAAAGCGCCGAAAGGGTTCGCGCAGACGAAACGCCGCAGCCGTCATGAGCTGAAATTCCCCACGCAACCCGGGGGCAGAAGTGCCGCGACCTCCGACGCAGGGAACGCCGAAGGCCGCGACGGAGGTATCTCCCGCAAGACCCGCGTTCGCGGCTCAGCCTTCGAGTCTGGCCATGTCGCTGCGAACGACGGAGCGCAGCGCGTCGATCGGCTTCAGCTCGCTGCCTTCGGCATAGTGCCAGAAGGTCCAGCCGTTGCAGGCGTCGAGCCCCTGCACCTTCGCGCCGACGCGGTGGATCGAGCCGGCATCGGCGCCGGACGCGATGGTGCCGTCGGCGCGGACGACGGCGCTGTGGCGCCGCCTTGCATCGGTCAGCACCGTGCCGGGGGCGATCATGCCGCTCTCGACCAGCGTGTTGAAGGCGACGCGCGGCTCGGCCTTCTTGCCGGTCATCACCGTAAGCGTCTGGTTGCCGAGCGGCACGACCGCATTGATGCGGGCGAGCGCGGCGTCGATATAGTCCTGCTCGCGCTCGATGCCGACGAAATGACGGCCGAGGCGCTTGGCGACGGCACCGGTCGTGCCGGAACCGAAGAAGGGATCGAGCACGACGTCGCCGGGCTTCGTCGAAGCCATGATGACGCGGGCAAGCAGCGCCTCCGGCTTCTGGGTCGGGTGGATCTTCTTGCCGTCGGCGTCCTTCAGCCGCTCGCCGCCCGAGCAGATCGGGAACAGCCAGTCGGAGCGCATCTGCACGTCGTCGTTGGCCGCCTTCATGGCGTCGTAGTTGAAGGTGTAGCCCTTGGCCTTGGGATCGCGGCTCGCCCAGATCATCGTCTCGTGCGCGTTCTGGAAGCGGCGGCCCTTGAAGTTCGGCATCGGATTGGTCTTGCGCCAGACGACGTCGTTGAGGATCCAGAAGTTGAGGTCCTGCAGCGTGGCGCCGACGCGGAAGATGTTGTGGTAGGAGCCGATCACCCAGATCGTGCCGTTCGGCTTGAGCACGCGGCGGCAGGCGAGCAGCCAGGCGCGGGTGAAGGCGTCATAGGCCTCGAAGGAGGCGAACTGGTCCCATTCGTCGTCGACGGCGTCGACGAGGCTCTGGTCCGGCCGGTGCAGCGTGCCGCCGAGCTGGAGGTTGTAGGGCGGATCGGCGAAGATCACGTCGACCGACTGGTCCGGCAGGGCATCGAGGGCTGCGACGCAGTCACCCCGGATGATCGTGTCCAGCCAGCCATTGGGACGGACCGAACGGGCTTCGGCAAGCGAAAGAACATGGGACATGGAATACTCGCTGATACGCTTACTCGGATGACGAACGTCTTGGCCCTTATGGTTACCGAAGATGGTTACCGAAGGGTGAAGGCAGAGAGCGCGGCATGCGAAATATTCGCCGCATGGAAATGCGGCCGCCGATGCGGTAGAACTGCGCCATGACGAGGAACGAGGCGATCGAGCGGCTGATGCAGAACGAGGACGCGATCCGCGCCCTCGGCGCGACCTCGCTCTATCTCTTCGGCTCGGTGGCCCGCGACGAGGCGGGCGGGGAAAGCGACGTCGATCTGTTCATCGACTATGATCTTGAGCGGCGGTTCTCCCTCGTCGATCTCGCCAGCATCAAGCTTTTCCTAGAGGACGCGCTTGCGGCCGAGGTGGATGTGACGACGCGCGACAGCCTGCATCCGAGGCTGAAGGACAAGATCGAAACCTCGGCGATACGTATCTTCTGATGGCGCGCGATATCGACGTGATCCTGACCGAGATGCTGGAGACGATCGCCCTGATCGAGACCGCGCTCGCAGGAAAGACGCGCGAGGATTTCGGTCAGGACGACATCCTCCGGCTCGCGGTCCAGCGCGCCATCGAGATCATTTCCGAAGCCAGCCGGCACCTTCCCGACACCCTGCTCCGACAGGCGCCGGACATTCCCTGGCGGTCCATCCGCGGCATGGGCAATATCCTGCGCCACGAATACCACCGCGTTGCCGACGACGTGATCTGGAACGTCGCGGCAGGTGACCTGCCTGCGCTCAGGACGGCACTCCTCGCGCTTCGGGCATCGGTCGGCAGCACGCGGTAGCGCGTCCCTCACGCCGCATCATGGACCGTCCGGCTGTCGCCCGGCGCTTCGTCGCGCTCGAACATGCCGTAGTCGCGCAGAACGGAGACGACCCGGAGGCGGTAGTCGGCGAAGACGCCGTTGCGACCGGCCTTCTGGGCGGCGCGGTGCTCGGCGCCGTTCCGCCAGGCGGCGACCGCCGCCTCGTCGCGCCAGAACGACAGGGAAAGGATCTTGCCCGGCACCGACAGGCTCTGGAAGCGCTCGATCGAGACGAAACCGTCGATCTCGTTGAGCTGTGCGCCCAGCCGGGCGGCCAGGTTGAGATAGACGTCGCGGCGCCCCGGCGCCGGCGCGACCTCGAAGATGACGGCGATCATGGCTGCACCCGTTCCGCATGCGGCAGGGAGACGTTCTTCAAGAAGATGCGGTCCTCCTTCAGGATGAAGCGCTCGCTCCGGGCGAAGGCGTAGTTCTCCGCCCCCAGCGGATCGGCGGCGAGCCTTGCCCGGTAGGCCTCGTAGGCGGCGAGGCTATCGATGGAATAGACGCCGTAGGCCGTCGTCGCCGAACCCTCGTGCGGGGCGAAATAGCCGATCAGTTCGGCACCGCATCGCGGGATCGCCCGGCCCCAGGTGCGGGCATAGGCGGCGAATTCCTCGCGCTTGAACGGGTCGATCTCGTAGCGGATGAAGCAGGTGATCATCATGTCTTCCTCAGGTTTCCGATGTTTACAGGATCGCATATTGCCGGGCAGCGATGCTTCGACTATGATCGAACTATGAAAGAAGGACCGGACATTGCCCAGATCGGCGCCCTGATCGGCGATCCCGCCCGCGCGAACATGCTGACGGCGCTGATGGGCGGACAGGCGCTGACGGCGACGGAGCTCGCGGGCGCCGCCGGCATCACGCTGTCGACGGCGAGTTCGCACCTGGCGAAGCTGGAGGCGGGCGGCCTCGTCGGTCAGCGCAAGCAGGGGCGGCACCGCTATTTCACGCTCGCCGACGACGAGGTCGGGTTGCTGCTCGAGGGGCTGATGGGCTTTGCCGCCCACCGCGGCTACCTGCGGGCGCGACCCGGCCCGAAGGATCCGGCGCTGCGCAAGGCGCGGGTCTGCTACAACCATCTCGCTGGCGACTTCGGCGTGCGCATGCTCGACCGGCTGGTGGCCGACGGGCATGTCGCGGTCGACGGCGACGAGGCGAGACTGACCGAGGAAGGCGCGGCGAAGATGGCTGCGATCGGCATCGACGTCGCGGGCCTGCGCGGCCAGCGGCGGCCGGTCTGCCGGACCTGCCTCGACTGGAGCGAGCGGCGCTCGCATCTGTCCGGTTCGCTCGGCGAGGCGCTGCTTGCCCGCTTCATCGAGACCGGCTGGGCGCGGCGCAGCGAGGACAGCCGGGCGATCCATTTCACGCCGAAGGGCGAGCGGCAGTTCCTCGAAATCTTCCCCCTGCCGGAGCGCATCTGAGCGGATCGCCCGGCGCCAAAAGCTGAATCGAATTCGCGTTCTAGGCCGCGACCCTCAGATTTCGATTCGCCTTCCTGCGATAGCGCGTGAAGCGGCGGCAGCACAACTTTAACGGCTGCCGCCCGCAAGGGGCGCCTTGCCGACGAGGATCCCCGGAAAGCCGTGCGCGGCGACGCGCGAACAGAGCTCGCTCCACTCGCAGCCGCCGCAGGCCGCTCGCAGTTCGCCGCTACCGAAGGCGGCGCGCAGCCGCTCCAGCAGCGCTTCGTCCGGCACGATCAGCGTGCCGGCTTCGACGGCTGTGCCGGTCAGGGCGGCGACCGCCACAGCCGCCTGCCGGTCGCGCGCGGCGACGCTCTCCTCGCGGCAATGGGGGTCGCCATCCAGAAGCGGCGCGCAGATGTCGTCCGGCCCCTCGACGACCTCAATCGTCTCGCCCGCCGAAAGCCGTCGGGCGACCTGCCTGTAGTTCTCGACGAAGGCGGGGCTGTAGCCCTTCCCGACGAAGGTCAGCATGCAGAGCAGGTGGTGGGCGCGGAGCCGGACGGTCATGGTGTCGCTGTCACGCGCGGCCGGTCACGGCAGCTCGGCTGCGGGCCGCGGTGCTGCGGCCTTCAGCAGGGCTGCTGCGAGCGCCGACTTCAACAGCGCGCCGAGCACGAAGGGGACGACGCCCAGCATCATCGCCTTCTCCAGGCCGATCAGCGTCGCGAGCCATGCGCCGCCCAGCGCCAGGCAGAAAATGTTGGCGGCGAAATGCGCCGCAAAGCTCTGAACGAGCCGCGTGCCCGTCCAGCCGCGCTCGGCCAGCCAGCCGACCATCGTCGCCATCAGCGGGAAGGAGACGAGGTAGCCGGCGGTCGGCCCGGCGAAATGGGCGACGCCCCCTGCCCCGCCGGCCAGCACCGGCAGGCCGGCCATGCCCTCGGCAAGCCAGGCGAGCACGGTGAGCGTGCCGAGCCGCCAGCCATAGAGCGCGCCGATCATGGTGACGGCGAAGGTCTGCATCGTGATCGGCACCGGCACCATCGGGACGCTGATGCGCGAGGCGAGCGCCAGCGCCAGCGTGCCGGCCAGCACGAAGACGATGCGCATCGGCAGGGAACGCGCACCGAGGCGCAAGGGATCGAAGCCGGTCGGTCCGGCGGCGGCGAGTTGGAACATCAAAATCCTCCTGACGAGCGTCATAGATATCCGGAATAATTATCTATAATTTTGAAACTAGGAGGATTCCGAACGAGGCGTCAAGCTACCACGGCCGGCCGCCCGCGTCGGCTCTGCACGCAAAGCGAGTGACAACCGCTGGAATTCCAGCGCTTCACCGATCATCAAAATTATAGATAATTCACAGCGACGCGGCACAACCGCCGACCGGCGTCACCCGACGATGGAGAAGATCTCGCGGGTCTCGCCGGTGGCGTTGCGCACGGGCGTGCGGCCGATCCACTGGACGTGGCGCCCGAGGATCGAGACCGCCTCCTCGGCGTTGCCGCTCCTGAGTGCGGCCAGGATCGCGCGATGATCGTGGTCGGTGCGGGGCTGCCAGCTCGATTGCCAGGCGGAAAACAGGAAGCGGGCGCTGGCGGCGTGCAGGTCGTCGATCGCGGCCAGCAGGCGCGGCATGGCGCAGGGCTCGAGGATCAGGCGGTGGAAGGCCCGGTTGGCCGCCTCCCAGGCGCGCACGTCGGTCGCCGCGTCCGCCGCCGTCGTCGCCGCCGCCGCCCGCTCGAGGATGGCGGGCGTCATGTTCGGCACGGCGTGGCGCAGCGCCAGCACTTCGAGGGCCGCGCGCATCTCCGCCACCTCGCGCACCTCGGCGAGATCGAAGGCTGCGACGCGCACGCCGCGGCGCGGCTCGCTGACGGCGAGGCCCTGCGCCTCGAGCCGCCGGAACGCCTCGCGGACGGGCACGTGGCTGGCGCCGAATTCCTCGGCCAGATGGTCCTGGCGCAGGCGTGCGCCGGGCGGCAGGGCGCCCGAGATGATGCGCTCGGCGAGAACGCGGCTGATGCGGCTTGCGATCGTGTCGTCTTGGCTGTTCGTCATGCTCTACTGATAGAAGGCCCGGGGAACGCTGTCGAGCGCATCGACGCATGCGGGGGCCGGCCGCCGATGTTGAGCTTTCGGGCGGCATCGTATAAATGCCTCGCAGTTCCCATTTGCGCCGCATCGCGGTCGCGCCGGCTTCGTGCCCCTCCCGATAGGACAGCTTCCATGGAAGGTTTCGACCTCATCATTTTCGATTGCGACGGCGTTCTCGTCGATTCCGAGATCATCGCGGCGGAGGTCGAATCCCGCCTTCTGACCGAGGCCGGCTACCCGATCGGCGTCGAGGAGATGGGCGAGCGCTTCGCGGGCATGACCTGGCACAACATCCTGCTTGCGATCGAGCGCGAGGCCTCGATCCCGCTGTCGGCGACGCTGCTCGACAAGTCGGAGAAACTGCTCGACGCCCGGCTGGCCAAGGAAGTGAAGGTCATCGAGGGCGTGAAGTTCGCCCTGTCGCGGCTGCGCCGCCCCTACTGCATCTGCTCCAACTCCGCCTCGCACCGGCTCGACCTGATGCTGACGCGGGTCGGCCTGAAGGAGGTGTTCGCGCCGCACATCTATTCGGCCAAGGACCTCGGCCCCGACCGGGTGAAGCCCAAGCCGGACATCTTCCTGCACGGTGCGGCCCAGTTCGGCGCCGATCCGGCGCGCACGCTGGTCATCGAGGATTCGGTGCACGGCATCCAGGGCGCACGC
The DNA here is from genome assembly GCF_029210525.1 of Mycoplana sp. MJR14. Lineage (NCBI taxonomy): Bacteria > Pseudomonadati > Pseudomonadota > Alphaproteobacteria > Hyphomicrobiales > Rhizobiaceae > Mycoplana > Mycoplana sp. MJR14. The sequence continues at coordinate 481,451 of NZ_JARGEO010000002.1, forward strand.
GCCGCCGGCATGCGCGTCGTCGGCTTCACCGGCGCCTCGCATACCTACCCCTCGCATGCCGACCGGCTGACGGACGCCGGCGCCGAGACGGTGATCTCGCGCATGAGCGACCTGCCCGGCGTGGTCGCGGCGCTGGCGGAGTGGCAGGAGGCGATGTGAGAGGCGAGCGGGACCGGCAGCAAGAATGACGGCAGTCGGCAACAAAAGCCGCCAGCCCCAGAGCGGCATCCCGGGACGACGGAACTACCCTGCCCGCACGGCCAGTAGAGCTTCCATGAAGATGAGATGGTTGCGCAATTCAGGCGGCGCTTCATAGTAGGGAGCGATCTCCCGGAAACCGAGAGAGCGGTAGAGGCTAAGTGCCTCATCGTGGTTGCGTCCGGTATCCAGCCGCATTGTGGCGTAACCCCGCTCGGCAGCCACGCGCATGATGGTCTCGGCGAGCCTGCGACCCAGCCCCAGGCCTCGCCCGTCGGGGCTGACGAACATGCGCTTCATCTCGCAGGTCCGTCCGTCGATCCGCTGCATCATCACGCAGCCGACGCCCGTTCCATTCAGTCGGGCGACTAGGATCTCCCCCTCTGGAGCCGCGTGAATCCGCGGCAAGCTGTCCAGCAGTGAAGCCCATTGTTCCGGGGTGTAGTAGCGGTCGACGAACCAGGCATTCTCGCCATAGCGCGAGCGGCACCAGTCGAGGAAGCCATTGCACAAGGCCCTGATGGCAGGGAAGTCGTCAGGGCCTGCCGGACCGATCTCGGCGTTCTGTCCCATCTCTGCACCCCGCTGACGAGTTCTGCATCGCCAAGCGGAGATTCCTTCCCGGCGGACGCCGAAAAAGAGGCCGCGATCGAGGCAGATCAAACAATCTCCCGCCGGGATTTCGAATTGCTCCCGCCCGGCGCCAGGCCCAACTGAAAAGAACTGTAGTCCAGATGGGACTTGCCGACAATCGGGCAGCAGCCGTCGGTCGACCTGCCACCCGGCAAGCTCCGATGCACGCCTATCTGACGATCTGCTACGCCGCTTGCCGCCTCACTGCGTATTGTACGGCCCCTCGTCGAAGCCGACATAGATCTTGGAGAAGCCACCGGCGCCGCCGGGCAGGACGACGTTGGCGTCGGTGAAGACGTATTGCGCGGTGCCTTCCGGCGGAACCGTCACGCTGAACTTGGCAAGGTTCGAATAGAGCGTCTTGTCGCCGTCGGTGGCGGCGACGCGGATCGGCAGGGTGACGGTGCCGGATGCGCCGGCGGGACCGGAGACGACGCGGCCCTGCGCCATGACGGTGACCGTCAGGTTGCTCTCGCTCTGGACGCACTGGCGCGTGGTGGCCGACAGCGTCGCCTGGTAGAGCAGCTTCTCCGGATCGTCCTTGGCGCCGCGGGCATAGGCCCGGTGCACGGCGGTGCCTTCGCGCAGGTAGACCTGCGGGCAGGCCCCCTGGATGACGGCCGGCTGCTGCGAGGCCTGCTGGCCGGTGCCGGAGGCGACGCCCATTTCGCCGGGCTTGTCGGTCTGGCTGCAGCCTGCGGCGATGGCGAGTAGAGAAATGCCGAGAAGGCGGCGCGTCTTGGAAATCACGTGTGTCTCACCCCTGCATTCGGACTTGTGGCGCCCGCTTCAACTCATAAAAAACGGGCCTTTCTCGACCCTCGCGGATGCTCTATAGCAGCGGTGCGGCAAAAAATCGATTGTCCAAAACCGACCTTCCACTTTTTGCTGTACCGGCCCGCCCGGCAGGATTCCGTTTCAGGGAAACCGGCCGACGAGGGGTCTCGGACGGTCGGCTTTGCCACGGTCCGCCGCAACGGGAACCGCGCGACCCGCCCGGTTCGGATATGCCTAGCTGGGCGCGGCAGATGCCGCGACCGAACAGAAGGACGTTTCGTGACCGCCGCCTTGCGCCGCCCGGCATCGCCGCCTGCCCTTTCCGCGCTCCATGTCCGCGCTCCGGTCCAGCGTTCGGGGCGCCGGCTCGTCTCCAGCCCCGCTCACTTTCAGGGATGATCACGTGAAGTATGTTTCGACGCGGGGCGAAGCCCCCAACCTCGGTTTCTGCGATGCGCTGCTGGCCGGGCTCGCCAGCGACGGCGGACTCTATGTGCCGAAGGAATGGCCCTCGTTCTCGAAGAAGCAGATCCGGGCGATGCGCGGCATGACCTACCAGGAGGTCGCCTTCGCCGTGCTGTCGCCCTTCGTCGGCGGCGAGATCGCCGAGCCGACGCTGAAGGCGATGATCGCCGAGGCCTACGCCACCTTCCGCCATCCGGCGGTGGCGCCGCTGGTGCAGACGGGCGCCAACGACTTCATCCTCGAGCTCTTCCACGGCACCACGCTCGCCTTCAAGGACGTGGCGATGCAGCTTCTGGGCCGGCTGATGGACCATGTGCTGGCCGAGCGCGGCGAGCGCGCGACGATCGTCGGCGCCACCTCGGGCGACACCGGCGGGGCGGCAATCGACGCCTTTGCCGGACGCGAGCGGACCGACATCTTCATCCTGTTTCCGCATGAGAAGGTCTCGCCGGTGCAGCAGCGGCAGATGACCACCTCGCGCGCGGCCAACGTGCATGCGATCGCGGTCAGGGGCAACTTCGACGACTGCCAGAACCTCGTCAAGGCGATGTTCAACGACCGGGCCTTCCGCGAGAAGATGCAGCTTTCCGGCGTCAACTCGATCAACTGGGCGCGCATCATGGCCCAGATCGTCTACTATTTCACGAGCGCGATCGCCCTCGGCGCACCGGACCGGAAGGTCTCGTTCACGGTGCCGACCGGCAATTTCGGCGACATCTTCGCCGGCTTCGTCGCCAAGCGCATGGGCCTGCCGATCGACCGGCTGGTGATCGCCACCAACGACAACGACATCCTGGCGCGCGCGCTCAAGACCGGCCGTTACGAGATGCGCGGCGTCGTCGCCACCACCTCGCCGTCGATGGACATCCAGATCTCCTCGAACTTCGAACGGCTGCTGTTCGAGGCCTATGGCCGCGATGCGGCGGCGATCCGCACGCTGATGGAGGGGCTGAAGCAGTCCGGCGCCTTTGCGATCGGCGACAAGGCGCTGAAGGCCATCCGCAAGGAATTCCGCGCCGGCCGCGCCACACAGAAGCAGGTCGCCAAGACGGTCGCCGAAACGCTGGAAAAGACGGGCTACCTGCTCGACCCGCACACGGCCACCGGCGTGTTCGTCGCTGCGAAAAACGCCCGCCCGGCGAGCCCGATGGTGACGCTCGCCACCGCCCATCCGGCGAAATTCCCCGCCGCGGTAAAATCCGCCAGCGGTATTGACCCGGCGCTTCCGTCGTGGCTTGCTGACATGATGCAAAGGGAGGAGCGGTTCGAAATCCTGGATCCGGAACTGGATACCGTTGAAGCCTTCATCGGCAGATACTCCCGAATTCGGGGTTAGCGATCGCGGAAAGTCGTAACATGAAAGTTGAGTGCACCAGGCTGCCGTCAGGCCTGACGGTCGTCACCGAGACCATGCCGCATCTTGAGAGCGTCGCGCTCGGCGTGTGGATCAAGTCCGGTTCCCGCAACGAGACGGCGGACGAGCACGGGATCGCCCATCTCCTCGAACACATGGCCTTCAAGGGTACGGCGCGCCGCACCGCCCGCGAGATCGCCGAAGAGATCGAGAACGTGGGCGGCGAGGTCAACGCCGCCACCTCCACCGAGACGACCTCCTACTATGCCCGCGTGCTCAAGGACCACGTGCCGCTGGCGACAGACATCCTGGCCGACATCCTGACGGAATCGGAATTCGACGAGGAAGAACTCTCCCGCGAGAAGCACGTCATCCTGCAGGAGATCGGGGCTGCCAACGACACCCCCGACGACGTCATCTTCGACAAGTTCTCCGAGGCCGCCTATCGCGACCAGACGATCGGGCGGGCGATCCTCGGCACGCCGGAAACGGTGATGTCGTTCCAGCCGGAGCAGATCCGCACCTATCTCGGCCGCAACTACACGACCGACCGCATGTTCGTGGTCGCGGCCGGCGCCGTAGATCATTCGGATTTCGTCCGCGACGTCGAGAAGCGGTTCTCGTCGCTGCCGCAGACGCCGTCCGCGCCTCCCGTCCTGGAGGTGGCGAACTACACCGGCGGCGACGTGCGCGAGACGCGCGACCTGATGGACGCGCAGGTCCTCCTCGGCTTCGAGGGCAAGGCCTACCATGCGCGCGACTTCTACTGTTCGCAGATCCTCGCCAACATCCTCGGCGGCGGCATGTCCTCGCGCCTCTTCCAGGAAGTGCGCGAGCATCGCGGCCTGTGCTACTCGGTCTATGCCTTCCACTGGGGCTTCTCCGACACCGGCATCTTCGGCATCCACGCGGCGACCGGCGGCGAGAACCTGCCGGAGCTGCTGCCGGTGATCATCGAGGAGTTGCGCAAGTCGGCCGACCGGATCGACCAGCAGGAGATCGACCGGGCCCGCGCGCAGATCCGCGCGCAGTTGCTGATGGGGCAGGAAAGCCCCGCCGCCCGCGCCGGCCAGATCGCCCGGCAGATGATGCTCTACGGACGGCCGATCCCCAACGACGAGCTGATGGAACGGCTCCAGGGCATCACTGTCGACCGGCTGACCGATCTCGCCGGCCGGCTGTTCTTCGACACCCGCCCGACGCTTTCGGCGATCGGCCCGCTGGACCAGCTCGCCTCGGCGGGCGACATCATCGGCTCCCTGACCCGCAGCGCCCAGCCCCAGCGCGCCGCAAGCTGAGGCGCAGCCACATCGGCCGATGCCGCAGACAGATGCACGGCCGCTGCGGGATATCCACTGCGGCCTGTTTTCTGTCGTTGCCGGCGGTCTTAGCGCCGAGAATCGGTCCGGATTGCATGGCCCAAAGGCTCACCAAAAGGAAGCCGCCCACCCGGGATGGTCACGAGGGGTTGGTTCCTTCGACGGCGCGTGAATTAAGCGGCCTGGGTGTAGGTCCGCGTATTGACGATGCTGTCGTACAGGATCTTCATCTGCGTGGTGTTTTCAACGAAGGCTCTTTCCTTCTCTGTCAATTCCGTCCGTTTCTTATCCGTAAACCTCTCTGCTTGGTTCGCCTTTTGACTGGGGTCGATCAGTTTCACCCAGGAATCAACTTTCGGCAGATCAAGAAATGCACCGAGCTCTTTTAGCAGGACCGCCCCGTGGGTCTTTAGGTGCTCCAGAGGGAACACGAACCCCTTGTCGGTCCGGTCGATGACGTCACGGATGTGTCCCAAGGCTTCGAGATAACTCCGAGAGGTCTCTTTAATGGTCCTTTTCGGCCACCTTGAAACGCACGACAAGTGAAACGGGACGAACTCTCTGACACAAAGAACAAAGCGGACGTCGTCATAGACGGCCTCCAGTTCCTTCAAGCGAGCCACCGCGGCCGGAAGCTTGAAACCGGTGTACGCCACCTTCTTACGATCGGTGTTCGTCTTGTCCGGGTACTTTTGGGTCGCCGCCAACATGTCTTCGAACAGAGCCGTGCGGGTCTTCAACCACGTCTTGTTCCATTTCTCGTAGTTGGCGCTGCGAAATTCCGCATCCGTCTTGGTCACGAACTCGATTGCGTTGTCCAGAACGCTGGGAGGAACCTCGCCTTGGATACACACTTCCGGATGTTTATTGAGGGCATTGGTAACAAACCGGGTCCCCGTGCGCGGGGGACCCGCAATTACAATATGTTTAGGCATTGGGCAGTTGCTCTCCTAGGCTGTCAATATAAAATAGCGTTACAAGGTCCTTCAAGGCAAGAGGTTGGCCACCCTCGTCAAGCCTGAGCAGCCACCCCATGGCGCGTGCTTGCCGGATGTCCCTCGGTCCACATCCTCCACAGCCGCTGATCGCACGCGGCGCGGCCGTGCTGTGCGGCATACGGGGACGGGCGAATTTTCGGTGGCGGGGCTATGCATATCCGGTTTGACGGCATCGCCGCTGTTGACTTACTGTCATGCGACGAGGTGCGTGCGCCCACGGCAGCGAGGCGGCGCAAACGGAGAAGAATGGATGGCACGGTCGGTCTTTCGGTTCCTGTCGCGGCAGTCCGACACCGTGACGCTCGAGAGCGAGACGCATCTGCTCCGCCTGCCGCGCTTTTCCGACTATCGCCAGTGGTACCTGCTCCGCTCCGAGAGCCGGCGCTTCCTGGAGCCGTGGGAGCCGACCTGGCGCAGCGACGAGCTGTCGGAGAGCTCCTTCCGCTCCCGCGTCGTCAGGAACGAGCAGGAATTCGCCAGCGGCCAGGCGCTGCCGCTGTTTCTCTTCCTCAAGGCCGAACAGCAGCTGCTCGGCGGCCTGACGATCGGCTACATCCGCCGCGGCGCATCGCAATGCTGCATGGTCGGCTACTGGATGGGCGAGCGCTACGCCGGCCACGGCCACATGCTCGCCGCCCTGAAACTGGCCATCCCCTACATCTTTGGGGAGCTTCAGTTGCACCGTATCGAGGCAGCCTGTATTCCTGACAACGGGCGGAGCATCCGCCTCCTTGAAAAGGCCGGCTTTCAGCGCGAAGGCTACCTCAGGGAATATCTGAAGATAAACGGGGAGTGGCGTGACCACCTGATGTATTCGCTGCTGGCAGGGGACAGGACCCAGCCGCGAATCCAGGCCGCGCCGGAGAGAGGGCTGCTGGACCCGCAGACGACAGGAAATTAGCGTTCCAATGACATTTCGTTCCGTGCCGACACTGCTGTTCGTCAGCCGGGTGCTCGCCCTTACCCTTCTGGCGGCGCTCTCGCTGGTCGGACCGCTTGCGTCGACGGCACAGGCCGTCGAGCCCGTCCAGATCTCCCGCGACGACACGGCACTCGACCTGACGGCGACGACGGAGATCTACACGGGACGCGGCGACGCCTTCCAGGTCTCCACCGCCCCCGGCACAGACGGCATCGTGCGGCGCATCGAGGTGCGCGCGACCAATCCGGCGCACGAGGGCGACTGGGCAGTGTTCGCGCTCGCCAACATTTCCGAGGAACAGATCGACCGCGTGATCGTCGCGCCGCATTTCCGGCTGGTGCGCTCCAAGCTGTTCTGGCCCGACCTCGGCTCGCAGCGCATCCTCTCGATCACGCCGAGCGAAGGCTTCGCGCTCGACCGCCAGCCGAGCGAGGAGGACGACGTCTTCCGCATCACGCTGAACCCCGGCTCCGTCGTCACCTTCGTAGCCGAGCTCGCAACGCCGGAACTGCCGCAGATCTACCTGTGGGAGCCGGACGCCTACAAGGACACGGTCAACGCCTTCACCCTCTACCGCGGCATCGTGCTCGGCATCGCCGGCCTGCTCGCGGTGTTCCTGACCATCCTGTTCGTGGTCAAGGGCACCTCGATGCTGCCGGCGACGGCCGCACTCGCCTGGGCGGTGCTCGGCTACATCTGCGTCGACTTCGGCTTCCTGTCGAAGCTGATCAGCATCACCGCCGGCGACGAGCGGATCTGGCGTGCGGGAACGGAGGTGTCGCTGGCGGTCGGCCTCGTCGTCTTCCTGTTCACCTACCTGAACCTCAACCGCTGGCACGCCCACCTCTCCTATGCCACGCTCGCCTGGATCCTGGGCCTCGGGCTCTTGTTCGGCGTCGCCGTCTACGATCCGCCGATCGCGGCCGGCATCGCGCGGCTGTCCTTCGCGCTCACGGCATCCGCCGGCATCATCCTGATCGCCTATCTCGGCTTCAACCGCTACGACCGGGCGATCCTGCTCGTGCCGGCCTGGGCGCTGATCCTCGTCTGGCTGTTCGGCGCCTGGATGACGGTGACGGGCAGGCTCGACAACGACATCATCCAGCCGGCGCTCGGCGGCGGCCTCGTCCTGATCGTGCTTCTGATCGGGTTCACGGTGATGCAGCACGCCTTTGCCGGCGGCGCCTACCAGCAGGGGCTGTTCTCCGACCTGGAGCGGCAGTCGCTGGCGCTGACCGGCTCCGGCGACACGGTCTGGGACTGGGACGTGGCGCGCGACCGCGTCGTCACCATCCCCGACATCTCCGCCCAGCTCGGCCTTTCGCCCGGCGTCATGCACGGGGCCGCGCGCAACTGGCTGCCGCGGCTGCATCCCGACGACCGCGACCGCTTCCGCGCCACGCTCGACGTGCTTCTGGAGCACCGCCGCGGGCGGCTGAACCATCAGTTCCGCGTCCGCGCCGAGGACGGCCACTACCACTGGCTGGCGATCCGCGCCCGGCCGGTGCTCGGCGCCAACGGCGAGATCATCCGTTGCGTCGGCACGATCGTCGACATCACCGAGCAGCGCAATTCGGTCGACCGGCTGCTGCAGGACGCGCTGCACGACAACCTCACCGGCCTGCCCAACCGGCAGGTGTTCCTCGACCGGCTGCAATCGGTGCTGTCGATCGCCGGTTCCGGCGAGGCCGTGCGGCCGACCGTTCTCGCCATCGACATCGACCGCTACAAGCAGGTCAACGACGCGCTCGGGATCGCCGCCGGCGACAATATCCTCGTCGCCCTGTCGCGCCGCCTGCGCCGGCTCCTGAAGCCGCAGGACACGCTGTCGCGGCTTTCCGGCGACCAGTTCGGCCTGATCCTGCTTTCGGAGCGCGACCCGGCCAAGGTCGCCGACTTCGCCGATGCGGTCTCCAAGGCGATCACCGTGCCGATCAACTTCGCCAACCGCGAGATCATCCTGACCGCCTCGATCGGGCTCGTCTCCTGGCTCGACCCGCAGCAGGACGCGGCGAGCCTTCTGAACGACGCCGAGCTCGCCATGTACCGGGCGAAGAAGGCGGGCGGCAACCGCGTCGAACCGTTCCGCCCCGCCTTCCGGACGATGGGCACCGACCGGCTGCAGATGGAGACGGACCTGCGCCGGGCGATCGAGCGCAAGGAGCTGTCGCTCGTCTACCAGCCGATCGTGCGGCTGGCCGATGCCGAGGTCGCCGGCTTCGAGGCGCTGATGCGCTGGGAGCATCCCAAGCGCGGCAGCATCTCGCCGGAGGAGTTCATCCCGGTCGCCGAGCAGTCCGACCTGATCAGCCAGCTCGGCGCGTTCGCCTTCGACAAGGCGGCGAGCGACCTGATGGACTGGCAGCTGCAGACCGGCGACCTGCCGATCTTCGTCTCGGTCAACCTCTCCAGCGCCCAGCTCCTGAACAACGAGCTCTACAACGACGTCCGCGCGGTGCTGTCGAAGACGCGCTGCGAGCCGCACAAGCTGAAGTTCGAGCTGACCGAATCCGTGGTGATGGAGAATGCCGAACAGGCGCGGCTGGTGCTCAACAAGCTGCGCGAGGCCGGCCTCGGGCTGGCGCTCGACGATTTCGGCACCGGCTATTCCTCGCTCGCCTACCTCACGCGCTTCCCGTTCGACACGATCAAGATCGACAAGGCGCTGGTGCGCGACAGCTCCGACAAGCGCACCGTGCTCCTGCGCTCGGTGATCTCGATGGCGCGCGAGATGGAGATGCAGGTCGTGGCCGAGGGGATCGAGACCGAGGAGGATGCGATCGAGCTCGGGCGGATGGGCTGCGAATACGGGCAGAGCTACCTGTTCGGGCCGCCGATCAACTACGATTCGGTGCTGCGGCTGCTGAAAGAACGGTTTCCCCTCATGAAGCGGGCCTGATGGAGCGGGCCTGAGCGCGCTCGCGCTTGCCCGGTTCGCACGCAGACGGGCGGGCCCGGCGAAGGCTGTCCGTCAGTCGTGCGCCTTGGCGACGATGCCGCGGATGAACTCCAGCTTCTCGACCACCGGCTGGGAGAGCACGAAGGGATAGCTGTCCGGCTGGCCCATGGAGCGCTGGATCTCGTTGATGGCGACGCTGAGCGGGACCCAGGCATCGACCAGCCGGTCGGCGCTGCCGGCGCGGTAGGGGTCGAAATCGACCGCCGCCTCCAGTTCGTCGTGGCCGCCGCGGGGATCGGTGTTGAGCCCGAAGGCGCGGGCCGTCTCCAGCGTATCGACGATGTGCAGGTAGTGCGCCCAGCATTCGGCGAAGTCCTCCGCCGCATGCGCGCTGGCATAGGTGCTGATGAACCGCTCCTGCCAGTCGGGCGGCGGGCCCTGCTCATAGTGGCGCTCGAGCGCTGCGCCGTAGTCCTCGCGCTCGTCGCCGAAGAGTGCGCGGGCGCGCTGCAGATCAGCCTCGTCGGTCAGGAGCTGGCCCCAGTAGAAATGACCGATCTCGTGGCGAAGATGGCCGAGCAGCGAGCGATAGCGCTCGTCCATGGCGACGCGCACCGCCTCGCGCACGTCGTCGTCTGCCTCCGCCGCCCTGAGGCAGATCAGCCCGTCCTCGTGGCCGGTCATGGCCGGGATGACGTTGCCGTTCTCGTCGACCTCGTCGGCGAGGAAATCGAAGACGAGCCCGCCGTCCGGCTGCTGCTCGCGGGTCGGATGCGGCAGGTTCCAGCGCAGCAGCGAATAGAACAGATGGTGCTGCGCAGCCGAGATCCGCCGCCAGCGCTCCAGCCCGACAGGATCGGTGGTCGGCACGATGCGGTTGTGGATGCAGGCGGCGCAGAAGGCGTCGCCGCTTTCCACGGGGACGAGCCAGTTGCAGACGTCGATGGCGGCATTGTCGCAGAAGCGGAAGCCCTGTCCCGACCGGCCCTCGATCTCCCAGGTCCCCTCCTCCGCCCGCGGCACCAGCGCATGCAGGCGCATGTCGCCGGTGTCGAAGCCGAGCCGGGCGCCGCAGCGCACGCAGGCGCGGTTGCCGAAATGCAGGGTCAGCCCGCAGCTTTCACATTGAAAGAGACGCATGGCGATCTCCGAGGAAGAGCAGTCAGCAAGAATGAATCCGGCGCAGAACGTCCGCCACCGGCATTGGTTCCTCCGGCGATCCGATCGATCATGAAAGGGTTCGGCGGCGCCGGCGACGTCGGGCCGGCCGGCTCAGGCGTGGCCGGCTTCCATGGACAGCATGGCCGGGGTGACGCCCATCAGGGCGAGGGCACGGTCGTACTTGGCCTCGACCGGCGTATCGAAGATCAGGTCTTCGGAGGCCGGGCAGGTCAGCCAGCCATTGGAGGCGATCTCGTTCTCCAGCTGGCCGGCGCCCCAGCCGGCATAGCCGAGCATCAGCAGGCCGCGCTTCGGCCCCTCGCCGCGCGAGATGGCGCGGACGATGTCGAGCGTCGCCGTCAGGCTGATGTCGTCGCTGACCGGAATGCTGGATTCGGACGAATAATCGTCGGAATGCAGCACGAAGCCGCGTCCGCTCTCGACCGGGCCGCCGGAGCGGATCGGAAAATCGATCGTGCGCGGCGGCAGGCGGATGACCTCGTCCTCCTCGACCAGTTGCAGATGCAGCAGCACGTCGGTGAAGCTCATCTGCTGCGGGCGATTGATGACGAAACCCATCGCCCCGTCGTCGGAATGGGCGCAGATATAGACGACGGTGCGCTCGAAATTCTTGTCGAGCATTCCCGGCATGGCGATCAGGAATTGACCGTCAAGGAAGCCCCGTTCACGTCTGTTTTTCAGGACCGACATCGCCATAACACAAACAGCCTATCAATTCGCAGCGAAATGAAAAGCGCCTTCTCGCCGCTCTGACGCTTTTGTTCGACGCTTCGGGAAGAACATTGTAAAGAACTGGGACAGCGGGTCCGGCATTCAAGAGAAATCTTTCGAAAAAGCCTGACAGAGCCATGGAATCGTCGCCGCCCTATGCCCAGATCGTGATCTTATGACAGGTTTTCGCTCGTTTCTCGTTGCATTTTCACTGCTGGCGCTCGCGCCGGCGCAGGCGCTTGCCGCGACCTCGCCCTGGGCCGAGACGGCGGGCGGCCGGGTGCGGCTGATCGTGCTGCCGGAGGCGGCGGACGGACGCGTCCCGGCACTCCTCGAGATCGAGCTGCGGGACGGCTGGAAGACCTACTGGCGCGATCCCGGCCAGAGCGGGATCTCGCCTTCGATCACCATATCGCCCGCCTCCGGGCTGGCGCTGGAGCAGATCCGCTTTCCCGTTCCCAAGCGCTTCTCGGACGGCTTTACCGCCTATACCGGCTACGACCGCTCGCTCGCCCTTCCCCTGACCCTGAGGCGGCAGGGGCCGGCAGCGGGCGAACGCATCACCGCCTCGGTCTTCCTCGGCGTCTGCGAGAACATCTGCATCCCGCTCCAGGCCGAGCTGTCGGTCGACGGCGCGAAGGCGGCGATCGAGAACCCGATCGAGCGGGCGATGGCGGCCGCCGCCGAGGCTGCGCTGCCGGCCGCGCCCTCCCCCGAATTCATCGTCACCGAGGCGCGCTGGAAGGCCGACGGCAGCGCGCTCTCCGTCACCTTCACCGCGCCGGAGCCTTCGGCGGAAAAGCCGCTGCAGGTGTTCGTTTCCGGGCCGGAGGGCTTCCAGTTCGACGCCGCGAGCACCCCGGTCCGCAGCGGCGGCTCCTACCGCGTCGACGTTCCGCTGCGGCACAAGCCGAAGTCGGCGCGGCTCGACGAGGCCGCCCTCGTCTTCACCGCCGAAAGCGGCGGGCGGACGATGGAAATGCCGCTTGTCATCGATTGACCAGCGCCTATTATCCGCGGCCGACCGGCTGCGCGAAGCGCGCAACGGAGACAAGCCAAGGAGAACGATCGTGACGATTGCCGTAGGAGAGAAACTGCCCGACCTGAAGCTCAAGGAACCGACCGCGGACGGCCCGGCGGAGGTCTCGACCGGCGATCTGTTTTCGGGCAAGCGCGTCGTGCTCTTCGCCGTTCCGGGCGCGTTCACGCCCACCTGCTCGCTGAACCACCTGCCCGGCTATCTGGAGAACCGCGACGCGATCCTGGCCAAGGGCGTCGACGAGATCGCCGTCGTCGCCGTCAACGACCCGTTCGTCATGACCGCCTGGGCGAAGGAAACCGGCGGGCTCGGCAAGATCCGCTTCCTCGCCGACGGCGGCGCCCAGTTCGCCAGGGCCGTCGGCCTCGACATCGACCTGACCGCCAACGGCATGGGCGTGCGTTCCAAGCGCTATTCGATGCTGGTCGAGGACGGCGTCGTCAAGTCGCTCAACATCGAGGAAAGCCCCGGCCAGGCGACCGTCTCGGCCGCGGCGGCGATGATCGAGCAGCTCTGAGACGACGGGGCGGCGTTGTTGCAACGCCGCCCGCGCGGATGTTGCCGGGGTCATGCTGGATCACCGCGGCGCCGCTCCCCCCTCACCCCGGACTTGATCCGGGGTCCCGTGGCGGCGCGCCCGCGACGTGGAAAAGCCTTTCTCACGCAAGGACTTGTGTGACTGGATGCCGGCTCGGTGGCCGGCATGACGGAGGAAAAGAGGCGCCGCCACTGTTCGGACGAGCGGTTGCCCCGCGCGAGGCGGAGACGGAGGGTGAGGCGCATGGCCACTCTGGTTGAGATTGTCCCGTACGATGCTTCCTGGCCGCGGCACTTTCTCATGATCGCCAGGGACCTTCGCGCTATCCTCGGCTCCAGCGCCATTGCCATCGACCACATCGGCAGCACCGCCGTGCCCGGTCTGCCGGCAAAGCCGGTGATCGATGTCGACGTCATCCTGTCGGGGCCGTCCGACATTTCAACGGCAAGCGATGCGCTCGCTGCCGCAGGATACGAGGCCCGCGAAAATCGCTATGACGACGGCGTCCGGGCATTCTTGAAACGGTTCGCCACGCCGCAGCAACGGGTCTATCTGTGCCCGCCGGGAAATCGGACGCACGAGCGGCGCCTCGTGTTTCGCGACGTTCTGCGGGGTCACGCGGAGACCGTGGCAGCCTATGCCACCCTGAAGACGGAGCTGGCCAGGAAATTTCCCTATGACGGCGACGCCTATACGGCGGCGAAAGGCGACTTCATCAACCGGATCGTCGGCAACGCCCTGCCGGATGCTGCCGGCCTCACCGCTTCTTGAACGGCTCCATGCCCATGCGGGCCAGTTCGTCGGCGCGTTCGTTTTCCGGGTGGCCGGCGTGGCCCTTGACCCAGTGGAGCGTGACCTTGTGGCGGCGGCGGGCCTCGTCGAGGGCCTGCCAGAGCTCGCCGTTCTTGACCGGTTTCTTGTCGGCGGTCTTCCAGCCGTTCTTCTTCCAGCCGTGGATCCACTTCTCGATGCCGTCCATGACGTATTTCGAGTCCGTGTAGAGATCGACCTCGCAGGGCGCCTTGAGCGCGTCGAGCGCCGAGATCGCCGCCAGCAATTCCATGCGGTTGTTGGTCGTCTGCGGCTCGCCGCCGGACAGCTCCTTCTCGACCTCGCCATAGCGCAGCACCGCACCCCAGCCGCCGGGGCCGGGATTGCCGGAGCAGGCCCCGTCGGTGAAAATGTCCACATGCTTCATCGATGCACCAGGCCGTATTCTTCCGCCGACTTCACCATCCGGTGGAAGCGCAGCTTCTTCAGGTATTCGAGCGGATCCTTCTTGACCACCAGCGCGCCGGGCGGCGTCGTCAGCCAGTCGTAGAGGCGGGTGAGGAAGAAGCGCAGCGCCGAGCCGCGCGCCAGCAGCGGCAGCGACTTCAGCTCCGCGCCGTTGAGCGGGCGCACCTGCTCGTAGCCGTCGAGCAGCGCCATGCCCTTGGTCAGGTTGAACGAGCCGTCCTTCTCGAAGCACCAGGCATTCAGGCAGACGGAGACGTCATAGGCATAGGCGTCGTTGCAGGCGAAATAGAAGTCGATCAGGCCGGAGAGCTGGTCGCCGATGAAGAAAACGTTGTCGGGGAAGAGATCGGCGTGGATGACGCCGTGCGGCAGGGTCTTCGGCCAGTGGCTTTCGAGAAAAGCCAGCTCGTCGGCAATCTCCGCCTGCAGGCCCGGCTCGACCTCGTCGGCCCGGTCGGCGGACTTCTCCCAGAGCGGCCGCCAGCCGTCGACGGAGAGCGCGTTCTTGCGGGTGAGCTGGAAGCCCGCGCCGGCCACATGCATCTCCGCCAGCGCCCGGCCGACCTCGCGGCAGTGCTTGGCCGCCGGCTTGCGCAGCCACATGCCTTCGAGAAAGGTGATCATCGCAGCCGGGCGACCGGAAAGCTCGCCCAGAAGCTCGCCGTCCTTGCGCGACAGCGGCAGCGGGCAGCTGAGGCCGTGGTCGGCGAGATGGTGCATCAGGCCGAGGAAGAACGGCAGGTCCTTCGGCTCGACGCGCTTTTCGTAGAGCGTCAGGATGAAGGCGCCTTTGGTCGTATGCAGCAGGAAATTGGAATTTTCCACGCCCTCGGCGATGCCCTTGTAGGAGAGCAGCGTGCCCACCTCGTAGTCCAGGAGGAAGCGGGCGAGGTCGTCTTCGGTGATATCGGTGTAGACTGCCAAATCTCTAGCTCACGCTCACGGGTGCCTTCGGCCCCATCCTATTCCCCGTTGACGAAGGCCATGTCGGCCGGCGTCAGCTCGATGTTGCGCAGTTCGCGGTTCACCAGGAAATTCTCCGTCTCCTCCACGGTATCCGCCAGCTCCACCGTCGTGTCGAAGCGCGCGCGGAAGGCCTCGATGATCTCGTCGACGATGACCTCGGGGGCCGAAGCACCCGCCGACAGACCGACGGTACGGATTTCGCCCAATCCGTTCCAGTCGATTTCGGCCGCCCGCTGGACAAGCAACGACTTTTTCGCCCCTGCCCGTAGCGCGACCTCGACGAGGCGCTTGGAATTGGAGGAATTGGGCGCGCCGACGATCAGGAAGAGATCGCAGCCGGGGGCAGCCTGCTTCACCGCCTCCTGGCGGTTGGTGGTGGCGTAGCAGATCGAATCGGCCGCGGGCGCCGTCAGGTTGGGAAAGCGCTCCTTGAGCCTTGCGATGACGCCGGCGGTATCGTCGACCGACAGGGTGGTCTGGGTGACGAAGCCGAGGTTGTCGGGGTCGGCCGGCTGGTAGACGTCGGCGTCCTCGATCGTCTCGACGAGCGACACCGTGCCCTCCGGCAGCTGCCCCATGGTACCGATCACTTCCGGATGGCCGGCATGGCCGATCAGGACGACGTGGCGGCCGAGCCGCTGGTGGCGCATTGCCTGCTTGTGGACCTTGGAGACGAGCGGGCAGGTGGCGTCGAGGTAGAAGAGATTGCGGGCGACCGCATCCTCGGGCACCGATTTCGGCACGCCATGGGCGGAGAAGACCACCGGCTGGGCTCGGTGCTCCTCGGGGATCTCGTCCAGTTCCTCGACGAAGATCGCCCCCTTGGCCTCCAGCCCCTCGACGACATAGCGGTTGTGCACGATCTCGTGGCGGACATAGACCGGCGCGCCATAGGCCTTCAGCGCCAGCACGACGATCTGGATCGCCCGGTCGACGCCGGCACAGAAGCCGCGCGGGCCGCAGAGGCGGATCGTCAGGGGAGAAAGGGCAGTCGCAGAAGCCATGTCAGGTTATCGCAGGTCCGGTTGCTCTGATGTAGGTGCGGGCGGGCGGCGTTGCCAGCGGTCGGGTCGCAGCGTGCGAAGCCCCTGGCATTTATCACAAATTGACGCCGATGAAAGCGCCAAGCGGTCATCCGCCTCCGTCAGCCGCCTCGCTCAGCGCCGCGACCGCCAGAGATAGAACCCGCTCACGCCCACGAGCGCTACTGCCAGTCCGTACCACGTCAATGCGTATTGCAGATGATTGTTCGGCAGGTCGAACTGCGTGACGCCGCCGATCGGCAGGCCGCCCGGGTTGGGCGTCGGATCGGCATCGACGAAGAAGCCGAGGCGGGCTTCCGGCGCGATGCCGGCGCTCGCTGCCATGGCGTCGAGGTCCTTCCAGTAGAACACGTTCTTGGCGGTGTCGTTGTCGGGGACGAGCGAGGACGGCTTTTCGGAGAGCCTGTCGCGCGCAAGCCCGGTGACCGTCCGCTCGCCCGCCACCTGGCCCTCCGGCCGGCTCTGCGCGTCCTTGCGCTCATAGGGGACGAAGCCGCGGTTGACGAAGACGAAGCGGCCGTCGGCGAGACGCAGCGGCGTATAGACGTGATAGCCGGACTGGCCGTTCCAGGTGGCGAGGAAGTGGCGTTCGCGGGCGTGGTCGAAGGTGCCGGACAGGGTGACTGGCCGGTATTCGATATCGCCGCCCGAAGCCTTCATCGCCTCCAGCGCCGCAAGCGTAACCGGCGCCTCCGTGCGACGCTCGGCGATCTCGGCCAGAAGCTGCTCCTTCCAGGCGAGCCGCTGCATCTGCCAGGTCCCGAGCGCGACGAGCACCGCCAGCGCCAGCAGCAGGGCGAGGCCGGCGAAGACCGTCCGCACCGGGCCGCGGCCCGGCTGCTGCGACAGCTCAGCCACGATCGGACCCGCGGTCGATCTCTCCGGGCCGCGCATTGTTGCGGTACTGGAGCGCGACGAGGACGCCCTTGAGCATGCGGGTCAGGGCCAGGCCGAGGCCGATCGCCAGCGGGATCCAGAGGATGAAATGCAGCCAGAGCGGCGGGCTGTAGCTGACCTCCATCCACAGAGCGGCACCGACGACGATGAAGCCGACGATCAGCAGCACGAACACGACGGGGCCGTCGCCGGCATCGATGAAGGAATAGTCCAGCCCGCAGGCCGCGCAGCGCGGCTTCAGCTTCAGGTAGCCGTCGAACAGCTTGCCCTGGCCGCAGCGGGGGCAATGGCCGCGAAGTCCGGTCGTCACCGGATCGACCGGCGGATAGAGGGCCTTGTCGTCGCTCATGTCAAACTCCTCCGACGCTGCCTGCCGGTCGTCCGGGAATGCGAAAACGGCCGCATCGCTGCGGCCGCCTCTCGATGCAATCGGCCACGGATCAACCGTGTGCGATCGGTGCGCCCCAGCCGCCCCAGATGTAGACGGCGAAGAACAGGAACAGCCAGACCACGTCGACGAAATGCCAGTACCAGGCGGCGGCTTCGAGACCGAAGTGCTGCTTGGGCGTGAAGGCGCCGTTGATGGCGCGCAGCAGGCAGACCAGCAGGAAGACGGTGCCGACGAAGACGTGGAAGCCGTGGAAGCCGGTCGCCATGAAGAAGGTGGCGCCGTAGATGGAATCCTTGAAGGCGAACGGCGCGTGCACGTATTCGTAGATCTGGACGAAGGAGAACAGCATGCCGAGCAGCACGGTCAGCGTCAGGCCGCTGATCAGGCCCTTGCGGTCGTTGTGCAGGATCGCGTGGTGCGCCCAGGTCACGCAGGTGCCCGAGAGCAGCAGGATGACGGTGTTGTAGAGCGGCAGGTGCCAGGGATCGAGGACCTCGATGCCCTTCGGCGGCCAGACGCCGCCGGTGTGCTCGACGCGGGTGGCCTGGATGGCCTCGCCGGGGAACAGGCTGGCATCGAAGAAGGCCCAGAACCAGGCCACGAAGAACATCACCTCGGAGGCGATGAACATGATCATGCCGTAGCGCAGGTGCAGCGAGACGACGCGGGTGTGATGGCCCTCGTTGCCCTCCTTGATCGTGTCCGACCACCAGCCGAACATCGAATAGAGCGTGATCGCCAGGCCGATGATCATGATCCAGGGATTGGCCATCTCCAGGCCGAACAGCTTCAGCGAGCCGCCGGCGAGGTAGCGCATGTAGACGATGCCGCCGAGCGCCAGCACGAAGGCGCCGATCGACGACAAGAGCGGCCACGGGCTCGGATCGATAATGTGGTAGTCGTGATTCTTCTGATGCGCATTCGCCATGTCAGTCATCCCCGAATGTCTCCATTGTCGCCTCCGGCGGTCCCGCCGAAAACGCATATCTCCTAGAGCTTGCCCGTATCCGTACCCGCCGCATCCGTCACCGAAGCCACGGGCTTCGTCCTCTCATGCGGGAAGAAGGTATAGGAAAGCGTAATCGTATGGACGTTCTTCGTCTCCACCGGCTCGACGATGGCCGGGTCGACGAAGAAGAGCACCGGCATCTCCATCTCCTCGCCGGGCTCGAGCGTCGTCTCGGTGAAGCAGAAGCACTGCACCTTGTTGAAATAGGCGCCGGTCGCCTCAGGCGTGACGTTGAACGTCGCCTGCCCGGTCGTCTCGACCGTGGAATTGTTGCGGGCACGGTAGTTCACCATGACCGTCTCGCCGATCCGCAGCTCAATCTCGCGCTGCACCGGCTCGAAGGTCCAGGGCAGGCCCGGGCCGGTATTGGCGTCGAAGCGGACCTTGATCTTCCGGTCCAGGATGACGGCGGAGGCCTGCTCGACGCGCTGCGTCGTGCCGCCATAGCCCGTCACCTTGCAGAACATCTCGTAGAGCGGCACGGCCGCATAGGCCATGCCGAGCATGCCGACCACGAAGGTCAGGCACACGGCGACGATCGTCCCGTTGCCCAGTTTCCGTGTCTTGCCTGCCCGTTCCGTCATCGTTCAGCCCATCGTTCCGCCGGCGATCTTCACCAGCGTGATGATGTAGAAGAGCACGACGAGGACCGCGAGCACGACGGCGAGCGCGATGTTGCGGCCCCGGCGCGACTTCTTCTGCTTGTCGTTGAGCGTCACCGTTTCCATCAGAGGCTCCATCCGGCTGCCATGAGGCCGTGATCGACCATCAGGCCGGCGAAGATGGCGAAGAGGTAGAGGATCGAATAGGCGAAGAGCTTCTTCGCCGGGACCATGCGGCTGTCCGCCTCGGGCATGCGCAGCACGCCGAGCGAATACCAGACGAGGACGGCGCCCATGGCGGCGGCAAAGATCCCGTAGCCGAGGCTGGCGAAGCCAAGACAGCTCGGCATGACGGAGATGACCGCCGTCAGCACGGCATAGATCATGATCTGGTGCTTGGTGGTCTTCTCGCCGGCGACGTTCGGCAGCATCGGCACGCCGACATCGGCATAGTCCTTCATCTTGAACAGCGCCAGCGCCCAGAAATGGGCCGGCGTCCAGAGGAAGGTGATCAGGAACAGCACGATGCTTTCGATCGACACGCCGCCGGTGACACAGGCCCAGCCGATCATCGGCGGGAAGGCGCCGGCGGCACCGCCGATGACGATGTTCTGCGGCGTCGAGCGCTTCAGCCACATCGTGTAGATGACGGCGTAGAAGAAGATGGTGAAGGCGAGCAGCCCGGCCGACAGCCAGTTGACGGCAAGGCCGAGGATCGCGACCGAGAATGCCGACAGCGTCAGCCCGAAGGCGAGCGCCTCGCGCGGCCGGATCCGGCCGGAGGGAATGGGGCGCTTGGCGGTGCGCGACATGACCGCGTCGATGTCGGCGTCGTACCACATGTTCAGCGCGCCGGAGGCGCCGGCGCCGACGGCGATGCAGAGGATGGCGATCGCCCCGATGAACGGGTTGATGTGTCCGGGCGCCAGCACCAGCCCGGCAAAGGCGGTGAAGACGACGAGCGACATGACGCGCGGCTTCAGGAGCTCGAAGTAATCGCGCGCGGTCGCTTCGGAGAGGACGAAATCCCCGCCACTGCCGGCCGCTTCGTGATGATCGATGATTGCCATTTGCCTGCCGCTTTTCCTGGCCGGGTCATCCGGCCTTCAAGGTGCGAGGCCGCCGCGAACCGGCGGCCTCCATAGTCGTTCCGGATCCTACTTGATCTTCGGAAGCTGTTCCCACTGGTGGAACGGCGGCGGCGAGGACAGCTGCCATTCCAGCGTGTTCGCGCCTTCGCCCCAGGGGTTGTTGCCGGCGATACGCTTCCTTGCAAAGGCCTCGAAGACGCCGAACAGGAAGATCAGAACGCCGACGCCCGAGATATAGGAGCCGTAGGACGATACCATGTTCCAGCCCGCGAAGGCATCCGGATAGTCGATGTAGCGGCGCGGCATGCCGGCGAGCCCGAGGAAGTGCTGCGGGAAGAACACGAGGTTCACGCCGACGAACATAACCCAGAAGTGCAGCTTGCCGATGAACTCGGAGTACATGTAGCCGCTCATCTTCGGGAACCAGTAGTACCAGGCTGCGAAGATGGCGAAGACGGCGCCGAGCGACAGCACGTAGTGGAAGTGGGCAACCACGTAGTAGGTGTCGTGCAGGGCACGGTCGAGGCCGGCATTGGCCAGCTGGACGCCGGTGACGCCACCGACGGTGAAGAGGAAGATGAAGCCGATCGCCCAGACCATCGGCGTGGTGAAGCGGATCGAGCCGCCCCACATCGTCGCGATCCAGGAGAAGATCTTGATGCCGGTCGGAATGGCGATGACCATCGTGGCGAAGACGAAGTAGCGCTGGGTGTCGAGCGACAGGCCGACCGTATACATGTGGTGCGCCCACACGATGAAGCCGACGGCGCCGATCGCGACCATGGCGTAGGCCATGCCGAGGTAACCGAAGATCGGCTTCCTCGAGAACGTCGAGACGATGTGGCTGATGATGCCGAAGCCCGGCAGGATCAGGATGTAAACTTCCGGGTGACCGAAGAACCAGAACAGGTGCTGGAACAGGATCGGGTCGCCGCCGCCGTCCGGCGCGAAGAAGGTCGTGCCGAAGTTGCGGTCGGTGAGCAGCATGGTGATGCCGCCTGCCAGGACCGGCAGCGAGAGCAGCAGCAGGAAGGCGGTGATCAGCACCGACCAGGCGAACAGCGGCATCTTGTGCAGCGTCATGCCCGGGGCGCGCATGTTCAGGATCGTGGTGATGAAGTTGATCGCGCCCAGGATCGACGAGGCGCCGGCGATGTGCAGGCCGAGGATGGCGAAGTCCATCGCGGGGCCGGGCTGGCCGGAGGTCGACAGCGGCGGATAGATCGTCCAGCCGCCGCCCGAGCCGTAGGCGCCGGCGGGACCCTCGACGAACATCGACAGGAACACCAGCAGGAAGGCGGGGACGACCAGCCAGAACGAGATGTTGTTCATCCGCGGGAAGGCCATGTCCGGCGCGCCGATCATGATCGGCACCATCCAGTTGGCGAAGCCGCCGATCAGCGCCGGCATCACCATGAAGAAGATCATGATGAGGGCGTGGGCGGTGGTGAACACGTTGAACATGTGCTTGCCGCCGTCGATGGCGGCATCGCCCTCGAAGCCGTAGACCATGGCGGCGAGGCCGTGAAAGATCTGGATGCCCGGCTCCTGCAGCTCGGCGCGCATGGCGACCGAGAGCGCGCCGCCGACGATGCCGGCGAAGATCGCGAAGATCAGGTAGAGCGTTCCGATGTCCTTGTGGTTCGTCGAGAGGAACCAGCGGACGAAGAACGAGGGCTTGTGGTCGTGATGGCCGTGGTGGTCATCGTGGGCAGCGGTTGTTCCGGCCATGGATGGCTCTCCCTTGAATTACTGCGCGGCGCTCTGGGCGACGTCGACGGACTTCTTCTCGCCGTCGATGGCTGCCATCAGAGCCTTGTTGGCCTCGCCGACATTGGTGGCAGCCGCAGCAAGCCAGGTGTCGAACTTCTCCTGCGAGACGACGCGGATCGCGATCGGCATGTAGGCATGGTCCTTGCCGCACAGCTCGGAACACTGGCCGTAGAACAGGCCTTCGCGGTCGGCCTTGAACCAGGTCTCGTTCATGCGGCCGGGGATCGCGTCGATCTTGACGCCGAAGGAGGGCATGGCGAAGGCGTGGATGACGTCGGCGCCGGTGACGAGCAGGCGGACATGCTTGCCGACCGGAACGACCACCTCGTTGTCGACGGCCAGAAGCCGCGGATAGGTGGCGCGGTCTTCCTTGCCGAGGGCAGCACGGTCGCCGTCCTGCAGCAGCAGGCTGTCGAAGGAGACCGGCGCTTCGCCGACCTGGTACTCGTAGCCCCAGTACCACTGGAAGCCCGTGGCCTTGACCGTCAGTTCCGGCTCCTCGGTCGGAGCGAGCTGCTTGGTCAGAAGCTGGAAGGAGGGAACGGCCAGAAGCAGCAGGATGATGACCGGGCCGATGGTCCAGATCACCTCGATTGCGGTGTTGTGGCTGGTGCGCGAGGGAACCGGGTTGGCGCCTTCACGGAACTTCACGACGACGACGATGAGGAGAGCGAGGACGAAGAGCGTGATCGGAACGATGAACCACAGAGTGTACTGCTCGAACCAGCGGATTTCTTCCATGATCGAGGTGGCTGCGGGCTGCAGTCCCTTCTGCCATTCGACCGGCTGGTCGGCCAGGGCGCCCGAGCCGAACAGCAGACAGCAGAAAGCCGCCAGCGCTGCAAAAACCTTGTTTCTCACAACATAATCTCCCCAAAGCGTTTGATAGGGATCAAACGATTGCCGCAGAATCCCCGCTATGCTGACTGCTTAAAATCACAGTTTCCCATTCGCCGCAACAGCCACAGGCCTTTGCGCATGCGGCATTTTTGCGCAAAATCAAGTCTGCGGCGCAGCCATCCAAAATTTTGCAGAATCCGCCGCCGGGAAGGCCGCGACCGATGCGGGAACGGGCCGATCCGCACCACCGTTGCCGTGCTGCCGGCGGCGGAACCGCGGCTAACGTTGCGGAAAGCGCGCGGGCGTCCAATTTCCGCCGTATAGACTGGAAAAGACGGCGGAGGGCTTTTCATTTTCGCCGCCGCTATTCAAGAATGACGCGTATGATTCGAGATTTCGAGGTTTTCATGGGTTCCCGCTCACCTTCGCGTCTGGCACGGACGGTTCGCGCGATCGCGGCGCTCGCCATTCTGGCGGCCGGCGCGCCGGCGCTGGCGCAGACACCGCAGGCTCCGGGCACGGTGAAGGCGAACCATGGCGCGTGGTCGATCGTCTGCGACCAGCCGGCCGGCGCATCCGGCGAGCAGTGCGCGCTGATGCAGAACGTGATCGCCGAGGACCGGCCGGAGGTCGGGCTTTCCGTCGTCATCCTGAAGACGGCCGACCGCAAGGCCAAGATCCTGCGCGTGCTGGCGCCGCTCGGCGTGCTCTTGCCGAACGGGCTGGGACTGAACGTCGACGGCAAGGACATCGGGCGCGCCTATTTCGTGCGCTGCTTCTCCGATGGCTGCTATGCGGAAGTCGTGCTCGAGGAAGAACTCCTGAAGACCTTCCGCTCCGGCGCCACCGCCACCTTCATCGTCTTCCAGACGCCGGAGGAAGGCATCGGCATCCCGGTCGACCTCAAGGGCTTCGGCGAAGGCTACGACGCGCTGCCGTAAGCGGCGTCGCCGAGGCTCCGAAGATCAAAGCGCGACCCGGCGGGCCGCGCTTTTTGTTTTCAGCGATCCTGTGGCGGCTGTCACCGCACCGGCACAGCCGGCCAGTCGATCAGTTCCGCCTTGCCGCCGGCGAGCACGCCGCTGGTCTTGCCGACGACCTCGAAGGGGAAGCCGAGCGGGATTTCGCTTGCCGCATCGAGGCGGGCGATCTGCGCCTCGGTGAGCTTCACGGTGAGCGCGGCGAGATTGTCCTCCAGCTGCTCGCGCGTGCGCGGACCGATGATCGGCAGCGTCACGCCCTTTTCGAGCACCCAGGCGATCGCCACCTGGCCGGCCGGCAGGCCGGTCTCTTCCGCGATAGCAAGCACCGCGTCGACGGTGGCCGTCTTGCGCGCGTCGCTTTCGCTGTGGATGACGGCGCCGAGGCCCTGCGCCCTGCCCTCCTCGCCCCTTCTGTACTTGCCGGTCAGGAGCCCACCGCCGAGCGGCGACCAGCTGACGGTGCCGAGGCCGAAGGCGGACGCCATCGGCAGGAGCTCGCGCTCGACCGTGCGCTCGACGAGGCTGTATTCCAGCTGCAGGGCCGAGATCGGCGCCCAGCCGCGGAGTTCGGCGAGCGTCGCCGCCGTCGCCACCCGCCAGGCGGGGAAGTCCGACAGGCCGGCATAGAGGATCTTGCCGGAGCGGACGAGTTCGTCGAGGCCGCGGGCGATCTCGTCGATCGGGGTGACGTCGTCGGGCATGTGCACCCAGAGAAGGTCGATGCGGTCGGTGTTCAGCCGCTTCAGGCTGGCCTCGACGGACTGCACCATCGCCTTGCGGCTGTTGCCGGTGCGCTGCAGGCCGGCGCCGTGGCTGTCGCCGAGCGAGAACTTGGTGGCGAGCACGACGTCGTCGCGGTCGGCGGCGATGAATTCGCCGGTCAGCGTCTCCGACTGGCCGAACTGGTACTGGTCGGCGGTGTCGATGAAATTGCCGCCGGCCGCGCGGTAGCCGTCGTAGATCGCCCGCGCCGACTGGCGGTCGGCGCCGTAGCCCCAGCCGGTGCCGAAATTGCCGGCGCCCAGCGCCAGTTGCGAAACGCGAAGGCCGGTGCGGCCGAATATCCGATAGCGCATGCTCATGTCCCTGATCCTTCCTGATCCGTGTGACTGGCTTCATTTTTAAATGACGATCGTCATATGTTGAATATAAATGACGAACGTCATATAATTTGTCAAGGGTGATGCAACAGCCATCCAGAAGGAGCGAAGGATGCGGCCGACCAAGGAGCAGGCGAAGGAAAACAAGAGGCGGATTCTGGAGACGGCGGCGCGGCTGTTCCGGGAGAACGGCATCCATGCCGTGGGCGTCGATGCGGTGATGAGCGGCGCCGGGCTGACGCATGGCGGCTTCTACGGGCACTTCAAGTCGAAGAGCGACCTGGCCGAACAGGCGCTGGCGGACGCGATGCAGAAGAGCCTCGAATCCGAACCGGGCACGATGACCTTGTCCGACTTCGCCGAGGCCTACCTCTCCGCCGAGCACCGCGACCATGCCGGCGCGGGCTGCGCCGTCGCGGCCCTCGGACCGGAACTGGCGCGCCTGCCGCCGCAGGAGCGCACGGCTGCGACCGACTATGTGCGCGCCCTGATCGCGCGGATAGAGGAACTGCAAGAGAGAAACGGCGGCCCGAAGGATCGGAAGAAGGCGATCGCCGAACTGTCGGGCCTCCTCGGCGCCCTGATCATGGCCCGCCTCGTCAACGACCCGGCGCTGTCGGACGAGATCATGGCGAGCACGCGCGAGACGGTGACCGGCATGGCGTGAAGGCACCGCCGCCGCGGCCCTCCTCCCGGACGTGCGTCCCCTCCCTGCGCCCCACTCGCTTGCCCTGCAGGGGGCGAGCCTCTACATAAGCTGCCAATTGCCAATGCAGGAGCAGCCCATGAACACCGACCTCACCTCATTGTTCGATGCCGACGAGGCAGCGGTGCGGGCGGTGCTCGCGCAGACGGTGAAGAATGCGGACGACGGCGAGCTCTACCTGGAGCATGCGCAGGCGGAATCGCTGACCTTCGACAACGGCCGGCTGAAGGGCGGCAGCTTCAACACCGACCAGGGTTTCGGCCTGCGTGCGGTGGCCGGCGAGGCCGTGGGCTACGCCCATTCCGGCGAGATGTCGCTGTCGGCGCTGAAACGCGCCGCCGATGCCGCCGGCGCGGTCACCCGCGGCCATACGGGCACCTATGCGGCCGCCCCCCAGGGCACCAACCGCCGGCTCTACGGCCCGGAGAACCCGATCGGCTCGCCGTCCTTCGAGGAGAAGGTATCGCTGCTGCAGCAGATCGACGCCTATCTGCGCGGCAAGGACGCCAAGGTGCGGCAGGTGACCGCCTCGATCTCGGCGAGCTGGCAGGTGGTCAACATCCTGCGCGCCGACGGCCACCGGGTCACCGACGTCCGGCCGATGACGCGCATCAACATCTCCGTGGTCGTCGGCGAAGGCGACCGGCAGGAAACCGGCTCCTTCGGCATGGGCGGCCGGCGCGGCTTCGGCGAGTTTCTCACCACCGAGAGCTGGCAGCACGGCGCCGACGAGGCGCTGCGGCAGGCGCTGGTCAACCTCGAGGCGATCGAAGCACCGGCGGGCACGATGGACGTCGTCCTCTCCTCCGGCTGGCCGGGCGTCATGCTGCACGAGGCGGTCGGCCACGGGCTGGAGGGCGACTTCAACCGCAAGAAGACCTCGGCCTTCTCCGGCCTGCTCGGCGAGCAGGTGGCGGCCAAGGGCGTCACCGTGGTCGACGACGGCACGATCGAGGCCCGCCGCGGCTCGCTGACCGTCGACGACGAGGGCACGCCGTCGGGCTACAACGTCCTGATCGAGGACGGCAAGCTGGTCGGCTACATGCAGGACCGGCAGAACGCCCGGCTGATGAGCATGAAGACCACCGGCAACGGCCGCCGCCAGTCCTATGCGCACACCCCGATGCCGCGCATGACCAACACCTACATGCTGTCCGGCGAGCGGACCCCGGAGGAGATCATCGCCTCGGTGAGGAACGGCATCTATGCCGTCTCCTTCGGCGGCGGCCAGGTGGACATCACCTCGGGCAAGTTCGTCTTCGGCTGCACCGAGGCCTACCTGATAGAGAACGGCAGGATCGGCGCGCCGGTCAAGGGCGCGATGATCATCGGCAACGGCCCCGACGCTATGCGGCGGGTGACGATGATCGGCAACGATTCCAAGCTCGACACCGGCATCGGCATGTGCGGCAAGGCCGGCCAGAGCGTGCCGGTCGGCGTCGGCCAGCCGCACCTGCGCATGGATCAGATCACCGTCGGCGGCACCAAGGCATGAGCCGCCCGGAATGACGCGCGGGACCCGGCACCGGGCCGTTAACGGTCCATACACCAAGATGCTCCATAAGGACGGTGGGGAGAACCGCCAACGGGAGCGCCGATGCCGACATTGAAAAATGTTATGCGCCGCAGCCTCAAGCACGCGGCCATAACCGGTGGACTGGAACTGTCGAACCTCGCCGGGCGGGCCGGGCTGATGACGTCGGCGCGCGGGCGCGGCGCCATCTTCACGCTGCATCACGTCCGCCCCAAGACCGAGCATGCCTTCGACCCGAACGCCCATCTGGAAATCACGCCGGATTTCCTCGACGACACGCTGCGGCTGCTCGCCGCCGAGGGCTACCAGTTCGTGCCGCTGCACCACATGGCCGCTCGCATGGCGATCGCCCGGCCGGACGAGCGCTTCGCCGCCTTCACGCTGGACGACGGCTACCGCAACAATGCCGTCCATGCCCAGCCGGTCTTCACCGAACACCGCGCGCCCTTCACCGTCTTCGTGACCGGCGGCTTCTGCTGCCGCACGCACAGCATCTGGTGGGAGACGCTGACCGAGCTGCTGCGGGCGCTGCCGCACATCGAGTTCGATTTCGGCACCGGTCCCGTAACCCTGCCGCTGGCGACGACCTGGCAGAAGGACGCGGCCTTCAACCGCTTCGCCGCCTTCATCCAGTCCGGCGATGAGACGAAGCGGGTCGCGAGCCTCGACAAGGCGGCCAAGGCGCACGGGATCGATCCGCTGCTGATCACCGAGCGGCTGATCATGCGCGAGCCGGAACTGAAGAGCCTGGTGCTCAACCCGCTCGCGACCCTCGGCGCGCACACCATCACCCACCGCGCGCTGGCGCGGCTGGAGGATCATGAGGCGCTGGAGGAGATGCAGGCCTCGGCCGAGCGCATCGAATGCATTACCGGCGTACGCCCGGTCGCCTTCGCCTATCCCTACGGCTTCGACGGCACGGTCACGGCGCGCGAGCACAAGCTGGCGGCCGAGGCGGGCTTCGAGCTGGCGGTGACCACCGTGCCCGGCACGCTCGACCAGCACAGCTTCGACACGCCGATGGTGCTGCCGCGCATCTCGGTGAACGGGCTCTACCAGAAGCGCAAATATGTGGCGGCACTCGCCTCCGGCATTCCCTTCAAGCTGATGCGCCGCTGACCGGCGGGCCGCAGCGGAGGCGAGCGGCCGGACCGGCAGCCGCCGTCAGGCAACCTTGAGGGCGCCGGAGAGCTCGGCCAGCGTCGCCTTCTCAGCATCGCTCACCGGCGTGCCGCCGAAGCCGAGGAACCCGCCCTCCTTCGCCGCTTCCGCCACGCTCTGGCTGATCTGCAGCAACCAGCTCTTGAAGCCTGCGGCGTCCGCCGGCGCCTTGGCGTCGACGATCGCGGCCGCCTGCCGGACCGCCTCGATGCAGCGCGTCTTGATCTCGTCGGGCTTGGCGCCCTTCAGGGCGGCCTGAAGGCCGTCGCGGGCGGCGTTGCGGTCCTCCGAACGCTCGAAGCCCTCGACGATCGCGGTTGCGAGCTGGGCCGGGCTGCCCTCCGTCTTGGCGCCGAGCAGCGCGCGGCTGCTGGCCATCCCCTCCTTCAGCATGCCCCAGAGCCCGCTCGGATCGGCGGCGGTGACCGCGATACCCGCGGCCATCACGCCCTGCATCACCTGGTTCCATTCCTCGGCAGTAAACGTCGACCTGTCGGCCATGGCTGAGCCTCCTTCTGTGTCGTCATCTCGGGAACGGGGCGCAAGGGCAGGGGCGCCGGCCAGCGGAGCCGGCGCCCCCCGATTGCCGCCTCAAGGCGCCAGTGCGGCGATCTTCGGCCTGAGCGCATCGATCGCCGGCTTGAGGACGTCGGACACGCCGGGGATCGCCAGCACCTTCTCGAACAGCGCGTCGAGCTGCGTCAGCGCCGGCTTGACGATGCCGGACAGCGCCGTCTTCTGCTCGGGCGTCATCTGGCCCAGCATGCCGCCGATCCGGTCGAAGGTCGACGATGCGGTCTGAAGCTGCGGTGCTGCGGCCTGCGCGGTCGCCGCATCGGTCACGCCGTTCAGCGTCGTCTGCAGGCCGGACAGCGCATCGGTCACCTCCTTGCCGACGTCGACGCCGCCGATCATGACGCCGCCGGCCGGCGCCGGCGTGGCCGGGGCCTCGGTCTGGGTGGGGGCTGCCGGCGCAGGTTCGGCCGGTGCCGGCTGGGCCGAGGGTTCGGGCGCCGGCTGGGTCTCGGTCTGGGCCGGGGGCGTCGGCTCCGGCGCGGTCTCGGCCACCCGTTCGGTCGGACGGCCGAACAGGTAGTAGAGGATCGCCAGGAGCGCGAGCGCCGCAATCAGCCAATAGAGCCAGTTGCTGCCGCTGCGGGTGGCGGTCGCTGCCGCCGCCGAGGTCTGCCGGGCGGCCGCGGACGCCGCAGCCGCCGAGCGGGCGGCCGCATCGCCGGTGGCCGCCGCTGCCGCGCGCGCCGAGCCGCCGAGCGAATCGAGCATGCCGGTGCCGCCGAGCATGTCCCGCAGGCCGGAGGGCAAAGCCGCGGCGATGTTGTCCTTCTCGCCGGCGAGCAGGCCGGCAATCCCGTTGGCGTTGAGATCGCCGCCGACCTTCTTGGCGATGCCGCTCATGACGAGGGGCGCCAGCATGCCGAGCAGCGAACTGCCGGCATTCGGCCCGAGGCCGGAATAGTTGCCGACCGCGTTGGCCAGCGTGCCGCTGGTGCTGCCGCCGAACAGCGACGAGAGCAGCTGCATGCCGCTCTGCGTCAGCGTGCCCGGGCTGCCGCCGCCCGAAAGAAGACCGCCGAGATTGTCGAGGACGCCGCTCTGCTGGCGCGCCGCGTCGGCGACCTTCTGGGCACCGCCCGGCTGTGCCGCGACGCCCGCCAGCCCGGCCAGCACCGCCGGCACGGCGGCCGCGACCCCGCGCTGGACCTTGTCCGTGTCGAGGCCAAGCGCTGCCGCGATGCGGGCGATCGTGTCGGGGGTCAGAAACTGCATGAGATAGGAAACAAGATTCGTGGCCATTCAACTCTCCTCCGCGTCAATGCCTTGGATTGAGTCTCGCCCTTCTATGCGTGCGTCCGCTTCACCACCGAAATACGCGCGCACGGTCCTCCCGACCATGGGCCTGCATCGCCTTCCTGCTGCACGAAAATATAGCACACCAATGGGAGTTGTATACTACGCCACCGTTGCCGGACCGGCCGCAGACAGCGGTCCGGCACGGGGCCCGCCCCTTCGTCAGGGGTACATCCGCACCTTTTCCCAGCCCTCGCCTTCGGCCGCGGTGCGGCGGAATTCCACCCGGTCGTGCAGGCGGAAGGGGCGGTCGTGCCAGAACTCGATCGATACCGGCCGGATGCGGAAGCCGGACCAGTAGGGCGGCCGGGGAATCTCGCCGATGGCATAGCGGGCGGTGTATTCGGCGACCGCCTTCTCCAGGGCGAAACGGCCTTCCAGCGGCCGCGACTGCTTCGACGCCCAGGCGCCGATGCGGCTGCCGCGCGGACGCGAGGCGTAGTACTCGTCCGCCTCGGCATCGGAGACGACCTCGACGGGCCCGCGCAGGCGAACCTGCCGCCGCAGCGATTTCCAGTGGAAACACATGGCCGCCTTCCCGGCACCCAGGATTTCCTGCCCTTTCTGGCTTTCGAAATTCGTGTAGAACACGAATCCGCGTTCATCGAATCCCTTCAAGAGCACCATGCGAACATTCGGCAGTCCTGAGGCATCCACGGTCGCAAGCGCCACGGCGTTGGGATCGTTCGGCTCGCTTTTTCCGGCATCTGCCAGCCACTTCGCGAACAGGGAAAAGGGCTCGCTTTCCTCGGTGAAGTCACCGGTTGTTAACTCAGTCTCGCTCATATTTGAATCCAATGCCGACTATCCGGCCCGTTCAGGCATGCGGGAGTTGAAGTCATAGCAAAGTCGCGACGGGAGACAATGACATTGTGGACGATGCGGTCACGGCTGCCCGTGCTGGCACTCTGCGCCCTGCCGCTTGCGGGCTGCATGGGCAGCGGGCTGGATTTCGCTTCCGACATGAAGGTCGACAAGGCGGTGAAGACGAGCGCCGTTCCCGGCCAGAAGAGCGACAACACCTCCGACGCCGCAACCGTGCGCAATGCCGTGTCCTCGGCGGATCTCGCCCGCAATGACGGCGGCCCGATTCCCTGGGCGAATGCCGTCTCCGGAAGTGCCGGCGTCGTCACCGGGCTCGCCGAGATCAGCGACGACACCGGCCGGACCTGCCGGGATTTCACCACGACGCTGCACTCCTATGCCGGCATCGCCAACTACGACGGGCGCGCCTGCGTCGGCGGCGACGGCATGTGGATGCTGACGCGCTTCGACCGGCAGGGCTGACGGCGCCCGGCCCGGCCCGCCTGCCGCTAACGACTTGTACACCATAGGCGACAGGCGACCTTTTCACGTAACCATCGGTTAGGGCGTTGCCCGCATCATCGATCCCCGCGGGTAAGAACAAGGCCCGGACAATGGGCCCCAAGGCCCCGAAGGGACTGAGGCAGGGACGGGTAGATGTTGATGCGTGATCCGTATGCGGTGCTGGGCGTCAAGCGCGACGCGGGGCAGGAGGAGATCAAGGCCGCCTGGCGCGTCCTTGCCAAGTCCGTCCATCCCGACCAGAACCAGGACGACCCCTTCGCCACCGTCCGCTTCACCGAGGCCGGCAGGGCCTACGAGCTCCTGCGCGACCCGGAACGCCGCAGCAAGTACGACCGCGCCCATCGCGAGGCGGAAGTCCGCCGCGAGATGGAGCTGCGCCGCATGGAACAGATGCGCCGCCAGCAGAGCGCCCGCAAGGCGCAGCCGGAGCCGGCGGCCGCCGCCGCCGAGGGCGCGGAAGACATGGTCTCGCGCATCTTCGGCGTCGATGCACGGCAGCAGCCCGGCAAGACCGCCAATCCCTCCGCGTCCGCACAGCCCTCCTCCGCGCAGCCCTCCGGTGCTTCGCCGCAGCGGCAGACCTCGGCGAAGGCACAGCCGGAACCCACCGCGGGCGAGACCGACGGCAGGGCGCCCTCCCCGCGGCGCACCGTTGCCGCCGCCGACATCTTCACCGGCATCATCCGTCGCATCCGCGGCTCGCGGGCGACGGTGGAGAAGGCGCCCGACCTCGCCCTGGACGTCACGGTCACGATTGCCGACCTTTTGAAGCAGGCGCGCGTGCCGCTCGACGTCAACGGCGAGACGCTGCGGGTCCATCTCGCCCCCGGCACCACCGAGGGCACGAGCATACGCCTGCGCGAGCAGGGCCACCGCATCAACGACCTCAGGCGCGGCGACGCCGTGGTGACCGTGCGCGTCGCACAGGGCCCGTTCCGGGTCGACGGCTTCGACCTGCGTGCGGTCCTGCCGGTGACGATCGAGGATGCCGTGCTCGGCTGCGAGACGAGCATCGAGGGTCCGGAGGGAGAGACGCTTGCGGTCACCGTTCCCGCCTGGTCCAGCTCCGACCAGGTGATCCGGCTGGAAGGCCGGGGCCTGTTCGATGCGGAGGGCGGCCGCGGTCATCTCCTGGTCGAAACGAGGCTGCAGCTGTGGGACAAGCCGGACGCCAAGATGATCGACCTGATGCGCAGCCTGCGCGAAGGCCTCTATCTGTGACGGTTTGATGAAATCGCACCCATTGTTACGGGCGCTAACAGTTCCTGAACCTGTCCTGCTTGAACCGGATAGCGGCCTATGCCATAGGCTCAAATCGAATTAAATCAGCAAGGGACATTCCATGGTTCAGGCATCCGGTCTGATGAGCGGGAAGCGCGGCGTCATCATGGGCGTGGCAAACAACCGCTCCATCGCGTGGGGTATCGCCAAGGCAGTTCGCGCGCAGGGTGCCGAAGTCGCCCTCACCTACCAGGGCGACGCCCTCAAGAAGCGCGTCGAGCCGCTCGCGGCGGAGCTCGGCGGCGTGCTCGCCGGGCACTGCGACGTCGGCGACGAGGCCTCGATCGACGCAGTCTTCGACAACCTCGAAAAGATGTGGGGCAAGATCGACTTCCTCGTGCATGCGATCGGCTTTTCCGACAAGGACGAGCTGACGGGGCGCTACGTCGACACCACCGCCGACAACTTCGCCAAGACGATGCAGATCTCCGTCTATTCGTTCACCTCGGTCGCACGCCGCGCCGAGAAGCTGATGACGGATGGCGGCTCGATGCTGACGCTGACGTATTACGGCGCCGAGAAGGTCATGCCGAACTACAACGTCATGGGCGTCGCCAAGGCAGCGCTCGAGGCGAGCGTCAAGTACCTGGCGGTCGACCTCGGGCCGAAGAACATCCGCGTCAACGCGATCTCCGCCGGCCCGATCAAGACGCTGGCGGCCTCCGGCATCGGCGACTTCCGCTACATCCTGAAGTGGAACGAATACAACGCGCCGCTGCGCCGGACCGTGACCATCGAGGAAGTGGGCGACGTCGGGCTCTACATGCTCTCCGACCTCTCCCGCTCCGTCACCGGCGAGGTCCACCACGCCGACAGCGGCTATCATGTCGTCGGCATGAAGGCGGTGGACGCGCCCGACATCTCGGTCATCAAGGACTGAGGCAGACGCCCGGAGCGACAGCGTGCTTGTCTACATGATCCGCCACGGCCAGACCGACTGGAACGCAGAGGGCCGGCTGCAGGGTCAGAAGGACATCCCGCTCAACGACACCGGTCGCCGGCAGGCGACCGGCAACGGCCTGGCGCTGAAGGAAATCCTCGGCGCGACGGCTCCCGACTTCGACTATGTCGCAAGCCCGCTCGGGCGGACGCGGGAGACCATGGAGCTCGTGCGCGCCGCGATGGGGCTCGACCCCCTCGCCTATCGCACCGACGACCGGCTCGTGGAGGTCTCCTTCGGCGACTGGGAAGGCTTCACCATTTCCGAACTCAAGCAGACGGTGCGCGACAAGGTCAAGGCGCGCGCGCGCTCCAAGTGGGATTTCATCCCGCCGGGCGAGGACGCCGAGAGCTACGAGATCCTGTCGTGGCGGGTGGGCTCCTGGTTCAACAACGTGGAGCGGCCGACGGTCTGCGTCAGCCATGGCGGCGTGTTCCGGGCGCTGTTCAAGTTCAGCGGCATGCCGCTCGCCGACGCCGCCAACGCGGCGATCCACCAGGACCGGATTCTCAGGATCGACAACAGCGGCGCGACCTGGCTGTGAGCGGCCCCCGGCCCGCCCCCTTCGGCGAGCTGCAGCTGCGAGCGTACGATCGTTACTGCACGATCTCCAGGTCGTCGATGACGCGCTTGCCGTCGACTTCGGTATAGAAGACCACGACCTTCACGCCCGGCTGCAGGCCTTCGAAATTGAACTCCTCCGGCGCCTGGTACTTCTTGCCGTCGTCGAGCGAAAGGCTCAGGGCATTGGTGTCGACACTGGTGATGGTGGCTTCCACGTCCGCGCTCTCGGCATGGGCGGCCAGCGGCGAAAGAATACCGGCTGCGGCCAGCAGCGCGGCGACTACAAAACGCATCGTCCTTGTCCTCTTTCGGAAATCGGTGTTCCTGCCTGTCACGCCTGAATGCCTCCCGAATATGGCGAAATTCGCCCCCGCGGCGTTCCGTGCGCTATTGGATGCCCGCAAACGGGGCGGCCATCAATCCCCCGGCACGACGATCCACGACCGAATTTCGGCACCTGAAGGTTGCGAGAAGGCGGAAGCGCCTATCAATCCTATCTTAATCGACGCTGCCTACTGTGCCGTGACGTTAGGGGACCGGGGCATTGATACAGCCGACTACGATTGGCCGACGATTGAGGACCATCGCCGACTGGGCCAGGCCGTCGATCCTGCCTGCCGCGATCGCCGCGACCGTCATCTTCGTTGCCGGCCACGCCTATGAGCGGCAGGGCGAACGGCTCTATCGCAACGAACTGCACGCCCGCGTCGCCAACGAACTGACGCTGATCAGCGCAAGGCTCGAAGGCGAGATCGACAAGAGCGTCTCGGCGCTGCGCGGACTGGCCAACATGTTCGCCGTGTCGCCGGAACAGGCGGCCGCCCAGTTCGACGTGCTGGCGCGCAAGCTGATGGTGCAGAACGTGCAGTTGCGCCGGGTGTCGGCCGCACCGGACGGGGTGGTCGCACAGACCTTCCCGCTGCCCGGCAACGAGCGCTACAAGGGCACCGACCTGAACCGCTTCCACTCGTTTCGTGCGGCCGCCGAGACCAACCGCGCCTTCGGCCGACCGCTGATGCTCGGCCCCATGCATCTGCCCGACGGCAGCCGCGCCTTCAACCTGTTCATTCCGGTGTTCGGCACCGACCGCGGCGCCTTCAACTTCTGGGGCTATATCGAGGGCGTCATCGACGAGCGCCGGATCTACATCGACGCGGGTCTCGTCACGCCTTCCGACGGGCGCAAGAGCGAGCACTGGAAGGGCAGCGCCACCATCAGCCTGTCGATCCGCGACGTCAGCGTCTCCGGCAACATCCAGGACCCCTTCTTCGGCGACCCGGAGATCTTCAACGGCGACTCGGTGCGCCGCACCGTCGACTTCCCGGGCGGAAACTGGGAGCTCGCCGCGATCCCCGCCACTGGCTGGGACACGCCGCGCGACAACGCCACCCAGGTCCGCCTGCTCACCGCCGGCGCCGCCCTGGTCATCATCCTGCCGATCTTCCTCACCGGCGGCCTCGTCAGCGAGCGGCAGCGCCACCTCGCCGGGATGCGGGCGCGCGAGACGGAGATCCGCGCGCTGTCCCAGCGGCTGGACCTCGCCCTCGAAGCCTCCAAGACCGGCATCTGGGAAATCTCGCTCGGCCGGCAGGAGCGCAACTGGGATCGCCGGATGTTCCTGCTGCACGGGCTGCCGCCCGGGGAGGCCCCGAGCAACGAGCTGTGGCGTTCGGTCGTCCATCCCGACGACCTTGCGGCCGCCGACCAGGCCGCCACCGCCGCCATTGTCGAACAGTCCGGCTATTTCTCGCAGTACCGGGTGCTGCTGCCCGACGGCGGTATCCGCCACCTTCGCAACGTCGGCTCGCTGCTGACGATCGACGGCGACGAGAAGCTGATCGGCATCAGCTGGGACGTCACCGAGGACGTGCTCCTGCATGACCGGCTGAAGGCGGCGAAGGAGGAATCCGAGCGCGCCAAGGCGCTGGCGGACGCCAAGAACACCGAGCTGGAGCTGGCGAAGAACCGCATCGAGCACAACGCCCTGCACGACCCGCTCACGGGCCTCGGCAACCGCCGCAAGCTCGACGAGCACCTGAACGCCGTGGCGATCCGCAGCGTCGCCGAGGACGTGCGGATCGGCATCCTGCATATCGACCTGGACCGGTTCAAGCAGATCAACGACACGCTCGGCCATGCCGCCGGCGACGCGCTGCTCGTCCATGTGGCGAAGATCCTCGGCGAGGCCGTGGCGCCGGGCGATCTCGTCGCCCGCATCGGCGGCGACGAGTTCGTGGTCGTCGTCTGTGACCGCAACAGCCGCGCCTATCTCTCGGCCCTGTCCCAGCGCGTGATCGAGCTGATGCGCCAGCCGATCGAATACAACGGCCACATGTGCCGCTTCGGGGTCAGCATCGGCATCGCCGTCGGCAGCGGCCGGCGGATCGCCACGCGCAAGCTGCTCGTCAACGCCGACATCGCCCTCTACCGGGCCAAGGCGCAGGGGCGAAACCGCCACGAGTTCTTCGACGCCGTCATCGAGGCGGAGATCGTCCGCAACAAGCGGATCGCCGACGACATCCTCAGCGGCATCGAGAACAACGAGTTCATCCCCTACTACCAGCCGCAGATCTGCGCCCGCTCGCTGGAACTCCTTGGCGCCGAGGCGCTGATCCGCTGGCGCCACCCGCAGAACGGCATCCTTCCGCCCAGCCGCTTCCTCGCGATCGCCGAGGACCTGAACGTGATGGCGACGCTCGATCGCATCATGCTGGAGAAGGCGCTGATCGACGCCAGCCGCTGGACCGCCAAGGGCATGCCGCTGCCCAAGATCTCGGTGAATGTCTCGGCCCGGCGGCTGCGCGACGAGACCCTCGCCGACAGCCTCTCCGGCCTCTCGATCCGGCCCGGGCAGATCTCGTTCGAGCTCGTCGAGGCGATCTTCCTCGACGAGACCGACGACATTGTCCAGAAGAACATCCAGCGCATCAAGGAGCTCGGCATCGACATCGAGCTCGACGACTTTGGCACCGGACACACCTCCATCGTCAGCCTCTTGAAGCTCCGGCCGAAGCGGCTGAAGATCGACCGGCAGCTCGTCGCGCCGATCCTGAGCTCGCGCCACGAGCAGGCGCTGGTGCGCTCGATCATCGAGATCGGCCGCTCGCTCGGCATCGAGATCGTCGCCGAGGGGGTGGAGACGATGGCGCATGCCGAGCTGCTGAGCGCGCTCGGCTGCGACCTGCTGCAGGGCTATGCCTTCGCCGCGCCGCTGTCGCGCGAGGATTTCCAGGCCTACGTGCTGGAACAGCGCTGGAAGGCGGCCTCCTGAGCCGATCCCACCGGACCTTTCCGGGGGATCGCCACTTTACCGCCAAGAAAGACTTCAACTTTGCCGCAATCGGCACTATGAGTGCGGCCGGAAGCACAGGCTGCCGCCGCCTGCGCCGCAAGACCGCTTGCATCAGGCAGGAATTCATGTCGCACAACACCTTCGGTCATCTGTTCCGCGTCACCACCTGGGGCGAGAGCCACGGCCCGGCGCTCGGCTGCGTCGTCGACGGCTGCCCGCCCGGCATCCGCTTCACCCTCTCCGAGATCCAGGCCTGGCTCGACAAGCGCAAGCCCGGCCAGTCCCGCTTCGTCACCCAGCGCCGCGAGGACGACCTGGTGCGGGTGCTCTCGGGCGTGATGACCGACGAGGACGGCGAGACGCTGGTCGCCACCGGCACGCCGATCTCGATGATGATCGAGAACACCGACCAGCGGTCCAAGGACTATTCGGAGATCGCCAAGCGCTATCGTCCGGGCCATGCCGACTATACCTACGACGTGAAATACGGCATCCGCGACTACCGCGGCGGCGGACGCTCGTCCGCGCGCGAGACGGCCGCGCGCGTCGCAGCCGGCGGCATCGCCCGCAAGGTCGTGCCGGGGCTTTCCGTCCGCGCCGCGCTGGTGCAGATCGGCAAGCACAAGATCAACCGCGACAACTGGGACTGGAGCGTCGTCGACAGCAATCCGTTCTTCGCCCCCGATCCGGCGATCGTGCCGGTCTGGGAGGAGTATCTCGACGGCATCCGCAAGGCCGGATCCTCAGTCGGGGCGGTCGTCGAGGTGGTCGCCGAAGGCGTGCCGGCCGGGATCGGCGCGCCGATCTACGCCAAGCTCGACCAGGACATCGCCGCCAACCTGATGTCGATCAACGCGGTCAAGGGCGTGGAGATCGGCAACGGCTTCGAGGCCGCCGGCATCACCGGCGAGGAGAATGCCGACGAGATGCGCATCGGCGCGGACGGCAAGCCGATGTTCCTGTCCAACCATGCCGGCGGCATCCTCGGCGGCATAGCCACGGGCCAGCCGGTGGTGGCGCGCTTCGCCATCAAGCCGACCTCGTCGATCCTGACCGAGCGCCGCTCGATCGACAGCGACGGCAACGAGGTAGACGTGCGCACCAAGGGCCGGCACGACCCCTGCGTCGGCATCCGCGCAGTGCCGATCGGCGAGGCGATGGTGGCCTGCGCGATCGCCGATCACTACCTGCGCGACCGCGGCCAGACCGGCCGGCTGAAATAGTTCCAGACGATCAGGAGGAGCGAGATGTCCTTTGACCAGAAGCGCGTAGTCGATGCCATCCGGGCGTTCGAGGCGGGCGAGATCGTCGTCGTCACCGATGATGGCGGCCGGGAGAACGAGGGCGACCTGATCGTCGCCGCGGTCCACTGCACGCCCGAGAAGATGGCCTTCATCGTCCGGCACACCTCCGGCATCGTCTGCACGCCGATGCCGCGCGAGGAGGCCAAGCGCCTGAACCTGGGGGCGATGGTGGCGGAGAACGATTCGGCGCACACCACCGCGTTCACGGTCTCGGTCGACTTCAAGCACGGCACGACCACCGGCATTTCTGCCGACGACCGGACGCTGACGGTGCGCAACCTGGCAAACCCGAACGTCGGCGCGACCGACTTCGTCCGCCCCGGCCACATCTTCCCGCTGGTCGCCCGCGAGGGCGGTGTGCTGATGCGCTCCGGGCATACCGAAGCCGCCGTCGATCTCTGCAAGCTCGCGAGCCTGCCGCCGATCGGCGTGATCAGCGAGCTCGTCAACGACGACGGCACCGTGATGCGGGGGCCGCAGGTGGAGGCATTCGCCGAGACCCACGGGCTGAAGCAGATCTCGGTCGCCGACCTGATCGCCTACCGCCAGCGCAAGGAGACGCTGATCGAGCAGGTCACGACCTTCGAGATCGAGACGCCGTTCGGCAAGGCGAAGGCCACCACCTACTCGCTGCCCTGGGATCCAATGCAGCACATGGCGGTCGTCTTCGGCGACATCCGCGACGGGGTCGATATCCCGGTACGCCTGCACCTGGAGAACGTCGGCGAAGACGTGTTCGGCGCGGGCCGGGCCATCGAGGGCATCATGAAGCGCATCGCCGAGCACGGCCGCGGCGTGATCGTCTATCTGCGCGAAGGCTCGGTCGGCGTCGGCGTGTCGCGGACGGCGCGCAAGGGCAATGCCGACCGTGAGGGGCACAGCGAGGCGGCCGCGCGCGAGCACGAATGGCTGGAAATCGGTCTCGGCGCGCAGATCCTGAAGGATCTCGGCATTGCCTCGATCCGGCTGATGGCGTCGCGCGAGCGGCACTATGTCGGGCTGGAAGGCTTCGGCATTCGCATTGCCGCAACCGACATCTGCTAGCGGTTCCCGGCCCCCTGGACTTTGCCCGAGAGCGTTCCGCCGACCCCAGAGCCTGCATGAAGCACGACCGTCCCCCTCGCCTGGTGATGCACATCGGTCCGCACAAGACCGCGACCACCTATATGCAGGCGAACTTCCACGACAATGCCGAGGCGCTCTTGAAGCGCGGCTGGCTCTATCCGTCGATCGGCGAGCGGGTGGGCATCGCCCATCACGACCTTTCCGACCACGAGGACCAGTTCGTCCATCGGAAGGGCCCGGCCTATGACGATTTCATGCGGGTGCTGCAGCGGGCGGACCGCGACGGGCTCGACATCCTCTTGTCCTCGGAAGGGTTCCGGCGCTGGAAGAAGCGGCACTTCCAGGCGATCGGGGACCTCATCGGGCGGCGCAAGCTGACCGTGGTCTACACGCTGCGCGACCCGCTCGACACGATCTATTCGTTCTGGGCGCAGAAGGCGAGCATGGGCTCGGCGCCGAGCCTGCCGACCTGGATGGAGAAGCCGCTGCGCAGTCCGGCGCGGGCGACCTTCATGAACCCGCTGCGCGAGATCCGGCCGGTCGCCGAGCTTCCGGGCGTCGACTACAAGGTTCTCCTCTACGAGGAGATCCGGCGGCAGGAGATCGACATCTACGCCTATTTCCTCGAAGTGGCGCTCGGCATCGACGACCTGAAGCCGACCAAGCCGTCCACCAACGAGCGGCTGCCGATCGAACTGACCGAATTCATCCGGCTGCTCGCCAAGGAGAGCAGCTTTCCGACCGGCAAGGCGAACAGCCGTCGTGCCGTCCATATCGGGCTGGTGATGCGCTTCCTGTTCAAGCCGGAGGAGAAGGCCCGGATCATCGAGACGATGGCGAAGGCCGGCACGCCGGCTCGCCGCACGCTGTCTCTGCCGCGCAAGTCGCGGAGGTTCACGGCGATCGAGCGGCGGCTGCTCCTGGTGCTGCGCGAGCGGATGTATCCGCGCCCGGCCGGAAAGACGCTGTTCGGCAGGCGGGTCGCCACCTTCACCTACTACGACGACGAGGCGCTGCGCGAGATCCCGGAGATCCGCGAGCTGCTGCAGGCGGCGCTGAAGAAAACGAAGAAGACCTACCCGCCGCTGGCCGCGCTCAACATGGGCAAGCGGCTGCTCGTCGGCTGGCGCCGGATCCGCAAGCGGGTACGGTTCTGAGCCTGCCGGCCGCCTCTCCTGCCGGCCGCCTCTCCGGCGCCCCGGCTCAGCCGTCCCGCCAGCCGTCGAGATAGCGGACATCCTCGACGCCGGTGAAACGGGAAAGGCGCGCCAGTTCCGCCTCCAGCCGCTCCAGCCGGCCCGCCGATGCCCGCACCCCGGGCTCCAGCCACAGTTTCCTGACGGTCAGCTCGCCCGCCTTGCGGTCCGCCTTCATGTCAATGCGGCCGATCAGGCGGTCGCCTTCCAGAAGCGGGAAGACGTAATAGCCGTACTGCCGTTTCGGCTCCGGCACGAAGACCTCGATGCGGTAGAGGAAACCGAACAGCCGTTCCGTGCGGTTGCGGTCGCGGATCAGCGGATCGAAGGGCGACAGCACCCGCAGCCGGCCCGGCGGTTCGGGGGCTGCCGCCATCAGGTCGGCGAAATCGGCAAACGCGTGCGACGGCCGGGGCTTGCCGCCGTCGACCGTCTCGACCCGGATCGGGCGCAACTCGTCGGCGTGCGCCTCCACCCAGGCCTTTGCCTCCTCCGGCGTGACGAGGTCCCAGAAGGCGGCGATCTCGCCGTGGGTGGCAAAGCCGAGACGCGTCAGTGCGCTGCGGCAGGCCCAGTCGACGAAGGCCTCGTGGTCGACCTCCGGCTCGTGATGGTGCTTCGGCAGCACGCGCTCTGCGAGATCGTAGACCTTCTGGAAATTCTCGCGCCGCGCGATCGCCACCTTGCCGGTGCGCCAGAGATATTCCAGCGCGGTCTTGCTCGGATGCCAGTTCCACCAGCCGCCGGATTCGTGCTCGGCCGCCTTCAATTCGCGCGACAGCACGGCGCCGCGCTCGGCGATGTGGCGATAGGTCTCCTCGAAGCTCGCGTCGAACCCCTCCCCCTGCCAGCGGCGCCAGCGCGACAGGATGGCGTCGTTCTCGCGGCGGAACTTGTGCTTCCAGTAGGGATAGAAGGCGCTGGGGATGATCGAGGCGTCATGCGTCCAGTTCTCGAACAGCTCGCCGTCCTTCTCGAGCAGGTCGGCGAGATGTTCGCGGCGGTAGGTCTGGTTGCGCGAGAACAGGATCTGGTGATGGGCGCGCTCGACGGTGGCGATGCTGTCGACCTGCACGAAGCCGATGTCGTGGATGAGCTGCAGCAGGCCGGGCTTGCCCAGCACGCGGCCCGGCGCCGCACAGAGCCCCTGCTTGGCGAGGAAGATCCGCCGCGCGTCACTGTTCTTCACGAGAATCGTCATGCCCGCATGATAGGCTTTTATTCCCACGGGTTCCAACCCGTTTCCTTCGCCCCGCGAAGTGGCTATAGCTCCGTCGGCTCGGCGGCGCGGGAGTGGCACTTGGACATCGAATTTTGCGAGGCATCGGTCAGTTTCGCCGGGCGGCCGGCGCTGCATCCGCTCTCGCTCAGGCTCTGCGAACGGCGCATCGGCATCATCGGGCTGAACGGCTCCGGCAAGACGACGTTTGCCCGGCTGATCAACGGCTTGCTGCGGCCGACGACCGGCGCGGTCACCATAGGCGGCCTCGACACCGTTCGGGACGAGGCGGCGGCGCGCGGCCGGGCCGGCTTCATCTTCCAGAACCCGCAACACCAGATGATCCTGCCGGTGCTTTCGGAGGACATCGCCTTCGGGCTGAAGAACCGCGGCCTGTCGAAGGCGGAGGTGGCGGCGCGGACGCAGGGCGTGCTGGAGCGCTTTGCCATCACCCACCTCGCCGGACGCCGCATCCACGAGCTTTCCGGCGGAGAAACGCAGCTTGCGGCCATCGCCAGCGTGCTCGTCACCGGCCCCGACATCCTCATCCTCGACGAGCCGACGAACCAGCTCGACCTGAAGAACCGCCGCCTGATCGAGGAGACCATCGCGGGCCTGCCGGAACAGGCGATCGTCATCACCCACGACCTGCCGCTTCTCGACGGCTTCGACCGGGTGCTGCTGTTCCACGAGGGCCGGCTTGCCGCCGACGCCGCCCCGGACGACGCGGTGCGGGCCTACCGGGAGATCGCCGGATGCTGACGGGGCTGGACATCGCCGGCGACACGCCGCTCCACCGGGCATCGGCGCGGCTGAAGCTGATCCTGCTGTTTACTGCGGCGGTGGCCCTCTTCCTCGTCCACAGCCCCTGGCTGCTGGCGGCCGCGGCCATCGCCGCCGCCGGCCTCTATGCCTCCACCGGCATCGGGCTTGCGGAGGGTGTGCGCCGGGTGCGGTTCGTGCTCTTCACCGTCGCCCTCGTCGCGCTTGCCAACTATGTCTTCCATTCCCTGGCCGAAGCGCTCGCCGTGCTGTTCCGCCTCGGCGCGCTCGTGCTTCTCGCCGCCGCCGTC
This sequence comes from Mycoplana sp. MJR14, assembly GCF_029210525.1. Classification (NCBI taxonomy): domain Bacteria; kingdom Pseudomonadati; phylum Pseudomonadota; class Alphaproteobacteria; order Hyphomicrobiales; family Rhizobiaceae; genus Mycoplana; species Mycoplana sp. MJR14. The sequence continues at coordinate 524,953 of NZ_JARGEO010000002.1, forward strand.
ACGGCGACCACGACGGTCTCCGCCTTCATGGACGAGATCACCCGTCTCCTGCGTCCGCTCGAACGCTTCGGGTTCGTCCGCGCCGCCGATGTCAGCCTGGCGGTCGGGCTGGTGCTCCGCTTCGTACCGGAGATCCTGGCGCGCTACGGCGACATCCGCGAGGCCCATCGCGCCCGCGGCCTTCGCATCCGGCCGCTCGGCGTGCTCGTGCCGCTGATCATCCTGACGCTCAAGGACGCCGATACGATCGCGATGGCGATTGACGCTCGCGGCTTTCGGCGGCAATAAACCGCAACGGAGCCCTGCCGAAGGAGGATTTGCAGCATGAGCACCAGAGACCTCGTCCTTGTCGCGCTGTTCGCCGCGATCATCGTGGCGCTCGGCCTCGTGCCTCCCTTCACGCTCGGCCTGATCCCGGTGCCGATCACCGCGCAGTCGCTGGGGGTCATGCTGGCCGGCTGCATCCTCGGCGCCAAGCGCGGGGCGGCGGCCGTCCTGCTCGTGCTGCTGCTGGTGGCGATCGGCCTGCCGGTGCTTTCGGGCGGGCGCGGCGGGCTTGCGGTCTTTGCCGGGCCGACGGCCGGCTACCTCGTCGGCTGGGTCGCCGGCGCCTTCGTCACCGGCCTGATCGCCGAACGGCTGGTGCGCGAGAGCCAGCCGGAGCTGGCGCAGCTGCTCAGCTTCCTCGCCGCGGCGATCATAGGCGGCATCGGCGTCATCTATCTCTTCGGCATGGCCTGGCTGTCCTATACGACCGGCAAGGCGTTCACGGAGATCGCGCTGGCCTCGCTCATCTTCATCCCCGGCGACCTGATCAAGGCGTTCGTGGCGATGCTGGCGGGCCGCGCCGTCCTCGCCGGCTATCCGCTTCTGCCGGCCCGCACCTGACACGCGCCGGCGCAGCAGAGGCAGGCGGCGCGGGTCATTGTTGAAAAGCGCATGACCCGGCGGCATTTCCCGTGGACCGCCCCCGGGACAAAGGGTAGCGTCTGACCATGACGACGATCCTCTTCGAGAATCCGATCTTCCTCGAGCACGAGACGCCGGAGGGCCATCCCGAGCGGGCCGACCGCCTGCGGGCGCTCAACCTCGCGCTCGAGCACGAGCGGTTCCAGCCGCTGGTGCGCAAGAAGGCCGAGAAGGCGAACGAGGACTTCGTGCTGCTCGCCCATCCGGAAGCGCACCTGCGCTCCATCATGGACGTGATCCCCGAGGAAGGCATCAACCATTTCGAGGCCGATACCTATGCGAGCCCGGCGAGCCTGCAGGCGGCGCTGACCGGCGTCGGCGGCGCGATCGCGGCGGTCGACGCGGTCTTTTCGGGCGAGGCGGACAATGTCTTCGTGGCGGCGCGGCCGCCCGGCCACCACGCCGAGAAGAACAAGGCGATGGGCTTCTGTTTCTTCAACAACGCCGCGATTGCCGCCCGGCACGCGCAGCGGGCGCACGGCGCCGAGCGCGTCGCCATCGTCGACTGGGACGTGCACCACGGCAACGGCACCCAGGACATCTTCTTCGACGACCCCTCCGTGCTGTTCTGCTCCACCCACCAGATGCCGCTCTATCCGGGCACGGGCGCGAAAGACGAGACGGGCGCCGGCAACATCGTCAACGCGCCGCTTTCGCCCGAGACGGGGAGCGACCATTTCCGCGAGGCGTTCAGAAGCCGGGTGCTGCCGCGGGTGGCGGACTTCAAGCCCGACCTGATCGTGATCTCCGCCGGCTTCGACGCGCACTACCGCGATCCCCTCGCCCAGCTTCACCTGGTGGCGGACGATTTCGACTGGGCGACGGCCAAGCTGATGGAGATTGCGGAACGTTCCGCGTCGCACCGGGTGGTCAGCGTGCTGGAGGGCGGCTACGACCTGCAGGGACTGGCCGAATCGGCGGCCACGCATATTTTCCGGTTGATGAGAGGCTGACCATGACATCGTCCACCCCCGCCGCGGACGTCTCCGCGCTGTCGTTCGAACAGGCCGTGGAAGAGCTGGAAAAGATCGTGGCGGCGCTGGAGCGCGGCGACGTCCCGCTCGACAAGTCGATCGAGATCTACGAGCGCGGCGAAGCGCTGAAGAAGCACTGCGAGGCGCTTTTGAACGCGGCGGAGAATCGGATCGAGAAGATCCGCATCGACCGCGCCGGAAACCCGCAGGGCGTCGAGCCGCTCGACAACGGCTGACACGCGCAAGGCGCAGGACGGCCCCGAAGTCACATAATCGTGACCTTGTGTCATCGGTGCCCCGCAGTCCCCGTTTCGATGCCTGAGCACGTCCGGGAGAGTGCCCGATTCCGGGCATTCCGGACGATCCCGCGGCCGTGATCGCGCAGCTTCCAGACCCCCGTTTCCGCTGCGGCAAAATTGCATATCGCAATTCGGGGGTCTTGCAAAATCCATCCGGAAATATCATTTAGTACCCACATATGGAGTCCCCTCATTAAATGGGTCGGCTCCATTATGTGGTGTGCCCGGGAAACCGAGCGCACGTTACAATTACAATTGTTTCGGGGAACTACAGGACGGCGGAAAAGGATGACTGCATTCGACAGAACCGGTGACCTCCCAGCCTGGATCGACAGCAAGGCACATCGTTCCGATCCGACCGTCACGACGATTTCACACCTCCCAATTGCCACAAGCCATTCACAAGGCCACAGCATGCTCTCTCATCATCATTCTTCCGAACGCCGCACCGTCGCCGCCCGCAGCGGCAGCCGTGAAATCCTGGATCGCGTCGGCGACAAGTGGTCGCTCTCCGTCATCGAAACGCTGAGCGACGGCGCCCTTCGCTTCAACGAACTCAAGAAGCTGGTGGACGGCATCTCCCAGCGGATGCTGACGCTGACGCTGCGCCACCTGGAGCGCGACGGCCTGGTGACCCGGACGATGTTCGCCACCATTCCGCCCCGCGTCGACTATGCGCTGACCCCGCTCGGCTTCAGGTTGTTGAAGCCCGTCAGCGAGCTCGTCGACTGGGTGCGCGAAAACAGCGACGAGATCGAGAAGGCGCAGCAGACCTTCGACCAGCAATCAGTCGCACAGCCGGCGGCCTGACGCAAAGGGTGACGCGAAAAGCCAGGGGCAATCGCGCGCAAGTGCCTTGCCACGGCCTGCCGGCTCCTGTTCACTGCCGGCAGACCGTCGCAAAGGAGCGAGCACGATGAGCTTTTTTCCGGGACCGGACCCCGTCGCAGGGGACGCAGCCGCCTGCAGCGCGCTGGAACACCTGATCATTCCGCGTACGAGCGATCTCGGCGGCTTCGAAGTGCGCCGGGCGCTGCCGACCGCCAGGCGCCGGCTCGTCGGCCCGTTCATCTTCTTCGACCGCATGGGACCGGCGCTCTTCAAGGCCGGCGACTCCATCGACGTGCGTCCGCATCCCCATATCGGCCTTTCCACCGTGACCTATCTGTTCGACGGCGAGATCAAGCACCGCGACAGCCTGGGGACCGAGATGGTCATCCGCCCGGGCGACCTGAACCTGATGACCGCCGGCCGCGGCATCGTGCATTCCGAGCGTTCGCCGGAAAACCTGCGCGGCCATCCGCACGGCCTCTCCGGCCTGCAGACATGGCTGGCGCTGCCCGACGGCCAGGAGGAGATCGATCCGGCCTTCGTCCATTCGACCCGCGAGGACCTGCCGGTGTTTGCGATCGACGGCATGCAGGGGCGCGTCATCATCGGCCACTACGAGGGCTATCGCTCGCCGGTGAAGGTCCCCTCCGACACGCTCTACACCGACCTGATGCTGGCGCCCGGCGCGAGCGCGCCGCTTGCCGCCGACTGGGAAGAGCGCGCGGTCTACGTGCTTTCCGGCGAGCTCGACGTCGCCGGCGACGTCTTCGGTTCCGACCGGCTGCTGGTCTTTCGGCCGGGCGATGCGATCACGCTCAAGGCGGGCGCGGGCGGCTGTCATCTTTCGCTTTTCGGCGGGGCGGCCCTCGGCTCCAGGCGCCACATCTGGTGGAACTTCGTGTCCTCCTCCAAGGAGCGGATCGAGCAGGCGAAGGAAGAGTGGCGGACGGGCCGCTTCGACATCGTGCCGGGCGACGAGAAGGAATTCATTCCGCTGCCGGAGACGTAGGGGCTCCTACCCCCCTGCTCCTGCTCCTGCCCCTGCCCCTGGCAATCGCGGGCTGGCGCTTCGCCCCGACAATGCCTACTTGTGGGGCCAGGAAGCATCGGCCGCGGCCGCGCGCAGCCGTGTTTCCTTGACGGCAATAAGCATCTATTCTGGCTGCAAGGTTGCAAACACCGCCGCATTCGGCAATGACAGGTAAGAGAGAAGTCCAGGTGGTGCAGCCCGTGCGACGCGCAGCAAGCCGCCGTTCCGCAACAGCGCATCAAGAGTGAAACAATTGCCAGCCACGCCACTGCTCGATCAGGTACATATCCCGGCAGATCTGAAGAAGGTGGACGATCGCGACCTGCCCCAGCTCGCAGCCGAGCTTCGCAGCGAGATGATCGACGCCGTCTCGGTGACCGGCGGTCATCTCGGCGCGGGCCTCGGCGTCGTGGAACTGACGATCGCGATCCACAAGGTGTTCGATACGCCGCACGACCGGCTGATCTTCGACGTCGGCCACCAGTGCTATCCGCACAAGATCCTGACCGGCCGCCGCGACCGGATCCGGACGCTGCGCCAGGAGAACGGCCTTTCCGGCTTCACCCGCCGTGCCGAGAGCGAGTACGATCCCTTCGGCGCCGCCCATTCCTCGACCTCGATCTCCGCCGGCCTCGGCATGGCGGTCGCTTCCGACCTTTCCGGCACGGAGCGCAACGTGATCGCGGTGATCGGCGACGGGGCGCTGTCGGCCGGCATGGCCTACGAGGCGCTGAACAATGCCGGCGCGCTGGACGCCCGGCTGATCGTCATCCTCAACGACAACGACATGTCGATCGCCCCGCCGACCGGCGCGATGAGCGCCTATCTGGCACGGCTCGCCTCGGGGCGCACCTACATGGGCTTCCGCGAACTCGGCAAGAAGATGACGGCCTATCTCGGCAAGTCGGTCGACCGGGCGATCACGCGCGCGGTCGAGCATGCCCGCGGCTATGTGACCGGCGGCACGCTGTTCGAGGAGATGGGCTTCTACCATATCGGCCCGATCGACGGCCATTCGTTCGAGCACCTGTTGCCCGTCCTGCGCAACGTGCGCGAGAACGCCAAGGGGCCGGTGCTGATCCATGTGGTGACGCAGAAGGGCAAGGGCTACGCGCCCGCCGAAGCGGCTGCCGACAAGTATCACGGCGTCAACAAGTTCGACGTCATCACCGGCGCCCAGGCGAAGGTGAAGCCGAACGCGCCCTCCTACACCGCAGTCTTCGCCGAGGCGCTGATCGAGGAAGCCGCCCACGACGACAAGATCGTGGCGATCACCGCCGCCATGCCGAACGGCACCGGGCTCGACAAGTTCGGCGAGATCCATCCCGCCCGCCTGTTCGACGTCGGCATTGCCGAACAGCACGCCGTCACCTTCGCGGCGGGCCTTGCGGCGGAAGGCTACAAGCCGTTCGCGGCGCTCTATTCCACCTTCCTACAGCGCGCCTACGACCAGGTGGTGCACGACGTGGCGATTCAAGGCCTGCCGGTGCGCTTCCCGATCGACCGCGCCGGCTTCGTCGGTGCCGACGGGCCGACCCATGCCGGATCGTTCGACACGACCTACCTCGCCTCGCTGCCCGGTTTCGTGGTGATGGCGGCGGCCGACGAGGCGGAGCTGAAGCACATGGTGCGCACGGCTGCGGCCTATGACGAAGGCCCGATCTCCTTCCGCTATCCGCGCGGCGAGGGCGTCGGCGTCGACCTGCCGGTGCGCGGCGAGATCCTTCAGATCGGCAAGGGCCGCGTCGTCAGGCAGGGCTCCAAGGTGGCGCTCCTGTCGTTCGGAACGCGGCTCGCCGACTGTCTCCTGGCGGCAGAGGATCTGGAGGCCGCCGGCCTTTCCACGACCGTCGCCGACGCCCGCTTCGCCAAGCCGCTCGACCACGACCTGATCCGCCAGCTGGCGCGCCACCACGACGTGCTGATCACCATCGAGGAAGGCTCCGTCGGCGGCTTCGGCAGCCACGTGCTGCAGTTCCTGGCACTCGAGGGCCTGCTGGAGACGGGGCTGAAGGTGCGGCCGCTGGTGCTGCCCGATCTCTGGATGGAACAGGCCAAGCCCGAGGCGATGTATGCGAAGGCCGGCCTCGATCGCGCCGGCATCGTCTCGACGGTGTTCAGGGCGCTCGGCCAGAAGGACGTCGGCGTCGGCGTCGCCGGCTGACGCTCCGGGCGCCACCGGCCCCCGCTGCTCGATTGCCGGCTCTTCCAACGCAATGAAAAAGCGAAACGGCGCGCCTGCGAGGGCGCGCCGTTTCATTTGCCGATCTGCCATCCCAAAGGACTGCGAAGCGAGCGGTCCGTCAGCGCCGTGCACCTTATCGGTCCACGGCGCCTTTCGTCACGCGGCGCGGCGCTGGGGCGCAACCGTGGCGGCGACGGCGGTGCCGAGCTTGAACTGCGTCAGCAGTTCGTTGAGGGCGGCAGCCTCCTGGGCGAGGCTGTGGCTTGCGGCCGTCTGTTCCTCGACCATCGCGGCGTTCTGCTGGGTGCCCTGGTCCATCGTGTTGACGGCGGTGCTGATCTCCTGCAGTCCGGTTGCCTGCTCGCGCGTGGCGACGACGATCGAGGCGACGTGGCGGTTGATCTCCTGGACTTCGCCGACGATCGTCTCCAGCGCCTTGCCGGTGTCGCCGACGAGGGAGACGCCGGACTGGACCTGTTCGCCGGAGGTGGTGATCAGCGCCTTGATCTCCTTGGCGGCCTTGCCGGAGCGCTGGGCCAGTTCGCGGACTTCCTGCGCAACGACGGCGAAGCCCTTGCCGGCTTCACCGGCGCGTGCAGCCTCGACGCCGGCGTTCAGCGCCAGCAGGTTGGTCTGGAAGGCGATGTCCTCGATGACGCCGATGATGTTGGAGATCTCGCCGGAGGACTTCTCGATCGCCTGCATGGCGGCGACCGCGTTGCGGACGATCTCGCCGGAACGCTCGGCGCCCTTGCGGGTGCGCTCGACGAGGCGGCCGGCCTCTTCGGCGCCCTTGGCGCTGTCGCGGACGGTCGAGGTGACCTCTTCGAGGGCTGCCGCCGTCTGCTCGACGGAGGCCGCCTGCTGCTCGGTGCGGCGGGCGAGATCGTCGGCGGCGGACAGGATTTCCGAGGCGCCGGCGTGGATCGCCGCGGCATTGCTGCCGACCGACTGCAGCGCGCCGCGCAGCTTGTCGAGCGAGGCGTTGAAGTCCAGCCGCAGGCGATCGAGGTGCGGGGAGAACGGCGTTTCGATGCGGTAGCTGACGTCGCCGTCGGCAAGGCCCGCAAGACCGGCGGCGAGCGCCTCGACGGCCTGGTTGATCTCGAGCGCCTCCCGCTTCTTCTGTTCATCGGTGTCGCGGCGCTGACGCTCGGCGTCGTCGCGCATCCGCTCGGTCTCGCCGGACAGGCGCAGCTTCTCGACGGCGGCCTGCTTGAAGACCAGCACGGCATTGGCCATGCGGCCGACCTCATCGCTGCGGTCGAGGGCGGGAACGTCGATGTTGTTGTCGCCGCCGGCGAGCTTGTCCATGGCGGCGGTCATGCCGACGATCGGCCGGACGATCGCCTTCGACAGGGTCCAGGCGAGGAGCACGGCGATCGCAATCGCCGTCAGCGCGCCGACGACGAGGGCGAGCACGAGGCCGGAATTGGCCGCCTTCTGCTGGGCCACCTGCTCGGCCGCCCATTCGCCGGCCTGCTTCTTGATCGTCGCGGCCGAGACGCGGAATACGTCGAGCTGGCCCTTGGACTGGTTGCGGCCGATCTCGATCACTTCGGAGATCGGCTTCTCGGTCGTCTTGCGCGCTTCGAGCTGCGGCACGGTCAGCTGCTCGTGGAAGACGTTGGCGGCCGAAAGCATGGCGTCGATCGACTTCAGCATCTCGGGCTGATCGGCGGCGAGCTGCTTGGCCTCGTCGATGGCCTTCAGCATCTTGTCGCGGTTCGCGAAAACGTCGCCATAGGTGCTGTCGCTGCGGAACAGCAGGAAGCCGCGCTGGTTGACGGCCTGCTCGAGCATCGCGTGCAGGGCGTTGTCGACGGTGTTGACCAGCCGTTCGGAGCGCAGCTGCCGCTCGGAGGCCTGCATCGCTTCGCGGGCCTTGACATAGACGATGCCGGAGACGGCGAGAAACACGAGGATGAGACCGGCGAACGTGACGCTGAGCTTGCCGCTCAGCGAGATATTCTTGAACTTCATGGTAGAACTCCTACTGAGCCGGCGCGGCAGGCAGTCGGGGTCGACCGCAGCCGTGCGCGAGCGTCATGGCGCTGAAAGACATGATTGGGGGACACAACGATGGGCGCCGATCATGGCACGCGGGAGGGAGTCGTCAGCCTCGAAAATCAATACAGGTCATAACCATCCTGCCTAAAAATTTGGTGAATCCGGCCTTTCACCGGAACGGGGTCTGCGTCATGGCGACGCACGGCGCGTGCAGGCTGCGGCGGGGTCCGGCAGGGGCGATGTCGAGGCCTGCCGGGCGCGTTCGGACAATTCCGCGGCCACCGGACTTGCCAGCGCGGCCGGCAGGCGTCATTGAGGGGCGATGTCCGACCAGGCCCCTTCCACCCGTCTCGACCAGCTGCTCGTCTCGCGCGGGCTCTTCGACAGCCGCTCGCGCGCCCGCGACGCGATCGCGCGCGGCACCGTGAGCGTCGAGGGCAGGACGGTGACGAAGGCGGGCGCCGCCGTCGGCGCGGATGCCGCGATCACGATCGACGATCCGGCGCAGGACTACGTCTCCCGGGCGGCGCTGAAGCTGGTGGCGGCGCTCGACCGGTTCGGGCTCGATCCCGCGGGGCGGGACTGTCTCGACATCGGCGCCTCGACCGGCGGCTTCACGCAAGTGCTGCTCGAACGCGGCGCGCGCCATGTCACGGCCGTCGACGTCGGCCACGGGCAGATGCATCCGCGCATCGGCGGCGACCCGCGCGTGACCAGTCTCGAAGGCCTGAACGCCCGCGCGCTCGCCGCCGGGCACATCGCCGGCCGGACGATCGGCTGCGTCGTCTCCGACGTCTCCTTCATCTCGCTGAGGCTGGCGCTGCCGCCGGCGCTTTCCCTCGCCGGACCCGGCGCCTTCTGCGCGCTTCTGGTCAAGCCGCAGTTCGAGGCCGGGCGGGCGGCGATCGGCAAGGGCGGGCTCCTGAAGGATCCTTCGAGCGGCCCGGCGATCGCCGCCGGCCTGGAGCGGTGGCTCACCGGCGAGATCGGCTGGGAAAGCCTCGGCATCATCCCCTCCCCCATTGCCGGCGGCGACGGCAACCAGGAATATCTTCTCGCAGGACGCAGGACATGAGCACGCAAACGGTGACCATCGACAGGCTCGGCAGCGGCGGCGACGGGATCGCTGGAGGCCCCGACGGGCCGGTCTACGTTCCCTTCACCCTGCCCGGGGAGACGGTGGCGATCGCCAGGGTGAAGAGCCACGGCACGGTGATCTCGACATCGGTGGCCTCGCCCGAGCGGATCGCGCCGGCCTGTCCGCATTTCGGCCCGGACGGCAGGAACGGCACCTGCGGCGGCTGTTCGCTGCAGCATGCCTCCGACGCGCTCTACCATGCCTTCAAGCGCGGGCTCGTGGTCGATGCACTGAAATCGAAAGGGCTGACGCCGGCGGTGGCGCCGCTGGTGATCGCCCGGCCGGCAGAGCGCCGGCGGGTGGTCTTCACCGCGCGCCAGACCGAGAAGGCGCTGCTGCTGGGCTTCAACCAGGCCGGCAGCCACCATATCGTCGACATCGGCGAATGTCCGATCAGCCGGCCCGGCATCGTCGCGCGGCTGGAGGCGATCCGGGCGATCGCGGCGGCGCTTGCAACCGACAGCCAGCCCTTCCGCGTCACCGTGCTGGAAACGCTGTCCGGCCTCGACCTCGCCTTCGAGGGCGTGCGCAAGCCGGGCGACCGCCAGCGCCGGGCGGTGACCGAATGCGTGCTGAAGCTGAAGGGCATCGCCCGCGTCACCCATGACGGCGAAATCCTGATCGAGCCGCAGAAACCGCTGCTCGATTTCGACGGCGTGGCGGTATCGCCGCCGCCGGGCGGCTTCGTCCAGGCGACGAAGGAAGCCGAGGACGCGATGGCGGCGCTGGTGCTCGGCCATCTTTCCAAGACGAAGCGGGTGGCCGATCTCTTCTCCGGCTCCGGTACCTTCGCGCTCAGGATCGCCCGGAACGCCCGGGTGCATGCAGTCGAGGGCGACGAGAAGGCGCTGCGGGCGCTCGATCACGCCGCCCGCCACGCGCAGGGCCTGAAGCCCGTCACCGTCGAGAAGCGCGACCTGTTCCGCCGGCCGCTGATGGCTTCGGAGCTGAAAGTCTTCGATGCCGTCGTGTTCGACCCGCCGCGGGCCGGCGCCGAGGACCAGTGTCGCGAGCTCGCCCGCTCGGGCGTAAAGACCATCGCCGCCGTCTCCTGTAATCCGGTGACGCTCGCCCGCGATCTTTCGATCCTGACGGCCGGCGGCTACCGCATCGCCGGCGTGACGCCGATCGACCAGTTCCTGTGGTCCTCGCATGTGGAGGCGGTGGCGCTGCTGCAGAAGTGAGCGTGGAACACCGGCGGCCCCTGCCGGTCACCGTTCGGCGCGGGGCGCGATGCGGCTGCCGTCGATCAGCGCCCTGACCCGCTCGGCATCTTCCGCCGTCGCCGGATTGTAGACGACCATGCCGAGATCGGGGCGGCCGTCGACCGAAAAGGCGGAATATTCGAAGGCGATCGGGCCGGCCGCCGGGTGATGCAACTGCTTGAGGCCCTCGCCATATCGGCGCACGTCGTTGTCGCGCCACATGGCCGCGAACTCGGGGCTCGACCGGCAGAGTTCCTCCACCAGCGCCTCGGCCTTTGCCGCCGCGCCGGCGCGCGCGACGTCGGCGCGGAATGCGGCCACGACGAAACGGGCAACGCCCTGCCAGTCGAACTGCGCCGCCCGCACGCGGGGATCGAGGAAGATAAGGCGGAGGATATTGCGCGCCTCCGGCGGCAGCGCGCCGTAGTCGGTGAGCACGACCGCGGCCGCCCGGTTCCAGGCGACGACGTCCCAGGTCGGCGTCTTCACCAGTGCCGGGCTCAGCTCGAACGCGTCGAGCACGCGCTGCAGCCGCGGCGTGACCCCTTCGGCCGCCGCGTAGCGGACCTCGGGCTGGCGCCCGAGCCCGACCAGGAACAGATGCTCGCGCTCGGCATCGGTCAGCATCAGGGCGCGGGCGATGCGGTCGAGCACGTCGGCCGACGGCGCGCCGCCGCGGCCCTGCTCCAGCCAGGTGTACCAGGTGGCGCTGATGTTGGCGCGCTGGGCCACCTCTTCCCGGCGCAGGCCGGGCGTGCGCCTTCGCCCCGACAGGCCGAAGGCCTTGGGGTCGAGCCTTGCGCGGCGATCCTTGAGGTAGAGCCCGAGCTGGTTTTCGGTCGTCACGGCCTGCGATCCTGTTGGTTATTATACCATGATAAAGTCACTACTTTACCAGCATATCACATCTGCCATGAGTGTCTCCATCATCAAGACGGAGACATTCACATGCGCATTCTTGTTACCGGTGCGACCGGTTTCGTCGGCTCGGCCGTCGTCGCGGACCTGATCGGCGCGGGCCACCGCGTCGTCGGCCTCGCCCGCTCGGAAGCGGGCGCTGCCACGCTTTCGGCGGCCGGCGCCGAAGTCCACCATGGCGACCTGCGCGATCCCGACGGCCTGCGCCGCGCGGCCGCCGCGGTCGATGGCGTGATCCATACGGCCTTCGACCACGATTTCTCGAAATTCGCGGAAAACAGCCGGGTGGACATGCAGGCGATCGAGGCGCTCGGGTCGACGCTGGAAGGCAGCGATCGCCCTCTGCTCGTCACCTCGGGCCTGGCGCGGCTGGCGCCCGGCCGCCTCGCCGTCGAGGCCGACCGGCCACCGGCTGCCAGCGCCGCCTATCCCCGCGCCTCGGAGGCGGCGGCGGCCGCGCTCGCCGCGCGCGGGGTGCGGGCTGCGGTCGTGCGCCTGCCGCCGTCGGTGCACGGCGCCGGCGACCACGGCTTCGTACCGTTCCTGATCCGGCTCGCCCGCGAGACCGGCGTGTCGGCCTATATCGGCGACGCCTCCAACCGCTGGGCGGCCGTCCACCGGCGCGATGCCGCCCGGGTCTTTCGCCTGGCGATCGAGCACGGCGGCAGCGGCGGTCCCTACCATGCGATCGACGAGGAGAGCGTGCCGTTCAGAAAGATCGCGGAGACGATAGGGCGCGGCCTGAACCTGCCCGTGGTGGCAAAGTCCGGCGAGGAGGCGGCCGCACACTTCACCTGGTTTGCCCATTTCGCCGAGATGGACGTACCGGCCTCGAGCGCCCACACCCGCGCCCTGCTCGGCTGGGCGCCGCGGGAAGCGGGCCTGATCGAGGATATCGCGACGGCAGGCTATTTCGGCTGAACCGCCGCCGCTGACGGCAGCCCGCCGAAATGTCGGAGGGTGGGGACCGCGCCGGTCACTTCCGCGCCATAAAGGCCTCGAAGGCGGCGCGGGCCTCGGCGCTGCGCAGCCGGACAGAGAACTGGTGCGCCTCCTCGTCGATCCGGCCGGCGACCTCCTCCCGGTCGCCGCGCATCAGGTCGCGCGCGGCCCGCAGGGCCTCGGGCGGCTTGGCGGCCAGGCTGGTCGCGATGGCCAGCGCCTCCGCCTCGGCCGCCTCGGCCACCTTCCAGACGAGACCGGCCGCATGCGCCGCCTCGGCGGTGAAGGCCTCGCCGGCGACGAGCAGCGCGAAGGCGCGCTGGTGGCCCATCAGCCGCGGCGCGATCAGGCTGGATGCGGCCTCCGGCACCAGCGCCAGATCGACGAAGGGTGTCCGGAAGACCGACCGCGGCGAGGCGACCGTCATGTCGCAGTGCAGGTGGATCGTCGTGCCGATGCCGATCGCCAGGCCGTCGACGCCGGAGACGATCGGCTTGTTGTGCGCGGCGAGCGCATGGAGGAAGTCGACCACTTCCCGGCCCATCGTGCCGCCCATGGCGACGGCGAGGAAATCGGCCATGTCGTTGCCGGCGGAAAAGCAGCCCTCCGAACCGAGCAGCAGGGTGGCGCGCACCGCCGGATCGACGTCGGCGCTGCGCATTGCATCGGTCAGCGTCTGGTACATGGCGCGGGTGATGGCGTTCTTCTTCTCCGGCCGGTTCAGCCGGATCACCTGCACGCCGGGAGCGGATTGCGGCCGCTCGATCAGGATGTGATCGCTCATGTCTTTCCTTTCTTCGCGGGCGCAAATCGCGCCTGGCGTATCGTTCCGTGTAGCCGCGCCGCCTCCCCCTCGGTGGGGCAGCGAAGCTGCAGGTGGGTGTGACCGCGGCAGGCGCTGCCGCCGGCATCGCGCGACCTGTCACCGCCACCGTGCGGCCATGGCGGCAAAATCACCCCACCCCGGCGCTTCGCGCCGACCCTCCCCCTCAAGGGGGAGGGTGCGGCTCCGCCGCTGCGATGCGCGCCCACCTCCCGTGAGGGCGGTCTGCCTTTCTCTCCCCTCCGGTCACACGAGGGTCAGTGAACTGCAGCGACCGATCCAGCGCGCGGGGGGGTACCTCCTCGCCGCCTAGCCCAGTGCCGCGCGGGCGGCCGCCAGGCTGGGGGCGCCGCGGACGACGCGGTCCTTCAGGGCGGCGGTCTCGGCCAGCATGTTCTCGGCGGCGAAGCGGCAGAGCGCGACGCGCTCGTCGCGGCGGCCGTCGCCGGCGTCGGCGAGCCCGCCCCTGGCGAGATAGGCGCCGGTCAGGGCCAGGCCGAACAACCGCTGGTAGGGCGTGGCCCCGGCCAGCGCTTCCGCCTGCCGCCCTTCGGCCATCGCCCTGTCGAGCCATTCGGTGGCCGATTCCAGATCGGCCAGGCTCGCCTCCAGCCGCTCGGCGGTCTCGCCGAAGGCCGGGTCGTTCGAGGCGCGGACGGCCTCGGCGATCGCGCGCAACTCGGCGACGAAGCCGCGCAGCTGCGCACCCTCCGACAGCGGCAACTTGCGGGTGACGAGGTCGATCGCCTGGATGCCGTTCGTGCCTTCGTAGATCGGGGCGATGCGGGCATCGCGATAGAGGCGGGCGGCCCCCGTCTCCTCGATGAAGCCCATGCCGCCGTGCACCTGCACGCCGAGCGAGGCGACGTCGACGCCGGCATCGGTGGCGAAGCTCTTGGCGATCGGGGTCAGGAGGCTCGCGCGCTCGGCCCAGTGGCGGGCCTCGTCGCCCTTTGTCGCATGGGCCATGTCGACCGCATGGGCGCAGGCATAGGTGATGGCGCGCACGCCCTGCGTCAGCGCCTTCATCGTCAGGAGCATGCGGGCGACGTCGGGATGCTCGATGATCGGGCTCATGCCCGAACCCTGCCACCCCGGCGCCCGGCCCTGGGTCCGCTCCCTGGCATAGGCAAGCGCCTTCTGGGTGGCGGCCTCGGCGATCGCCACCCCCTGCATGCCGACGGCGAGCCGGGCGTTGTTCATCATCGTGAACATGCAGGCGAGCCCCCTGTTCTCCTCGCCGACCAGCCAGCCGATCGCGCCGGGCTCGTCGCCGAAGCGGCCGTCGCCGTAGATCATCGTGCAGGTGGGCGAGCCGTGGATGCCGAGCTTGTGCTCGATGGAGTGGCAGTAGACGTCGTTGCGGGCGCCGAGCGAACCATCGGCGTCGACGAGGAACTTCGGCACCAGGAACAGCGAGATGCCGCGGGTCCCGGCCGGCGCATCCGGCAGGCGCGCCAGCACCAGGTGGACGATGTTGTCGGTGAAGTCGTGCTCGCCGTAGGTGATGAAGATCTTCTGGCCGAAGATGCGGTAGGTGCCGTCGCCGCGCCGCTCCGCCCGCGTCTTCATCACGCCGAGGTCCGAGCCTGCATGCGGCTCGGTGAGGTTCATCGACCCCATCCACTCGCCGGACACCATCTTCGGCAGGTAGGTGCGCTTGAGCGCCTCGGCGCCATGGGCCGCCAGCGCCTCGACCGCACCGATCGTCAGCGTCGGGCCGATCGCAAAGGCCATCGAGCCGCTGTTCCACATCTCCATCGTCGCGACGTGCAGCATGTGCGGCAGGCCCTGGCCGCCGAACTCCGCCGACGCGGTCAGCGAATTCCATCCGCCCGCGGCCCAGGCCCTGTAGAGCGCCGCCCAGCCTTCCGGGGTCCGGACCTGCCCATCCTCGAGCACCGCGCCGCGGCGGTCGCCGATCTCGGCCAGCGGGGCGATCTCATCGGAGGCAAAGCGCCCGGCCTCGACCAGGATCGCCTCGACGAGGTCGTCGGTGAGACCGTCGAGACGGCCCTCGGCCATGGCGGCAGATAGGCCGGCAACGTGGCGAAGGGTGAACGCGATCTCGTCCACCGGAGCCTTGTACATGTGATCCTCCCATTCCCCACCGTCGCCGTCCGTCATGGATGACGGCTGTCCGGTGCAATGCGCGGAAGATTATTTATTTTTACGTAAACGTCAATCGCGAATGACCGGCCGAATTCCTGTGTCCGACGGCCCCTTCGAAGTGGCGCGGGAGGGCTCAAAACCCCTTCCCAACCCCGGTCAGGCGTGTACATTAGACCCAACTGAATCGCGAGAGGGAATCGTCGAACCAGCCAGCATGCAACGAAAACGCCCCGGGACACCGGTCCCGGAGCGCGCGAAATTCATGACGCATGTGCCCGACCTGCAGCCGGAGCGCGCCGATCAGCCATAGGGCGAATAGCACTGCTGGCGCGGACCGCTATAGGGCTGGAACGTGTTGTCGAAAGCCCTGTAGGAGCGATAGCGGCTGTAGCACCACTGGGTGTGGGCGCTGCCGCCGCCCGAATAGACCGGGGCACGCGGGGCGGCGATCGCTCCGCCGATGATGGCGCCGGTGGCGAAGGCGGCCAGCGGGAACCAGTAGCCGTCGTGGTAGCGGTAACCCGGTCGGGCGTAACGATAGCCGCGGTGGCCGTTGTAGTAGCCGTGGCGGTAACCACGATTGTAGTCGCGGCGCGCCTCACGGCGATCGTGGCGGAAGTCGCGGCAATGCCGCCCCTCGCAGCGAACGAGGTCGACGCCGGCTTCGCCTGCCTGGACCGGCTGGACAGCCATCTTCGGCATGGCCTGACCGGTGGCGGGCAGGATGGGGCTGACGGCGAAGAGCATGGACAGGGCGATGGCGATGGATCTGGTACCGAGCATTTCCGGCATTCCTCCTATGGATTTCGGTATGACTGCATTGCGGGGTGAAACGCAAGAAAGTGGCAAAAGTTTCGTGAACATGTGAAAAATCCAACCGGGCGTGGCCGTTAACGGCGCGGTAACCATGGCCGCACACAATTCGGGGTTCGGAGGTTGTTGGCGGAGCGGAGTACATGACGGGTAGGACCGGACTGCCGGCGCTTCTGGCCGGCCTCGTGCTTTTTCTGACCGCGCCGGGGACGGGCGCTGCCGCGGACGTCGAGCCGTGGCGGGACAAGGAAAAGGCGATCGTCATCGACGCCTACGAGATGAACGAGATCGACTGGCCGGTGATGCTGACCGACAAGCGCATCGCAGGCTTCATCTCCAAGGCCTCCGATGGCCTTCCGGAAAGTTTCGACTGCAAAGGCGAGCACGACGGCGACACGGTCGCCCACTGCAAGACCATGTGGCGCAAATACGCCGTCAGCCGCGAGCTCTACGAGACACGGCGGCTGCTGGCCCGGGCGCACGGCCTGCTCTGGGGCGCCTATCATCTGGCCAGGCCCGGCAACCCGGTCGACCAGGCCAACCACTTTCTCGACTACGCGCGGCCCCGGCCCGACGAGCTGATGGTGCTCGACATCGAGGCGATCGATCCGAAGAAATTCATGTCGCTCGAGGATGCGCAGGTCTTCGCCGGCCATATCAGGGCGCGCACGGGGCGGTATCCGGTGCTCTACACCAACCATTCCACCGCCAGGCACATCGCGGCCAACCGCCACAAATACCGCATCCTGTCCCGCCTGCCGCTCTGGTATGCCCGCTACAAGCCCGGCATCCGCAAGGTCTTCCCGATGGGCAACTGGGACAACTACGCGCTCTGGCAGTTCTCCGCCGCGGCCAACTGCAACAAGCGCCGCTGCCCCTACCGGGTGAAGGGAACCCTCAACGACATCGACGTCAACGTGGCGCCGATGGATCGGGCGACGCTGACGAAGATCTGGGCCTTCGGGGACCTCCTGCCCGAGAAGCCGTTCGAGAACGGCAAGATGCCGCTCGACGACGTCATGACGGCCTCGATCGCCCGGGGTGCCGCCGCGGACGAGCCCAAGTCCCTGCCCGTAAAAGCCGTGGCGGCGTCCTATGCCGGCCTGCTCGCGTCGGCGGAAGCGACCGTTGTGGTCCGCAACCCCGCCCCGGCCAGCCCTGCAGCCGCTGCCGCTGCAGCCCCTGCCGCCGCTGCAGCCCCTGCCGCACCGCCCCAGATGGCCGACAGCCGCGTGTCGTCCGCGCCCACCGCCGCCCCGACGCTCGCCACGCCGTGACCGGGGGCTCCGCCCCTTCTGCCTTCCCGCACCTGCCCGCCAACATCGCCACACCTTGCAGAGCTGGCCAGACCTCGTGATTGCCCTTGCGGCGCGCGCCGGGCAAGGATGCCTGGCGCCGGTCGCGAAATCGCGCGCCGTGCGGCAGATTTCCATCCTTCGTTCAGCAAATCGGTATAGACAGCAAATCGGTATAGACAGGCGGCATCGCCCCTGCACATGACGAGCAGATGACGCAGAAGATCGTAGTCACCAGCGACCGCACGACCCCCGTCTCCGTACGCGCGAGCGATACGGAGCTCGTCGTCGATGCCGGCGTGCACATCTCCACCGCGTCGACCAGCCTGATCGCCACCGGCGCAGCGACCGACTGCGCCTTCTACATCAACGGCGAACTTCTTGCCGGCTCCGGCTTTGCCGTGACATTCGGCGACAGCGGCGTCGCCGACAGCGACAGCCTGTTCGTCGTCGGCAAGACGGGCAGGATCCACGGCACTTCGGGCGGGATGGAGATCCGCAGCGGCGGCCTCGAACTCGTCAACCACGGCACGATCGAGGCCGGGCAGACCACGCTCTCGATCGGCGGCGCGGCGACGAAGGTCACCAACAACGGCCTGCTCGCCTCCTCGGCGGGCGTCGCCGTCAAGGCGAGCGGAAAAGGCGAGACGCTGATCAACAACGGATCGATC
Organism: Mycoplana sp. MJR14; assembly: GCF_029210525.1. NCBI lineage: Bacteria > Pseudomonadati > Pseudomonadota > Alphaproteobacteria > Hyphomicrobiales > Rhizobiaceae > Mycoplana > Mycoplana sp. MJR14. Next base: position 543,168 of record NZ_JARGEO010000002.1, read on the forward strand.
TCGGCTGCGGCGAACGCGCTCGTCCTTGCCGGCGGATCGGTGAACCTGACGAACAACGGCGAAACGCTTTCGACCAGGGCGCATGCCGTCGTCACCTCGGGCAATGCCGCGATCGTGACCAACCACGGCACGCTCGAAAGCCTGCTGGACACGATCGTCTCGTCCGGCAGATCGGTGACGATCACCACGGACGGCCTCGTGTCGTCGACGAAGGGATCGGCGATCCTTGCCAGCGGCGCCGGCGCGATCATCACCAACAACGACGGCACCGTGAAGGCCGTGGCCGACGCCGTCGTCCTGACCGGCGACAACGGCAAGGTCACCAACAACGGCCTTGTCAGATCGTCCGCCTACGGCATCTCCGTCGATGCCGACAAGGCGATCGTCACCAACAACAAGACGATCACGGCCGCCGGCGGCGTCGAGGTCGACGGCAGCGGCTCCACCGTCAGCAACTACGGCACGATCACGGCGACGAAGGCAGCGATCGCGGCGATCGACTTTTCCGGCGCCGCCGCCGCGCGCTTCCACAATTTTGGCCTCCTGCAGGGCACCGGCACGGCCTTCCTCGGCGGCAGCGGCGTCCAGTCCGTGTTCAACAGCGGCACGATCAAGGGCGCGATCATCCTCGGCGCCGGCAACGACTATTTCGACGGCACCGACGGCAAGGTCACCGGCAGCGTCAAGGGCGGCAGGGGCAACGACGTCTATGTGGTCAGCGACGCTGCGACGAAGATCGTTGAACTGGCGAAGGAGGGCACGGATCTCGTCAAGGCGAGCGTCAGCCTCGCACTCGGCGCCAATGTCGAGCACCTGACCCTGACCGGATCTTCCAACACCGGCGCGACCGGCAACGGGCTCGCCAACCAGATCCACGGCAACGGCGGCAGGAACACGATCAAGGGCGGCGCCGGCGACGACATGCTCTGGGGCCACCGCGGCAACGACATCGTTGGCGGCGGCAAGGGTGCGGACCATTTCGTCTTCGCCAAGGGCGACGGCCGCGACACGATCACCGACTTCACGGCGGGCGGAACGAGCCACGACGTGCTCGATCTCTCCTCGCTCGACAGCATTGCGAGCTATGTCGACCTGACGAAGAACCACCTGCAGCAGGTCGGCGCCGACGTCCATATCGACGGCCGGAACGGCGACAAAATCGTGCTGCAGGACGTCAGCATCGCCCACCTCGACAAGGGCGACTTCCTGTTCTGAAGGGGGCGCGCTTTGCGGCGGCGACGCGTCCGCGACGCAAAACGTGCTTTATCGCGCAAGGACGTGCGCGGGTGGATGCCGGATCTGGTCCGGCATGACGGGGTCCCGGGTGGCGGGAAAGCGACAACGGCGCCGCCCGCCCGCCATTGATACGGCCTCAAGCCTCGATCTGCACGTCGCCGATCGGGCGGGAGCAGCAGGCGAGGATGTAGCCTTCGGCGATCTCGTCGTCGAGGATGCCGCCGTTGTGGTTCATCTCGACTTCGCCGGAGACCTTCATGACGCGGCAGGTGCCGCAGAGGCCGCCCTCGCAGGCAGCCCCGATGCGCACGCCGGCGGAACGGGCGGTCTGCAGGATGGTCTGGCCGGGCGGGCAGGACGCCTCCTTGCCGGCCATGGTGAAGGTGACGGTGGCGACGGCTGCGGCATCCGCCTCGCCGGGGCCGGCGCGCACGGCGAGCTCCTCGGCGGCCGGGGCTGCGGCCGGCTGGAAGCTCTCCTCGTGGTAGCGGGCCATGTCGAAGCCGCAGACCTTGAGCATGTCGCGCACGCCGCGCATGAACGGCTCCGGACCGCAGCAGAAGACGGTGCGGTCGCGGAAGTCCGGGGCCAGCAGCGCAAGCCGCGCGCCGTCGATGCGGCCGCGCAGGCCGTGCCAGCCGTCGCGCGGATTGCGGCCTTCGACGACGAAGCCGAGCGCCAGGTTCGGCATCTGCGCCGACAGGCATTCGAGCTCGTTGCGAAACAGGATGTCGTCCGGGGTGCGCGCGCAGGAGACGAAGGCAACGTCGGTCTGCGGCGCGCAATCGGCCATCCAGCGCGTCATCGACATCATCGGCGTGACGCCCGAGCCGGCGGAGATGAACAGGTACTTCTCCCCCGGATGGCGGACGAAGGAGAAGTCGCCGAGCGGACCGAAGGCCTTCAGCTGCATGCCGGGCTTCAGGTGATCGAACATCCAGCGGGTGCCGATGCTGTCCTTCTGCGCCTTGACGGTGACGGCCACCGAAAACGGCCGCGACGGGGTCGAGGACAGCGTATAGGTGCGCATCACCGGATCGTCCGGCGTCACCGGCAGCTCCAGCGTCACGAACTGGCCGGGCAGGTAGCGGAACCAGTTCTCGCGGTCGGAGCGGAAGGTGAAGGTCATCACGTCGGCCGTCTCGGCCGTGACCGCGATGCACTCCAGCAGGTGCTGGCGGTCGTTCCAGGGCTGGAGCTCGTCGAAGTGCCGGAACTGGCTTGCGATCGTCATCTTAGGCCACCCGGATCAGAGGCTGCTTGTCGCCCTGCAGGCGCTGCTCCATGAAGGTGCAGTACCATTCGACGAACTGCATCACGCCGCCCTCGTCGACCGGCGAATAGGGGCCGGGCTCGTAGGCGGGCGAGCGGATGCCGAAGGCGTTCTCCTCGACGATCCGGCGGTCCTGGTCGTTGGTCTCGGTCCAGACGTGGGTCAGTTCGTCGAGCGAATAGTCCACGCCCTCGACGGCGTCCTTGTTGACGAGCCACTTGGTCGTCACCTGCGTCAGCTCGGGGCCGAGCGGCAGGACGCGGAAGGTGATGGCATGGTCGGCCAGCACATGGTTCCAGGTCGTCGGGTAGTGGAACATCAGAAGCGTGCCGATGTGGCTCTCCTGCACGTCGCCGGACAGCGGCCGGCGGACGGCGCGGGCACCCGACATGGTGTAGCTCTCGGCATCGTCGATCAGCGGCATGCGGGCGAGGCGGAACTGGCCGGAGGGCGACATGCGGAACTCGCTCGGCAGGCCGGAGGCCTCGCATTTCGCCCAGTGGGCGGCGATCACCGGATCGTCCTTGGCGCCCTGCACGCCGGTGGCGCTCGGCGCCTCGGGATAGGTGCGGCAGAGCTCGGGATGGTTGGCCGCGCAGTGATAGCACTCGCGGTTGTTCTCCCAGACGAGCTTCCAGTTGCCCTTCTCGACGATGGTGCTCTCGAAGGCGACCTTGGTCTCGCCGAGGCGATGGCGGACGAGATAGGGCTCGGCGAGTTCCCGATAGGGCGCGAAGTCCGGCGCCTCGTCGGCGAGGCAGATGAAGATGTAGCCGCCGACCGTCTCGCAATGGACGGGTTTCAGGCCGTGCTGGCTCTTGTCGAAGTCTTCGGCCATGTGGCGGGCGAAGAGCAGCGTGCCGTCGAGCTCGTAGGTCCACTGGTGGTAGGGACAGACGAGCTTGGCGGACGCCCCCTTGTGCTGGGTGCAGACGCGCGAACCGCGGTGGCGACAGGAATTGTGCAGCGCGCGGATGACGCCCTGGCGGTCGCGGGTGACGACGAGCGGGTAGTCGCCGACCTGCAGGGTGAAGTAGTTGCCGGCCCGCGGGATCTCGCAGTCGTGGCCGACGAACAGCCAGTCGCGATACCAGATCGTCTCCAGATCGAGCTTGTAGTGGTCCTGGTCGATGTAGAACGCCTGATCGAGGCTGTAGCCCTCGCGCCGGTTCCTGATCTTGCGAAGTACGTCGCTGCGAATGTCCATTGCCGCTTCCTCAAAAAGCATTTGCTCGTCCGAAGCGGGCATGGGCAGTCGCGACCGTCGTGAAGACACGACTTCGCAGCGCCCCGGCTGCCCGCCGCAGCCAGTCACGTCATCTCTCTCCAAGGCTGGTTTCCGGGCTCGGGAGATGTCCTCTGCGGACCGCGCGGCGCCTTCCCGGACTTCTCCAGTGGCCTTTTGCCGCGATTTCTTCCCTTACCGTTGCGGGGGCAGCTCCGGATTTTCACCGGCTTCCCAATTATCCGCCCTCCCTAAAGAGGCAGCACCTTGAGCCTCTTCATCTAAGCGGAAAGGCGGGACGCCGTGCCGCTCAATTGCGACGTCGCCTTCCGCTTTGGCGACAGTGCGCGTCTTGCGATGCACAATGAAATAACGTTTTTATTTCAAATATTTGCCTCATCGGAAACCATCAGCAGATCAACAAATGTGCGACAAGACCGCAAAAGAGGCAGATAGTCTCTTTGCGTCACAACCGCGACCAGGTCGGGATCGGCCAGGCACCTCGGCAAGTGCAACCGGAACCGTTTCGTGGTAGCGTGACGTCGCGCGGCCTACCCGCGCCGGACCTCGGCGGAGGGCGGGGCCCCGCACCTCCGCGCATAATCGCCTCTGTGGCGACAACCAGCATATCCTCAGCAGCAAATGTCGACCTGTCACGGGAGGGTGAGCCATGGCCACCGATAGCGCATGTGACGACAGCAGCCGCACGCATGAAGGCAGCGAACCGGCCCTGAGCCGACGGAGCCTGCTTCTGGCAGGAACCGCGCTCGCCGCCGCCTCGACACTCGGCGGAACCGGGTCGCCGGCCCAGGCCCAGACCCAGACGCAGACCCAGACGCAGCCGGCTGCGCCGGCGAGCGGCAGGCCGCCGAACATCCTCGTCATCTGGGGCGACGACATCGGCATCTGGAACATCTCCGCCAACAGCCGCGGGATGATGGGCTACAGGACGCCCAATATCGACCGGATCGCCGCGGAGGGCCTGTCGTTTTCCGACTACTACGGCCAGCAGAGCTGCACCGCCGGACGCGCCGCCTTCCTCGGCGGCAACGTGCCGGTGCGCACGGGGATGACCAAGGTCGGCCTGCCCGGCGCGGCGCAGGGCTGGCAAATGACCGACGTGACCGTCGCCACCGTGCTCAAGGCGCAGGGTTATGCGACCGGACAGTTCGGCAAGAACCATCAGGGCGACCGCGACGAACACCTGCCGACGATGCACGGCTTCGACGAGTTCCTCGGCAACCTCTATCACCTCAATGCCGAGGAGGAGCCGGAGAACCGCGACTATCCGCGCGACCGGGTCCTGGCCAACGGCAAGACCTTCCTCGAGCAGTTCGGCCCGCGCGGCGTTCTGCACAGCTGGGCCAATCCCGACGGCACGCAGAAGATCGAGAACACCGGGCCGCTGACGAAGAAGCGGATGGAGACGATCGACGAGGAGACGCTGGCCGCCGCCAAGGACTTCATCACCCGGCAGAACCAGGCGGGGAAGCCCTTCTTCTGCTGGTGGAACGGCACACGGATGCATTTCCGTACCCATGTGAAGGAGCAGAACAAGGGGATCTCCGGGCCGAGCGGCGACGAGTACCATGACGGCATGGTCGAGCACGACATGCATGTCGGCGAACTCCTGAAGCTGCTCGACGACCTCGGCATCGCGCAGGACACGGTGGTGCTCTATTCCACCGACAACGGCCCGCACTACAACACCTGGCCCGACGCCGGCACGACGCCGTTCCGCAGCGAGAAGAACTCCAACTGGGAGGGGGCCTACCGCGTGCCGGCCTTCGCCCGCTGGCCGGGCCGGTTCCCGGCCGGAGAGACCCTGAACGGCATCGTCGCGCACGAGGACTGGCTGCCGACCTTCGCCGCGATCGCCGGCGATCCGGACATCAAGACGAAGCTCGCCAACACCGTCGAGCTCAATGGCCGCAGCTACCGCAACTACATCGACGGCTACAACCAGCTCGACTACCTGAGCGGCAAGGCCGACCAGTCGCCGCGGCACGAATTCTGGTACGTCAACGACGACGGGCAGGTCGTGGCGGCGCGCTACGACGACTGGAAGGCAGTGTTCCTGGAGAACCGCGGCCAGGCCTTCGGCGTCTGGCGCGAGCCGTTCACCGAACTGCGCGTGCCGCTGCTCTTCAATCTCAGGCGCGACCCGTTCGAGAAGGCGCAGCACAACTCCAACACCTACAACGACTGGTTCCTCGACCGCGTCTTCGTGATCGTGCCGATCCAGGGCATGGCGGCGCAGTTCCTGCAGACGATGAAGGACTATCCGCCGAGCCAGTCGCCGGGATCGTTCAACCTCAGCAAGATCGAGGCGCAACTGCGCGCATCGGGCGGCGGCGACTGATCGCTGCGGCCAGCGGATCCGGCCGCCGCGCGGCGGCCGGATTTCCGGCCGGTCAATCCGCAGGCCTGTGCTGCGGCGTAAGGGCGGCGTTAACCATAAGCGGGCATCATCCGGGCCAGACCGCCCTGCCCTCCGGAGCCCCGCCGTGCTGCCCACTCCCGCCCCGAAATTCAGATACTACGACGCCGTCGCCTACAAGCGGGCGCAGCGCGGCCGCTCGGTCGCCTACACGGACTTCCTGAGGACGGGGAAGCTGGAGCGGCGCGAGTGGAACGAGACGGAGAAGCGCTACCTCACCTATCGCGAGGTGGCCGAGGCCACCGGCCGCAGGCTGGAGCAGGCCGGCACGGTCACGCACGAGCGCATCAACGGCTTCCACCGCTCGATCCGCTTTCCGAAGCTGATCTTCCACCGCACGCTGGCCACGATGCCGCATCTCGGCTACTGCCACGTCACCGTGTCGAACTCCCGCCTGCCGCAGCACGAGGACGTGCAGTGGTCCTTCTACATGGCGAACTTCTATTCGGAGATCGGCGACGGGGAGCGCTTCTTCGCCGGCATCAGCCCGAAGTTCAAGCGCATGTACTTCGCCGTCGCCATCCGCCCGGCGGAGGCCGAGGGCCGGCTGGAGATCGACCGCAAGGTCGGCGAGGACGGCGTCCTCTTCCATACCCACGACCCGAAGGAAGCGATGAAGAACGTGCTCCTGCTCGGCGCCCGCAACGAGGAGCTGCGCAAGATCATCCGGGCGATCTGAGCCGGCATCGTTCCCGCGTCTCAGCGGACGATCGGGCCATCCGCCTTCTTCCAGGCGGCAATGCCGCCCTCGATGTGGCAGGCGCCGAGAAGACCGGCCGCCTGCGCCGCCTCCACCGCCATCGCCGAACGTTCGCCATAGGCGCAGTAGAAGACGATCCGCTTGCCGGTGGCGGCGGCGAGCTCGTGCAGGATGCCGCCCTCGCCGATGTTCTCCGTCAGGTCGGCATAGGGGGCGTGCAGCGCGCCGGGGATGCTGCCGTGCTTGTCGCGCTCGCTCTTCTCGCGCAGGTCGACGAGGGCGATGCCGGCATTGCCGTGCAGCGCCATCGCCTCCTTTGCGGTCAGCGCCCAGCCGCGGCGCGCGATCTCGTCCTGATGCAGGCCGACGCGGATGTTGGCGGGCACGGCCACGTCCATCATCTTCGGGTTCGGCAGGTTCAGGTTGTTCATCAGCTCGACATATTCGTCGACCGAGCCGACGCGCAGGCGCGGATTGAAATGCTTCTCCTCGCCGATGGTCGAGACGGTGTCGCCCTTGTAGTCGTGGGCGGGATAGACCAGCGTCTCGTCGGGCAACCGCAGGAGCTTGTTGAAGATCGAATCGTATTGCTGCCTCGGGTCGCCGTTCTGGAAGTCGGTGCGCCCGGTGCCGCGGATCAAGAGCGTGTCGCCGGTGAAGACCCGGCCGTCCATCAGGAAGGAATAGCTGTCGTCCGTGTGCCCGGGCGTATAGAGGACGTCGAGGCTCAAGCCCTCGATCGCGACCCGGTCGCCTTCGGCAACCCGCATCGACACCACGTCGGCGGCGGTCTGCTCGCCCATGACGGTGATGCAGTGGGTGCGGTCGCGAAGGGCGCCGAGGCCGGTGACGTGATCGGCATGAAGGTGGGTATCGACCGCCTTGACGAGCTTCAGGTCGAGTTCCTCGACGAGCTTCAGGTAGCGGTCGACCTTTTCCAGCACGGGGTCGATGATGAGGGCCTCACCGCCGCGTCGGCTGGCGATGAGGTAGGTGTAGGTGCCGGAAACGCTGTCGAAAAGCTGGCGAAAGATCATCGGTCTCTCCAATCGACATGCGTGCCTATCGGAAGCCGGTCTTCGTTATTTCCCCGGCTGCGGCACGATCCGGATATAGGGCTTGGGCGCACGCCAGCCGTCCGGATACTGCTTGCGGGCGTCCTCGTCGGACACGGAGCCGGCGATGATCACATCCTCGCCGTTCTTCCAGTTGACCGGGGTGGCGACCTTGTGCCTGGCGGTCAGCTGCAGGCTGTCGATGACGCGCAGGACCTCGTCGAAGTTGCGACCGGTGGTCATCGGATAGACGAGGATCAGCTTGATCTTCTTGTCGGGGCCGATGACGAAGACGTTGCGCACGGTCTGGTTGTCGGCCGGCGTGCGCACGGTCGGATCGCCGGAGACGGAGGCCGGCAGCATGCCGTAGGCCTTCGAGACGGCGAAATCCACGTCGGCGATCATCGGGAAGTTGGGCGCATGGCCCTGCGTCTCCTCGATGTCGCTCGCCCAGCCGGAATGGCGGTCGAGCGGATCGACCGACAGGCCGATGATCTTGACGCCGCGGCGGTCGAATTCCGGCTTGATGCGGGCCATGTAACCGAGTTCGGTGGTGCAGACGGGCGTGAAGTCCTTCGGATGGGAGAAGAGCACCGCCCAGCTGTCGCCGATCCAGTCATGGAACTGGATGGGACCGTCCGTCGTTTCCGCCCTGAAATCGGGCGCCAGGTCGTTGATTGCAAGTGTCACGGCAACCTCCTCTCGTTCGCGGCGGCCACCCGGGCGCGCCAGGAAAGACGCGCGCGACTGCGGGATGACCGCGTTCATCCGGGCAGGATCATTGTCACCAAATCTGACGATAGGCAATGTTAAATTGACGGCCCGCCCGACAACCATGGCGGGTCCGCAAGCTGCCTGTGGCGGGGCGGCTCAACCGGCCCTGTAGAGCATCCAGTCCTTGCCCTCGCCGCCGCCCTCGCTGTCGCGGTGGACGACGATGCGGTTGCCGCCGGCGGCCAGCGCCTGCTGCAGCGCCTTCTCGGCCAGGTTGACGAAGTCGAAGGCGTTTCCGGCCGAGCCCACCATGCAGACGCCGGCGGAAAAGGTCAGGCTGCCGAGGCTGCGCATGGTCTCGGGATGCTTCAGCGTCGCGGCGGCAAAGGCGGTGCGCAGCAGCGTCAGCAGCCGGCCGACCTCGACCTCCTCGACGGTGTGGAACAGGAAGCCGAAGCGGAAGCCGTCGAAGCGGCAGACGACATCGGTGGACGGCGTCGTGCGCTTGATCAGGGCGCCGTAGTGGCGGATCAGGTAGTCGTTCAGCGCCTCGACCTGGACCGGGGAGAAGCGCTTGCCGACATCGATCTCGACGACGGCCAGCGAGCAGGAAAGCGGCATGTCCACGTTCGCATAGACCTTGGCGACGGCCTTGTTGAACGCGCGGCGATTGCCGAGCCCGGTCGCGGCATCGGTGAACTTGGCGGCCTCGAAGGTGGCGAGATCGCGCTGGATGGCGTCCATGTTCTCTGACTGGGTGGCGACCCGCGCCTCCATCGCGGCATTGCGGGTGAACTGGCGTTCGGTCGCCTGCCGCAACCGCTCGATCGAGCTGCCGAGGGCGGTCTGGGCAGCCCCCTGGTCGGTGGAGAAGATCGCCTGCGAGGCCTCGCCGATCAGGCGGCCGTAGTCGCTGAGCGAGGTCTTCTCCTCCTGCAGCAGCACCATGAAGTTGCTCATTTCGTCGCGGACCGCACCGGCGGAGCGCTGCAGCACGGCTTCCTCGTGATGATGCGGGAGATACTTGCGGCCGAGTTCGTCCAGGGCGGCCTGGGTCTTGAACTTTCCGAGCGCGATGAACTCCCGCACCAGCTCCGGATTGGCGCCCGCATAGGCCTCGTAGACGAGCTCGTAGTTTCGCGGCAGACCGTCGATGCCCATCTGCTGCATGGCGGATGCGACGCGCAAGGCGATGTCGTTGGTCGAGGATCTCTTCTGGTTCATGTGTTCAGGCCCCACCCATCGTTTCCCCCCTTCTATCAGCGATCGGTTACGAACCATCTAACGCGGCAGCATATCAGGTGCACCCGGCGCGAATTCGACACGCAGGGCGTGCGGCGCTCATTCGCCCTTGGCAGGCACCGGCCAAAGGCGCTAAAGCGGGCCGGAAACGGCGCAGATGGACGAGATGGCAGAGATAGTCGATACGGTCGCGGATGCGGACCACGCCCTTGAGCGGGCGACCGAAGTGCTCGGCCGCGGCCTTCCCGTGGCGATCCCCACGGAAACCGTCTACGGGCTCGCCGCCGATGCGACCAATCCCGAGGCGATCGCGCGCATCTACGAGACGAAGGGCCGGCCGCGCTTCAACCCGCTGATCTGTCACGTCGCCGACCTTGAGATGGCCGAGCGCCACGCCGTCTTCGATCCGGTCTCGCGCAAGCTGGCCGAGGCGTTCTGGCCCGGGCCGCTGACGCTGGTCCTGCCCGTGCGGCCGGATACGCCGATCCATCCGCTGGCGCGCGCCGGGCTCGATACGGTCGGCATCCGCGTGCCGGCCGGCTTCGCCGGGCGGCTCCTGAAAGCGTTCGACCGGCCGCTCGCAGCACCCAGCGCCAATACGTCCGGGCGGATCAGCCCGACGCGCGCCGACCATGTCGAGGCCGACCTCGGCGGCGCGATCGAACTGATCCTCGACGCCGGCCCGGCCCGCGTCGGGGTCGAATCCACGATCGTCAAGGTCGTCGACGGGGCGATCCACCTCCTGCGCCCCGGCGGGCTCGAGGCGGGCGACATCGAGGCGCTGACCGGTCGCCCGGTCATCCGGCCGAGTGCGGCAGGGGCCACGATCGAGGCCCCCGGCATGCTCGCCTCGCACTATGCCCCCGACGCCGGCGTGCGCCTGAACGCGCGCGACGTCGCCCCCGGCGAGGCGCTGATCCGCTTTGGCGGCACGGCGCTGCCCGGCGAGGACAAGGCCGCGATCGTGCTCGACCTCAGCCCCGGCGGCGACCTGCGCGAGGCGGCGGCCAACCTGTTCGGCTACATGCAGCAGGCCGACGCGACCGGCGCCCGCTCGATCGCCTTTGCGCCGATTCCCGCGACAGGGCTCGGCGAAGCCATCAACGACAGGCTGGAACGGGCCGCCGCGCCGCGAAGCTGAAGCAGGAGTTGCAGCATGTCCATTTCCGCCCCCGCAGCCGGCCTCGGCGCTGACCTCATCGCCCGCTTCGCCGCGATCACCGGTGCCGCCCATGCCCTGACCGACGATGCTGCGATTGCACCCTATCTGGTGGAATCGCGCGGGCTCTATCACGGCACGACGCCTCTCGTCCTGCGGCCCGGCAGCGTGGCGGAAGTCGCAGCGATCCTGAAACTTGCGAGCGAGACGAAGACGGCGATCGTGCCGCAGGGCGGCAATACCGGCCATGTCGCCGGGCAGATCCCGCGCGAGGGACGCGCCGACGTGGTGCTGTCGCTGTCGCGGCTCAACCGGATCCGCGACGTCGACCCGGTCGGAAACGTCATCGTCGCCGATGCCGGCTGCGTGCTCGCCGACATCCAGAAGGCGGCGGAAGCGGTCGACCGGCTGTTCCCGCTGTCGCTCGGCTCGGAGGGCAGCTGCCAGATCGGCGGCAACCTTTCCAGCAATGCCGGCGGCACGGCGGTGCTCGCCTATGGCAACACCCGCCAGCTCTGCCTCGGGCTCGAGGTGGTGCTGCCGACCGGCGAGATCTGGGACGGCCTGCGGCGGCTGAAGAAGGACAACACCGGCTACGACCTGCGCGATCTCTTCATCGGCGCGGAGGGCACGCTCGGGGTGATCACCGGCGCCGTGCTCAGGCTCGTGCCACGCCCGGCCGGCCACGAGGTCGCCTTTGCCGGCGTGCGCTCGGTCGAGGCGGCGCTCGCCCTGTTCGACAAGGCCTCGCAACGCTGCGGCGCCGCCCTCACCGGCTTCGAGCTGATGCCGCGGATCGGCATCGACTTCACCACCCGGCACATTCCGGGCGTCCGCGACCCGCTGTCGACCCGGCACGACTGGTATGCGCTGATCGACGTCTCCACCTCCGATTCCGCCGAGACGGCGCGGACGATGGTCGAGACGCTGCTTTCGGACGCGATGGAGGCGGACCTCGTCCAGGACGCGGTGATCGCCGCGAGCGAAGAGCAGCGCCGCGCGATCTGGCACATGCGCGAGAGCATGTCGCCGGCGCAGAAGCCGGAGGGCGGGTCGATCAAGCACGACGTGTCCGTTCCGGTCTCCAGCATTCCCGCCTTCATGGCCGAGGCGGATGCGGCGGTGATGGCGATGATCCCCGGCGCGCGGATCTGCTCCTTCGGCCACATGGGCGACGGCAACATCCACTACAACATCTCCCAGCCGGTCGGCGCCGACAAGCAGGCCTTCCTCGACCGCTGGCGGGAGGTCAACGCGGTGGTGCACGGGATCGTGCTGAGCCATGGCGGGTCGATCTCGGCCGAGCACGGCATCGGCCAATTGAAGCGGGACGAGCTGGCCGCGGTGCGCGCGCCGATCGAGATCGACCTGATGGCCCGCATCAAGCACGCCTTCGACCCGGCGGGCATCATGAACCCGGACAAGGTGCTGCGCGCGGGAGCCTGACCCCCGCGCGTCCAGCCGCAGGCGCCGGCGTCAGATGCCGCCGGTGCGCAGCTGCGCCAGGCTCAGGAGCGTGTCGGCGCTGATGCTCTGCGATCCGCCGGCGAGGATGGTGGCCGCGGACGACGTCTGGGTGTTGTTCTCCAGATCGTAGAGGACCGCGAAGCGGACGATCATCTTGCTGACATATTCCGGATCCTGCAGGTCCTCCAGGTCCATCTGGCGCGTGATCATCTCGGCCTGGGCGTCGATGTCGGCATTGCCCACCTCGTCGGAGATGCTGAAGCTCGTCTTGAAGACCTCGTAGAGGGCGTCGTCGGCGAGGATGTCGTAGGCGCTCGTGATCGTCGGCGCCTTGCGTTCGAAATAGAGCGCCAGCCGGACGCCGGGGTTCTTCACGCCCTCGTCGGTCTCGATCGACTGGCGGACATAGTTGTCGATCGTCTGGTAGATGCCACGACGGGACTGGATCGCCTTCTCCTCAGGCCGCTCGACGAGACCGTCGGCATTGAAATTGAACGAGGCGACCATGGCGCGGTACTTGCGCTCGGCCTGCTGGTTGGCGAAGCTCGTCGGGTCGTCGAGATCGGAGGCGAAGATCTGCTCCATGAAGCCTTCGGGCACCGTCTCCGGATCGATGCCGTTGGCGTGCAGAATGACGTTGACGAGCCGCTCGTCCGCCAGAAGCTCCTCCACCGACGAGATGGACTGCATCTGGGCGGCGTAGTAGCTCGCCTCCTCCTCCGCCTTCTCCTGGTCCTCGTCCGTTCCGAAGCGGGACATGGCGGTGACATAGGCGCGGGTGACCACCTGGATCTCCGCCTCGCTCTGGGCCAGGGTCGGCGGCTCGATATTGCCGTCGGCGTCAAAATTGAACGCTTTCGCCAGCTCGATGTAGCGCTCGTCGCCCAGGCGGTTGGCGTAGCTCTTCGGGTCGTTGAGGTCGCTGAGCAGCACCTGCTTGATGCGGTAGGTGGATTCGGTGTCGGGATCGAGGCCGAAGGCCTGCAGGGCCAGGTCGTAGACGTTCAGCGAGGAGAAGAAGTCGTCGACGGTCTCGATGGCGTTGGCCTCGATCTTGTAGCGGCTGATCAGCTTCTCGTCGGCCTCGTCGTCCTCGTCGTTGTAGCGGCTCATATAGGCCGACCCGGTGGACGAGGTCTGCGCCGCCGTCTGCGCGGTGTCGCCGGCCGCGAGCGTGCCGTCCGCCTGGAAGTTGAACGCCTTGTTCAGCGCGATGTAGCGCGGATCGTTGCCGCCGAACGTCTGGATGTAGCCGGCCGGATCGTCCGGATCGTCGGTCAGGATGTTCTTCAGCGTCGCATCGACGACGGTGACGTCGTTCAGGTCGAAGGCGGTGCGGATGTACTCCTCGATGCGGCTGTCGGCGAGCAATTCGTCCACGGTGGTGATGGAGGGGATCGCCCGCTCGAAATAGTCGCGGTTCAACAGCGCGCCCGCCGAGGTCATGCGCGGCCCCGAGATGATATAGGCCTCGTTGGTCGCGGCCTTCTGGTCGGCGGTCTGGGCCAGCGTGCCCGTCGGCAGCGTCCCGTCCTCGCTGAACTCGTATGCGGCGGCGAGCGCCAGGTAGTTGCTGGCGCTGACGATCTCCGTGTTCCAGCTGGTGATCTTCGCCTCCAGCGCCGCCTTTTCCGCCGCCGAGAGCGTGCCGCTGTTGATCTTGGTGCGGGCATCCGCGACCAGGCCGGACAACTCGGTGATGCGGGCGCCGAAGGTGGTGTTGACGTAGCTGTCGGGATCGTCGAGGTCGCTGGTCAGCGAATTGCGCACCATCTCCCGGGAATAGGTCTCGGGATCGATGTTGAAGGCGGTGAAGATGTAGTCCCGCATGCGGTCGTTGTTCAGCAGCTGGTCGACATTCGTCACGCTGTCGATGACGATGTTGTAGTAGCGCGTCTCCTCGGTCTGCACGTCGCCGAGATTGGCCATCGCGGCGGTGTAGAGGCCGATGATGTCGTCCATCTGCGCGTCCGACTGGGCAACCGCCGTCTCCTCCGCAAAGGAGAACGCCTGGGCGAACTCGCGGTAGCGCGTGTCCGTCAGGCGGTTGACGAAGCTGTTCTCGTCGGAGAGGTCGCTTTCCAGGACCTGCCGCATGAAGGCGGTGGCATAGGCCATGTCGTCGAGGCCGTAGGCCTTCATGGCATAGTTGAACAGGCGGTAGTCGCCGAGGAACTCGTCGACCGTCGAGACCTTGCCGATATTGTCGCGGTAGTACTGCGCCTCGCGCGCGTTGATGGTTTCCTCGGACTTCCTATTGAGCGTCGTCAGCATGTCTCGGGTGATGAGATTGTAGCTCGTATAGGTCGAAAGCATCCCGGAAATATCCCTTTGCATCGGCGCGGCGACGGAGAGGCCGCACGCGCGCGCATGTAACCTTTGCGATCATCGCAGGGGTCGCTTGCCCGGGGCTTTCGGGGCGGCGTTCACCAAACGGAAACCCTGCAGGACCGGCATTTTGCTAACCATCCGGCCGGGCAAAGCTTTCTTAACCGCGATTTTTAAGCCGGGCGGAACGGGCGGCGCCTAAGCTTCCCGACATAGAGGACGAAAAGTCCCGCGGAGAAGGGAAACCTGCTCTCAAGGAAGACAAGGGTGAAAGACAATGCTGAACACCGTTACCAAGCCGGCATGGGCCGGAAGCACGCTGAGACTCGATCCCAAGCGATTTCCCCAGCAGATCAGCTATGCGATGCGCAACACCACGGGTGACGTGACCATCACGCTGGACGAACGGGGCGCGGTGATGCGCAAGATCCTTCCCACGAGCGGCCTGCCGCTGTCGATCGCCCTGCCGGCGCGCGCCTTCAAGGGCGTTGCCGCCCGCGCCATCGACCACGGCAACGGCGAAGTCACCGTCACGCTCGAACTGCACCACGACGATCCGGAGCTGTGCATTCCGCTGCTCGTCGCCCACGACCTTTGCGACATCGCCGCCGACTGGCGGAGCTGGTCGGATGCCTACCGCATCCCGATGCTGATGGTGGAGGCCGACGGCGTGGCGCGTCCGCTGGAAATGCACCTCGGCAGCATTCCCGCCCGTCCGCCCCGGCAGCGGCGGCGCCATTCCTACTTCGCCGACCGGCGCCCGCGCTTCCTGGTGCGCCGCTCCACCGGCGATCTCGGCCTGATGATGCGGATCAACGGCGACGAGATCATCGCACGCAACTGACACTGCCGGCATAAAGGGGGCATCTGGGCACCCGGAATGCGACGAGGCCGCCCCTTTTCGGGCGGCCTTTTCGTTTGCGCGCTCAGGCGAAGGCGAGCGCCGCCAGCAGCCCGAGGAAGACGATCAGCCCGACGATGCCGTTGAACTTGAAGAGGGCGAGGCACTGCTCGCCGTCGTCGATGTCGATCGTGATGATCTGCCAGGCGAGCAGGGCGGCGGCGACGGCAAGGCCGGCATAGGCGAGGATGCCGGTGCCGGCGAGCGCGAAGGACAGGCCGATCAGGACGATGGCGAGGCCGTAGAGCGCGATGAGCCACCGGCGCGTGCGATCGCCGAACAGGCGGGCGGTCGAACGCACCCCGATCAGCGCGTCGTCCTCCTTGTCCTGATGGGCATAGATCGTGTCGTAGCCGATGGTCCAGACGACGGCGCCGGCATAGAGGGCGACGGGGGCGAGCGCCAGCGCGCCGAACTGCGCCGCCCAGCCCATCAGGGCGCCCCAGGAAAAGGCGAGCCCGAGGAAGAACTGCGGCCAGTCGGTGAACCGCTTGGCGAAGGGATAGACCGCCACGACCGCCAGCGAAGCGAGCGCCAGAACCACCGAAAAAGTGTTAAACTGCAGGAGTACGATCAAGCCGACGAGCGCCTGCAGCACGATGAAGAGCTTCGCCTGGCCGCGCGACACCCGGCCCGACGGCAGCGGCCGGGAGCGGGTGCGGGCGACCGCCCTGTCGATCTCGTGGTCGACGAGATCGTTGTAGGTGCAGCCGGCGCCGCGCATGGCAATCGAACCGATGACGAAGAGCAGAAGATGCCAGGCGAACTGCGAGAAGGAATAGGCCGCCTCGGCGCGCGCGACGATCGCCGCCAGCGCCGCCGACCAGAGGCAGGGCCACATCAGGAGCTGCCAGCCGATCGGCCGGTCCCAGCGGGCGAGCTGCGCATAGGGCCAAAGCGGGCGCGGCAGAACCCGATAGACCCAGTTGTCGGACGGCGCATCGGCCACACGGCCATTGTCGGGGCCCCCCGCGTTGGAGGGCCTCGTGTTGGAGGGTCCGGGACCGGAACGGCCGGAATCGGAAGGATTGGTGCTCATACCCCTTGGTTCGCAGCCTGCCGGCTCCGCGTCAAGCACCGATCCGGCACCGGTTCAACCGAAAGCCGCGGGCGTGCGGAACGAAACCGCCGCTGCGGCATTCCTGTCCCGGTTCAATGACGGGAGCGAATTTCATGAGTGCCAGCATGATGGAACTGAAGCTGAACGCCATCCGCTACGACGTCGGCCTCAGCCGCGGCGAGAAGATCGCCAAGCTCGAGCATCTGCGCAATGCCGCGAGCGCACTGAGGACGGCCGCCAGCACCAGCGCGCTGGCGCTCGAATACGGATGGTACGAGGAACTGCATCTCATCGACGAGGAACTGGCCGGCATGAGCGGCGGCAGCTACCAGGGCGCCACGATCACGTTTCGCTGAGAGCGGCCGCTCCGGGTCGGTCTTCCGGCCTTCGCCGGGACTTTGTCCCGAGGGCCGCCGTCGTCGCCCTTGACCTTTCGTCCCCGCCCGCTTAACCCGCGGGCACAGTTTGGCGGTTGCGGACGATGGGGGATCTGGCGATGAAGGTACTGTTGATCGGCGCGGGCGGACGCGAACACGCGCTCGCCTGGAAGCTCGCGCAGTCGCCGCTCGTCGAACAGCTGTTCGCCGCCCCCGGCAATCCCGGCATGGCGGAATGCGCACAACTCGTCCCCCTTGACGTCGAGGACCATGCGGCGGTTTCCGCCTTCTGCCGCGACAACGGCGTCGGCTTCGTCGTCGTCGGCCCCGAGGCGCCGCTGGTGGCCGGGCTTGCCGACCGGCTTCGCACAGACGGCATCGACGTCTTCGGCCCCTCGGCCGCGGCCGCCCAGCTCGAAGGCTCCAAGGGCTTCACCAAGGATCTCTGCGCCAAGTACGACATCCCGACCGGCGCCTACCGCCGCTTCACCGACGCCGCTTCGGCAAAGGCCTACGTGGGCGAACAGGGCGCGCCGATCGTCATCAAGGCGGACGGGCTTGCCGCCGGCAAGGGCGTGACGGTGGCGATGACCGTCGGCGAGGCGCTTTCGGCGATCGACGACTGCTTCGACGGCGCCTTCGGCGCGGCCGGCGCCGAGGTGGTGGTGGAGGCCTTCCTCGACGGCGAGGAGGCGAGTTTCTTCTGCCTCTGCGACGGCAAGAACGCGCTGCCGCTCGCCTCCGCCCAGGACCACAAGCGCGTCGGCGACGGCGACACCGGCCCGAACACCGGCGGCATGGGCGCCTATTCGCCGGCGCCGGTGATGACGGCGGAGATGGTCGAGCGGACGATGAAGGAGATCATCGAGCCGACGATCCGCGGCATGGCCGCCGACGGCCACCCCTTCTCCGGCGTGCTCTTCGCCGGGCTGATGATCACGAAGAAGGGCCCCGAACTGATCGAATACAACGTCCGCTTCGGCGATCCGGAATGCCAGGTGCTGATGATGCGGCTGAAAAGCGACCTGCTGCCGCTGCTGCATGCGGCGGCGACCGGCCGGCTCGACACGGTGACGGCGGAATGGAAGGACGAGACGGCGCTGACCGTCGTTCTCGCCTCGAAGGGCTATCCGGGCGCCTACGAGAAGAATACGCCGATCCGCTCCATCCCCGCCGACGGCGCGGCGACCAAGGTGTTTCATGCCGGCACAGCCCTGAAGGACGGGCAGCTCGTCGCAACCGGCGGGCGGGTGCTGAACGCCACCGCCGTGGCCCCGAGCGTGGCCGAGGCGCAGGCTGGCGCCTACGCGCTGGCCGACCGGGTGGAATGGGACAACGGCTTCTGCCGGCGCGATATCGGCTGGCGGGCGGTGGCGCGCGAGAAGGCCTGAGCGACAGCCGCGCGAAAATCGGCGTCTCATTCAATTTTTACCAATTCTCCTGACCGGAAGGTAACGGAAAACGCATAGTCTTTCCGTCGACCCTGGTGCATGACGTGCGCGCGAGGCCCTCCGGCTTTCACTCCGCCATGCACCGGACCCAAGCGGTGCCGCCGCCGGCCGGATGCGGCGCAACACGGAGAACAACGCATGCGCACCCTTCTGCCGACCCTTGCATTCGTGCTTCTTGCCGCACCCGCCATCGCATCCTCGATCGAGCCGATCGCCTCCGGCGGCACGGGCCGGGGCAGCGTCGCGACGATCTCCTGCGCGCAGTGCCCGCCGCTGAAGGAACACGAGCGGGAACGCTCCTACCTGGTGCCCGAGCTCGCGCCCGGCACGCAGAAGGTCGAGATCCGCGAAGTGGACGGCGAGCGCAAGATGTTCCGCAGCGAGGCCTGGTTCGGCGGCTCGCCGGTCGTCTTCGTCAGCAAGGCGCCCGAGCAGGCCGTGGCCGAGGCGCCGGCCGAGCCGGTGGCCGCCATCGACACCGCAGCCACGACCGGCGCGCTCGACGCCGGCGCGGCCGGGCGCACCGTGACGGCTGCCGCCGCCGCCGAGCCCGCCCCCTCACAGGAGCTTGATCCGTCGACATTTGAACTGCGGCTCAACTGATCCTATATTTCCCAAGTTCCCTGCCCCATCGGTCCCCCGCGGGCTGATCGGGCATCCGCCCTGCAAAGGCGCGGATGTCTTGCGCCCCTGAAGAGAAGCAGGGGCGCAAGCTCTTTTTGGCCACGTCGCGATCCTTTCGCATGTCCCTATCGCAAAACCGCTGCCCGCTCTTGCGCCACATGCTTCAGGGGCCGCGTCCTCCGCTGCCAGCACCGCCACCAGGCGGTCCACCTCCCGGTCCGAATAGACGGTGATACCGTGGCGCCTGA
Source organism: Mycoplana sp. MJR14 (assembly GCF_029210525.1). Classification (NCBI taxonomy): domain Bacteria; kingdom Pseudomonadati; phylum Pseudomonadota; class Alphaproteobacteria; order Hyphomicrobiales; family Rhizobiaceae; genus Mycoplana; species Mycoplana sp. MJR14. Next base: position 562,668 of record NZ_JARGEO010000002.1, read on the forward strand.
GCAGGGCCGCGGTGACCCCCTCGCCTTCGTGGCGCCGGCCGGAAAAACTGCCGTCATAGAGAAAGCCGGAGCCGCAGGACGGGCTGCCGTCGATCAGGAGCGCATGGCGACAGCCGTTTTCCTGCGCCACCGCAAGCGCACGCCGCGCGCCCTCGATGAAACCGTCCGAGACGTCGCGGCCGGTCGGCTCGACAACCTGCGCCGCCCCGTCGAGCACGTCGCCTCCGTCCATGGCACGGGCGATCTCGGCGGGCGGGCGCGGCACGGCAAAGCCGCCGGCAAGCTCGGGACAGAACGACACGAGCCGCCCCTCCTCCCGCCAGCGCGCCACCGCCGCGTGCAGCAGCGTCTTCGGCTTTCCGTCATAGCGCACGGGCAGGCCCATCAGGCAGGCACTGATCAGGATCTTTCCGGTCATGCGGATCGTCTCCCTGGTCGCGGTCGGCCCGGTCAACAGCCGACGACAGACGTTGGCACCCGGAGCGGATCAACCCGCCCCGGAGCTTCGCTCCGACCCTCCCCCTCGAGGGGAGGGTGAGTGGCCGCAGCGCCCTCCCCGCTCCCCCTAGAGGGCAAGGTGAATGGCCGCGGCGCCCTGCCCACCTCCCCCTTGAGGGGGGAGGTCGCCGCGAAGCGGCGGGTGGGGGTGACATCGACGGCGCGGCGATGACCGCCGTGCCCGGCGCGCGTCACCTGGAACGCAGTCGCGACCGCCCAACTTCGGCGCCCGGGGGCGATCACCCCACCCCGGAGCTGCGCTCCGCCCCTCCCCCTCGAGGGGAGGGTTGGCGCCGCCCCGCGTCAGCCGGCGATCTTGGAGAAGTCGGCGACCGTGCCGGTGGCGGCGCGGATGGCGGCGAGCAGGGCCAGGCGGTTGGCCCGGATCGCCGCGTCCTCGTCGTTGACGAGCACGTCGTCGAAGAATTTGTCGACCGGTGCCCTAAGCTTCGACAGCGCCGTCATGGCGGCGTGGAAATCCTCCTTCGCCACGGCGTCTGCCGCGCCGCGGGAGGCGATGACGATGGCCTCGTTCAGGTCCTTCTCGGCCGGCAGGCGGAAGAGATCGACGGAGACGCCGTCGGCGACGACCGTGCCCTTCTTCTCCTCGGCCGTCAGAAGCTGGGTGGCGCGCTTGGTGCCGGCGAGCAGGTTCCTGCCGTCCTCCGACGTGATGAACGCCGTCAGCGCCTCGACGCGGCGGGCGACCATCAGGAGATCGTCGGCATCCGGCGTCAGCACGGCGTCGATCAGGTCGTGGCGGGCGCCGAGATCGCGGAGATAGACCTTCAGGCGGTCGTGGAAGAAGGAGAGGAGGTCGCTTCGAATGGCCTCGACGTCGTTCACAAAGTTGGCAGCGAACTCAGGACCACCCGCCCTCCGGATCTGCTCGATGCGGACTTCAAGGGCAGTGAGAGTGTCCAGCGGCTTTTCGGATTCGCGGGCAACCTCGTCGAAAGAAGGCATTCGATCAACTAAGGCTCGGCCAAATTTGGCTGTTGCCGCTTCGACAATGGGGGTGGATAGAACCCTTCTCAAGCTGATCCTGACACCTCGCTCCAGCAAGATCCTGACCACGCCCAGCGCCGCCCGGCGCAGCGCGTACGGATCCTTCGAGCCGGTCGGCTTCTCGTCGATCGCCCAGAAGCCCGTCAGCGTGTCCAGCTTGTCGGCGAGCGCCACGGTGATGGCGACGGGATCCGACGGCACGCGGTCGGACGGGCCCTGCGGCTTGTAGTGGTCCTCGATCGCCTCGGCGACCGAAGGCGCCTCGCCCTGCAGGGCCGCATACTTGCGGCCCATGATGCCCTGCAGTTCGGGGAACTCGCCGACGGCCTCGGTGCGCAGGTCCGCCTTGGCGAGCACGACGGCGCGGTCGACAAGCGCCGGGTCGGCGCCGGTGACCCTGGCGAGTTCGGCGGCGAGCGCGCGGATGCGCTGCACGCGTTCGCCCTGCGTGCCGAGCTTGGCGTGGAAGGTGACGTTCAGCGCGTCGAGCTTGGCCATGCGCTGGTCGAGCGGCTTCTTCAGGTCGAGGCCGAATTTTTCGGCGGAGGCCTTCAGCGTGTCGAGGTCCGGCAGGTCGTGCTGGTCGCGGGTCCAGAAGTGGCGGGCGTCCGACAGGCGGGCGCGCACGACCTTGCCGTTGCCGTGGACGATCTCCCTGCCGCCGTCCTTCGCCTCGATGTTGGAGACGAGGATGAAGTGGTTGGAAAGGCCCTCGCCGCCCGCCGGGCGGGTGACGAAGCATTTCTGGTTGGTCTTGATCGTCAGGCGGATGATCTCGGCGGGGATCGCCAGGAATTCCGCCTCGAAGGTGCCCATCAGCACCTGCGGCCATTCGACGAGGCCGGAGACTTCCTCCAGGAGCCCCTCGTCCTCGACGAGCTCGAGCCCGTTGGCGAAGGCGATGTTCCGGGCGTCGGTGGCGATGATCTCCTTGCGGCGCTCGGCGTCGAGGATGACCCTGGCCTTTTCCAGTGCGGCGACGTAGTCGTCGAAGCGGCGCACGGTGATCGCCTCGGGGGCGTGGAAGCGATGGCCGTAGGTGACGTTGGAGGCGACGATGCCGTCGACCTCGAAGGGCACGACGCGGGTCTCCTCGGTTTCCGAGCCGAACAGGCAGACGATCGATTGCAGCGGCCGCACCCAGCGCAGCGCGCCGGACCGCGCTGACGCGGCGCCCGAGCGCATCGACTTCGGCCAGGGGAAGGTGCGGATGATGCCGGGCATGATCTCGGCGATGATCTCGTCTGCGGCGCGGCCGGGCTTCGAGATCACCGCGACGTAGAAGTCGCCCTTCTTCGGATCGGAGACCACCTGGGCCTGCGACACATCCGACAGGCCGGCCTTGCGCAGGAAGCCCGTGACCGCCTGTTCCGGCGCCTTGGTGGAGGGGCCCTTGATTTCCTCGCGGCTGTCGGCGGAGCGCGCGTTCAGGCCGCGGATGTCGAGCGTCAGCCGGCGCGGCGTCCAGTATTCGCGCGCGCCCTCGTAGGTGAGCCCTGCCTCGACGAGGGCGTCGGTGACGAGCTTGCGCAGGTCGCCGGCCGCCTTGCGCTGCATGCGGGCGGGAATTTCCTCGGAACGGAGCTCAAGCAGGAGATCGGGCATGGGATGCTTTTCTGGCAGATCGTTGGACTGCGGCGGACTTAGCAAGCCCGCGGCGAAAAGTCATCCTGGCAGAGGCGGAAAAGTCGCCCTTCAGGCGGCCTCATGAACCGGAATACGCTCAATCTCGCCGTGCAACCTTTCCGCCTCGATCTTGAGGTCATAGCCCGTCTGCAGGTTCATCCAGAATTCCGGCGTGGTGTCGAAGTACCTGGCCAGCCGCAGCGCGGTGTCGGAGGTGATGCCGATCTTCTCCGAAACGATCCGCTCAATGCGCGTCCGCGGCACGTTCAATTTCCTTGCCAGGGCGCCCGCGGTCATCTGCAGCGGTTCGAGATAGAGGTCCCGCAGGATTTCGCCCGGATGGATCGGAGGGAGCTTGCTCGCATTCATGATTTCCCGCTTTCGCTCAATGATAGTCCGTGATCTCGACATCTTCCGGCCCACCTTCCGTCCAGACGAAACATATGCGCCACTGCCTGTTGATCCGGATCGAATACTGGCCTTCACGGTCGCCCGAAAGCTTCTCCAGGCGGTTGCCCGGCGGCGAACGGAGATCCTTCACATCGCTCGCGGCATTCAGCAGCGTCAAAAGCTGCTGGGACCGACGGACGAGATCATCCGGAAAACCCTTGCGCACCGAGCCATCGGCAATCGATGCGGTGAGCCTGTCCCGGAACGACCGGATCATGCAGGGGCTCCGGCGGAAGTATCATCGGATGATACATGGTCGGCGCGAGCCGTCAAGGGGATTGTATCATTCAATGATACATACAATACCTCGCCGGAATCACCACCCCCCGCCACCGCCGCCGCCGCCGCCGCCGCCGGAGAAGCCGCCGCCGCCTGAGGAGCCGGAGAAACCGGAGGACGAACTCTTCGGCGGGGGCGGGAGCGAGGCGGTGAGCGTGCCGGCCATGGAGCCGGCGAAGCCGCCCATGCGGTCGGCGAAGCTGCCGGCGCCGTCGCCGCCGTACCAGGCGGGCTGGTAGCTCGCGGCGGCTGCGCCGGCAGCCGCGGTGGCGAGCCAGCGCTCGAAGGTCTGCGACCAGGGTTTTTCCACCCCGAGCGCCACCGCATAGGGCAACAGCGTCTCGTAGTGGCGCGGCGACATTTCCGGCGCGCCGGCCATGTTCATCCGTTCCTTCTCGGCCAGCGTCAGGTATTGCCGCAACCCCTCGATGCCGTCCATCATCTTCCGCCCGATCGGCGTCGGCGCGCCCATCAGGAAGAAGAACAAAAGGTTGAGCAGCAGGATGCCGCCGACGCCCGAGAGGATCGGCAGGAGCCCGTCGCGAACTCCGCTTGCGACGGCGCCCACGAACACCGCGCCGAAGACGGTGAGGAAGACGAAGCCGAAGAAGGCGATCATCAGGACGGCCATGATGCGCTGGGAGAGGCTGCGGGCGGCGCGCAGCGACTTGCCGAAGGTCGTCGCGAAGACCGAGACGAAGAAGGAGGCCGCGGCGGGGATAATGACGAGCGCGATCCCCTCCTCGTCCAGCCGGCCGAAGACCAAGAGCGCCAGGAGGCAGATCGCCGACAGCGCGATGCCGCCTGCGACATAGCCCCAGTTGGCGCGGTAGTACTTGCCCCGGTGCTCCGCCTCCATGGCGTTGCGGAAGCGGTTGCCGAGCGACTGCACCTCCTTGCCGTTCGCCTTGTCGATGGCAAACGGCTCCCCGGCCGCCTCGACCGCCTTCAGGAGCACGCCCTCGCCGGCCGGCAGCTTCTCGTCCAGCGGCTTGTCCGTGCGGGTGACGACGATCGCGTTCTTCAGGTCGTCGAGGGTGACGAAGCCCTTCACCGCGAGGTTCAGGAGCGCGGCCGACAGCGCCGTCCAGCCGGCGCCGCCGAAGCCGCGGTTGTCGATGTAGTTGACCAGCGCCGGCGAGGCGCCGTCCGGCGCATCCCAGCGCGGCACCATCACGCCGCGCGGCGGGTCGCGACCGACCCGGCTCCAGGCGCGCAGGTAGTAGAGCGCGACGAGGACCAGGCCGCCGATGCCGATCAGGGCGCCGGCATTATCCTGCAGCAACCATAGCCGCTCCTGGGTGGCGCTCGGCGGATCGATGCTGCCGGCAGGCATCATCACGCCGATCGTCAGCCCCTGGTGAGGGGCCAGCCTCCGCGTGGTGACGAATTCCGCCCGGTTGCCGGAGGCGCTGGCGCGGGCATTCTTGCCGGTGTCGCCATAGGCGCCGGTGAAATAGGTCAGTTCCTGCGGCTCGACGCCGGCCGGCAGCGTCACCGCCGCCGACACGGCGACGATCGGAAAGGCCCATTCGGTACCGGTGACGTTCCAGAAGAGCTCGTCGTGCGTGTCGAAATAGCGGATCTGGCGGGAGGTGCGGTAGGTCAGCGCGTAGACATGCCGCCCCGGGCGCAGCGTCACGTCGGCGGAGCCGAAATAGATGCGGATGCCGGAGGCGGCGCTCTCGGTGTGATAGGGTTCCTCCGCGCCGTCGCGGCGCACACCTAAGATCTCGAAATCCACCTTGCGCGTGCGCCCGCCGGCATCGACGAAGGTGAGCGGGAAATCGCGGTAGATGCCGCGGCGGATGCGGTCGCCCTCCGCATTGACGGTGATCGTCTCGGTGACGGTGATCTCCCCGTCCCTGGCCACGTCGATGTCGGCATGGAAGGCGGAGATGACCTCCTCGGCCCGGCCCGCGCCGGCCATGGCCAGCAGGAGGAAAAGCGCTGCGGCGATGCGGGCGACCATCGGCCGGTTCCTCAGAACTTCACCGTCGGCACGGCGCGGTCGGCGGGATTGTCGATCTCGAAATAGGGCGCCTTGGCAAAGGAAAAGGCGCTGGCGAGCAGGCTGGAGGGGAAGCTCTCGACCTTGACGTTGAGATCGCGGGCGGCGCCGTTGTAGTAGCGGCGCGACATCTGGATCTCGTCCTCGATCGTCTGCAGCGAGGCCTGCAGTTCGCTGAAGTTCTGGTTCGCCTTCAGATCGGGATAGGCTTCGGCAAGCGCCACCAGCTTGCCGAGCGCCTGGCCGAGCAGGCCCTCGGCGGCGGCGCGCCCCTGGATATCGCCGGCGGGCACGGCCTGGGCCTTGTTGCGCAGTTCGACGACCTGCTCGAAGGTCTCGCGCTCGTGCTTGGCATAGCCCTTGACGGTCTCGATGAGGTTCGGGATCAGGTCGGCGCGGCGCTTCAGCTGCACGTCGATGCCGGACCAGGCCTCCTCCTTGACCTGCCGCGCCTTCACCAGGCCGTTGTAGAGCATGATCGCGTAGAGCGCGATCACCGCTGCGATTGCCAGACCGATCATCCTGTCCTCCGTGGGAGCGAGCCAAACGCGGCGACATTAGCATTGACGCGGATGGAGGAAAGCCCTTTCCGCCGCTCGCGCACTGGTTGCCGGTGGAAAAGCGCAGGCGACGGACGGGCCGGTGAGGTCGCCGGCAGGCGGGCAGGTTTCTCGCTGTCCTTTCAAGGAGATCACCCCGGCGCAGCCCCGTTCACGCCGCATCTGCGCCCTGTTTCCCCGGGAACCGCGCACATCACACCGTCGGGGCGATACTCGGCCAACGATCAACCCACGCGGCCGTCATCGGAGCCAGCGCCCCAAGCCAGCGTCAACGACCATGAAGAAGCCAGCCCTCGCCCTCGACATCCTCGCCTTTGCCGCCCTCTTCCTCGCCTACACGGCGGCAGCCGAGGCCGAACGCCCCGCGGGCGTGCGGCGCGCGCTGCAGACCTATGCCGGCGAGGTCTCGGTCGACGCGCAGCCGGCGACGGATGCCGTCGTGCTTTCGCTCGCGGAAAGCCGCAGGGAGATATCGCAATGATGATCGCGCCAAGGACATTCGGCCCGGCCGGCGAGGCACGGGCGACCGTCTATCACGCAGCCTTCTCGACCCAGTTCACGCCGCCGGCGTCGGTGAGCAGGAAGGCTTCGCCGCAGGCTTTTGCGAGCGTGCGCACGCGCAGGATATAGCTCTGGCGCTCGGTGACGGAGATCACGCCGCGGGCGTCGAGCAGGTTGAAGACGTGGGATGCCTTGATGCACTGGTCGTAGGCCGGCAGCACGCATTTGTGCAGGCGACGGTTGTCGGCATCGCCGGGCGCGCCGGCCGAAAGCAGCGCCAGGCATTCCTTCTCGGCATCGACGAAATGGCGAAGCAGCATCGCGGTGTCGGCGAACTCGAAGTTGTGGCGGGAATATTCCTGCTCCGCCTGCAGGAAGACGTCGCCGTAGGTGATCTTCTCGTCGCCCTCGCGGCCGTTGAAGTTCAGGTCGTAGACGTTGTCGACGCCCTGCACGTACATGGCGAGCCGCTCCAGGCCGTAGGTCAGTTCGCCGGAGACCGGCGAGCACTCGATGCCGCAGACCTGCTGGAAATAGGTGAACTGCGAGACCTCCATGCCGTCGCACCAGCATTCCCAGCCGAGCCCCCAGGCGCCCAGCGTCGGGCTTTCCCAGTCGTCCTCGACGAAGCGCACGTCGTGCAGCAGCGGGTCGAGGCCGATCGCGGCCAGCGAGCCGAGATAGAGCTCCTGCAGGTTGGACGGGTTCGGCTTCAGGATCACCTGGTACTGGTAGTAGTGCTGCAGGCGATTGGGGTTCTCGCCGTAGCGGCCGTCGGAGGGGCGGCGCGAGGGCTGCACGTAGGCGGCCTTCCACGGCTTCGGCCCGAGCGCGCGCAGCGTCGTCGCCGGATGGAAGGTGCCGGCGCCGACCTCCATGTCGTAGGGCTGCAGCACCGCGCACCCCTTGTCCGCCCAGTAGTTGTGCAGCGTCAGGATCAGCCCCTGGAAGGAGCGGGTCGGGTGCATGTGGTCGGGCAGCGCGGCAGGGGCAAGCGGTTGGGTCATCGGTCCGGTCCGGATGGTCTTTCAGGTCGGCCGGACAGGTGCCACGGCGGGGCGGCAGGGTCAAGGGTGCCGCGCGTCCTTTGGGCCGATCAGTGCCGCTCGAGCGAGCGGAACAGGCCGGAGCCCGCCGGCTGGGTCGCCGCCGCAACCCGCCCGGGCGCAAGACCCGGAACGGTGCGGAAGACGGTGCGCGAGGCCGGCGAGAGGCGCCCCCGGTACCAGCCGGCGAGATGCTTCATCTCGCCCAGGAGCGTCGCCTCGGCCCGCCAGCCGAGCGCCTCGAGGGCCGCCGTCGAGACCTGCGAGCGGGTGACATTGGCCGGCCGGCCGGCCCCGAAGACGACGCCTGCCACCGGGTCCGGCACCGCATCGAGGACCATGCGGGCCACGTCGAGGATGGAATGGCTGCCGGGGGCGGCGACATTGTAGACGCCGTTCTTGTCGCCGCGGGCGATCACGGCGCGAAGGGCGGTGCAGAAATCCGACACGGCCAGGAAGGCGCGACGCTGGTTGCCGTTGCCATGCACCGTCAGCGGCTTGCCGACGGCGGCAAGCTCGAGGAAGCGCGGCACCAGCTTCTCGGCGTTCTGGCGCGTGCCGATCACGTTGACGGGGCGCAGCACGCGGATGTCGAGGTCATGCAGCGGCCGCAGCCCGGCCAGCAGCATCTCGGCTGCGGCCTTGGAGGCGCCCAGCGGGTTGTCCGGCCGCATCGGCGCCGTCTCCGTCGGCATGGCGGCGGCTTCGCCGTAGACCTCGGCGGTGCTGAGGTGGACCATCAGCGGCACCCGGTGCCGCGCCATCGCCTCGACCAGCACCTGCGTGCCGATGGCGTTGGAGAGGCTCGCGCGCTCCGGCGCAACCAGGGCGCGCTCGACATGGCTTTCGCCGGCGGCGTGGACAACGAGCTCGGCGCCCCTCAGGACATCGGAGACGAGATCGAGATTGCCGACGTCGCCCTGGCGCAAAGTGAGGCGGCCGGAGCGCAGCGCGCCGTCGAGGTTGGCCATGTCGGCGGCATAGGTGAAGGCGTCGAGCACGCGGATCTCGGCCATCGGGCAGGCCTGCAGCAGGTCGTCCACCACATGCGAGCCGATGAAGCCGGCGCCGCCGGTGACGACGATGGTGCGGATGCCGGCAAGGTCGAGCGAAGCCATGAAATCTGCCTTCCCAAACTTTTCAATCAGGAATGGCAGATTTCGCAGTTCGGGCGGCCGGCGCAACGTCCGCGCGGCCCCGGCCCGGCATTTATCGACGGTTAACCTTACCGGCGCCGGTTAACGTATCGTTGCGGGACAGATACGCGCCCGACAGTCCCGCCGACCGGACAGATGGGGGGGCGGCGGACCCTAAAGCCTGTCGCGCCTATTTGGAGCCCTTCGGGTTGGCCGAGAGGGGCCGGGGCATCTTTCCGCCGGGATCAGAGGCGATCGTCGCGACAGGCTTTAGTCGTCGTCGCGGCGCAGGCGATATTCGCCGGTCTTGGGATCCTTGACGAGGGTGCCGATCGCGTCGTTCTGGCGCTCGCGCTCGGCGGCGCGGCGCTTGCGGGTCAGCCGCTCGGCATCGGCGACGAACTTGCGGTAGCCCAGCCAGGCGACGGCGACGACCAGAAGCAGGAATAGGATCTGTACCATGCGTCCCCTCCCCCGGCGCTATCGACCGTAGCGCGCCCAGAGCGCCTTTTCTTCCGCGATCTCGGAGAGCGCGCCGATGCCGGCGGCAGCCGCCCGTTCGCCGGCGAGCGAGAGCATCCCCGCGCCGACGCCCGGCACCTTGCGGCCGAACAGGCCGCGCGCCGGCGAAATCAGCTTCAGGGACGCATTGGCGCCGTAGCGGCGGCGGATCTCGCCGCGCATGTCGGCCAGCCCGTCGATCAGGCCGAGCGCCAGGCCGCGCTGGCCGGTCCAGAACAGGCCGGTGAAGATATCGGGATCGTCGGCAAGCCGCGTGCCGCGACGCGCCTTCACCATCTCGATGAAGATCCCGTGGATCTCGACCTGCAGCGACTTCAGATAGTCGATGTCGGATTCCCGCTCCGGCTTGAACGGGTCGAGGATGACCTTGTTCTCGCCGGCGGTATAGACGCGGCGCTCGACGCCGATCTTCTTCAGGAGCTCGGGGAAGCCGAAGCCGCCGGAAACGACGCCGATCGAGCCGACGATCGAGGTCGGGTCGGCGAAGATCTCGTCGCCGGCCAGCGCGATCATGTAGCCGCCGGAAGCGGCGACGTCCTCGACGAAGACGAGCACGCGCTTGTTCTTCTCGGCGGCGAGATCGCGGATGCGCTGGAAGATCAGCCGCGACTGCACCGGAGAGCCGCCGGGCGAATTGATCGCGATGGCGACGGCGGGCGCGGCCTTGTCGGAGAAGGCCTTCTCCAGCACCGGGGCGACGGAGGCGAGATTGAGCGCCGGGCGGAACTGGCTGCCGCCGGCCATGATGGCGCCCTGCAGCCGCACGACCGGAATTGTGACGCCGTCGTTGCGGAACCGCTTCGGCATCAGCTTCCTCAAAAATCCGGCCATGTCGCTCTTCGGTCTCCCATCGTTTTCGTTATCGCCAGATGTATGCACGCGACGGCAAAACGCAATGGTTCCTGCACAAAATCGGGGCGTGTGGCGGCCGGGCGGCGATTTGCCTCAGGGAGCGGGCGCCTTCCCGCGGACCGCCCCCTGGCGCGGATAGGCGGCGCGGCCGTTGTTGAGGTCGTCGACGAAGGCGGAGAAGCGGTGGCTGTCGTCTTCGTGCATGACAAGCGGCGCACGCAGCAAAAGCCGCGCCCGCGAGCCCTTGACGGCGGTGACGAGGATGCGCACGGCGCTCTCGCCCGGGCGCGGGTGCAGGGCGGTGATCTCGATGCCGCCGAAGCGCCTGCCGCAGGCGTCGACGATCTCGGCGATCGATTCGGGCCTTGCGATCAGCGAGAGCTGGCCGCCGGGCTTCATGATCGCGCCGGCGGTGCGGATCCAGCGCTCGAACAGCCCGTCCTCCTTCGCATGCGCCTCGGCCTTCAGCGCATCGGGGGTGCGCCGGTCGGAGGCATCGTTGAAGGGCGGGTTCATGATGACGTGGTCATGCACCTCGTCTTCGAGCCCGGCTGCGAGCCGCGCCCGGCCGGTCAGCGCGACGTCGGCCTCGAGGATGGAGACGCGGTCGGCCAGATGGCGGTTTTCGGGAAGCGCCAGGCTCTTTCGCGCATAGCCGGCCATGGCGGGCGAGCGCTCGACCAGGAGCACGCGGGCGCCCTCGATGCGGGAGGCGACGGCGAGACCGGCCGCACCGGCGCCGGCGCCGAGGTCGGCGACGCTGAGCGGACCTTCGCCGGCGACGAGGGCGGCGAGCAGCATCGCATCCATGCCGGAGCGATGTCCGCCGCCCTTCGGCTGCACGAGGTGGAAGCGGCCGCGATGGAAGGCGTCGATGGTGAAATGGGGTGTCACGTGATGCCCCTCATCCGCCTGCCGGCACCTTCTCCCCGCGAGCGGGGAGAAGGACAAGCGTCGCATCGCCTGCGAAATTCTCCAGCGTTGCGCAGGCCACGTCCCCTCGCCCCGCTTGCGGGGAGAGGGTTAGGGTGAGGGGCAATCTCGACATCGTCACGACCGCAGCTCCGCGCCGAGGCCCGCGTCCGTCAGGATCCGGCGGGCGGCGTCCTCGCGGTCGGCCTCCACCAGCAGGCGGCGGGGCAGCATGCCGAGCGAGCCTTCGAGGATGCTCATGCCCTGGTCGGCGATCAGGCAATGGATGCCGGCGTCCTTCATCAGGCTCTCGGCGAAAGAGAGCAGCACCGCGTCGTTGGTCCGGATCAGTTCGATCATGCCTTTTTCCGTCTTATTTTCGCCGGGCTTGTCAATTCGCCTCTTGCTCCCGCAAGCCCCCCTTTCTATTGTCCCGCGACGGAATTGAACAGGAGTCCCCGCACGTGGGCGTCGTGATACCGCTGGACGAAAGTAAAAACAAACTGGCATCGGTAAAGCCGCTGGTGGATCTGACGAAAGCCGACATGGAGCGCGTCAACCAGCTGATCCTGTCGAAGGCCGGCTCGGACGTCCAGATGATCCCGGAAGTGGCCAACCACCTGATCTCGTCGGGCGGAAAGCGGCTGCGGCCGATGCTGACGCTCGCCTCGGCGGCGATGTTCGGCTACGAGGGCGACCACCACGTCAAGCTCGCCACCAGCGTCGAGTTCATGCACACGGCCACGCTCCTGCACGACGACGTGGTCGACGAGAGCGACCTCAGGCGCGGCAAGTCGACGGCGCGGATGATCTGGGGCAACCAGGCGAGCGTCCTGGTCGGCGACTTCCTGCTCGGTCAGGCCTTCAAGATGATGGTCGAGGTCGGCTCGCTGGAGGCGCTCGACGTCCTCTCGTCCGCTGCCACGGTGATCGCGGAGGGCGAGGTGCTGCAGCTTTCCGTCGCCAAGAACATGGAGACGACGGAAGACGACTATCTCGAAGTCATCCGCGCCAAGACGGCGGCGCTGTTCGCCGCCGCCGCCGAAGTCGGCCCGATCGTCGCCAATACCGGCCGGGCGGAGCGCAACGCGCTGAAGTCCTACGGCATGAACCTCGGCCTCGCCTTCCAGCTCGTCGACGACGCGCTCGACTACGGCGGCAAGGCGGCGGACCTCGGCAAGAACGTCGGCGACGACTTCCGCGAGGGCAAGATCACGCTTCCCGTCATCCTGGCGTGGCGCCGCGGCACGGCCGAGGACCGCGCCTTCTGGCGCAAGGCGATCGAGGGCGGCGAGAGCGACGATGCCAACCTCGAGCACGCGCTCGGCCTGATCACGCGCTACGGCGGCCTGTCGGACACGATCGCGCGCGCGCAGCACTACGGCACGATCGCCCGCGACGCGCTGGCGCCGCTGCCGGCGAGCCCGTGGAAATCGGCGCTTCTGGAAGTGATCGACTTCTGCATTTCGCGCGTCAGCTGATTACGAAATGTTGCGCGCCCGAGGGGACGGATTTTCTTGCCGCATCGCGCCAAAAAAGCCATTCTCTGAGGTCATGAGTCCACGCTGATTTGGACAGGATCGTGACGAACAAGCGGGCGGCAGGCCCGGCGTCCCCCCAAGCGAAAGGCATCTGCATGCGGCATTCCCTTCTCATCCGGCTTCTTTCGGGCGCGGCCATCGTTGCCGGCGTTGCGCTTGCCGGCCTGCCGGCTGCAAGAGCGGAAGAACCGGCCGCTGCCGCAGAGACCGAGACCTTCGACCCGGCGGTCGTCGACAGCTTCTCGGGCGCCTTCCTGGCGGCCCGGACGGCCGACGTCGACAAGGACTACAAGACCGCGATCGAGCTCTACCGGATCGCGCTGCAGTTCGACCCGACCAACACCGAGGTCAAGGAGCGGCTGATGATCACGCTGCTGCTCAACGGCGACTTCGACGAGGGCGTGAAGCTGGCCGAGGCGCTGAAGGACGATCCGGCCGTCGAGCGCATCACCACGGTGGTGCGCGGGATGGACGCGATCCGCAAGCGCGAATACCGCACGGCTGAGAAGATCCTCGTCTATAGCGGCCCGAACGATCTCGACCGCATGATGAACGGCCTCCTGCTGGCCTGGGCGAAGTTCGGCGACGGCAAGGCCAAGCAGGCGCTTTCCGGCATCAGCGAACTCGACGGCCCCGACTGGTTCTCGATCTTCAAGAACTACAATGCCGGCGCGATCGCGGCTGCGGCCGGCGACAAGGACACGGCGCGCAAGCGGCTGAACGACGCGATCCTCGACCGCAACGGCGGTAGTGCTGCGCCCGACACCTTCATGCGCGCGGTGATGGCCCTTGCCCGGCTCGAGGCGCGCGAGGGCAACAAGCAGAAGGCGCTGGACGCGATCTCGGTCGGCGAGAACCTGATCAACAGCTACGCGCCGCTGAAGGCGCTGCGCGACAGCATCGAGAAGGGCGAGAAGCAGGAGCAGCAGGTGCGCACCGCCACGCAAGGGGCCGCAGCCGTGCTGTTTTCCATCGGCGGCGCGCTGAACCGCGAAGGCGCCGAGGACATCGTTTCGCTCTACCTGCAGATCTCGCGGGCGCTCGATCCCGACAGCGCCGACACGCTGGTGATGCTCGGCGGCCTCGCGGAGACCCAGGAGAAGCCGGAACAGGCGATCGAGTTCTACCGCCAGGTGCCGGAAAACTCGCCGATGCGCCGCATCTCCGAGCTGCAGCTCGGCCTGCAGCTTGCCGACCTCGGCAAGGTCGACGAGGCGAAGAAGCACCTCAAGGCGCTGATCGACGAAGATCCGAAGGACATGCGCAGCTACCTCGCCTATGGCAGCGTGCTGTCGGACGCCAAGGAATACAAGGAGATGGGCGAGGTCTACGACCGCGCCGTCGACGCGATGGGCAACGTGCCCAACCGCTCGCAGTGGACGATCTACTTCCAGCGCGGCATCGCCTATGAGCGCCAGAAGAAGTGGGACCTGGCCGAGCCCAATTTCCGCAAGGCGCTGGAGCTGAACCCGGAGCAGCCGCAGGTGCTGAACTATCTCGGCTATTCCTGGGTCGACATGAACACCAATCTCGAGGAAGGCCTGGACATGATCCGCCGTGCGGTCAGCGCCAAGCCGGACGACGGCTACATCGTCGATTCGCTCGGCTGGGCCTATTTCCGCCTCGGGCAGTATGACGACGCCGTCACCGAGCTGGAGCGCGCCGCCGAACTGCGCGCGGGCGACCCGACGATCAACGACCACCTCGGCGACGCCTACTGGCGCGTCGGGCGGAAGCTCGAGGCGACCTTCCAGTGGAACCGGGCGCTGGGCCTGAAGCCGGAGGACGCCGAGATCCCGAAGATCAAGGCGAAGATCGAGAGCGGCCTGCCGGACGAAAGCAACAAGCCGCCGGCCGCGGCCCAGGCGATCGAGCAGAAAGAGCCGGTCAAGGCTCCCGCGCCGGGCGAGCCCGACAAGAAATCCTGACCCGTCCATGGCGCACGACGATGGCCTGCCCGGTTTCGGCCTGCCCGGTTTCGGCCTGACAGAGCCGGCACCGGCGAAGATCAACCTGGCGCTGCATGTTATCGGCCAGCGGTCCGACGGCTATCACCTTCTGGACATGCTCGTCACCTTTGCCGCCTTCGGCGACCGGGTCGCGGTCGCGCCGGCCGATGCCGACGCGTTCACGCTATCCGGCCGCTTCGCGGCGGAACTTTCGGATGGTCCTGAGACCGACAACCTCGTGCTGAAGGCCCGCGACCGGCTGCGCGCGGCACTCGGTGCACGCGGCATCCCCGCCCCGCCCGTCCACCTGCACCTGGAAAAGAACCTTCCGATCGCATCCGGCATCGGCGGCGGCTCCGCCGACGCGGCGGCGACGCTGCGCGCACTGTTGCGGCACTGGAACGCCGGGATCGAGGCCGACGCGCTCGGCGCGCTTGCGCTCGGCCTCGGCGCGGACGTGCCGATGTGCCTCGCTTCGCGGCCGCTGGTGGCCCGCGGCATCGGCGAGGAGATCGAGCCGCGCGCCGACCTGCCGGCCTACGCCATGGTGCTCGTCAACCCGCTCCTGGGCGTCTCGACGCCGGAGATCTTCCGGCGGCTGAAGGACAAGGACAATCCGCCGCTGAAGGTGCCGAAACCGGGCACCGGCGGGCCCTGCTGGCTTGCGGCGCTCAAGGCCATGCGCAATGATCTGGAGGCGCCGGCCGCCGCCCTCTGCCCACAGATCGAGGCGGTCAGGCAGGCGCTTGCCGCGGCCGGGCCCTTGCTCGTGCGCATGTCCGGCTCCGGGGCGACCTGCTTCGGGCTCTACGAGGACATGGAGGCGGCCGGGCGCGCGGCGCGGACGATCGAGGCCGGGCATCCCGGCTGGTTCGCCGTCGCCAGTGCGGCGTATCTGGGAGGGGATGACCATGGCGCGGCTTGACGAGACGAGACCCTTCATCCCGCTATCGATCGCGGTGCTGACCGTTTCCGACACCCGCACGCTCTCCGACGACCGCTCCGGCGACACGCTGGTCGAGCGGCTGGAGAAGGCCGGGCACCGGCTCGGCGCCCGGGCGATCGTTCCGGACGACAGGCAGGCGATCTTCGAGACGGTCGAGGCCTGGACGAAGGACGAGGCCATCGACGTCGTCATCACCACGGGCGGAACCGGCTTCACCGGCCGCGACGTGACCCCCGAGGCGCTGGAGCCGCTGTTCGAGAAGCGGATGGACGGCTTCTCCGAGGTGTTCCACCGGATCTCCTACGACAAGATCGGCACCTCGACGATCCAGTCGCGGGCGACGGGCGGGGTGGCGAACGCCACCTTCATCTTCGTGCTGCCCGGCTCGCCCGGCGCCTGCCGCGACGCCTGGGACGGGATCCTTGAAGCCCAGCTCGACTACCGGCACATGCCGTGCAACTTCGTCGAGATCATGCCGCGGCTCGACGAGCACCTGAAGCGTAAGTAGCCCCGCTGCCTGCCGCCGGCATGGAACGCAAGGCCGTTCCGCAAGGCCGCATGCCAATGTTCCCTTGGACGAGCTTCGCCGCGACGGGCGCCGCCGGCATTTGGCTTCGCTGTCAGAACCACAGGTCGCGAACGCAACGCCCGTCCCGCGGCAGGTCGTCGAAGGTATCGAGGCCGTCGAAGTGGTCGATCGGCAGGTGCGCCACCGCCTCGGGCGGCGCCAGGCGGACATTGACCGCCATGCGCCGGCGCCCGTCCTGCCCGACCTGCAGGCCCCGCCAGCACAGCACGCAGGCGCAGGTGGGGCAGAAGCGGATCTCGAGTGACGGCGTCCCGCTTCCCCTGCGGGTGAAGGCTCGGGTGGGGCCGTGCAGGCCGATGCGCCCGCCCCCATCACCGCGCCCTTCACCGTCGGCCTCGTAGTCATAGGCCCACAGGGCGCCGTAGCGGCGGCAGAGGCTACAGTTGCACGCCGTCACCGGGCCCGGATCGCCTTCCATGGCCCAGTGCGCCGCCTCGCAGAGACATGTGCCAATCAGCATCTGCACCCCCCGCGTTTCATCGTGGTCGTCAAACGCGCCGGTATTGTCCGGTCGATGCGCGTGGATTTCAAGGGCCGGCAGATGCGGGGACAGGGCCCGGACAGGACACCGGGCATGCACGTCCTGACCCTAGTCGCGCATGGCCCGAACGGCCCAGGCGGGGACGATCTCGGCCACGAGCTTGCGGGCGGCCAGGCCGGCGGCGAGTTCGTTGAGCTTCATGCCCTTGCGTACGATGGCGCAGGCCTGGCGCTTGGACACGAGCAGCCCGCATTCGAGCGGCGGCCGGCGCTGGACGAGGCGGCGCATGAAGGGCCGGCGATGGTTGCGCGAGCCGGCAAAACGCGCCGGTCCCTTGTTGAGCGAGACGTGCTCGGAGACCGCATCGACCCAGCCGAACAGCGGCCGGGCGCCGGGCTCCAGCAGCAGCAGCCAGTCGCCGCGGGCCGAGCGCACGATCTCGTCGACGCTCCATTCGGTCATGAAACGGCAGCCGGCCGCATCGGCGATCTGGGGCGAACCGTCGCCGGAGCCGTGATCCAGCACGATGACGTCGCGCACGATGCCTTCCACGGCACCCGCCACCAGCGCGGACAGCGTCTGCGCCAGTTCGGGTTCGTTGTCTCGGCTCTCCATGATCACCGTCAGCATGGTTGACCAATATCGCAATGCCACACCCAGCGCCACTGGCAACAATCGCCGGGGTTGCCGTTAGTGGTAGTAAATTGGTCAGCTGTGACCGGATCGCCGCCGCTGCGCATTTTGTTCTTGCATTGTTCTCATTTGGCCGTTAGGAATAAAGTCATTGCGGGGACACGATTCCCCGCGCGGAGAACCCCGATGACAGACCTGTCCAGTCTCAGGCAGGGCGCGCTGGCGCCTGCCCATACGGCCGATATTGCCGATGCGCTCGTGTCGCAGAGCGGCCTCAGGATCGATATCGACCGCCGCCGCGGGCGCGGGGCCGGGATGAATTTCTCCGGCCGCTTCGAACAGCAGGTGCGCGAGCGCTTCGACGACGGCTGGCAGACGCTCGAGGAGCTGCCGCCCTTCAAGACCGAGGTGCAGGTCGAAAAGCCGCGGAGCATCATCACCCGCAACGAGTCGCCGGACATTCCCTTCGACCGTTCGGTCAACCCCTATCGCGGCTGCGAGCATGGCTGCATCTACTGTTTCGCCCGGCCGACGCATGCCTTCATGGGCCTGTCCGCGGGGCTCGACTTCGAGGCCCGGCTGTTTGCCAAGCCGGACGCGCCGAAGCTTCTGGAGCGCGAGCTTTCGAAGCCCGGCTACAAGCCGCGGGTCATCGCGATCGGCACGAACACCGATCCCTACCAGCCGATCGAGAAGGAATGGCGGATCATGCGCCAGATCCTCGAGGTGCTGGAGACGGCCAACCATCCGGTCTCGATCGTCACCAAGTCGGCGCTGATCATGCGCGACATCGACATCCTTTCGCGCATGGCCGCCAAGGGGCTGGCGTGGGTCGGGCTTTCGGTGACGACGCTCGACCGCAAGCTCGCCCGCAGCATGGAGCCGCGGGCGGCGACGCCGCCGCGGCGGCTGGAAGCGATGCGCGCGCTTTCCGAGGCCGGCGTGCCCGTCAGCGTCATGGTGGCGCCGATCATCCCCGGGCTGAACGACCACGAGATCGAGCGGATCCTCGATTCCGGCAAGGCCGCCGGCGCGCAGGAGGCGAGCTACGTGCTGCTGCGGCTGCCGCTGGAGGTGAGCCCGCTGTTCCGCGACTGGCTGCTGCGCGAGTATCCCGACCGCTACCGGCACGTCATGTCGCTGGTGCGCTCGATGCGCGGCGGCAAGGACTATGACGCCGAGTTCGGCAAGCGGATGAAGGGTGCCGGTCCCTATGCCTGGCAGATCGCGCGCCGCTTCGAGCTGGCGACCAAGCGGCTGAAGCTGGTGCGGACGCGACGGAGCCTGTCTGCGGACCTGTTCGTGCCGCCCTCGGGCAGCGGGGTGCAACTGTCGCTGCTGTAGAACCTGCCGGCGGGGCGGTGCCTCCCCGGAAAACCCGCGGTTCGGGCGGTTGCTTGCCTGAGCCCGGCGACACCCACGGGACGGGTCGGCTTGCCGCTTGCCCTCCCGGCCCTCCTGCAGGCCGCCGCGTCGGCCGTGTCGGATCACCGGGGACGGACCGAGACGTGCCGGGACGCGCTTGGTGCACTGGGGCGTAATGGGGCGCACCGGGGCGCACTGCGGCCACCGGGGTGGGTGGGCGCATCCGGTGGACGCGGGACGGATGGTGTCGGGCGAGCGCGTCCAGACGACCGCGGGCAGACGGCCGTGACCAGGCGGTCGGGTGGCGAACCGGCCGACTGGCCGGGCCAATGACGGTTTTGGGCCTGCCGCCCCCTCGGGTGGCGTGCCGGCCATCAGGCGACGGGTCACCTGTGGACCCGCTGCCGCTTCCATTCGACATTGCCCTGTCCCCTCGCAATGTCGACGTTCCCGGGCGCCGCCGCCTGCCCGGGGACTTGCGGGGAATCGGTCGGTCGTGCGAGGGTCGCCGCATGCCACGCCGCGCGACCACCGATTCCCCCCTTCTCTTCGACCTTCCGGTCGGGCCCGATTTCTCGATGGAGCTTTCGGCGCGCCGGGCCGGGCAATGGCCGGTGGCGGGCGCGGACGAGGCCGGTCGCGGACCGCTCGCAGGACCGGTGGTCGCCGCGGCGGTCGTGCTCGATCCGGAGAGGATCCCGGACGGCCTGCACGATTCCAAGCAGTTGACCGCGGCGCGGCGCGAGGCGCTGTTCGTGGAGATCCTCTCCAGCGCCGTTGTCTCCGTCGCCTCCAGCGGCGCGCGGCGGATCGACAGCACCGATATCCGCAAGGCGAGCCTCGATGCCATGCGGCGCGCCGTCTTCGGCCTCACGCTGCGCCCGCAACTGGTCCTGACCGATGGCCTCGACGTGCCGCCGGGCCTTCCCTGCGACGGCCGCGCCGTCGTCAAGGGCGACGCCCGGGTGCTGTCGATCGCCGCCGCCTCGATCGTCGCCAAGGTCGTGCGCGACCGGATGATGGCCTGCGCCGACACGAGCTATCCGGGCTACGGCTTCGGCACCCATGCCGGCTACGGCACCGAGCGCCACCGCGAGGCGATTGGCGCGCTCGGCCCCTGCGCCCTGCACCGCATGACCTTCCGCCCCTTCCGTCCCGACGCGGCGGAGTGATCCCGGGGCCTGCCGGTTGAGCCTGCCGCTCGGGGCCTGCCAGTCTGAGCCTGCCGACCGGAACCTGCCGACTTGCCGGCCTGCCGACCAACCCAGCGCGGCCGGTCGTCAGCGGTGCGATGCGGCTTGCCTGCTGCTCTCTCCGCCATCCGCCGCACGGGAATCAGAACAAGCGGTGTCGCACCTATTTGGAGCCGTTCCGCCGGCGCAGGTTTTCGTCGGGGCGGAGGCGATCGGCGAAGGGCAGCCCTATGGCGCATCCGGGCCGATCGCTTCTGATCACGGCGGAAGGATGCCCGGTCCCTCGGCCGGCACTGGCTATTCGTTCGGCCGCGATAGCCGTGGCAGCCATGCTGCGCCGCGCGCCGGCCGGATGAACATCCGGCGCCGTCTCGGCCGACAGAGCGGCGCGAAATGGACCCGGCTGTGCGCTGCTCGTTCCGCCACGAGGATGGGCCGCCTGCTGCAACCGGGGACCTGAATCGCATCGCACCCAGACGACTTACCAACGGCGTCCTGGCAATGGCTGCCCTTCGGTCGGGGGACACGATGATCGGGGATGGGTGGTTCAGTGAAGAGCAGAGCCCCGGCGCTTCGGCGGGGCTCGACCCCGGCGGGTCTGCCCCGATCGCGGCCGGCAGATGGTGGCCACGGAAGAAGCGCGCTCGCCGCAGGAGACTGTGGCCGTCCGGAAGCGCGGCGCAGCATCGGACCGTGGCACCGGACTGTGGCACCGGACCGCCGGACCACCGGCGAAGGCCGGCGGACAAATGAAAAGGGCCGGATCGCTCCGGCCCCCACAATTCATCAATCCTGTCGAAGCTCAAGGCGCGTCGCGATCCTTCGGATTCGCTTCCGCGCCTCAGGTCCTCGCCCGACCTCGCAAGACTGCTCAGTTCAGGCGGGCCTTCACTTCGGTGACGGCCTTGTCGAACAGCGACTTGCTGGTCGCGGCGTCGGTCTTGCTGGCCAGCACGTTTTCTGCGGCGCTGATGGCGAGATCGACGGCAGCGGCGCGGACGGCGTTGATGGCGTCGGCCTCGGCCTGCTTGATCTTCTGCTCCGACAGCGCCGTGCGGCGGGCCACGTATTCCTCGGTCTTCTGCTTGGCCTCGGCGGCCAGCGCCTCGGCCTCGCGCTGGGCGACGGCGACGATCGAGGCGGCTTCGGCTTCGGCTTCCTTGCGCTTGCGCTGGTATTCGGCGAGCAGGCTCTGGGCCTCCTCGCGCAGGCGCTTGGCTTCGGCAAGATCGTTCGAGATCTTCTCGGCCCGCTGGTCCAGCGCGCTGCCCATCATGCCCGGAACCTTGAGATAGACGATCAGGGCCAGGAACAGGACGAGGCCGACGAAGGCGTAGAAAGTTGCGTCAAATGCCATGGTCCGCTCCTTACTTCGCTGCAGACTTCACCGCAGCCGAGATCTCGGCCTTGGTGGTCTTGCCGCCGATCAGCTGTTCGACGACGGCGGCTGCGGTTTCCTCGGCGATCGCGCCGACGTCGGCCAGCGCCTTTTCCTTGATCCCGGCGATGCGGGTCTCGGCGGCGGCGATCTTGCCGTTGAGGCTTTCCTCGTTCTTCAGGCGCTCGGCGTCGGCCTTGGCCTTGGCGGCCTCGCGGGCCTCGGAGGCAATGGCATTGCCCTTGGCGCGGGCGTCCGCCAGTTCCTTCTCGTAGGTCGAGATCGCGTTGTCGGCTTCGGCCTTCAGGCGCGATGCCTCGTCGAGGTCCTGGGCGATGCGGTCATGGCGGGTCTCGAGGATCGCGCCGATGCGCGGCACGATGACCTTGGACATGATCAGGTAGAAGATGCCGAAGGTGATCGCCAGCCACAGGAGCTGCGACGGGAAGGTCGAGGCGTCGAAGGGCGGGAAGACGCCGCTTCCGTGCTCTTCGCCATGCGCGACCCCCGTTTCGGTGTGCACCTCGCCCGCCGGAGCGGCGGCGCCGTGCGCGTCACCTGCCGGAGCGGCATCGTGCGTCTCCGTCGTGGTCTCGGCCTGAGCGATCTTGAATGGGATGGACTCGGCCTTGGCCGCGGTCGCAGACATGCTCACCTCCAGGTGCACTCAAAAATCAAGCGGACCACGGCTCCGAAAAAAAGAGCCGTGGTCCGGTCTTCGAGCCGTTATCAGACGGCGAAGAGCAGCAGCAGAGCGATGAGCAGCGAGAAGATGCCCAGAGCTTCCGTAACGGCGAAGCCGAATACGAGGCGGCCGAACTGACCGTCAGCAGCAGACGGGTTGCGCAGGGCGCCGGCGAGGTAGTTGCCGAAGATGTTGCCGAGGCCGAGGGCCGTGCCGGCCATGCCAAAGCATGCGAGACCTGCGCCGATGAACTTTGCTGCTTCCGCTTCCATGATGAACTCCTTCGAATGGGTTGTTGCGGCTTGGACTGGTGCGGAACGCACCAACGACTTTATCCTTAGTGGCTGCCCGGGTGGATCGCGTCATTGAGGTACATGCACGTCAGTACCGCAAAGACATAGGCCTGCAGGAATGCCACGAGGAACTCGAGACCGGTCAGGGCGACCGTCATGATGAGGGGCAGGATGGCGCCGCCGACGCCGAGCGCGCCGAGGGTTCCGAGCGAGGCGACGAAGCCTGCGAACACCTTCAGCGTGATATGGCCCGCCAGCATGTTGGCGAAGAGACGGACGGAGAGCGAGATCGGGCGCGACAGGAACGAGATGATCTCGATCGCGACGACGAGCGGCAGGAGCGCGCCGGGAACGCCGTGCGGCACGAACAGCTTGAGGAAGCCCAGGCCGTGCTTGAAGAAACCGTAGAGGACGACCGTGCCGATGACGAAGACCGCCAGCGCGAAGGTGACGATGATCTGGCTGGTGACGGTGAAGAAATACGGCATCATGCCGAGCAGGTTCGCCGTCAGGATGAACATGAACAGCGAGAACACCATCGGGAAGAACTTCATGCCGCTGCTGCCGGCGCCTTCGCGCAGCATAGAGGCGATGAATTCATAGGACATTTCGGAGACCGACTGCAGCCGGCTCGGGATGATGCCGCGCTGGGAGGTGGTCAGGTAGAGGAAACCGGAGGCGACGGCCGCAGAGGCGACCATGAACAGCGACGCGTTGGTGAACGAGAAATCGATTCCGCCAATCTCGATCGGAACAATCTTGTTGACCAGAAACTGATGGGTCGGATCGTTTGCCACCGCTTGTTCTCTCTCGTTTGCCGCCCAGTGGACGGTTATTCCTCTAAGGCCGGACCGCGCTCAGGCGCCGTCCTTGTTCGCATTCGTCTTGCCGGAGGCATCCCTGCCGGCCATCCGGTCGACGGGATGGGGAGACGCCACCAAGCCAGCCGACCGCATCACATTCAGCACGCCGGCGCAGAAGCCGAGCAACAGAAGCACGATCATCCCCCAGGGCGCCGTGCCGGCAAACCGGTCCACCAGGTACCCCAGAATCGCGCCGACGATGACCGCGGCGACGAACTCGCTGGAGAGCTTCATGGCGACCGCATAGCCCTTTCGGCTCTCGGCTGCCTTCTCCTCCGCGGCATCGTCTGCCGTATCCTCGGTGCGCCTCTTTGCGAGTTCCGCATCGAGACGCTGCAGGCGTTCTTCCAGACTTTCCTTGCGGCTGCCCTTCATGGCGCTTCCCTTCCCGCTCCGCCAGGACGCTTGCGCCCTATTGCAGACATAATCACGGCTAGGTTTTAAGCCAGCTTCAGGCCCGATTGAAGTCGGGCGCAACATAGTTTTAGGGGCTTGCATAGTCAAGGCGGGGAAAAGCTTTGACCAGTGCGAATTTAATCCAACAAATTCAAATATTTACTTGCCTTTCCACGATTCCCGGCAAAAGACGGGCGGGGAATCATGGGCGGCGCTACGACTTGTCACGCCCCCGCCGAAAGGGCGGGCCTTCTCAGATCCAGCCGCCACCATAGGTTCGATAGAAGACGTGCTTGCCGATCTTGGCGACGCGCTTCATCGTCGGGCCCCAGTTCGGCCTGACATAGGTGGCGTGGTAGTGGGTGGAGGAACCGATCTCGGGCAGCCAGATCTTGCCGGCGGTCACCGCCATGGCGACCTCCTTGGCGGTCTTCCAGTGCCAGGGCGCCAGCACGAGATCGGGAATGCGGTCGCAGGTGAAGGAGAACTGGCAGCCGGTGCGCAGATTTTCGCCCTGGTAGACGACGGCGCAGATCGTGTCCGGATAGGCCGGGTTGCGCACGCGGTTGAGGATCACCTGGGCGACGGCCGCCTGGCCCTTGAGGCTCTCACCCCGCGCCTCGAAATAAATGCCGGCGGTCAGGCATTTCTGCTCGGCGGCGGAGAAGACGGTGGCCGGAAGCGCGGTCGCCGCCCAGGCATGGTCTTCCGGCGAGATCTCGGGGACGAAGCGGCCGTTGTTCGGGTCCTTGCCCGTCAGGATCGAATCGAACGGCGAGACCCGCGCATAGTCCGGCTCCGCCGGCGCATAGGCGGTGGCGAGCACATCGGCGCGGTCGTTGTTGACGAGGCCGGCCAGCATCGCCGGCACGCCCGGATCGGCGATCACGGGCTTCTTGCGGTAGAAGGCGGTGGCGATCTCGATCTCCTTGCCGCGGATCTTCGGCGAGACGAAGCGCATGCGTTCGCCGGCGTCGAAATCGGGATTGATCATCATCGATGCCTGCCGATCGAGGACGGACCCGGCGGAGAACGCCTTCGGCGGCGCCACGGGGGTGACGGCGACGATTCGGCCCTTCTTGTGCGCCCGGGTGACGCGGTCCTCGTCGGGGGTGCCGCCCTGCCCCTTGCGGGCGTTGAGGAGCGAGGCCTCGCCGCCGCCCGGCAGTTCGAGCCCGGCGCCGCCTGCGAGCGCGCCGGTCGTGATCGGGTCGGCGAAGGCGACGTCGACCGCATGGATCGCGCCGGCCGGCGCGCGGGTCATGACCAGTTGCTGGTTGCCGCCCTTGCGGTTGACGCCGGAGAGGAAGGTGGCGAGGTCGGAATGGCCGACATCGAAGGCGGAGGCGGAAAACAGGGCGAGGCCGAGGGCGAGAGGCGCACGCCAGCCCTTGTGCGACAGGGCCTCTCTCAACATTCCAACGCAACTCTTACGCAACGTTACACTCCGACAACGCGGCCGCGCGGGATCGCAGCCCCGGACCGGCCGGGACGGCGCTGCACCTGCTGGCGATTACCTGCTGAAGCCCGCCCCGACGATGCGGGACGATTTCGGCCTGTTCGTTGATCGAGAATGAAGAATTAACCTTGATGGACAGTTAACGGCGCGCGCTCTCTCAAGCGGAAAGGCATATGCCGGCCCCTGCCCCGATCACATCCTTGCGAGACGCGGGGGGCAGCGGTGCGATACGGCCCTGGCGGCGGCGGCCGCGGATGGCGGTCTTCAGATGATGACCTGCGAGCCGAGTTCCACGACGCGGTTGGTCGGAAGCCGGAAATAGTCGGAGGGATCGACCGCGGCATTCGCCATGGCGATGTAGAGGCGGTCCTGCCAGTGCGGCATGCCGGAGTGGCGATCGGGAACGAGCTTGCGCCGGCCGAGATAAAAGGACGTCGTCATGATGTCGAACTTGACGCCGGACTTGCGGAACAGCCCCAGCGCCTGGGAGACGTTCTGCGTTTCCATGAAGCCGAAGCGGATCTGGATGCGGGCGAAGCGGTCCGACAGCCGCTCCATGCTGCAGCGCTCGGCGGGCGCAACCTTGGGCGTGTTCGTCGAGGTGATCGTCAGGATGAAGTTCTGCTCGTGCAGGACGCGGTTGTGCTTGATGTTGTGCAACAGGGCGGCCGGCGTCGAATCCGGGTCGCTGGTGAGGAAGATCGCCGTGCCGGAGACGGAGACGGGCGCATGCGCACTCTTCTTCTCGATCGACTTGACGAAGGCATCCAGCGGCACCTCGATGTGCCGCGTCTTCTCGCGCAGGAGCGCTGTGCCGCGCACCCAGGTCCACATCATCATCATGCAGGTGGCCGCGATCAGGATCGGCACGTAGCCGCCGTCGTGGACCTTCAGCAGGTTGGCGGACAGGAAGGTCAGTTCGAGCAGCAGCAGCGGCAGCAGCACGAGCGCCGCCGTCATCGGTTTCCAGCGCCAGCGCATGCGCAGGAACTCGAAGGCGAGCACGGTGGTCACCACCATGGCGCCAGTGACCGAGATGCCGTAGGCGGTCGCAAGCCCCTCGGACGAGCCGAAGACGAAGACGAGCAGCATGACGCCGAACAGCAGGATCGCATTGACCGCCGGCAGGTAGATCTGGCCGGTCTGGGTCTCGGAGGTGTGGAAGATCTCCATGCGCGGCAGGAAGCCGAGGTGGATCGCCTGCCGGGTGATGGAGAAGGCGCCGGTGATGACCGCCTGGCTGGCAATGATCGTCGCCGCCGTCGCGAGGATGACGGCCGGCAACAGTGCCCACTGCGGAAACAGGAGGAAGAAGGGGTTGTCGATCGCCTCGGGATGCTTCAGCACGAGCGCGCCCTGGCCCAGATAGTTCAACGCCAGCGCCGGGAACACCAGGCAGAACCAGGCCCACTGGATCGGCCGACGGCCAAAATGGCCGAGGTCGGCATAGAGCGCCTCGGCGCCCGTCACCGTCAGGAAGACGGCGCCGAGGACGACGAAGCCGAGATAGCCGTCCTGGTAGATGAAATTGACCGCATAGGCCGGGTTGAAGGCCAGAAGGATGCTGAGGTCGTCACCCAGGTGGTAGGCGCCGGCCACGCCCATCACCAGGAACCACAGGATGGTGATCGGCCCGAAGAACCGCGACACCGCCGCCGTTCCCCAGGACTGGACGGCGAACAGCACGACAAGGATGACGACGGAGATCGGCACCACGTATTCCGACAGCGCGGGGGTGACGAGCTTCAGGCCCTCGACGGCCGACAGCACCGAGAGCGCCGGCGTGATCATCGCATCGCCGATGAAGAGGGCGGCACCGGCCAGCCCCATGAAGAACAGGATCGCCTTGTGGCCGTTGGCCGTCTTCATCAAGAGCGCCAGCAGCGACAGCGTGCCGCCTTCGCCCTGGTTGTCGGCGCGCAGCAGGAAGAGAACGTATTTCAGCGTGACGATGATCGTCAGCGTCCAGATCACCAGCGAGATCAGGCCGACGACCTCCACCCAGGTGACGCCGTCGTGCGAGATCGGGCGCAGGGCTTCGCGGAAGGCGTAGAGCGGGCTCGTGCCGATATCGCCGTAGACGACGCCGACGGAGCCGATCGCCAGGATCAGGAGCGTGCGCGCGCGGCTGTGTCCGGCTACGGCATGGGCTTCGGTATGGGGCATGGCGGTCAACAGGCCCTAGAGCCAGCCTTTCCAGCGGAAGAAGAAAAACGGAATCACGGCCGAGGCGACCATCGCGGCGAGCGACAGCGGATAGGCATAGGTGGCGTGAAGCTCGGGCATGAAATCGAAGTTCATGCCGTAGATGGACGCGATCAGCGTCGGCGGCAACAGCGCCACGGAGGCGATCGAGAAAATCTTGATGATCTGGTTCTGCTCAAGGTTGATCAGGCCGAGCGAGGCATCCAGCAGGAAGGAAACGTTGCTCGAAATGAAGCTGGCGTGCTCGGCGAGCGACTGGATGTCGCGCGAGACGGTGCGGACCAGTTCGCGGCTCTCGCGATCCGGCTGCAGGACCGGGGCGGCATAGAGGAAGGTCATCAGCCGCGACAGCGACATCAGGCTGTCGCGCGTCTTGGCGACCAGGCGATGAAGTGCGGACACAGCCACCAGCCTGTCCTCCAGATAGCGCGGCTGGCGCTTCGTCAGGTGCCGGCGGTCGCCGAACACCTCCAGCGACAGCGTGTCGGCCCGGGCCACCGACACTTCGAGGATCTCGGCCGTCCGGTCGACGACGGTCTCGAGCAGCCGGGCCAGAAGCATGGTGCCCGACTGGCAGCCGCCGGTGATGCGCGGCATGGCCGCCTTGAACAGGTCGAAGGACCGCGGCTCGACATAGCGGATCGTCAGCAGGCAGCGGTCCGTCAGGATGAAGGCGACGTCGGTCAGTTCCGGCTGGTCGGTGTCCGCCTTGTAGACGATCGAGGCGGTCATGTAGACGGTGCCGTTCTCCATGTAGAGCCGGCTGGAAGGCTCGATGTCCTTCAACTCGTCCTTGGTCGGCACGTCGATGCCGAGAAGCTGCTCGACGAAGGCGTCTTCCTCATGCGTCGGGCGCAGGAGGTCGATCCAGACGACGCCGCTGGGCACGGCGGTCGGATCCGTCAACATTTCGGGGCCAAGAAGCAACGCTTCCCCGTTGGATCGGTAGACGGTCAACACTTGCGAGTGGCTCCGGGGAAGACCAACGCACACCTTTGCCTTGTCAGCTCAACGCATCCGCGTCCGCCCAGGACAGCCGAGCGGAAGCGCATATTGCGCGGTGCGGCTTCAAAATCAAGCCCGGTCACTTTTCCGTCATCCGGTCGCCGGGCGCGACGTCACTCGAAGACGATCGAGGGCGCGGAGCGGCCGCCGGCCGCCTGCCGCGCCTTCAGCTCGGCCCAGGTGCGCGCGGCGATCTCGCGGTAGATCCCGGCGGCGACCCCGTCCGGGTTGGAGACCACGACGGGTGTTCCGGCATCCGAGGTCTCGCGGATGTCCATCGTCAGCGGCACTTCGCCGAGGAAGGGAACGCCGATCTTCTCGGCTTCCTTCCGGGCGCCGCCATGGCCGAAGATGTCGTAGCGGCTGCCGGTGTCCGGCGCGATGAAATAGCTCATGTTCTCGACGATGCCGAGCACCGGCACCTCGACCTTGTTGAACATGTTCAAGCCCTTGCGGGCGTCGATCAAAGCGAGGTCCTGCGGTGTGGAGACGATGACGGCGCCGGCGAGCGGCACCTGCTGGGCCATCGTCAGCTGCGCATCGCCGGTTCCGGGCGGCATGTCGACGACGAGAACGTCGAGCTCGCCCCAGGCGACCTCGCGCAGCATCTGCATCAGCGCCGACTGGACCATCGGCCCGCGCCAGATCATCGCCACGTCCTCGTCGACCAGGAAGCCCATCGACATGACCTTGATGCCGTAGTTCTCCATCGGCTGGATGATGCGGTTGTCGACCTGCTGCGGGCGACCGGAGATCTTCAGGAGCCGCGGCATGGAGGGGCCGTAGATGTCGGCGTCGAGGATGCCGACCTTCAGGCCGTTGGCCTTGAGCCCCAGCGCCAGGTTGACCGCGGTGGTCGACTTGCCGACGCCGCCCTTGCCGGAGGCGACCGCGATGATCGCGCCGACGCCGGGAACGCCGATCTTGGCGCGCGGCGGCTGCTGGCCGGGGGCGGCATGGGCGTGTCCGGCATGGGCGTGTCCGGCCGGGGCCTGCCCGCGCCCGGCCGGCTGGGCGGACGGCTGCGGCCGCGACACCGGCGCGCTGCCCGTTGCGGCCCGCTTGTCGGCGGTCAGGGCCACCATCGCGGCGGTGACGCCGGGGATGTCCTTGACGACGCGCTCGGCCGCCGCGCGCATCGGGTCGAGCTCCTTGGCGCGTTCGGCCGGCACAGTGATCGAGAAATAGACCTTGCTGTCGGAAATGAAGACGTCCGACACCAGCCCGAGGTCGACGATGTTGCCTTCCATGTCCGGCCCGCGAACCGTCCTCAGCTTGTCCAGTACCTGGTCCTTGGAAATATCGGTCATGCCTGCCTCGCCTGAATGATTGGCGCGTTGATAGCGCATTCGGGCGCGAAGCGGAACGATTTTCGGACCGACAATCAGCTGATCAGGCCGCGACGAATCGCCTTCACGACGGCCTGCGTGCGGTTGACCGCCTCGAGCTTGCGGGTGACCTGGTTGAGGTAGTGGTTGACGGTGTGCTCCGACAGGCCGAGGATCTCGGCGATTTCCAGGCTCGTCTTGCCGGCGGCCGTCCAGCTCAGGCATTCGACCTCGCGATCGGTCAGCATCACCTGTCCGGTCTTCCAGGCGGCGCCGATCTCGGCGAGCCGGTTGAACACCTGGATGGAGATCATCTGCAACAGCAGCCGGCTGTCGAAGCCGAGATCGCCGCCCTCGCCGCTCCACACCATCACGCCGCGATTGCCGAGCGCATCGTGCACCGGAAAGAAATGGCCGAACCGCAATCCATGCCGCTGAAGCATTTCGGCGAGCTCGGCGAGCGGCTTCTCGGACGGCACCGCCTCGGCGATCCAGGCGGCCAGCTCATAGGAGAAGGACACCGTCGTCGTGCGCAGTTTGCGGATGCTCGGACTGCGGCGGATCATGTTCAGCGCGTCGTACTTGGCCATCAGTTCCGACGGCCAGTTGCTGACGATCGAATGCGGCGACAGCTTCTCCGCCTCGAAGCCGGGCAGCGAGAAGGCGATGAAATGCTTGAGTGCGAACGCCTCGCCCGTCCGCCGCAGGAAGCGGACGATGTCGAACTGGGTCTCCAGGCCGGCGATTTCGGCGCCGAAATCCTGGCCGCCGCCCTGTCCCGGCTCCTGAACCGTCATATCGTCCCGCATCCATGCACTCCGAAGTCCGCAGGTTTCCCCTCGATCCTGCGATATTGTCTGCTGTCGCCGTCCCCGGCCAGGGTCATGTCAGAAGTCCGGCCCGGATCGCCTTGGCGACCGCCTGAACGCGGTTGACGGCCTCGAGCTTGCGCGTCGCCCGGTTCAGGTAGTGATTGACGGTATATTCCGAAAGCCCGAGGATTCCGGAGATCTCGATGCTGGTCTTGCCGGCGGAGACCCAGGACAGGCATTCGATCTCGCGCCCGGACAGCGGCACCAGGGCGTTCGCCTCGGCCCGAAATTCCACGACCCTGGTGAAGACGAGATTGGCGATGGCATTGAGTTCGGCCATTTCCATGTGGGCCAGCGGCGGACGGTCGCCGGCGAATGCCAGCGCGCCGCGCTGGCCGAGCGGATTGTGCGCCGGGAAATAGGCGCCGCGCGACAGGCCGTACTGCCTGAAGAGGTTGATGGCGATCTCCGTCTTTCCGTCCACGCGGGCGTGGTTGGTGCCGACCACATCGAAGGCGAAGGGATTGGTGCTGCCCCGCAGGTGGCGGATGACGGGACTGCCGAGAATGAGGCCGGCGTCGTCGTAGCTCCGGAGCATCTCGGTCGGCCAGTTCGTCACCAGCACGTGCGGCAGGAGCTCGGTGGCCGTGCTCGCCGGCAGGACGGCCAGCAGATAGCCGCGGAAGCCGTATTCACCGGCCATCTCCGCCAAAAGCCGGGTTATGTCCTGTTCCGATCCCGCCTCGGTGAACCGGCGCACCCACCGCAGCGACGTCCTCGGGGCGATCACGATAGGCTGCTCGGTCATCCGGTGTCTTTCCAGAAAAGAAATTATGTATGCAACCAGGCGAGCCTCCAGCCCGCCGGCGTTCAATTAGTACTCGAATTGCAACTCCATGCTGCGGTATCCGATCGTCGCGACACGACCGCGAAACGAAGCACCCAGAAATGTTCATTGAAACAGAGGCTAAACGTGGCCTATTTATCCGTCCAGCGTGTTCTTCTAATTTACCGTAAAATCGCAGTGTAAGACAGCCCCTGCGCGCATGCGCCGCGCAGCGCAATCATCCCTTGGGTCCGAGGCGGGCGGCGATCTCCTCCATGACGGCCTCCGCCGCCGCCCGAACCAGCGGCGCCCAGGTGTCCAGCATCTCCTCGCCGACCCTGTAGGCCGGCCCCGTGACCGAGACACCGCCGACGAAGGTGCGCTCCTGATCGAAGATCGCAGCCGCCACGCAGCGGATACCCGCCTCGTGCTCCTCGCGGTCGAAGGCGTGGCCGGCCTTGCGGATCGCGGCGATCTCGGCCTCCAGAACGGGGCGCGCGACGATCGTGTGCTGCGTGAAGGGCCTGAAGTCCATGACGTCGAGCAGCGCATCGAGGCGGGACTGCGGCAGCGCCGCCAGCGCCGCCTTGCCGACGCCGGTGCAATAGGCCGGCGAGGCCCGGCCGATCTGCGAGGCCATGCGCACGGCCTGGCGGCTTTCGACCTTGTCGAGATAGATGATCTCCGTGTCCCGCAGCATGCCGAGGTGGATCGTCTCGCCGGTCGCATCGTGCAGCGCCTGCAGGTGGGGGGCTGCGAGCCGCCGCAGGTCGCTCCGCCCCCAGGCCCTGGAGGCGAGCTTGAGCAGGCGCAGGCCCGGCTCGTAGCAATGGTCGGCGTTCAGTTCCAGCAGCCCCTCCTCGACCAGATGGCCGAGCTGGCGGTGCAGGGTGCCGCGGGGCTGGCCGGCCAGGTCAAGGATATCGGTGAAGCGCAGGGGCCGCTCCGACAGCGCCACCAGCTCGACGAGCGCGATCGCCTTGCCGAGCGTGCCGGTGCTGGGAGACACTGTCTCCGAAGTCGATACCGCCGTCATTGCCTGACCTTTGCTTGACAAGTCCCCGTTGCTGATCATAATTCCACATATTCAAATAAAGTTCCAGATAATGGAACTATCTATTTTCCAACGCCCGTCGAAGCCGGCAGGAGACTGACATGTCCGTGAGCGTCGCGTCCTATCCCGACCTGCGCGACCGTGGCGTCGTCATATCCGGCGGCGGCTCCGGTATCGGCGCGGCCCTGGTCGAGGCCTTCGTCCACCAGGGCGCCCGCGTCGCCTTCGTCGATATCGCCGAGGAGGAGAGCCGCGCCCTCGTCGCCCGCCTCTCCGAAGGCGTCGCCCACCGGCCGATCTTCCTGAAGACCGATATCCGCGACATCGAGGCCTACCGTTCGGCGATCGCGCTCGCCGGCGAGGCGATCGGCCCGGTGCGGGTGCTGGTCAACAATGCGGCCCGCGACGACCGGCACGAGCTGGCCGACCTGACGCCGGCCACCTGGGACGAGAGTCAGGCAGTCAACCTGCGTCACCATTTCTTCGCCGCGCAGGCGGTCGCGCCGTCGATGCGCGAGGCGGGCGGCGGCTCGATCATCAATTTCTCGTCGATCGCCTTCATGCTGAACATGGGGGAACTGCCGGCCTATGCCGCCGCGAAGGCCGGCATCATCGGCCTGACCAAATCGCTCGCCGGCAAGCTGGGGCCGGACAATATCCGCGTCAACGCGATCCTGCCGGGCATGGTGGTGACCGAGCGCCAGCTCCGGCTGTGGATCGACGAGGCCGCGATCGCGGCCATGCTGGACGAGCAATGCCTGAAGCGGTCGCTGACGGCCGAGGACATGGTGGGGCCCTGCCTCTTCCTGGCCTCGGACGCGTCCCGCGGCATGACCGCACAATCCATGATTATCGACGGGGGAGTTTTCTGATGACCAAGCCAGCCTATGTCGCCGTCGACTGGGGCACGTCCAGCTTCCGGCTCTGGCTGATCGGCAGCGATGGCAGCGTGCTGGCCGAGCGCCGCAGCGGCGAGGGCATGACCACGGCCGCCACGGCCGGCTTCGCCGCCATCCTTGCCAGCCACCGCCAGGCCGTCGCAGCGCCCGAGAGCCTGCCGGTGATCGTCTGCGGCATGGCCGGCGCACGGCAGGGCTGGGTCGAGGCAGGCTATCTCGACGTGCCCGCCGCCCTTTCCGCCATTCCTACAGCGGCCGTGCGGGTTCCCGGCGTTGCGTCGGACATCCGCATCCTGCCCGGCCTCGCCCAGCGCGATCCCGCCCGCCCGGACGTGATCCGCGGCGAGGAGACGCAACTGCTCGGCGCGCTCGATGCGCTGTCGGACGGTAACGGCCTCGTCTGCATGCCCGGCACGCACAGCAAATGGGTGCACATCAGGAACGGGGCCGTCACCCGCTTTTCGACGTTCATGACCGGCGAGCTGTTCGACGCGATCGGCAGGCACACGATCCTCAGCCATTCGATCGGCGATGCCGGGCCGTTCGACGGCGGCAACGCGGCTTTCGTCCAGGCGGTGACCGAGTGCATCCGCAATCCCGCGACGGCGAGCAATCTGCTGTTCAGCGCCCGCTCCGGCATGCTCCTGCACGGGCTTTCGGCAACCGACGCGAAGGCGCGCATCTCCGGCATCCTGATCGGGCTCGAGATCGCCGGCGCGCTCGACGGCGCCGAGCCGGACGCCTCCGTCACGCTCGTTGCCTCCGGCCCGCTCGGCGCTCTCTACGAAAGCGCGCTCGAGGCGGCAGGCGCGGCCCCCGTGGTCGTCGACGCGGACGCAGCCGTCCGATCCGGCCTCGCCGTCGCAGCCCGCGCGCTCTGGGACATCTGATCCTCTTTTTGCCGAATGGAAGGCCACCCGATGAACCGCATTCCCTTTCCCCCCATGAAATATCCGCTGATCGCGATCCTGCGCGGCCTGAAGCCGGCCGAGACGGAGGGCGTCGTCGGCGCGCTGATCGAGCACGGCTTTTCCGCAATCGAGATACCGCTGAACTCGCCCGATCCGTTCCGCTCGATCGAGATCGCCGTGAAGATGGCGCCGGAAGGCTGCCTCATCGGCGCCGGCACCGTTCTCACCACCGAACAGGTGGAAAAGCTCGATGCCGTCGGCGGCCGGCTGATGGTCAGCCCGAACGTCGAGCCGGCGGTGATTTCGCTCGCGGCCGAAAAGGGCATGGTGACCATGCCGGGCGTCTTCACCCCGACAGAGGCGCTGGCGGCCGCCCGCGCCGGCGCCACCGGCCTGAAATTCTTCCCGGCAAGCGTCCTCGGACCTTCGGGGATCCATGCGATCCGGGCGATCCTGCCGCCCGAGCTCGAGATCGCCGCGGTCGGCGGCGTCTCGGAGGCGAATTTTGGGGACTATGCGAAAATCGGCGTGAAGAGCTTCGGGCTCGGCTCGAGCCTCTACAAGCCCGGCATGGGCGCGGCCGAGGTCGGCGCGCGGGCGCGGGCGACGGTCGAGGCCTACGACCGCGTCTACGGAGGCGGCCAATGACCGAACCCCTCCCCTTTTCCGGCAGCATCCTCTGCCAGGTCAACAGCGAGCTCGGCGAGGGTCCGAGCTACGATCCGGCGACCGACACGGCCTGGTGGTTCGACATCAAGGGCCGCAAGCTGCATGAACTGAAGCTCGGATCGGCGACAAAGACGGTGCACGCCCTTCCCTTCATGGGCAGCGTCTTCGCCGTCATCGACGCTAAACGGCAGTTGATCGCCTCCGACCAGGGCCTGTTCGTCCGGCGGGCCGACACCGGCGCGCTCGACCATCTCGTCGCGATCGAGGACAAGCCGGAATGCCGCTCGAACGACGGCCGGGTGCACCAGAGCGGCGCGCTCTGGATCGGCACCATGGGCCGGTCGGCGGAAAAGGGTGCCGGGGCCATCTACCACGTAGCCGGCACCACGGTGACGAAGCTCTTCTCTCATGTCAGCATCCCGAACGGCATCTGCTTTTCGCCGGACGGGGCCACGGCCTATTTCACCGATTCGGCGGTGAACCATTTCATGCGCGTCGCCGTCGATCCCGCGACCGGCCTTCCCGCCGGAGCGCCGGAAATCCTCAGCGACGAGAGCGGTTCGCCGGGCGATATCGACGGGGCGGTCTGCGATGCGGACGGACTGATCTGGAACGCGCGCTGGGGTGCGGGGACGATCGACGTCTACCGGCCGGACGGCGCCAAGATCCGCCGCCACGCCGTGCCGGTCGTCCAGCCGAGCTGCCCGGCCTTCATCGGCGCCAAGGCCGACCGGCTGCTGATCACGTCGGCCTGGCAGGGCATGGACGAGGCCGGACGGGCCGCCGACATCCATGCCGGCCGCACCCTGGAGCTCGGCATCGCCGTGCGTGGCCGCTTCGAGCCCGCCTTCAGGCTTTAGAGCCGGGAAGACCGCCTCCGCTGCAGCCTCGGATTGTCGGCCGAGGCTGTTTTTTAATGACAATTCCGTCGCGCCGCCGCCGACTTTTCTGCGGAACCATTCCTGCTTGCGTGAGTTTTCCAAGCATCAGCCGGTGCGGACGGACAGCCAAAACGGATCCGCCGCTCCTTGACCGCAAGCAAAGAAAGGCAGGTTCGACATGACCAACAAGCTTCTCACTTCCGTTGCCGCTGGTGCCATCTTCCTCGGTGCCGCCATCGCACCCGCAGCCTATGCGCAGGACACCACCCAGCCGCAGACCGCCCCGGCGATGGAGGCTCCGGCCGCCGCGCCTGACGCCGGCACCCCGGCGCAGCCGATGGACGACATGAACGAGGCCCAGACCACGACGCCGCCGGCGGCCGGCGAAACGGCCACCGACACGGCAGCGGCCACCCCCGACACCTATCTGACCGAGCAGGCACCGACCCAGATCAGCGCCAACACCTATATCGGCCAGTCGGTCTACAACTCCGCCGATGAGAGCATTGGCTCGATCAGCGACCTGATCATGGAGAAGGACGGCGGCATCACCGCAGCGGTGATCGGCGTCGGCGGCTTCCTCGGCATCGGCGAAAAGGCCGTGGCCGTCCCGTTCAACAACATCACCGTCAACCAGGCGCCGGACGGCGGCGAGGTCAAGCTGACCACGACCGAAACGGCCGAGACCCTGCAGGCAGCCCCGGAATTCAAGACGCTGTCCGAAAAGGTCGCGGAAACCGAGCAGGTCGACACCTCGACGACCTCGTCGACGACCACGACGCCTGCTGCTCCGGCGACGGAACCCGCTCAGTAAGCGGAAGATCGGAGCCGACAAGCCCGGCGACGCGCGAGCGTTGCCGGGCTATTTCCTTTCATTCTACCCGCGGCCATCGGGGCCGCGATCAGGCGACCCTGGCTTCGGGACCGTCCTCATAGGCCGGGTAGTCGGTATAGCCTTCGGCACCGCCGCCATAGTAGGTCTCGCGGACGGGCTTCGCCAAAGGCAGGTCGCGCCGCAGGCGGTCGACCAGATCCGGATTGGCGATGAACGGCTGGCCGAAGCCGGCAAGATCGATGAGATCGTCCCTGAGAAGCCGTTCGGCGCGGCCCTTGTCCATCGAACCGGCAAGGATCAGCGTTCCCGTATAGGCTCGGCGGAATTTCCGCAGGAAGGCTTCCGATATCGCCGGCGCCGCGGCGTTTCCCTGGTCCATCAGATGAACATAGGCAAGCCCGCGCGCCTGAAGCGCGGCCGCGAGGTGCAGGTAGGTCTCCTCGATCTGCGGATAATGGGGCATGTCGAACAGCTTGCCGAACGGCGAGAAGCGGATGCCGACCCTGTCGGCGCCGATGCGCGCGACCACCGCGTCCACGACCTCCAGGACAAACCGCGTCCGATCCTCGACATTGCCGGCGCCATAGCGGTCGGTGCGGTCGTTGACATGCGGATTGAGGAACTGTTCGAGCAGATAGCCGTTGGCGCCGTGGATTTCCACGCCGTCGAACCCGGCCTCCACGGCGTTCGCCGCGGCATTGGCGAAGTCGTCGACGACCCTTGCGATCTCCTCGGTCCGCAGCGGCCGCGGCACGCTCGCCTCGACGAAGCCGGCGGTCCCGTCCTCGCCGAAGGCGAAGGCCATGCTCTTGTCGTCGCGTGCCGGTATGGCGCCGGCGCTGACCGGCTGCCCGCCGCCCGGCTGCAGCGAGGTGTGCGACATGCGCCCGACATGCCAGATCTGCGCGAAGATCGTCCCGCCCTGCGCGTGGACGGCGCGTGTGACGCCGTCCCAGCCCGAGACCTGGGCCTTCGACCAGATGCCGGGAATGAAGGCGAAGCCCGTTCCCTCCTGCGATATCGGCGTCCCCTCGGAGACGACCAGGCCGGCGCCGGCGCGCTGGCGGTAATAGAGGGCGGTCTGCAGGTCGGCGACGCCGTCCCTCGCCCTCGCCCGGGTCATCGGCGCCATGACGATACGGTTGCCGAGGCGGCGTCCGCGCAAATCGTAGGCTTCGAACAGAGACTTCATGATCCATACTCCTAAAGGGTGTTGCTTCTCATCGAGGAAAGACATATTTCTTAGAGCTAAATAAATCCAATAGATGGATCTCATGATGTCTATCAATCATGCTCATATCCTGAAGTTCGACCTGAACCTGCTGGTCGCGTTCGACGCCTTGATGAGCGAGCGCAACGTCACGCGGGCGGCGCAGCGGATCGGCACCTCCCAATCCGCCCTGAGCCACAATCTCGGGCGCATGCGGGCGCTTCTCTCGGACGAGCTGTTCGTCCGCTCGGCGCGGGGCATCGAGCCGACGCCGCGGGCGCAGGAGCTCGCGGACACGGTGAGCGGCGTCCTGTGCACGATCCAGTCGCGCCTGATCGAGCCGGAGCCATTCGACCCTGCAACGGACGAGCGAATTTTTACGCTCGGGTTGACCGACTATCTGGAGAGCCTGCTGATGGCGCCGCTACTCGCCGCAGTTCACGAGCAGGCGCCGAATGTCAATTTCGTTGTACGGCCGATTGACCAGGACTATCCGGCAGATCTGCTGGACAGTGGCGAGATCGACCTCGCGATCGGCAAAGTGGACACTGGCAACGAACTCCATAAACGCCGCAAGCTCTGGTCCGAGCGCTATGTCATCCTGAGCAACCCCGAAACGACCGGGCAATCCGGGTCGATCGATCTCGAGACATTTCTCTCGACGCCGCAGGCGGTGATCGTCAGCAAGGACGGTCGTTGCCGCCTCGTGGACGAGGTTCTGGCTGACCGAGGCCTGAAACGGCGCGCGGCTGTCACCACACCGCACCTCTTCACGCTGCCGGTGCTGGTTCGGGACGCGCACATGATCGCGGCTGTGCCGGCAAGTTTCGCCCGGGCTTGGGCGCCGGTCTTTGGCCTCGCCATCAGCCCCGGGCCGGTGGGCATCCCGCCCTACGACATCTCGCTCGCATGGCACACATCGTCCGACCGCAACGCCGGCAATGCATGGCTGCGCAAGATGGTTCTCGCGGCGCTGGAGCCCGTTCGGGCCAAGGTACTGCAGGCGAACGCCGCGCCGGACGTCGCCATGGTCGCCGCGGAATAGCCCAAGGCCTGAAAACCAGCGCGCCTCAGAACAGCACGCCGTAGCGCAAGCCGTCGTAGATGCCGGCGTGGATGTTGCGGCTGTGGACGGCGTCGCCGATGCGGATCAGGTCGAAGGCCCCGTCCGGATTGCGCGGCTCGATCGGGTTCTGCTGGCGGATCAGCGCCTTGTAGTCGACGGCGCCGAGGTTGCGCGACCTCGGCTTCAGCTCGAAATAGAGCTCGGCCATCGCCATGGTGCCGTGTTCGACCACCACCTGCGCCACCCGCCGCTCCGTGCGCGCGGTGTCGGAAAAATCCGAGCCCAGCGTCGCCACCAGCCCGTTGCCGTCGCGGCGGACGGCCTTCAGCCGGGTGTTGATCGTCACCCGCACGTTCTTCTCGGCAAAAGCCCTGGCATAGGGAACGTGGTTCATGCCGCCGATCTCGGGCGCGAAGAAGCGTTCCGGCGAGACCACCTCCAGCTCGACGCCGGCATTGGCGATGAGCTCGGCGGCGGTCATGCCGGAATGGGTGCCGGCGTCGTCGTAGAGCAGCACCGGCCCGTCGGGCTTCACCGCACCGGCGATGATGTCCCAGCTGGAGACGACGAGTTCGTCGCCCGCCTCCAGCTCCGGGTTCTGGGCGATGCCGCCGGTGGCGATCACCACGAGATCGGGCTCGCGCTCCAAAACGTCCTCGGCGCCGGCGAAGACGTTGTAGTGGATCGGGACGCCGAGGCGCTCCAGTTCCGACAGCCGCCAGTCGACGATGCCGATGAGTTCCTTGCGGCGCGGGTTGCGGGCGGCGAGCAGGATCTGGCCGCCGGCCGCGCCCGTCGCCTCCAGTATTTCGACCGCATGACCGCGCTCGGCCAGCACGCGCGCCGCCTCCAGCCCGGCCGGGCCGGCGCCGACGACGACCGCCTTGCGCAGCCGCCCC
This sequence comes from Mycoplana sp. MJR14, assembly GCF_029210525.1. Taxonomy (NCBI): domain Bacteria; kingdom Pseudomonadati; phylum Pseudomonadota; class Alphaproteobacteria; order Hyphomicrobiales; family Rhizobiaceae; genus Mycoplana; species Mycoplana sp. MJR14. The sequence continues at coordinate 602,440 of NZ_JARGEO010000002.1, forward strand.
GTCGTTTTCGAGATCACGTGCGGGACGATCGCCTCGCGGCCGGTCGCCGCATTGTGGATGCAGAGCGCGCCGCCGCCCTCGTAGATGCGGTCGAGACAGTAGGTGGCGCCGACGCAGGGGCGGATCTGCGCCTCCAGGCCCGCCTCGATCTTCCTCACGATATGCGGATCGGCGATGTGGGCGCGGGTCATGCCGACCATGTCGAGCTTGCCCTCGGCGATCGCATGGCGCGCCGTCGCCACGTCGGCGATGCGGGCGGCATGGAAGACCGGGAACTTCGTCGCCGCCCGCACCTCGCCGGCGAAATCGAGATGCGGCGAGGCGGCCATGCCCATGATCGGAATGACGTCGTTCAGATGCGCGTCGTGATCGATATGGCCGCGGATGATGTTGAGGAAATCGATCTTGCCGGAGCCGGCCAGGCGTCTGGCGATCTCGATGCCGTCCTCCTTCGTAAGCCCGATGTCCCAGGCCTCGTCGGCGACCATGCGGATGCCGACGATGAAATCCGGGCCGACCGCCTTGCGCACGGCATCGATCACCATGTTGGAGAAGCGCGTGCGGTTTTCCAGCGAACCACCGTATTCGTCGTCGCGCCGGTTGGTGGCCGGCGACCAGAAGCCGTCCAGCAGATGGCCGTAGGCCTCGATCTCGATGCCGTCGAGGCCAGCCGCCTGCATGCGGCTTGCGGCTGCGGCATAGTCGCCGACGATGCGCTCGATGTCCCAGTCCTCGATCTCCTTGGGGAAGGCGCGGTGCGCCGGCTCGCGGATCGGCGAGGCGGACAGCACCGGCAGCCAGTCGCCCTTGTTCCAGCTGGTGCGCCGGCCGAGATGGGTGAGCTGGATCATCACGGCGGTGCCGTATTCGTGACAGTCGTCGGCGATCTTCTTCAGCCAGGGGACGATCTCGTCGGAATAGGCGTAGAGATTGCCGAAGGCGGGCGGCGAATCCTCCGACACCAGCGCCGAGCCCGCCGTCATCGTCAGCGCGATCCCGCCCTTGGCCTTTTCCACATGGTAGAGTCGGTAGCGGTCCTTCGGCATGCCGTCTTCCGAATAGGCCGGCTCATGCGAAGTCGACATGATGCGGTTCTTCAGGGTGAGATGCTTGAGCGTGTAGGGCTGGAGCAGCGGGTCTTTCGAATGCGTCATTGACGGAATGTCCTTGGGGGCAGGCTGTTCAGTACCAGGCGTCGGCCATGGCCGCCTTCCTGCGGGCGACATAGTCGCAGAGTGCTTCGTCGACGGCGAGGTCCAGCGGCGGCGCTTCGTATTCGGCGAGCGTCTTTTTCCAGAGGCGGTTGGCGCGGGTGGCGATGTCGGTCGAGCCGCCCTCCTCGCTCCATTTCTCGAACGGCTCGTTGTCGGAGAGCGCCGAGTCCCAGAAGGCCGTCTGGTAGTTGCGCATGGTGTGGTCGCAGCCGAGGAAGTGGCTGCCGGGACCGACCTGCAGGAAGGCATCCATGGCGAGCGTATTGTCGTCGACGGTGACGCCGGCGAGGTAGGAATGCAGCGCGCCGCAGAGATCGGCGTCCATCACGAACTTCTCGTAGGACATGGCGAGCAGGCCGTCGAGGAAGCCGGCCGAATGCAGGATGAAATTGGCGCCGCAATGGACGGCCGACAGCATCGACATCAGCCCCTCCTGCATCGCCTGGCCGTCCGGCAGCTTGGAATTGGAGAAGTTGCCGGCGCAGCGCAGGGGCAGGTTCAGGCGGCGGGCGAGCTGGCCGACGACCATGGAGCCGATCGCCGGCTCCGGCGTGCCGAAGGTGGGCGAACCGGAGCGGAGCGACATGGAGGAGAGGAAGTTGCCGAAGATCACCGGCGCGCCCTTGCGCTCCAGCTGCGTCAGCGCGCAACCGGCGAGCGTCTCGGCGAAGGACTGGGCGATCGCGCCGGCGTTCGTCACCGGCCCCATGGCGCCGCCGAGGATGAAGGGGACGATGACGGCCGCCTGGTTGGCACGGGCATAGGCCCTGAGCGACTTCGTCATCGTGCCGTCCCAGACGAGCGGCGAATTGACGTTGACGTTGCCGAGGATGACGCAGTTGGCATCGACGAAATCGGCGCCGAAGACGATGCGCGCCATGTCGATGGAGTCCTCGGCCCGCTCCTCGGCGGTGATCGAGCCCATGAAGGCGCGGTCGGAATACTTGACGTGGCTGTAGACCATGTCGAGGTGGCGTTTGTTCACCGGCACGTCGACCGGCTCGCAGATGGTGCCGCCGGAGTGGTGCAGCCAGGGGCTCGACTGGGCGAGCTTGATGAAGTTCTGGAAATCCTCCAGCGTGCCGTAGCGCCGGCCCTTGTCGAGGTCCATGACGAAGGGCGATCCGTAGGCCGGGGAAAAGACGACGTTCCTGCCGCCGATCCGGACGTTCTTCTCCGGATTGCGGGCATGCTGGGTGAATTCGGCAGGCGCCGACGCGACGATCTCCCGCAGCATCCCCGGCTCGAAGCGCACCAGCACGCCTTCCACCTTCGCGCCCGCCCGCTTCCAGTGCTCGATCGCGACCGGGTCGTCGCGGAACTCGATGCCGACCTCGGAAAGGATGCGGTCCGCCGTCCGCTCGATCTTCTCGAGGTTCTCCTCGGAGAGGATGTCGTAGGTCGGAATGTTGCGGACGATGTAGGGCACGCCTACGGCCTTGCCGGCGCCCTCGCGGCGCTGCGGCCGCCCGCTCCTCGTCCGACGCGTCGCATTGTCCACCACCGCTGTCGCCACCATGTCGTCCTCCATAATCTCAGGCGATGCTATTTGGGAACGATGCGCCTGTAACGCTGGAAAAAACTTGGGACTGGTATAAACCTCACTTATGGAAACACTGCGCCGACTGCTGCCGTCCGCCGCAAGCCTGATCGTCTTCGAGGCGGCCGGGCGGCACCTGAATTTCACCCGCGCGGCCAAGGAGCTGGGCATGACCCAGGCGGCCGTCTCCTACGCGATCCGCGGGCTCGAGGAGCATCTGGGCGTGCTGCTGTTCCACCGCGTCCATCGCGCCGTGGCGCTGACGGAGGCCGGCGAACGCTTTCACACCGAGGTTTCGCTGGGGCTTTCGCGCATCCAGAAGTCGGCCGAGGACATCCGGGCCAAGGGACGCGAGGTGAACGTGACGCTCGCGGCCTCGACCGCCTTTGCCTCGATGTGGATGCTGCCGCGGCTCGCAAGGCTGCGCGAGGACCTGCCCGAGATCGACCTGCGCATCCAGACGAGCGTGCGCGACCTCGACCTGGAGGAGGAGCCGATCCCGCTCGGCATCCGCGGCGGCGATCCGGCGGACTGGCCGCGCTATCATGCCGCCCTGCTCGCGCCCGAGGTGATCAACGCGGTGGCGAGCCCGGCCTTCATCGAGGCGCACGGCATGGCGCAATCGCCGCAGGAGTTGCTGCGGCTGCCGCTGATCCACCTGGAGGAGCCGGTGCGGCAGGCCTGCGACTGGCCGGAATGGTTTGCGAGCGCGGGCCTGCGCTATCCCGCGCAGTCGCGGCGGCTGACGATCAACGACTATGTCCTGGTGATCCAGGCGGTTCTGGCCGGCGAGGGCATCGCGCTCGGCTGGCAGCACCTGATCTCGCAGCAGGTCAGGTCGGGCGCGCTGGTGCCGATCGGCACCCATGTGCTGAAGACGGGGCTGGCGTTCTACGTGGTCTGGCCGCGCTCCCGCGAACTGAACAGCCAGGCGCGGCGGGTCCGCGACTGGCTGCTGGACGAAGGCAAAAAGGATCTTCCGCTGGCAGGAACGGCAGCCGTCAGCGGCGCATGACCGGCTTCACTTCCTCGTGGAAGAAGCGGAAATAGGACGAGATCTGCGCCAGCGCATTGGTGTTGAGCTTGTATTCGATGCCGACGCGGCCGTTGTTGTACCAGCGGACCGTGCCCGACAGGCGCCCGAGTTCCTCGCTGTCCATGGTGATGATCTGCCCGGGAACGATGCGGATCGGCTTTTCCAGATCGAGCGCCATGCCGGACGGCGACAGGTCGACGACCCGCGCGCGGCTTTCCTGGTGCATGACCTTCACATTGGCGAAAATGCGGACCTTCGAGCGATCCGAGGCCCGGACAGGCATATCCTTGATGTTCTGCTGCATCCCACAATCCCTTTGTTTTTTCAGGACGGGGCTACTTTAGCGCGCGTGCATTTATTCCGACCTAATTCCCATGGTTAACGAGCGATCACCGTCGCGGAATCGGTCTCAGGCGAGCAGCGCCTTCGGCTCCAGGCCGACATAGCGCTCGGAGAGGTAGCGCAGCGTCGTGACCGCGTCGGCGGGCTTGCCGTAGAAATAGCCCTGGCCCATGCCGCAACCGAGCGCCTTGAGCTTCAGCGCCTCGGAGAAATCCTCGATCCCCTCGGCCACCACTTCGAGGTCGAGGCCTTCGCACATCGCGACGATCGCCTTGATGATGTGCTCGGAGACGCGATCGTCGGAGATGCGCGAGACGAAGGCGCGGTCGATCTTGACCTTGTCGAAGGTGAAGTCGCGAAGCCGCCCCAGGCTGGACTGGCCCGTGCCGAAATCGTCGAGCGAGACGCGCACGCCGGCGGCGCGCAGTTCGGCGACGATCTTCTGGGCGGTGGCTGCATCCGTCATCACGGCCGTCTCGGTGATCTCCAGTTCCAGCCGGCGCGGATCCAGGCCGACGCGGTTGAGGATCGCGAGCGTGGTCAGGCTCGTCTTCGGATCCATCAGCTGGGCGGAAGAGAGGTTGAACGACAGGAACAGTTCCTTGGGCCAGTAGAGCGCCGCTTCCGCGGCCTTGCGCAGGAGCGCCTCGGAGAGCGCGTCGATGAAGCCGCGCTCCTCGGCCAGCGGCACGAAGATGGCCGGAGAAACATAGCCGAGATCGGCGTCGCACCAGCGGGCGAGCGCCTCGAAACCGACGACCAGATCGTCCTTCAGGCGGACGATCGGCTGGAAATGCACGTCCACCTCGTTGGCCATGATCGCATTGCGCAGCGCCTGCTCCAGGTGCGTGGCGCGCTTCATCTCCTGGGCGATCTCCTGCGAATAGACGGTGATCTGCCCGCGCCCGCGCCGCTTGGAGCGATAGAGCGCGGTATCGGCGCTCTTCACCAGCTCGGCGAACTCCTCGCCGGCGAAGGGATAGATCGCAAAGCCGAAGGAGGCCGACAGCCGCACGTTCCGGTCGCCGAGGTCGAAGGGCGCCGAGAGCACCTCCCGCAGCATCTGGCCGATCTTCTCCGCCCCCTTGCGCTCGAACACCAGCGGAAAGAGGAAGGCGAACTCGTCGCCGCCGTGGCGCGTCACCGTCGCGCCGTCGGGAATGCAGGCCTTGAGGCGATAGGCGACCTGGCAGAGGATCTCGTCGCCGGCCTCCGGCCCGAACAGATCGTTGATCGGCTTGAAGCCGTCGAGATTGGCGATGGCGACGGTGAAGGGCGCGGGGTCCTCGGCGCGTTCGGCGGCGAGCTGGCGGACCTTGTCGCGCAGGCGGTAGGTATTGCCGAGTCCGGTCAAAGGATCGGTGTAAGCCATGGCATGCAGGTCGCTCTGGGAAACGTCCGCCACCGAATACTTACCCGACTTCATTTACGCAATTCCCGACGCCTTGATAGACTTGAAGGATGAAGCATGGGAATTAACAAAGGCATAGCAGCCATGCTCTGATCTATCGACAACTCTCCCCATATATCGGGAGTTGACAGCAAAGACGGCGATCAGGCTGCGTTCCTCCCCTCCGCATCTGCGACATACTTGTTGTAGATCCTCTCGATCATGTCCGGACTGACAGGCTTGGTGATGTAGTCGTCCATGCCGGCATCGAGACAATTCTGCATGTCGACGTTCAAGGCCTGCGCCGTAACTGCGACGATCGGCGTATGGACGCCGAGCAACCTTTCGGCCTCGCGGATCTCGATCGTGGCGTCGATGCCGTTCTTCAGCGGCATGGCGATGTCCATCAGCACCAGCCGCGGCATGTACTTGCGCCACAGCGCCACCGCCTCCTCGCCGTTCTCGGCCACCCGGTGCGAGACGCCGAGGCCCTCGAGGATCTGCGAGAACACGAACTGGTTGACCTGGTTGTCCTCGGCGACGAGCACCTCGATGTCGCCGCGCATGGCGGGCGCGAGCGCGTCGAGTTCGGTCGCGATGTGCCAGTCGTCGAAGAGCGAGGACGGCACCGTCGCGCCCGCATCCGCATCGTCCACCTCGACCAGCACCGTGTGCGGCTCGACCAGCGCGCGGAAGAAATCCGCACCGATGCCCTCCGGCGCGATCATCCGCACGGGCAGGCCCGCCTGCGCCACCGCCTCGTGCCCGTCCATCGCGCCGTCGAGCAGCACGATCTCGATCGCCACGCCGCAATCGCGGGCGGTGTCGACGAAGGTCTGGAATGCCTCATGCGACTGCACAGCCCAGCAATCGGCCCCGCGGGCCCGCAGCTCGGAAAGGACCAGCCTCTCCGTCCTGGCGTTGTCGGTCACGACCAGGATCCGCATGCCGGCGAGGTCGGACCTCTCGTCGGAACCGCACTGCTCCACAAGCAGCCGCTTCTCCACCGCCCGGACGGGATCGAAGTGGTTCTGGCCGCCCTGGAAGCGGATGCCCGGGCGCAGGGCGAGCCGGTTCGCGGCCGCATCCGGCTGGGCGATGTCGGTGACGTCCTCGGTGACGGTCACGAGCATCGGCCGGTCGGGCGGACCGGTCCTGTATTTGCGGGTGATGGCATAGAGCAGGCTGCCGTCGGCTCTGACGATCTGTTCGGCGACCTGGAACGGCACGCCGGTCGCAAGCACCTGCCGGTCGCATTCCTCGATCCGGGCCGCGTTGTCGGGGTCGACCAGATCCCAGCTCGTGCGCCCCAGGATGGCTTCGCCCTCCAGCCCATGGACGGTGCGAAACGCCTTGTTGAGGGCGACGTGGGCGAGGTTGCGGTCCTTGATCGTCAGCGGATGCGGCAGCGTGTCGAGGATCTGCTCGGTCACCGCGGCCCGCTCCATGTCGGCCCGCCAGGCGTCCTCCTGCTTTCGCTGCTCGGTCACGTCGGTGAGGGTGGAGATGTTGTAGCCATTCGGCAGCCGCCGCTTGCGGAAGCGGATCCAGCGATCCTTGCCGGTCCGCTCGACGGTGTCGTGCTGCTCGCGCCAATGGGCGGAGATGCGCGTGGAGATCCAGTCCTCGCGGTTCACCCTGTGCCGCTGGTCGGAAGCGACGCCGTAGCGCAGGCCCGCATCGAAGATCGCGCCGAGGACGTCGCGCAGGCGCGTGCCGGCGACCAGAGTCTTCGGATCGAGCGGCAGCAGCTGCTGGATCTGGCGGCTGGCGAAGACCAGGCAATCGTTGCGGTCGTAGACGAACACGCCCACGCCGAGGATATCGCAGGCCGCGTTGAAGATCTCAGACTGGATGTTTGCGTCGACGGACGCGCCATCGGTCATTTTCGTGCAGGCTCCGCCGCCGCTCGCCAGGTAAGAAGCATGCTGATCGGGCGGTAAGCCCTTGGACGGGAAGGTGCCAGCGGCCAGCGACGCTGAACATGTCCGCCGGATTGCCGGCCAGCTTGTCCTCATACAAGCAAGAACAAGACGTTCGCAGTATTTTATTAAAGCTGCATTAAACCCGGCTGCCCGCTCGCATGCGCAACGCGCCGGAAACGGTTGGAGAACCGCAACCGTGGCGCTTTCCATCTTTCCACGGGCGGGCGAATCCCCGAAAATGGGGCCATGACGATACAGCAGCTGTCCGAGACCCTCATCAACCAGATTGCCGCGGGCGAGGTCATCGAACGGCCGGCGAGCGCCGCCAAGGAACTGATCGAGAACGCCATCGATGCCGGTGCGAGCCGCATCGAGATCGCGACCGCCGGCGGCGGCAAGACGCTGCTGCGCGTCACCGACAACGGCTTCGGCATGTCGCCGGAGGACCTGGCGATGGCCGTCCGGCGGCACTGCACCTCGAAGATCAGCGACAGCCTCGACGACGTGCGCACCCTCGGCTTTCGCGGCGAGGCGCTGCCCTCTATCGGGTCGGTGGCGAAATTGTCGATCCAGAGCCGCACGCGCGAGGCGTCCGAAGGCTCGCTGATCGCCGTGACCGGCGGCAAGGTCGAGCCGGTGCGGCCGACGCCGGCCAATCCCGGCACGGTGGTCGAGGTGCGCGACCTGTTCTTCGCCACGCCCGCGCGGCTGAAATTCATGAAGAGCGAGAAGGCGGAGGCCGCGGCGATCACCGAGGTCGTCCGCCGCATGGCGATCGCCTTCCCCTCCATCCGCTTCGTGCTGTCGGGTCCCGACCGTTCGACGCTGGAGCTCGCCGCCACCGGCGACGACCGGCTGGCGCGCATCGCCCAGGTGCTGGGCAAGGACTTTCGCGACAACGCCATCGAGATCGACGCCGAGCGCGAAGGCGTGCGGCTCACGGGCTTTGCCGGCGTGCCGACCTTCAACCGCGGCAACAGCCTGCAGCAGTTCGCCTTCGTCAACGGCCGGCCGGTGCAGGACAAGCTCGTCTGGTCGGCGCTGCGGGCGGCCTATGCCGAGACCATTCCGAGCGGCCGCTATCCGATCGCCGTGCTGGAGATCGAGATCGATCCCGAGCTCGTGGACGTCAACGTGCATCCGGCCAAGTCGGACGTGCGCTTCCGCGATCCGGGGCTCGTGCGCGGGCTGATCATCGGGGCGATCCGGCAGGCGCTGTCGCGCGAGGGCGACCGGGCGGCGACGACGGGGGCGGCCGGCCTGATGCGGGCCTTCCGGCCGGAACAGCCGCGGCCGGCACAGCCCTGGACGCCGTCGGCCTCGCCCTGGCGACCGCTTTCGGACGCGCCGGTCCCGAACGGCTTTGCCGAAGCCCGGCAGGCCGGATTCGACATGGGCATCCAGCCATCGGCCCGCGCCGAGCCGATGCCGGCAGTGGTCCAGACGGAGACGGCGCAGGAGACCGTGCGCCACCCGCTCGGGGCCGCACGGGCGCAGCTGCACGAGAACTACATCGTGGCGCAGACGGAGGACGGCCTCGTCATCGTCGACCAGCACGCCGCCCATGAGCGGCTGGTGTTCGAGGCGATGCGCAACGCCCTGCACTCGCGGCCGGTCCCGGCGCAGAGCCTGCTCATCCCGGAGATCGTCGATCTGCCGGAGGACGATTGCGACCGGCTCGTCGCCCATGCGGAGCACTTCGCAATCCTCGGGCTCGGCATCGAGCGCTTCGGCCCCGGCGCGATCGCCGTCCGCGAGACGCCGGCGATGCTGGGCGAGATGGACGCGGCGGGGCTGGTGCGGCAGCTCGCCGACGAACTGGCCGAATGGGACACGGCGAACGGCCTGGCGAGCCGGCTGGAATATCTGGCGGCGACCATGGCCTGCCACGGCTCAGTGCGCTCCGGCCGGCGCATGCGCCCGGAGGAGATGAACGCGCTGCTGCGGCAGATGGAGGTCACGCCCGGCTCCGGCCAGTGCAACCACGGACGGCCGACCTATATCGAGCTCAAGCTCGCCGATATCGAGCGTCTTTTCGGGCGAAGCTGAAAGTGCTGGAAATCGGCTGACGGTCGCGATATGGCACAGGGAATGCCGTGCATCATGACGAGGCGGCGGATGTCCGCGCGGCGACTGCCGCTTGCGGCAGATGTTCTGAGAAATGCCGGCGCGCGGTTCCTCGGCCCGGGCGGGACGTGGGGGCGAGCGCGATGCACCGATCAAGAGTGTTGCGGCCAGCAGCGCCCGCCCTGCCCGGCGAGCGGCGCCGGCGGCGGGGCCAACAGGAGATGCGGATGATGAACCGACTTGAAGGTAACGGGAGCCGGGAGGCGAAGGTCCGCTATCTCGACGCGGACTTCCAGATCCTCGTGCCGGGCTCCTACGTCGTCTGCGCGATCACCGGCGAGCAGATCCCGCTCGACGAGCTGCGCTACTGGAGCGTCGCCCGCCAGGAAGCCTATGCCGACGCCGACGCCTCGCTGAAGGCGGAACTGCGGGCCGGTGGTCACCCGGCAAGCCGCTGAGCGGAGCGCCCCATCCCCTCTCATCGCTGCAATGGCGGGAAGCCCGGCCCTGCATTTCACCGACGCGACGCCGCGCCTGCGGGACATGCCCTAGGTGGGCCTCGCACCCTCGAGCTTGCGCTTTCTGGCCGAGGCCAGTGCGGCGTCGATGATCTTGTCGGGCGCGCGCGGGTCGTCGAAGCGGATCTCGACCTCGATCACCCGGCTTCTCTCTTTCAACACTGCCGCCTGCCCATGTTCGCCGGCCAGCCGGACGCTGTCCTTCGCCGTCGTCACGACGGCATAGTCATGGGCGTCGGCGTGGTCGAGGATGTCCGTGGCTTCGTCGTCGGAGATGTGGTGATGGTCGGGGAAGCTGCGCGTGGCGTAGAGGCTGGCGCCGGTGCCCTCGACGGTGCGGAAGAACTTGTCGTTGTCGGCAAGGCCCGACCAGGCGAGCACGGCGCGGCCGGCGAGGTCCTGTGCATCGACGGTTGCGAGCGTCGCGGTATGCACGGGCTTGCCCGCACGGGCGGCCTGGCGGATCAGTGCGTCGGCCGCCTTGCCGTCGCCGACCACGAGAAGGGCCGAGGTCTGGCGCAACTGCTCCTGTAGCGGGGCGCGGACCGGGCCGCTCGGCACCAGATAGCCGTTCCCCAGCCCGCGCCGGGAATCGATCACCAGCAGCGCATGATCGAAGACGAGCCTGGCGCTCTGGAAGCCGTCGTCCATGATGATCAGGTCGACGCCCTCCTCGACCAGCCGGCGCGCGCCGCCGACCCTGCGGCGGGAAATCACCGTGAGCGCCTCGCGCGCCAGAAGCAGCGGCTCGTCGCCGACGTCGCGGGCCCTGTGGCGATCCGGATCGACCACCGTGATGACGTCGAGCGAGCCGCCATAGCCGCGGCTGAGGAAGCCCGGGCGCAGGCCGCGCGCCTTGGCGGCGCGCGCGAGCGCGATGGAGGTGGGCGTCTTGCCGGCGCCGCCGACGGTGAAATTGCCGACGCAGATGATCGGGACCGGGACGGCGGCCCGGCGGGCCCGGCGCATCCGCGCGCCCGCAATGAGGCCGTAGAGCCGTGACACCGGCCACAGCGCATAGGCGCGCCAGTCCGGCTTCGTCCACCAGAAGGGCGGAGCCTCAGAAACCATTCACTTCCCCCGATCCCGTCGCCCCGCGACGGCATGCCCCATGCGCCAGAGGCGCGCTCCCACGACTGCACCGCGGGCACGCCTCATGGGTCGCCACTCAGACAACAATGCCCGGAAATCGAACGAATGCAACGATTTCAGGCGCGCGGTGCGCGCGCCGGGGCGCCTTCGGGCAGAAGCGCGGGCAGTTCGGTGATGTCGTTCAAGCAATAGTCGGAGGCCTGGGCCAGCGAATCCCGCGATCCGGTGCCGGTCAGAACAGCGACGGTCAGGCCGGCGCCGGCGCTTCGCCCCATGTGCAGGTCGTGGTTGTTGTCGCCGACGACGGCCACCTGCTGCGGATCGAGCCCGGTCGCGGCACAGAAGCCGAGCACCATGCCGGGCTCGGGCTTGACCCCGTGGCCGCTGTCGTAGCCCGCGACATAGTGGAGATACTGCTCGAAGCCGAAGCGGCGCGCGGTCTCGCGGATCGAGCGCTCGTTGTCGCTCGAGGCGACGCCCAGCCGGTATCCCCGCTCATGCAGCGCCGCGAAGAAGCCGGCGAGATCGGTCACCGCCACCGCCATCGACGCCGACTGTGCGAACAGGCCGTCGAACAGGGCGGCGAGTTCGGCGGCCCCCATCGGCGAGCCGGCTGCGACCATGCCCTCGGCAATCTCGACGGTGTTGCCGGCGGCCAGCAGGGTGTCGGGCGCGACGTGGCCGGTGTCGGGATCCATGCCGCAGGCCGCCAGGAGCCGGCGGGCGAGTTCCTCGTCGCCGGCGGCTGCGATGCGGGCGAGCTCGTAGTTCACCGGCACCCAGCTCTTCGCATAGTCGAGCAGCGTGCCGTCCTTGTCGAACAGGATGCCGGAAATGGCTTGGGCCTTGGTCATGTCGGCTCGCTCGTCACTGTTCGCGCGGGTGCAGCCGCGCCTTCACCGTCAACGGGTTGAGGTAGGGCTCCAGCCCGCGGATGGTGTCGGCCAGCGCGCCGCGCATCTCGTGGACCGTGTCATGGCCGGCCTCGATCATCTTGTTGCGCATGTCGGCATGGCTCAGCAGATAGCCGACGCCCTTGGCCAGCATCTCGACGTCGCGCACCATTTTTGCGCTGCCGCTCTTGGCCAGGCGCTGGTAGCTGTCGCGGAAGTTCTGCACGTTGGGGCCGGACAGGATGGCGCAGCCGAGCATGGCCGGCTCCAGCGGGTTCTGCCCGCCCTCGCCGAAGAGCGACCGGCCGACGAAGGCGATTTCCGTCATGCGCAGGTAAAGTCCCATCTCGCCGATCGTGTCCCCGAGAAAAATGTCGGTGTCCGCAGTCAGCGGATCATTGCGCGTCCGGCGCGCCACCTTCAGTCCCTTGGCGACAAGCGCTTCCTCGATCGCGTCAGACCGCTCGGGATGGCGCGGGACGACGATCGTCAGGAGCTTGGTGCGCTCTCTGAGTGCCCGGTGGACGGAACCGGCCGCCAGTTCCTCGCCTTCGAAGGTGGAGATCGCCGCCCAGGTCTTTCGGTCGCCGAGTTGGCCGAGATAGCCTGCCAGTACCGCCGGGTCATAGGGCGGCGCGTCGGTCTCGACCTTGAGGTTGCCGGTGACGATCACCGGCAGCGCTCCCAGCGCGCGGAAGCGCTCGGCATCGACCTCCGACTGCGCCACTACCAGGGCGAACTTTTCGAACAGGGCGTCGGCGATCGCCGGACGCTTCTTCCACCGCCTGAAGGACCGGTCGGACATGCGCCCGTTGACCAGGACCTGGGCGATGTGGCGCGCGCCGAGCTCCAGGATCGTCATCGGCCAGATCTCCGATTCCGCCATCACGGCGAGATCGGGATGCCAGTGGTCGAGGAAGCGGCTGACGGTCGGCTTCAGGTCGAGGGGGACATACTGGTGGATCACCGTCTCGCCGAGCCGCTCGCGCGCGACGCGGGCGGAGGTGACGGTGCCGGTGGTCAGGACGACATTGATGCCGCGGCGGCGGACCTCGCGGATCAGCGGCAGCAGCGCATTGGTCTCGCCGACGCTTGCGGCGTGGAACCAGACGAGCGGGCCTGCGGGCCTTGCGACGCTGGCGTGGCCGAAGCGCTCGCGCCGGCGCCCGCGCTCCTCCTTGCCCTTGGCGGCGCGGATGGCGAGGTAGGGCCGCATGACCGGGTAGAGGCCGAGGCCGATCCAGCGATAGGCGGACAGTGCGAAGCGCGCCAGAGCACTGCTCATCGGCGCCCCCTGGCTGCAATGATCCGTCCGCGAGGCTTCATGGGAATTCCGGTCATCGGTAGGCCCCCGGCGTCAGCGGACGCCGGAAGGCAAATGGCGGCATCAGCCGTTTTCGGGATCGAGCAGCTTGTGCATGTGGACGATGAAATAGCGCATGTGCGCGTTGTCGACCGTCTGCTGCGCCTTCGACTTCCAGGCCACGAGCGCAGACGCATAGTCGGGATAGATGCCGACGATGTCGAGCTTGTCGAGGTCGCGGAACTTTACGTCCTTCAGCGTGGTGAGCTCGCCGCCGAAGACGAGGTGCAGGAGCTGCTTGCTGTCGCCAGTCTCTGTCATTTTCATCTCATCGATAGTGGTATTTTTCACACAGGGTTTGAGCCATCCGGACGAAAAGGTCAATGGCCGTCAAGGCCGCCCGCGGCGCTTATCAACCTTCCAAGCCAGGCCGATCCCGCAGCGCAGAGCACGCCGTGGCGCACGTCGGGGCGATTGTAGGTGAGCGGCCTGCCGTCGAGATCAACGAGCCCGCCGCCAGCATTGGCGAGGATCAGGTCCGCGGCGGCGAGATCCCAATCCTGCGAATTGGTCTTCACCAGCGTGCCGTCGATCCGGCCCTCGGCAACCATCGCCAGCCGATAGGCGAGCGAAGGCACGTGGGGGATGCGTTCGACCGCGCCGAGTGCCGCCGTGTCGAGCCGGGAAACCATGTCCGCCGCGGCCGCGAGCCGCAACGGCTGCACCCCGTCCGGCGCGGCGACGCGGACGGGGTTGCCGTTCTTCAGCGCCGGGCCGCCCTCTGTCGCGGCGAACACTTCCTTCAGAGCGGGGGCGAAGAGCACGCCGGCCACCGGGCGGCCCCGATGGACCACCGCCGCGCTCACGCACCAGAGGTCGCTGCCGGCGATGAAGGCGCGGGTGCCGTCGATCGGGTCGATGACGAACAGCGTCTCGCAGGACAGGCGCGCCGGGTCGTCGTCGGTCTCCTCCGACAGCCAGCCGTAGTTCGGCCGCGCCTTCAGGAGCATCGACTTCAAAGTATCGTTGGCGGCGATGTCGGCGGCGCTGACGGGCGAGCGGCCCTGGTTCTTCCACCAGACGTCCGGGTCCTTGCGGAAATAGGACATGGCGATCTCGCCGGCCGCCAGCGCGGCCTCGTGCAGAAGATCGAGGTCGTCTGCCCAACGATATCGGGTGTTGCCGGCCGGCGTGTCCATCATCCGTTTCGCTTCCGGGGCGCGCCGTGGCGCCCAACATCTGTCGCGGCGCTCGATTGCCGCCAAAGACGGCCTATTCAAGGCCGCCGCCGAAGAAGGGCAACGGCGCGTGTCTAGAGGCCGGCCAGCGTCATGCCCTCGATCGCCAGCGTCGGCGCGGCGACGCCGAACTTGCGGTCGATGTCGCTCGCCGGCGTGATCCGCAGGAACATGTCGGCGAGGTTGGAGGCGATCGTCACCTCGGAGACCGGATAGGCCAGTTCGCCGTTCTCGATCCAGAACCCGGAGGCGCCGCGGCTGTATTCGCCGGTGACCATGTTGGCGCCGTGGCCGATCAGTTCGGTGACGTAGAAGCCGGTGCCGACGGAGCGGATCAGTTCCTCCGGCGACATCTCGCCGGGCTCCAGCGCCAGGTTGGTGCTCGCCGGGCCGACGGTGGTGCCGCCGCGGACGCCGCGGCCGTTGGTCTTCAGGCCCAGCTCGTTCGCCGTCGAGGTGGAGAGGAACCAGTGGTTCAGCACCCCATCCTCGATCATCACCAGGCGTTCGCCTCTGACCCCTTCGCCGTCGAAGGGCCGCGAGGACGAGCCGCGCACGACCAGCGGGTCGTCGGTCACCGAAAGCCCGGCCTTCAGGACCTGCTTGCCCATCTTGTCGCGCAGGAAGCTCGTCTTGCGGGCCACGGAGGCCCCGTTGATGGCGCCGGCGATATGGCCGGCGATCCCGCGCGCCATGCGCGGATCGAAGACGACGGTGACGTTCTTCGCCGTCGGCGCCTGCCGGGGGTTGAGGCGCTTGACGGCGCGCTCGCCGGCAGTGCGGCCGATCTCGGCGGCATCGCGCAGTTCGGCGAAGTAGAGCCGGCTGTCGTAGTCGTAGTCGCGCTCCATCTTCGTGCCTTCGCCGGCGATCGCGCTGACGGAACGGCCGAAGCGGCTGGCGCTGTAGGCGCCGGAAAAGCCGTGCGAGGTGACGAGCACGAGGCCGCCCATGCCGGCAGACGCGCCGGCACCGCTCGAATTGGTGACGCCGGCGACGTCGAGGGCGGCGGCCTCCATGGCGAGCGCCGCCTCGGTCAGGGTGTCGGAGGAGATCTCGGTCGGATCGAAGAGATCGAGATCAGGCCACTCGCGCGCGAGATCGGACGGATCGGCGAGCGAGGCGAAGGGATCCTCCGGCGAGGCCTTGGCCATGGCGACGGCGCGCTCCGCCAATTGCTGCAGGTCGAAACCCGGATTGGCCGAGACGCTGGCGACGCGCTTGCCGACGAAGACCCTGAGCGAGAAATCGTCGCTCTCGGAGGCCTCGGTTCCCTCGACCTTGCCGAGGCGCACCGAGACGGACCGGGACGCGCCGCGGACGACGACGGCATCGGCGGCATCGGCGCCCGCCTTGACGGCACGGTCGATCAGTTCTCCGGCACGAGCGAGAAGGCTTCCGGAATCGATGGTCTCTGACATGATTTGGCCTTTCATTCCTGTCCCATTTATTGTGCAGTGGCTGGGGCATCAAGGGCTGGCCTGTGATTCTTGCCTCCCGCCAATCCACATACCGAAGGAATCCCATTCGCATGGCCGATACGCATGCGCTGTTCGCCGAAGTATTGATTCTCCTCGGGGGGGCCGTTCTGGCCGCCCCGATCTTCAAGCGCCTGGGGCTCGGAACGATTCTGGGCTACCTGGCCGCGGGCGTCGTCATCGGCCCGATCCTGCACTACATCCACGACGGCGAGGAAATCCTGGGGGTGGCCGAGCTCGGCATCGTCTTCCTGCTGTTCCTGATCGGCCTGGAGCTGCAGCCCTCGCGGCTGTGGCAACTGCGGCGGGAGATCTTCGGACTGGGAACGGTGCAGGTCATGACGACCGGGCTGGCGCTGACGGCGCTGGCGTTGCTGATCGGCGTGGAAGGCTGGCAGGCGGCCCTGATCATCGGCTTCGGCCTCGCCCTGTCCTCCACCGCCTTCGCGTTGCAGATCCTCGACGAGAAGGGCGACACCAACACGCGCTACGGCCAGCGCGCCTTCTCACTGCTGTTGTTCCAGGATCTCGCCATCGTGCCGCTGCTGGCGGTGATCCCGCTGCTCGCCAAGCAGGCGCCGGAGGATACGACCACCGCCTTCCAGGACTTCATGGTCGCGATCGCCGCGATCCTGTCGATGCTGGTCATCGGCCGCTACGTCCTCAATCCGCTGTTCCAGGTGATCGCCCGGACCGGCGCGCGCGAGGCGATGATCGCCGCCGCCCTCTTCGTCGTGCTCGGATCGGCGACGCTGCTGCAATTCGCCGGCCTCTCCATGGCCATGGGCGCCTTCCTCGCCGGCGTGCTGCTGTCGGAATCCTCCTACCGCCACGAGCTGGAAGCCGACATCGAGCCGTTCCGCGGAATTCTGCTCGCGCTCTTCTTCATGGCCGTCGGCCTGTCGCTCGACATCGACGTGGTGTACCGCAACTACCAGGTCATCCTCGTCGCGGTGCCGGCGCTGATGGTGGTGAAGGCGATCGTGATCTACCTGATCTGTCGCATGGGGCGCTCGCCGCACAACGATGCGGTGCGGGTGGCGCTGCTTCTGCTACAGGGCGGCGAGTTCGGCTTCGTGCTCTTCTCGGCCGCGGCCAGCGCCGGCGTGTTCTCCTCTGCCGTCGCCTCCCTGCTCGTCGTCATCGTCACCGTGTCGATGGCGCTGACGCCGATCGCAGCCCTTCTCTCCAGCGTGCTGATCAAGGACGACGCGCGCGAGGAGATCGAGGAGGACTTCGAGGGCGCGGGTTCGGACGTGCTGATGGTCGGCTTCTCGCGCTTCGGCCAGATCGCCTCGCAGATCCTGCTCGCCAGCGGCCGCGACGTGACGATCATCGACTTCTCCGCCGACCGCATCCGCCAGGCGGCGAGCTTCGGTTTCCGCATCTATTTCGGCGACGGCACGCGCAAGGAGGTGCTGCGCGCCGCCGGCATCGAGCGAGCCAAGATCGTCGCCGTCTGCACCCACAAGGCCGAGATCACCGACCGGATCGTCGACCTGGTGCAATCGGAATATCCCAATGCGCGGGTGTTCGCGCGCTCCTACGACCGCATCCATACGCTGTCGCTGCGCTCCCGCGGCGTCGACATGGAGGTGCGCGAGACGTTCGAGTCCGGCCTGGTCTTCGGCAGGCGGACGCTCGAGGCGCTGGGCGTGGCGGACGAGGAGGCGCTGGCGATCACCAACGACATCCGCCGCCGCGACGAGGCCCGCCTGAACCTGCAGGCGGCAGAAGGGCTGGCCGCCGGGCGCGACATGCTGCATTCGCGCCCCGTCCGGCCGGAGCCGCTGATCAAGCCGAAGCACACCGAGCAGATCGCCGACGAGGAGGACGACCTGATCGTCCCGGAGACGCAGCCGGCGATGGACTGAGAAACGTCCGCCGCGGGACCGCGCGCCGGCGCTCCAGGTTGACTGCCTGCGCGCGGGCGGCCTTCAGCCGCGCATTCTCGCATGGCGCTCGAACTGGGCTTCGAGCGCGCGCTTGAACTCCTCGCGGATGCCGGCCGTGTGCTCCAGGATGTCCTTGGCCCGCAGGAAATCGAGGACGCGGAAACGGCCGACCTCGGGGCGGAAGAAGAGGTCGGGCGCGCCCTGCTTCAGCTTGAGATTGATCATCGAGCGCATCGTCAGCTGGCTGGCGCCGTAGAGGCTGTCGATGCTGTTGGGGATCTGGCCGTCGTCGCCGGTCGGCCGGCCCACGACGTCGACGCCGACGGTGATGTCGGCGGTGCCGGCGACGTGGTCGAAGGGGACCGGGTTCCACAGGCCGCCGTCGACAAGCACGCGCCCGTCGATCCTGACCGGCAGGAACAGGGCCGGCAGCGCGGCGGAGGCGGCCAGCGCCGGATAGAGCGCGCCGGTCTCGCAGACGCGCTCGCACTGTTCGTAGAAGTCGGCCGCGATGACCTTCAGCGGGATCTTCAGCTCCTCGAAGCGGTCGGGGATGCCACGATGAAGAAAGGCCCGCAAGACGCGCTCGAGGTTGAACTGGCTGATGCGCAGGCCGTTCGACCAGAAGTCGGACAGCGTCGCCGGGCGCAGGCCCCAGATGCGGCCGAGCGCTTCGGCCGGCCGGCCCACGGCGTCGAGCGTGTGTTCGCGGATCTCGCGGCCGCTGAGACCCGCCGCCATCGCCGCCCCCATGATCGCGCCGATGGAGGAGCCGGCGATGAGCTGCGGGCGGACGCCGAGTTCGTCCAGAACCTCGATCACATGGATATGCGCCAGTCCGCGCGCGCCGCCGCCGCCGAGCGCGATCGATACGGTCGGCGTCGCGGCCGGTGCAGGGCGTTCGGAGGGCAGCGGTTCGCGGGCGTCGTTCGGCATCGAGGCTCCTTGGCGAAGGCTTCGTTCGGGCGGCGTGTCGTGCCGTCCGATGCACACATGATCGGCGTACCCTCGGGTGGCCTGCGCGATCGTTCCACCACGCGCTGCCGGGCCGGAGCTTGCGGCGGCGCGCGCCTGCGATCAGGCGGGCGCGTAGCGGTAGAAGTGCATGCGGGTATCGCCGAAGGTGCGCTCTTCGAGGAATTCGTAGCCCGCGATCGGTGCGGGTGCAACATCGGCGCGCTCTTCGAGGATCGCGAGTGCGCCGGGCACCAGCCAGCCGCCCGTTGCCGCCGCCGCCATCGCCTTTTCGCCGAGGCCGCGCCCGTAGGGCGGATCGGCGAAGAGCAGGTCGAACGGCTCCATCGTCCCGACCGTGCCGAGCGCGGTGGCGTCGCGCCGGAAGATCTTGGCCCTGCCCTGCAGGCCGAAGGCCTCGATGTTGGTGTGGATCAGGCCGCGCCCCTCGACGCCCTGCTCGACGAACAGGGCCGCCCGGGCGCCGCGGGAAATCGCCTCCAGGCCGACGGCGCCGGTTCCGGCGAACAGGTCGAGGACGCGCGCGCCCTCGATGTGCTCGGGATAGCCGTGGCTCAGGATGTTGAACAGGCTCTCGCGCGTGCGGTCCGTCGTCGGGCGGATGTCATCGCCCTTCGGCGTCGCAAGCGGCCGGCCGCGGAATGTGCCTCCGACGATGCGCACGGCGCGTCAGTTCCCCCGGCCGCGGGGCTTGCCGCCGGCCGGGCGTCCGCCCGGCTTGCCGCCTGCCCTGCCCCCGCCGGGCTTGCCGCCGAACGGCTTGCCGCCGGCAGACTTCCCGAACGACGGCTTACCGCCGAAGGACTTGCCGCCGAATGACTTGCCGCCACTGGGCTTGCCGCCGAAACCGCGCTCGCTGCGGCCGCCTGCGGGACGGTCGCCGAAGGAGCGCTCGCCCGCAAACGTCTTGCCGCGCGGCTTGCGGCCGTCGCCGGCGCCCTCGCGGGGCGGGCGATCGTCACGGAAGCCGCGATCGCCCCGGGGCGGCCGGTCGCCGAAATCGCGCGGCGGACGGTCTCCGCCGCGGCCGAAGCCGCGGCCGCCCTCGTCGCGGCCGTGCCGCTCGGGCTCGCTGGCGCGGATCCAGTCGTCGCCGTCCTCGCTGCCCAGCACGCGCGGCTTGCGGCCGCGCTCGGAATCCGGATGCGAGGTGGTCGAGCGGCCGGGCGCCTTCTTGCGGTCGGGATCGAACTTGTAGGTCGTGCGGGTCGCCTCGCCGTCGCGGGTGCGGCCGTAGCGCTTGGTCTTAGGCGCGCCTTCGGGGCGGGCGCGGGGCTCGCGCCTGACCGCCTCTTCGCCCTCGGCCGCCTGTGCCTTCTTCTCGGCGACGGGACGGGCGCCGGGCGCCATCCAGACGTTGGACTTGCGGGCGCGGTTGCCCGGCTCGCGCTTCGGCCTGTCGAAGCGATCCTCGTCGCGGTCACGGCCGCGATCGTCGCCCCCGCGCCTGTCGCCGCTCCGCTTCTCGCCGCCGCGGCCGCCGTCGCGCTTCGTGTCGAGACGGGCGCGCGCCTTCTCGCGGCGATCGCCGTCCTTCTCGCGGTGGTCGCGTTCCCAGCCGCCCTTTTCGGCGCGGGCCGGCTTTTCCTCCTGCTCGCCCTGTGCCTGGTCGAACAAGGGCGCCTCGAAATTGGCCTTGGCCTCGTCGATCAGCCGCGGGCCGAGCTGATCGCGCAGCGTGCGGCCGCGGATTTCCTGGGCGTGGCCTTCCGGCAATTCGCCGAGCTGGAACGGGCCGTAGGAGATGCGGATCAGGCGATTGACCTCGAGGCCGAGCGCGCCGAGCACGTTCTTGATCTCGCGGTTCTTGCCTTCGCGAAGCCCCATGGTGATCCAGACGTTGGATCCCTGCACCTTGTCGAGCGTCGCCTCGATGCCGCCGTAGAGCACGCCCTCGACCGCGATGCCGTCCTTCAGGGCGTCGAGCGCCTCCTGCTCGATCTTGCCGTGGGCGCGCACGCGGTAGCGGCGCAGCCAGCCGGTCGCCGGCAGTTCCAGCACGCGGGCCAGGCCGCCGTCATTGGTCAGAAGCAGCAGGCCCTCGGTGTTGATGTCGAGGCGGCCGACCGACATGACGCGCGGCAGGTCTTCCGGCAGGTGCTCGAAGACGGTCGGGCGGCCTTCCGGATCGGCATTGGTCGTCACCAGCCCTGCAGGCTTGTGATAGAGCCACAGCCGGGTGCGCTCGATGCCGCGGATCGGCTGGCCGTCGACCTCGATACGGTCGGCGAAGGTGGCGTTGAGGACCGGCGTGTCGAGCACGACGCCGTTCACGCTGACGCGGCCTTCCATGATCATCCGCTCGACATCGCGGCGCGAGGCGACGCCGGCGCGGGCGAGCAGCTTGGAAATGCGCTCGGGTCCCTGGGCTGCCGCATGATCGGCGGCACCGGCAGACGCCGCCGGCCGCGGCCTTTCCGGCTTGCCGGACGCAGCCTGCGCGAACGCCTTCTTGCCGCCGGCGGTCTTTTCCGGCGCGCGCTCGCTCCTGGAGGGGCCGCCTGATTTCGCATTGGCGCCGAAGGGCTTCTTGCCGCCCGGCTTGCCGGCACCGGCCTTGCGGGCACCGTCCTGCGGCTTGCGATCACGGTCGAAGGGCCGGGCGCCCGGCCGTCTTGGCTTGTCTTTGGATGTCATTTGAAGTTTGCCTAGCGTTTTGGCGTGTCGTATCAGGTCAGACGGCCCGGGTTAAGAGGAATTCTGAGCGGAAATGTCGAATAGCTTCATGGACGAGGCGCTGGCGGAGGCCCGCGGCGCGGGTGAGCGCGGCGAGGTGCCGATCGGCGCCGTGGTCGTGCTCGACGGCGCGATCGTCGGCCGCGGCGGCAACCGCACCCGCGAGAAGAACGACGTCACCGCCCATGCCGAGATCGAGGCGATCCGCGCGGCGGCCGGCCGGCTCGGGCAGGAACGGCTCACCGGCGCCGACCTCTACGTGACGCTGGAGCCCTGCGCGATGTGCGCCGCGGCGATCTCGTTCGCCCGCATCCGCCGCCTCTACTACGGCGCCGAGGATCCGAAGGGCGGCGGCGTCGACCACGGCGGCCGCTTCTATGCGCAGCCGACCTGCCACCACGCGCCCGACGTCTATTCCGGCATCAGCGAAGGCGAAGCGGCGGCGATCCTGCGGCAGTTCTTCCGGGAGCGGCGCGAGGACGACTGAGCGCAGCCGGCCGCGACGGCCGGGCCGGCGTTCAAGGCTTCGTCGCGCATTCAGGTCGCGCATTCAGGCGGCAATCGCCGTCACCTCGCGCCCGTCGATGACGATGCGGTTGCGGCCGCCCGACTTCGCCCGGTAGAGCTCTGCGTCGGCGCGGCGGAAAAGCTCGATCGCCGCGCAGGGCGCGCTCGCACAGGCGATCCCGATGCTGACGCTCAAGGCCACCGGCTGTCCGTCGGCCACAAGCGTCGTTTCCGCAACGGCAAGCCGCAGGCGCTCGGCGGCCGCGATCGCCGCGCTGCGCCCGGTGTCTACCAGCAGTGCCGCGAACTCCTCACCGCCGATCCGGCCCCAGATGCCGATGCCGCCGATCGCGCCTTCCATGGCGGCGCCGATGCGGCACAGCGCCTCGTCGCCGACGAGGTGGCCGAAGCCGTCGTTGATCTTCTTGAAGTGGTCGGCGTCGGCGACGACCAGCGCCATCGGCCCCTTGCCGTCTGCCGCCGCCTGCTCCAGCGCCGCGAAGAAGGCGCCGCGGTTGAGGCCGCCGGTCAGCGCATCGGTGCGCGCCCTCTCGCCGAGGTCCGCATGCAGGCGCTCGAGCTCGGCATGCGCATCCTCGAGCCGCACATGCATGCGGGCGATCGCGTCGCGCTGGCGGGCGATGACGTCCACCTGATGGAACTGGTAGAGGCTGGCCGGTCCGGCGATGACGAGCGGGCAGAGCACGCTCATCCAGAAGCCCGGCCCGTCCGGCTGGCCGCCCAGCATCGGCACCAGCAGGAGCACGATGCCGACGGACGCCACCACGGACGCCGCCGTCGCGATCGCCGCCTTCACGGCCGTCTTCTTTCCGATCCCCAACATGGCGAAGACGCTATCCGGGCGGCGTTAACAGGTGGTGAGGCCGAGGCGGAATTCTGTCGCGATCGGCCGATAGCGGCGCGCCGCCCTTCGGCCGATATCAGCCGGCGGCGAAGGCCTTCAGGCGGTCGCCGGACAGGCGGTAGCGCGTCCATTCGGACTGCGGCTCGGCGCCGATCGCCTCGTAGACGCGGATCGCCGGCTCGTTCCAGTCCAGCACGCTCCACTCGAAGCGGCCGCAGCCCTCGGCGACGGCGACCTTGGCGAGGTGGCGCAGCAGCATGCGCCCGACGCCGGCGCCGCGGTGTTCGGGGGTGACGTAGAGATCCTCGAGGTACAGTCCGTTGCGGGCCTGCCAGGTCGAGTAGCTGAGAAACCAGATCGCAAAACCCGCCGGCTCGCCGGCATCGGTCTCGCAGATCACCGCGCGGGTGACAGAGCCCGGGCCGAAGATCGACTGGGTCAGCGTTTCCACCGTCGCCTCGACCTCGTGGCCGGCATTCTCGTAGACGGCGAGCTCGGTGATGAAACGCAGGATGACCGCGGCATCGGCCGCGGTCGCGTTACGGATGCGGTAGTTCATGGACGGCCGGACCTGCGGTTAGAAAGGCCACCACTTCTTGGCGCCGGAGTTGGCGACTTCGGCCTCCTTCTTGCGGCGGCGCTCCTTCTTCTTCTCCGGCTCGCCCAGATCGTTCGCCGCCTCCTCGGGCAACTTGCGGTAGTCGAGCGGCGGGTCGCTGAGGTAGCGGCGCTTGTCGGAGTAGAGCCCCTGCTGCAGCTTGCGGGCCTCGCGATACTGCTCCTGCTGCTCCTTGGTGGAGAGCTTGCGATTGGTGCTGAACTGGCTTGCGAGCGGCGAATCGTAGCCGATCTTGCGTTCGTTCTCGTCCGCCTCGGCCCGCAGGCGCTCGCGCGTCTCCTCGGGGCTTTCCACCCATTGCGGATTTTCCTCGGTGGAGGCGAGCGTCTTCTGCGGCTGAACCAGCGCCGCTTCGCCCTGCTTCGGCACCACGAGGCCGCCGCGCGGCTGGTAGGCGATCTTCTTGTCGCCGCCGTTCGGCGGCTTCAGCATCACGGCGTTGCCGATGTCGTCCATCAGCTGCTCGCCGCTGGACTTGTCGGTGCCGTAGGTCGGGCCGCCGATGCAGCCGGATAGAATGGCGCATGCCCCAAGCAGTGCCGCCACGCCGGCGCCCAGTCGAATCTTCCGCGTCATTGCCATGCAAACCCTTCCCAGCAGAGCCGGTGAATCGCGACCATCATGTCCGTCGAATGCCGTGCGTTGGCCGAAAAATCCGACGATTTTCAGGCACGAATACCGGATGAGCCGCAAAAGCGCAATTCATCCGGTCATTTACGCGCCTTGTTCACAACCTTTCGTGATCGCGCCGCTCAGGCAGCGGCGCGAAAGCCGATCTCGCGCAGGGCGGCCGCGTCGCGCGCCGAGACGTCCGGATAATCCGGATCGGAGCCGACGTCGGTGGTGATCCGCCAGGAGCGGGCGCACTTCCTGCCCTCGGCGAGCTTCGGCTCGACGGCGACGCCTGCGACCTCGGCAAGGCGGAACGCCTCGGCCGGGCCCTCGCCGGCGACCAGCGTGATCGCCGAGGTGATGCAGATCTCGGCGAAGTCCTCGCCTTCGAGCGCGGCCACCAGGACCGGATCGTTGACGTGGACGACCGGAGCCGCCTCCAGCGACGAGCCGATCCGCTTCTCGCGGCGCTCGATCTCGAGCGCGCCAGTGACGACGGTGCGCACCGTGCGGATCTTCTCCCACTTTTCCTCCAGCGCATCGTTGCGCCACTCGGCCGGGATTGCCGGGAACTGCTCCAGATGCACCGAGACCGCATCGGGCTTGAGCGACAGCCAGGCTTCCTCGGTGGTGAAGGGCAGCATCGGCGCCAGCCACAGGACGAGGCAGTCGAACAGCTTGCGGATGACGGCGAGTGCGGCCCGGCGGCGCAGGCTGGAGGGCGCGTCGCAGTAGAGCGCATCCTTGCGGACGTCGAAGTAGAAGGCCGACAGCTCGACGTTGGCGAAATCGATCAGCGCGCGGGTGATCTTCTTGAAGTCGAAGGCGTCGTAGCCCTCGCGCACGAGCTGGTCGAGCTCCGACAGCCGGTGCAGCATCAGCTTTTCCAGCTCCGGCATGTCGGCATAGGCGATCTCCTCGCCCTTGTCGTGGGCGAGCGTGCCGAGCATCCAGCGCACTGTGTTGCGCAGCTTGCGGTAGGCGTCGATGTTGGTCTGGATGATCGTCTTGCCGAGCCGCTGGTCTTCCCAGTAGTCGGTCGTCATCACCCAGAGCCGCAGGATATCGGCGCCGGCGTCCTTCATGACGTCCTGCGGCGAGACGACGTTGCCCTTGGACTTCGACATCTTCTCACCCTTCTCGTCCATCGTGAACCCGTGGGTGACGACGGCGTTGTAGGGCGCGCGGCCGCGCGTGGCGCAGCTTTCGAGCAGCGAGGAGTGGAACCAGCCGCGGTGCTGGTCAGAGCCTTCCAGGTAGACGTCGGCCGGCCACTTCAGGTCCGGGCGGTCTTCGAGCGTGAAGGTGTGAGTGGAGCCCGAGTCGAACCAGACGTCGAGGATGTCCATCACCTGCTGCCACCTGGCATGGTCGTGGTCGTTGCCGAGGAAGCGTTCCTTGGCGCCTTCGGCGAACCAGGCGTCGGCACCCTCCTTCTCGAAGGCTTCGAGGATGCGGGCGTTGACCGTCTCGTCGACCAGCACGTTGCCGTCGTCATCGGCGAAGATCGCGATCGGCACGCCCCAGGCGCGCTGGCGCGACAGCACCCAGTCCGGGCGGCCCTCGATCATGGCGCGCAGGCGGTTCTGGCCGGCGGCAGGCACGAAGCGGGTCTGGTCGATCGCCGACAGCGAGCGCGAACGCAGCGTCGTGCCGTCACCGAAGTCCTTGTCCATGGTGACGAACCACTGCGGCGTGTTGCGGAAGATCACCGGCTTCTTGGAGCGCCAGGAATGCGGATAGGAGTGCTTCAGCCGGCCGCGGGCGAAGAGCGCATGGCGGGCGATCAGCGCCTTGATGACGCGGTCGTTGGCATCGCCCTTCTTGCCCTTGTCGTCGATGACGCGGGCGGGGCCGCCCTCGGCGTCGGGGCCGAAGCCCGGCGCGTCGAGGGTGTAGAAGCCGGCGTCGTCGACCGGGAACGGGATCGCCGACGAGATGCCCCGGGCTTCCAGTTCACGCGCCTTGTCCATCCAGGCGTCGAAGTCCTCGCGGCCGTGGCTGGGGGCGGTGTGGACGAAGCCGGTGCCGGCATCGTCGGTGACGTGGTCGCCGTCGAGCAGCGGTACCTTGAAATCGTAGCCGCCGCCGAGGCCGTGCAGCGGATGGGCGCAGGTGACCGCGCCCAGTTCATCGGCCTCGATGTCGCGGACGAAGTCGAAAGTCAGCTTGGCCTTGGCGGCGGATTCCTCGGCAAGACGCTTGGCGAAGATCAGCTTCTCGCCCGGCTGCGGACCGAAATCGTTCTCGGCGGTCGCGACCTCGTAAAGGCCGTAGGCGTAGCGCGACGAATAGGCGATCGCGCGGTTGCCGGGGATCGTCCACGGGGTCGTCGTCCAGATGACGACGAAGGTGCCGACGAGCGCATCCGGGCCCTCCTTGACCGGGAACTTCACCCAGATCATGTCGCTCTCGACGTCGGCATATTCGACCTCGGCCTCGGCGAGCGCGGTGCGCTCAACCACCGACCACATGATCGGCTTGGAGCCGCGGTAGAGCTGGCCGCTTTTGGCGATCTTCATCAGTTCGCCGGCGATGCGGGCCTCGGCGTGGAAGGCCATGGTCGTGTAGGGGTTTTCGAAGTCGCCCTCGATGCCGAGGCGCTTGAACTCCTCGGTCTGGACCTTGATCCAGCCGGTGGCGAAGTCACGGCATTCCCGGCGGAATTCGTTGACCGGGACCTCGTCCTTGTTCTGGCCCTTCTCGCGGTACTTCTCCTCGATCTTCCACTCGATCGGCAGGCCGTGGCAGTCCCAGCCGGGCACGTAGTTGGCGTCATAGCCGCGCATCTGGAACGAGCGGTTGATGACGTCCTTGAGGATCTTGTTCAGCGCATGGCCGATGTGGATGTTGCCGTTGGCATAGGGCGGGCCGTCGTGCAGGACGAACTTCTCGCGGCCGGCGGCGGAGGCGCGCAGCTTCTTGTAGAGGTCCATCTTCTGCCAGCGGGCCACCGTTTCCGGCTCCTTCTGCGGCAGGCCGGCGCGCATCGGGAAATCCGTCTGCGGCAGGTAGAGGGTGGAGGAATAGTCGATCTTCTCGGACGTGTCGTTCATGGCTCAAGCAATCGTTTCATCGCGCGATCTTTCGCGCAGGCGGGGAAGAATTGTCGGTGACGGCGCGGGCGCGTCGGAAACGCCCAAAAACCCGGACCTCCCGGCCTCGCTCAGAGCGCGCGGAAGGCCGGGCCACTAATTCGGGATATGACACAAAAGCTGTGTGGCGCCATGGTGGCGGTTGTTTATGTGTTTTTGGGCGAAAAAGAAAGAGGGGCGCGCCAGGAATAGCAGATCCCGGGCATGCCCGCCGCCGGGCTGCCGCAGGCGGCTTCGGCTCGTCTCAGAACGCGATCTTCGCGTCGATGGCGCCGATCGGGCGCACGCCGGCGAGCAGGGCCCGCGCCTCCTCCTCGTCGCGCTTCATCTGCACGACCAGCGCTTCGAGGCCGTCGAACTTCAGCTCGTCGCGCAGGTGCTCGAAGAAGGACACGGTGCAGGTCTCGCCGTAGAGGTCGCCGGAGAAATCGAAGACGAAGGTCTCCAGCAGGGGCACGCCGTTGCTGTCCACCGTCGGGCGGCGGCCGAAGCTCGCCACGCCGTCGAACAGCGCGCCGTCGCCGCGGCGGAAGCGGACGGCATAGATGCCGTTGCGCAGCGGGACTTCCGGCGGCAGCTGCATGTTGGCCGTCGGGAAACCGAGCGTGCGCCCCAGTTGCTTGCCGCCGATGACCTCGGCCTCGACGGTGTAGTGATAGCCGAGCAGGCCGGCGGCTTCCGTCACCGCGCCCTCGGCCAGCAGCGCGCGGATGCGGCTGGAGGAGATCACCTCGGCATTCTCGTCGCGATAGGCATCGACCAGCGTGACGCCGAAGCCGTTTTCATCGCCGGCGGCCATCAGGAAGGCCGGGCCGCCTTCCCTGCCCTTGCCGAAGTGGAAATCGAAGCCGGTGACGATGTGGCCGGCATGCAGCCATTCCATCAGCACCTGGCGGACGAAATCGCCGGCCGACATCTGCGAGAACTGCCGGTTGAACGGGTATTCGATGACCGCGGCGAAGCCCATGCCTTCCAGGATGCGCGCCTTCAGCGGCGCCGGCGTCAGGCGGAAGACGGGATGATCGGGCTGGAAGACGGTGCGGGGATGCGGCTCGAACGTCAGCACGAGCGCAGGAACGCCGCGCGCCGCGGCGATGTCCAGCGCCCGCTGCAGGACCGACTGATGGCCGCGATGGACGCCGTCGAAATTGCCGATCGCGATGACGCCGCCGCGCAGGTGCTCGGGCAGCGGCTCCCTGGTCTCGTTGCGGTGAAATACGGCCATGGTTCGCTCGTCCGTTACTTGAGGCGCGGCATCCACCATTTGGGCGCCACCTTCTCCCGCGCAAGAAAATCGTCGAGGGCCGCCTCGTCGGTGCGGCCGTCGCGGACATATTCCTCGGCGTGAATGCCGCCGGAAACATAGAGCACGTCCAGCCCGAACGCTTCGGCGCCGCGCACGTCGGTCGGCATGCCGTCGCCGATGGCGATGACGCGCGACAGGTCGAAGCTGCCGCGCACCTCGCGCGCCTCTTCCAGCGTCTTCTCGTAGATCGGGCGATGCGGCTTGCCGGCAATCAGGGTCGAACCGCCCATCTCGCCGTAGATCTTCGCCACCGCGCCCGCGCAGGGGATCAGCCGGTGCCCGCGCTCGACCACGAGATCCGGGTTGGCACAGATCAGCGGCAGGTGGCGCGCCGCGAGCTTCTCCATCTCGGCCCGGTAGTCCTCCGGGGTTTCCTGCTCGTCGTTGCGCAGCCCGGCGAGCACGATGATGCCGGCGTCCTCGGCCGATACGGCCTCGACGCCCAGCCCGTCCAGCAGCGGCAGATCCTTTTCCGCGCCGATGAAATAGACCTTTTCCGGACCCGAGGCGATGAGCGCGCGGGTCACGTCACCCGAGGTGACGATGCGGTCATAGGCTTCGTCCAGCACGCCGAGGCCACGGATTTGCACCTTGACGCCCGGAAACGGCCGCGGCGAATTGGTGATCAGGACAACCGTCAGGCCGGCAGCGCGGGCCTGCGCCAGCGCCACCGAGGCATCCGAAAAGGCCTCGACGCCGTTGTGCAGCACGCCCCAGACATCGCAGAGCACGACGTCGTAGCGATCGGCGATATCGCGGAAGGACTGAATGCGCTTGGCCATGCTTGTTTCCCGATCCAGATGAGCCCGGCTGACATCGCAAAGCTCGACCGAGAAAACAAGGGCCAGACGGCAAAAATGGCAATTAGACCAGCGAGAGCGCGCTCAGGGCATAGCCGGCGACCGCGCTGATCATCAGCGTCCGGACGATGCCGAGCCGCAGGCGGAACAGCATCACGGCGGCCGCCGCGGTCAGCCCCAGCGCCCACAGGTCGATGGAGGCCGGATCGGGCCATACGAGCGACAGCGGCCCCGCCTCCAGCCGCCCCACCTGCCGAAAGACGACGTGCAGCCCGAACCAGACGGCAAGGTTCAGGATCACGCCCACGACGGCTGCCGAGATCGCCGCGAGGGCGCCGGAAAGGGCCGCGTTCGACCGAAGGCGCTCGACATAGGGCGCACCGAGGAAGATCCAGAGGAAACAGGGCACGAAGGTGACCCAGGCGGTGAGGAACGCGCCGATCAGGCCGGCCGCCAGGGGATCGAGGCCGCCGGTGTCGCGGAATGCCGCCAGGAAGCCGACGAAGGACAACACCAGGACGAGCGGTCCCGGCGTCGTCTCGGCGAGCGCGAGCCCGTCCAGCATCTCGCCGGGCTTCAGCCATTGATAGGTCTCGACCGCCTGCTGGGCGACATAGGCGAGGACGGCATAGGCGCCGCCGAAGGTGACCACCGCCATCTTCGAGAAGAAGACGCCGATGGCCGCAAAGGCACCGGGGCCGTCCGGCAAGAGCGGCAGCATGGCGAAGGGCGTGAGCCAGCAGAGCGCGCCGACGGCGAGGATTACGATCGATCCGCCCAGCGTCCGCGGCCTGTCGGCAAAGCCCTCGCCGATCACGGAAGGCTTGTCGGGGGCATGCGCCTTGTGGCCGGCGGGCGGCCGCAGCCAGTCGGGCGACCTGCGGGCGACCACGTAGCCGGCGATGCCGGCGCCTGCGACCACGAGCGGGAACGGCAGCGCGAAGAAGAACAGGCAGACGAAGGCGAGCGCTGCCAGCAGGCGTGCGAACGGCGTCTTCAGCGCGCGGCTTGCGACCCGCACCAGCGCCTCCAGCACGATCGCCAGCACCGCCGCCTTCAGGCCGAAGAAGAGGCTCTGCAGCCAGTCGGTCCGCTGGAACAGGGCATAGGCGGCCGAGAGCGCGCAGATGACGACGAAGCCGGGAAGCACGAACAAGGTGCCGGCCACGATGCCGCCGCGGGTGCCATGCAGCAGCCAGCCGACATAGGTCGCAAGCTGCTGCGCCTCCGGTCCCGGCAGGAGCATGCAGTAGTTCAGGGCATGCAGGAAGCGGCTCTCGGATATCCAGCGGCGTTCGTCGACCAGTTCCCGGTGCATCAGCGCGATCTGGCCGGCAGGCCCGCCGAAGCTGAGGAAGCCGATGCGGGCCCAGACGCCCAGCGCCTCGCGGAAGGCAGGATGCGGCGGCACCGCATCCTGCGCCGTGTCCAAAGTCAGGGGTTTATCCACGGCTGCCGGCATCCTTCCTGCGCGGTGTGTGGGACACCCAGTCGTGCTTCTCGTCCACCGCGTCCCGCGCCCATCGGTAGAGCGCGTCGTAGACGAGCATGCCTGCCTCAAGCTGTTCGAGATCGTCGGCATACATGCGGGAAAGCCCGAGCGAAACGGCCAGCAGCCCGGCCGCCTGCGGCTC
Organism: Mycoplana sp. MJR14; assembly: GCF_029210525.1. Lineage (NCBI taxonomy): Bacteria > Pseudomonadati > Pseudomonadota > Alphaproteobacteria > Hyphomicrobiales > Rhizobiaceae > Mycoplana > Mycoplana sp. MJR14. The sequence continues at coordinate 633,460 of NZ_JARGEO010000002.1, forward strand.
GAGATCGGGCCTGTTGGTGTCCGCCCCGCGCACGATTCGGGCGACATGCTCCAGCGGCGGCAGCGCCAGGCCGAACGCCTGCACCATGACGTCGAAGGTGCACAGTTCGCCGCGATGGCTCCAGTGCACGCCCTCGATGTCGAACGGCGTGGCGCCGAAGCGCTCGGCGACCGCCGTCACCTCCGGCGGCGACACATAGAGAAACCGCGCCTCCGGATCGACGAAGCGACGGATCAGCCACGGGCAGGCGATGCGGTCGATCTTGGGGCGCGAGCGCGTGACCCAGAGCGTTCCGCCCGTCGCCTTTCGCTGCGGCAGGCTCGCCACCGGAACAAGCGGAAGCGCCGCTTCCTGCCAGGCGACGACGCCCCCTTCCAGGATTTCCGCCTGAATGCCGGCGCTGCGGAGCAGGGCCGCGACGCCTTCGCTGAGCTTCAGCCCCTTCTGGCAGGCCACGACGACCCAGCGGCCACGGTATTTCGGCGCCCAATCGTCCACGTCCGCGTGGCCTCTCCGGATTGCCGACGGGATGAGCGACGGCGTCGCTTCGAAATCGTCATCGTCGCGCACGTCGACGATCACCGGAGCCTTCGGCGTGCCGATCAGTCGCGCAAGTTTTTCAGGGGAGATTGCATTGTAGGAAGCCATGATACGTCCCTCCATGAGGTGCAAAGGACGCGAAGTTCGGCATGGCGCCTCGTGGGGTGTTCGCAAACCCCATGCCACCGTTAAACCGCTTCCGGACAATCAAGTCAATCGGTTCCAAATGGGAGATCTTTTTTTGAAGCCCTGTTCTTGACTCAATTCGGGCTCAAGCCTATCTCCGCCTTCGCTAGCACTCACCGACCACGAGTGCTAACACCAATCCATCGGACCGTTTCGCGGTTCGAGAATGTCATTCGATCGAGGGATTAGACAATGGCAACCACCAACTTCCGCCCGCTTCACGACCGCGTCGTCGTCCGTCGCGTTGAATCCGAAGAAAAGACCAAGGGCGGCATCATCATTCCCGATACCGCAAAGGAAAAGCCGCAGGAAGGCGAAATCGTCGCCGTCGGTTCCGGCGCGCGTGACGAGTCCGGCAAGGTCGTTCCGCTCGACGTCAAGGCCGGCGACCGCGTCCTGTTCGGCAAGTGGTCCGGCACCGAGGTCAAGATCAACGGCGAAGACCTTCTGATCATGAAGGAAGCCGACATCATGGGCATCATCGGCTGATCGCCGGTTTTCCAAGCCTATCCCGCAAATTCAAGCCGGCAGATCCGGCATTTCGAAACCAGGAGTTTTGAAAATGGCAGCCAAAGAAGTCAAGTTCGGCCGCACCGCGCGCGAAAAGATGCTGCGTGGCGTCGACATCCTCGCTGACGCAGTGAAGGTCACCCTCGGCCCCAAGGGCCGCAACGTCGTGATCGACAAGTCCTTCGGCGCTCCGCGCATCACCAAGGACGGCGTATCGGTCGCCAAGGAAATCGAGCTGGAAGACAAGTTCGAGAACATGGGCGCCCAGATGGTCCGCGAAGTCGCTTCGAAGACCAACGACGTCGCCGGTGACGGCACCACCACCGCAACCGTTCTGGCCCAGGCGATCGTCCGCGAAGGCGCCAAGGCCGTTGCCGCCGGCATGAACCCGATGGACCTGAAGCGCGGCATCGACCTCGCCGTCAAGGAAGTCGTCAAGGACCTCCAGGCCAAGGCCAAGAAGATCAACACCTCGGAAGAAGTCGCCCAGGTCGGCACGATCTCGGCCAACGGCGAGCGCCAGGTCGGCCTCGACATTGCCGAAGCCATGCAGAAGGTCGGCAACGAAGGCGTCATCACGGTTGAAGAAGCCAAGACCGCCGAGACCGAGCTCGAAGTCGTCGAAGGCATGCAGTTCGACCGCGGCTACCTGTCGCCCTACTTCGTCACCAACCCGGAGAAGATGGTCGCCGACCTCGACGACGCCTACGTTCTCCTGCACGAGAAGAAGCTGTCGAACCTGCAGGCGATGCTGCCGGTCCTCGAAGCCGTCGTCCAGACCGGCAAGCCGCTGGTCATCGTCGCTGAAGACGTCGAAGGCGAAGCCCTTGCGACCCTCGTCGTCAACAAGCTGCGTGGCGGCCTGAAGATCGCCGCCGTCAAGGCTCCGGGCTTCGGCGACCGCCGCAAGGCCATGCTCGAAGACATCGCCATCCTGACGGGCGGCACGGTGATCTCCGAAGACCTCGGCATCAAGCTCGAGAACGTCACCCTCGACATGCTCGGCCGTGCCAAGAAGGTCTCCATCTCCAAGGAGAACACCACGATCGTCGACGGCGCTGGCCAGAAGGGCGAGATCGAAGGCCGCGTTGCCCAGATCAAGGCGCAGATCGAAGAGACCACCTCCGACTACGACCGCGAGAAGCTCCAGGAGCGCCTGGCCAAGCTCGCCGGCGGCGTTGCCGTCATCCGCGTCGGCGGCTCGACGGAAGTCGAAGTGAAGGAAAAGAAGGACCGCATCGACGACGCGCTCAACGCGACCCGCGCTGCCGTCCAGGAAGGCATCGTGCCCGGCGGCGGCGTCGCCCTGCTGCGCGCCTCCTCCCAGCTCAAGGTCAAGGGCGAGAACGCCGACCAGGAAGCCGGCATCAACATCGTTCGTCGCGCCCTGCAGGCTCCGGCCCGCCAGATCGCCGAGAACGCTGGTGACGAAGCCTCCATCGTCGTCGGCAAGATCCTCGAAGAGAAGGCCGACAACTACGGCTACAACGCCCAGACCGGCGAATATGGCGACATGATCGCCATGGGCATCGTCGACCCGGTCAAGGTCGTTCGCACCGCGCTGCAGGACGCAGCCTCGGTTGCCGGCCTGCTGGTCACCACCGAAGCCATGATCGCCGAGCTGCCGAAGAAGGACGCTCCGGCAATGCCGGGCGGCATGGGCGGCATGGGCATGGACGGCATGATGTAATCGGATTGCCATCCGGCTACAACCATACGGGGCGGCCTTCGGGCCGCCCTATTTTTTCGTCTACTCAGTTAGCAACTTCGAATTTACTTGATACATTCCATTTTTTTGATGCGACCCATTGCCGGTTGCAGGCAACGCGGTATAGATACCCCAAAAAAATCTAGATGGACTGGAAACGGGAGCAGGGTTCTGGACGCGCGGCGCCGTAGGTGCGTTTCGCGCTATCCGTGTATCCACAGACCCTTTGAAGTCAGCATAACGCATTAATTCAAGTTGTCGGCGCGACGAGGGATCGGGTTGGCTGCTGGCCAGTCATATCCCCGATCGTTTCGACAGCAGTGCCATCCGCATGCCGGCAAAGCCCGCAACTTTGCCGGCATGCTCATTGGGGGACGGTGCGCTTCCTGAGGGATGCGCTGGGGGTCGGGCGGCCGACTGGGGTTTAGTTTGTTCAAGATTGCAAAGTCCACTTACACGATGCCATTCCTTCCGGGATCGGTCGCCTTCGACCACTCGGACAACGAGTGCCTGTCGCAATACTGCGTGACCGAACGCTGGGCCGGGGACCTGTCCAACGGCCTCTTCCAGCTCGGCGAGCGGGCGGCCCGCCTGCACGGGCTGGAACAGCGCAGCTGCGGCCTGCTCAATCTCGTCCGCTGCTATACGCCGCAGGACCGCGCCCACGTGCTCGAGCTGTTCGAGCAGGCGGCCACGGTCTCGTCGTCCTTCTGCTTCTCGACCACGGTGGAGGTCGCCGGCGCGCCGCGGCAACCGGTCATGTGCATCGGCGAATCGATGGGCCTGGAACAGCGCTACGCCGGCGCGATCGTCGGCGTCTTCATCTTTCCGCGCTTCCAGCTCGACAGTCCCGGCGCGGCCGTCCACCAGCAATAGAGCGGGGCCGACGGCGATCCCGTTGCGCGGCGCCGAGGTCCTGCCTCAGGCGACCTTCGAGGTCAGCGCAGCGCGATCGGCGTTTTCCATCGGCGCAGGCCGGCCGAGATAGTAGCCCTGCGCCTGGTCGCAGCCCTCGTGCAGCAGGATGCCGAGCTGCTCCCGCGTCTCGACGCCTTCGGCCAGGACCGGGATCGCCAACGTCTGCCCGAGCGCGACGATCGCCCGCAGGATCGCCTTTGCCTGGGGATTGTCCTCCACCTCGACCATGAAGCTGCGGTCGAGCTTGATCTTGTCGAAGGGGAACGAACGCAGCGTTTCGAGCGACGAATAGCCGGTGCCGAAATCGTCGATGGCGATGGTCACGCCGAGCGAGCGGATCCGGCCCAGGGTGAGCAGCGCGCGTTCCTTGTCGCGGATGATCGTGGTCTCGGTGATCTCCAGTTCGAGCCGGTGCGGGGCAAGGCCGGTTTCCACCAGGATCCGCTGGACGAGATCGGCGACATCGGCGTTGGCCAGCTGGACCGGCGAGAGATTGACCGCGATCTTGTAGGGTTCCTGCCAGCTTGCCGCCTCCCGGCAGGCCTCCCGCAGCACCCATTCGCCGATCGGCAGGATCGCGCCGCATTCCTCGGCGATCGGGATGAATTCCATCGGCGAGACCATGCCGCGCTCGGGATGCTGCCAGCGCAGCAGCACCTCGTATCCCGTCACGACACCGGTCTCGACCGCCTTCTGCACCTGGTAGTGCAGCCGGAACTCGTCGCGCTCGGCGGCAAGCCAAAGGTCCCGTGCCAGCACGCGGCGGCTGCGGGCCGCCTCGTCCATCGAAACCTCGTAGAAGCAGACCGACTGGAGCAGCTCGTCCTTGGCGCGATACATGGCGAGGTCGGCGTTGTTGAGCAACGCCTCGAGATTGTCCGCATCCTGCGGATAGATGGCGACCCCGAGGCTGGCGCCCGGCTTGATCTCGAGACCGTCGATCTCGATCTCCTCGTGGAAGCAGCGCTCCAGCCTCTGGATGAAGTCCTCGAGCTCGGCGATATCCTCGTAGCGCTTGCTGGCGGCGAACTCGTCGCCGCCGAAACGCGCCACCGTTTCGCCCGCCTCGAGGCAGGCCTGCATGCGCTGCGCCAGCGTCGTCAGGACGAGGTCGCCGGCGGCATGGCCGCGGGTGTCGTTGACCTCCTTGAACTTGTCGAGGTCGATGCCGATCGCCGCCACCTTGGTGGACGAGCGCTGCGCATCCTCGATCGCGGCAGCCAGCGTATCGTTGAATTCCGCGCGGTTCGGCAGGCCGGTCAGGCTGTCGTGCCGGGCCATGTAGGCGATCTGCTCCTCGTTTCTGAGCCGCTCGGAGATGTCCTCGTAGGTGGCGACCCAGCCGCCGTCGGCAAGGGTGCGGTAGCGGACCTGCACGGAGGTGCCCGTCGACAGCTTCTCCACGATCGCCCCGCCGCCATCGGCGATGATCTGGCGATGGCGGGCATAGAGCTCGGCCGCCAGCGGCAGCCAGGTGGCGGGCAGGCCATAGCTCTCGGCCATGGCGCGGTCGATCAGCTCCCTGAACGTCGTGCCCGCATCCAGCCGCTCGACCGGAAGCCCGAGGATCTCGGCGCTGCGCCGGTTGGACAGCACCAGCCGCTCGTCACGGTCGAACAGGAACAGGCCCTGCGATATGTTTTCCAGCGCCAGGTCGAGGTTGCGGCTCACCTCGGCGATGCGGTCCGCATCGGCCTTTTCCTTTGTGATGTCCTTGGTGATCTTGACATAGCCCAGCACGGTGCCGTCCGCGTCATGGATGGCATCGATGACAACATGGGCCAGGAAGCGGGTGCCGTCCTTGCGATAGCGCCAGCCTTCCGCCTCGTGCTTTCCCTGCTCGCGGGCGATCTGCAGCGCCTGCTGCGGAATGCCCGCCCTGCGGTCCTCCTCGCTGTAGAAGCAGGAGAAATGCCGGCCGACGATCTCGTGGGCCTTGTAGCCCTTGCTGCGCTCGGCGCCGGCATTCCAGTTGGCGATGATGCCGTCCGCGTCGAGCATGTAGATCGCATAGTCCGACACCCCCTGCACGACGACTGCGAACTGGCGCATGCTCTCGTTCACCGCCGTCTCGGCCCGGCGGGCGAAAACGGCGGTCGTCAGCCCGGTGAAGAGAAGCGAGAAGGCGACGGTGGCGATCAGCGGCACCATCAGCGCGGGCGAGAGCGTCATGCTGTCGAAGGTCACGACGGGTTCCGGCACGACGGTGACCGCGGCCATGCTGACGAAATGCAGCGTCACCACGCCGAGCGCCATCAGCGCGCCCGCGGCGATCCGCGCCCGCGCGCCATGGCGCCGCTGCAGGACGATGAGCGACAGGCAGCAGAAGGCGGCCCCGGCACCGAGCGACACCGCAACCAGCGGCCGGTCCCATTCGATCCGGCCCGGCAGCTGCATCGCCGCCATGCCGAGGTGGTGCATGGTGGCAATGCCGGTGGCGACGACGAGCCCGCCGCCGGCGGCCGCGGCCATCCCCGGCAGGCAGGTCGCAATCGCCGCACCCGCACTCGTCACCACGATCGCGACCGCGAGCGAAACCAGCGTCAGGTGCGCGCCGTAACCCGCCACCACGCCGGGATCGTAGGCGAGCATGGCGATGAAATGCGTCGCCCAGATGCCGAAGCCGCTTGCGACACCGGTCGCGCAAAGCCACAGCGCGCGGGCGCGCCCGGTTGCGGAGCGGGCCTGCTGGAGCAGCGACACCGCGGCGTGACACGCAAGCAGGCAGATGATGGCAGCGAGAAGAACCAACCGCAGATCATGCTCCACGGTGATACAGGTGAGGATGCGCAACATTGAATTTCCGGTTGTCCTGGCGTTTGGGTGCACTCCGCTGGACAAAGCTGAAAAATGGATGAATCGGCGTCCGAATGCGGGACGCGAGCCGTCGCATTCGTCGGAAAATACTTAACGAAAACCGAAGGTCAGGCGGACGGGGACGACGGCCGTGGCCGGCGCGGGCGGCCGCCGGCCGTCAGAGCGTCAACGCCTTCAGGTCGGTCGCCGGATCCGACAGTGCCGCCCTGTCCGGCGTGCGCCCCTGCTCCAGCAGCTTCTTGCCGACGACATAGGCCTTGGCGTCGTTGACCGCGTCGACCGCGATGAAGCGGCCGTCGCGGAAGTACCAGACCGAGACGCTGCCTTCGCGCTGGCCGGGACGGACGAGCGTATCGTCATAGCCGGCGCAGAAGCCGGCGATCTGCAGCTTGACGTCGTACTGGTCGGACCAGAACCAGGGCTTCGGCACATAGGGATCGGTGCCGCCGGCGATGACGGCGGCGGCGGCCTCGGCCTGGTCGACGGCATTCTGCACCGATTCCAGCCGCACCCGGCTGCCCTCGAAGGGAAGTACCGCACAATCACCCATGGCGAAGATCGCAGGATCGGAGGTGCGGGCATGCTCGTCGACGACGATGCCGCCTGCGACCTCCAGCCCCGCCTCGCGGGCGAGGCGATCGTTGGCGGCAACACCGATGCCGACGATGACGATGTCGGCCGGCAGCACGAAGCCGTCTGTGAGTTCGGCGCCGGTGACCCGGCCGTCCTCGCCGATCAGCCGGACGAGGCCGGTCTTCTCGCGGATGTCGACGCCGCGGGCGATGTGGATCGCCTTCAGGATCGTGGCGGTCGCGGGCGAGGCGACGCGCTGCAGGATGCGGTCGGCCATCTCGATGACGGTGACGTGCAGCCCCCGGCCGCGCGCGACCGCGGCGGCCTCGAGCCCGATATAGCCGCCGCCGACGATCAGCGCCCGGCGGCCCTCGGTCATCTCCAGCCCGAGCCGGTCGGCGTCCAGATAGTCGCGCACGGTATAGACGCCCTTGAGGTCGCCGCCGATCTCCGCCGGCAGCCGGCGCGGGGCGGCACCCGTGGCAAGCGCCAGGTGCCCGTAGGAAAGCCGCGTGCCGTCGCCCAGCACGACCGCCTTGTTCTTCCGGTCGATTTCGGTGACCTCGGTCGACAGCCTGAGATCGACGTCGTTTTCCGGGTACCAGGTTTCGGGACGGAAATGCAGGCGGCCGAGGTCGGCCTCGCCGAGCAGGTATTTCTTCGACAGCGGCGGGCGCTGGTAGGGCGGGCTCGCCTCGGCGCTGACGATCGTGATCGGCCGCGTGTCCTTCAGCGCCCGGAGCTTGGCGACCAGGGCAAAGGCGGCCTGGCCGCCGCCGACGACTACCAATCTTCCCGTCACGATGATGTTCCTGCCCTCGTTCTTTTGCCGGAACAGGTAGCGCGGCGGGACGGGCGGCGTCAACGCATCAACGCGCCGCCCGCTCGCGCCTTTGCGTCACGCCTCCGGGGCCCTGGCGGGAATGTCGATGCCCTTCTTCGAGGCCGGCCGGGCCATGCAGCGCTCCAGCCAGGCCATGACGGCGGGGAAGTCGGCGTAGCCGATCACCTCGCGGCCGCCATAGAAGACGTCGGCGCCGCGCACCCAGGGGAAAAGCGCGATATCGGCCACCGTATAGGTGTCGCCGACGATCCATTCGCGGTCCTTCAGCTGGGCTTCCATGACGCCGAGCAGCCGCTTCGCCTCGTCGCGGTAGCGCTCCATCGGATAGGAATTGTTGGCGACCTTCTCGGCGGCGAACTTGTAGAAGTGGCCGAACTGGCCGAGCATCGGCCCGATCCCGCCCATCTGGAACATGACCCAGCAGAGCGTCTCGTACTTCTTCGCCGGATCGGCGGGGACGAGCTTGCCGGTCTTCTCGGCGAGGTACCAGAGGATGGCGCCGGATTCGAACAGGCCGATCGGCTTTCCGTCCGGACCATGCGGGTCGATGATCGCCGGAATGCGGCCGTTCGGGTTCAGCGAGACGAACTCCGGCGTCTTCTGGTCGTTCGTGCCGAACTCGATGCGGTGCGGCTCGTAGGGCAGCCCGAGTTCCTCGAGCGCGATCGACACCTTCACGCCGTTCGGCGTCGGCAGGGAATAGAGCTGGATGATGTCGGGGTTTCTGGCGGGCCACTTCTTGGTGATCGGGAAGGCGGAAAGATCGGTCACGGACTGCTCCTGCAAGTTGGCGTCGCGCATAGATAGGACGCCGGGACGGAAGGTGAAAGGGGGTGGAGGGAGGTGGCGCCGACGTGTGCCAAATTGCTGCCACCGAGCCGTCGCCCCATTCAGCCGCACCCGATCGAGCCGTCCCCACTATCTCTCCGTCACACCGGCCCCGAGCCGGCGTCCAGCGGCGCCGCGTCCGCGGCGCCGGGAAATGCTCTTTTCGCGCAAGGACTTGCGCGGGCTGGATACCGGCTCGAGGCCGGTATGACGGAGGTCTTGGGAGCGACAACCGTCTCTCGGCCGGGGCGAGACCTCAGAGGGCGCCGCGCACCGCCGCGACGATCTCCCGGACGACCGGATCGCCATCGTGGCCGGGCTTGCGGGCGCGTACGAGGCAGGCCTCCGACTTCAGGATGACGCCGTCGGAGAGGATCTTCAGGTGGTTGGCGTTGAGCGTCGAGCCGGTGGAGGTGATGTCGACGATGATGTCGGCGGAACCCGATGCCGGCGCGCCCTCGGTCGCCCCCAGGCTCTCGACGATGCGATAGAGCTGGATGCCGTGGTTGCCGGAGAAGAATTGCTGCGTCAGCCGCCAGTACTTGGTGGCGATCGTCAGCCGGCGGCCGTGACGGGCGCGGAAATCGGCGGCGACGTCGCCGAGGTCGGCCATCGTCTCGACGTCGAGCCAGATCTCCGGCACGGCGACGACGACATCGGCATGGCCGAAGCCGAGCCGGGCGCAGAACTCCACCCGCTCGTCGGCCTGGGCCAGGCCCTCGCGCACCAGATCCTCGCCGGTGACGCCGAAATCGACGCTGCCGTTGCCGATCTCGCGCGAAATCTCGGAGGCCGAGAGGAAGGCGATCTCGATATCGTCGCGACCCTCGACGCGGCCGCGATAGGAGCGGTCGTTGCCGACGGAGACGATGGGGTAGCCGGCGCGCTGGAAGATCGCCGAGGCGTCCTCCTTCATGCGGCCCTTGGAGGGAAGCGCGATGGTGACGGTCATGCGCGCGCTCCTTGTTCGATCGCCTGCTCGATACGGTCGAGCCACAGCGAGAAGCCGACGGCGGGGATGCGCGTCTTCGCCCCGAGCAGCGTCATCAGCCGGTCGAAGCGGCCGCCGCCGGCGAGCACCGCCGGATCGTCGCCTGCCGTGATCTCGAAGACGAGGCCGGTATAGTAGTCGAGCGGGCGGCCGAAGGCGCTGCGATAGGCGATCGCCGCGGTGTCGACGCCGGCGGCGGCGAGCGCCTGCGCCCGCGCCTCGAATGCCGAAAGTGCCGCCTCGATCGCAAGCCCGTGGCCGCGGGCGAAATCATAGAGCGCCTGCGGCGCCCCGGACAAAGGCACCTCGATCGACAGGAAGGCGCGCAGCGTCTCAAGCGTGCCGGCGTCGAGGCGGGTGCTGGCGAGCTCCATCTTCTCGCGCAGGCGGCGGGCGATCTCGGCCGGGCTTCGGCTGGCGTTGGTGGAATAGCCGGTCGCCTGCATCGTCTCGTCGATGTGGCTTTCGAGCTTCGCCGCGTCGTCGAGGATGCCGAGGATCGCCAGCCGCTCGACCTCGGCGCCGAACACGCCCTTCGAGGCCGGCTCGGAAAGCTCGGCCAAGAGGCCGCGCAACCGATCCTGGTTGCCGAAGGCATGGATCAGCCGCTTCTGCCAGCCGCCGGGCAGGCCACAGGCGGCGACGACCGCCTCGAACACCGACTGGTCGCCCAGCACCACCTTGAGCGCGCGGCCGGGCAGGCGATTGGAAAGCACCATGAGCGCGTCATGGACGGCGCGGGCATCGGCGCCAGCGACGTCGCCCTCGCCCAGATCCTCGATACCGGCCTGGTAGAATTCGCTGCCGCCCTCGCGGCGCTGGCGGAACACCTCGCCGAGATAGGCATAGCGCCGCGGCGTGCCGGTGGCGCTCTCGATGTGGCGCAGGCAGACGGGAATGGTGAACTCGGGCCTGAGGCACAGGCTCTCGCCGGTCTCGCTCTCGGTCATGAAGATGCGCCGGCGCAGGTCCTCGCCGGCCATGTCGAGGAAGGGCTCGGCCGGCTGGATCACCGGCGTGTCGACGCGCTCGGTGCCGAGGCCCGCGAAGTCGGCCAGAAGATCGGGCGCAAAGGCGGGGAGATTGATCAGCGGCATGGGAAAACGTCTCCGGGAATACCCCCTCCGCCCTGCCGGGCATCTCCCCCACGAGGGCCGGGAAGGGATGGGGCGGCAAATCGCACGAAGTGCGATGGCGCGATCCGCTCGCCCCTCATCCGCCTGCCGGCACCTTCTCCCCGCAAGCGGGGAGAAGGACGGGTGCCGTGCGCTCCCTGGTCCCCTCTCCCCGCTTGCGGGGAGAGGGTCAAGGTGAGGGGCAAATGCCGAATTTCGCGACAGGCGCGACGCCCCCCGCCCTGCCGGGCATCTCCCCCACGAGCGGGGAGAAGGAAGGCGGCGGCGCCGCGGCCTGGCCCCTCACCCGTGTGGGGAGACGCTGGGGTGGCGTTTGGGCAGTTCGAGGCCATCAGCCCCTGCCCGCCCGCTTGCGGTCGTCGGCCTGGTGGGCGAGGATCTCGCGGATGCGCTGGACCATGTCCTCCTCGGAGACGACCACCTGGGCGACGCGGGCCTCGCGCCAGGTGACGTTGTCCTCGATCTCGCCGGAGAGCCGCTTGCCCTCGATCAGGTCCTTGATCTGGACGACGCCGAGGGCGCGCTCGTCGCCGCCCTGGATGACGGCGATCGGGCAGTCGCGGCGGTCGGCATATTTCAGCTGGTTGCCGAACTTCTTCCAGTTGCCCTGGTACATCTCGGCGCGGATGCCGGCCGAGCGCAGCGCCTGGGTGAAGCGCTGGTAGCGGCCCATGCTTTCGACGTCGCCGTCCATGACGGTGACGAGCACGGGGGCCACGACCTCGTCCTGGCCGAGCTTGCCGAGGTTCTTCAGGGCGGTCATCAGCCGCGAGACGCCGATCGAGAAGCCGGTCGCCGGCACCGGCTGGCCCATGAAGCGCGAGACCAGCCCGTCATAGCGACCGCCGCCGCCCACCGAGCCGAACACCACCTTCTCGCCCTTCTCGTTGACGACCTCGAACTGCAGCTCCGCCTCGAAGACGGGGCCGGTATAGTATTCGAGGCCGCGGACGACGGAGGGGTCGATCTTGATGCGGTCGCTCTCGTAGCCTGCCGAGGTGACGAGATGGCCGATCTGGTTCAGCTCGTCGACACCTTCCGAACCGTTCGCCGTGCCGGCGACGAGCTCGGCAAGCCTGTCGGCGCTTTCGGCGTAGTCCTTGATGCCGACGAAGAAGAGGACCTTGTCGATCTGCTCGTCATTTAGCCCCGCGCCTTTGGTGAAGTCGCCGCTCTCGTCCTTGCGGCCTTCGCCGAGCAGCAGCCGGACGCCCTCGGGGCCGAACTTGTCGAGCTTGTCGATGGCGCGCAGCACCGTCAGGCGGCGGCCGGCGTTCTCCTCGCCGCCGAGGCCGATCGCCTCCATGACGCCGTCGAGGACCTTGCGGTTGTTGACCCGGATCACGTAGTCGCCGCGCTTGATGCCGAGCGCTTCCATCGTGTCGGCCATCATCATGCACATCTCGGCGTCCGCCTGCACGCCGGCAGCCCCCACCGTATCGGCGTCGAACTGCATGAACTGGCGGAAGCGGCCGGGGCCCGGCTTCTCGTTGCGGAAGACGTAGCCGGCGCGATAGGTGCGGTAGGGAAGCTGGATCTCCTGGAAATTCTCGGCGACGTGGCGGGCGAGCGGCGCGGTCAGGTCGTAGCGCAGGCTCATCCACTGGTCGTCGTCGTCCTGCAGCGAGAAGACGCCCTCGTTCGGACGGTCGGCGTCGGGCAGGAACTTGCCGAGCGCGTCGGTATATTCGAACAGCGGCGTCTCGACCGGATCGAAGCCGTAGCGCTCGTAGACCTCGCGGATCTTGCCGGTCATCTCCTCCACAGCGCGGATGTCGGCAGCCGTGCGGTCGACGAAGCCGCGCGGCAGGCGGGCCTTCAGTTTCTGCGGTTTCTTCTGCTTTTCGCTCATCGGGACGCCCGGAATTTCTGACAGGGATTTTCGGTCGCTTCCCTAGCGGATCGGGCCGGTTGCGGCAAGGGCGGCGGTGGCCGCGGGGACGGCATTCGCAGAAGGGTTCCGGCCCGCCCTCCTCTCCCGCGGGTCGTCGTCGAAAGCAGGTTCCTGCCGCAACGGGCGAACGGGCCCTTTTCAACGGCGCCCCGACACCCTAGGTTCATGTGATGAGACGGCTTTTCCTCCTCCTTGCCATGCTTGCCGCGATGGTGTCCGGCTGGACGCCGGCGCTGGCGGCGACGCAGCAGGCCGGGATGGCCGGCATGCACGCTGCCCATGGCCCCGCGCCACAGGCCGCCGGCCATCACGGCGACGGCCACCATCGCGGCCATGGCGACGATCGGCGCGCCGATGCGGAGCAGGCCGCGCAATCCCCCGGCGGAGAGCATCGCGACGGCCAGAGGCACGCCGCCCAGCATCCGCTCCTCTGTTCGGCCTGTTTCGCCGTCGTCGCGGAAAGCGAGACCCTGCCTTCGACCTTCGCCAAGGCCGGCGCCACGGCGCTGCCCGTCAGCATCTTTTGCGGCGGCGAGGTCCTGCCGCCGGTGCCTCCGCCCCGTCCCGTCCGCAGCTGAATTTTCGTCACGCCGCGGGGCAGCCGCCCCGCGAACCGAAAGTCCATCTTGAAGGACAAGACATGTTGAGAAAATCCATCGCGCCGGCCATCGCGCTCGCGCTTCTTTTCGCTCATCCCGCACTCTCGCAGGATCATTCCGACCATGGCGGCATGGAGATGGCCGCGCCGAAGGGTGACCAGGGGCCGTCCAGCAAGGCGTTTGCCGAATCGAACGCCCGCATGCACGCCGGCATGGACATCGACTTTAGCGGCAATGCCGACGTCGATTTCGTCCGGGGCATGATCGCCCATCACCAGGGCGCGATCGACATGGCCCGGATCGAACTGGAGTACGGCAAGGACCCCGAGCTGCGCAAGCTCGCCGAGGAGATCATCCGCGCCCAGGAAGGCGAGATCGCCATGATGAAGGCCTGGCTGGAGAAGAACGCCAAGTAGCCGAAACGGCTTGACATGGATGGGCCCGGCGTTCCGCTGCCGGGCCTGTCCCCTGCCCGTCGGACCCCCTATTTCGCAGGCTGCGCGCCGGTGGCGACGGAGGCCTCCAGCAGAGAGGCCGCGATCACCTTGGCCAGCATCATGCTGTGCTGGCGAATTTCAGTATTGTTTCCGATGCGCGCGGATCTGATAAGGTTAAATCCCTCGCGAAGGACTATTTCCTCGGCCTTGCTGCAGGCCCACATCTCGATCTTCTGGCCGTTCTGCGTCATCTATCCCCCGTCGGCTAAATCATTTAGCACCGCAGGACACGCCCCAGGTCGAAAACGCAATATTGGCCCAGATGAAATCAGTCTTTCCAAACGCCCCGCAACCCAGACGATACATGATTCTCTAAAAAACACAGCCCGAAAGTATGGGCCGGTTGCAGCGGCGCAATCCTCGCACAAGCTACCGTTACGGGCGTTTCAGGGCGTGCAGCGTTTCAGGGATGCTTCGGGGGCGGTCAGGAGGCTGCGGTGGCGGTGAAGCGACGATCCAGGGCGCGACGCATCATCTCCACCTCCGGTTGGCAGAAGCAGCCCTCGAGATGGTCGTTGACCAGGCCCATCGCCTGCATGAAGGCATAGACGGTGGTCGGCCCGACGAAGGTCCAGCCGCGCTTCTTCAGGTCCTTGGAGATCCGCGTCGAGGCGGGCGTGCTCGGATTGGCCATCAGCGTCTCGTAGTCCATCACGCCCGGCCGCTCGCCGGCCGGCGGCTCGTGGCTCCAGAAATAGCGGGCGAGCGAACCGAACTCGGCCCGCATCTCCTGCGCGCGGCGGGCGTTGTTGATGGTGGAGACGATCTTGCCGCGGTGGCGGACGATGCCGGGATCGGCGAGGCAGCGGGCGATGTCGTCGTCGCCGAAGGCCGCGACCCGATCGTAGTCGAAGCCGGCGAAGGCTGCGCGGAAGTTCTCGCGCTTGCGCAGGATCGTCAGCCAGGAGAGGCCGGACTGGAAGCCTTCCAGGCAGATCTTCTCGAACAGGCGGAAATCGTCGGTGACGGGACGGCCCCATTCGGCATCGTGATAGCGGCGGTAGTCCTCCAGGTTGCCGTGCCAGGCGCAGCGCTGCCGCCCGTCGTCGCCGACGATGATCCCGCGTGCCGTCATTTTGCCCGTCCTTCCGTTTCCTCTTTGTTCGCGTTTACCACTCATCAACCAGATTCGGAAAGCCGGCAATAACCCTACCCGGAGGTTTCCGGCTTCGGTCGCCCTTTAATGAACGGGAATTTACCTTTCGCTTTCCCCGCGGTGCGAGCATCGCGGCAGAGGCGGCGCTTCGGCGCCCGCTCCGTTCGACGTCCGCCGCCCGCCGGGGCGGCGCGTCATCCTGTCCGGCGAAAAGTTTGAGAGTACGCCCGATGCTGAAGAAATCGCTATTGCTTGCCGCAAGCCTCGTCCTCGCAGGTCCGCCCGCCTGGGCGGACGACCGCTATGCGACCCGCCCGCCCGTCATCGTCAGCCCCGACCTGACCGCACCCTGGGTCATGCAACTGACCGGACAGGGGGTAAGCCCCGCCGTCTCGTCGCGCCGCATCGTCACCCGCCAGCAGGCGCAGCAGCGCCGCGTGCTCCGGCAGCGCAACCCCGACGGCGTCCAGCTTGCGGCGGTGACCGGCGCGGCGCGGCCGGTGCAGACGCAGATGGACCCGATGTTCCTGCCGCAGATCGTCGACTACGAGACGGCGCACAAGGCCGGCACGATCGTGATCGACACCAACAACCGCTTCCTCTACCTCGTGCTCGGCGACGGCAAGGCGCGGCGCTACGGCGTCGGCGTCGGCAAGCCGGGCTTCGAGTGGGCGGGCACGCACAAGGTCACCTCCAAGCGGGAATGGCCGAGCTGGACGCCGCCGAAGGAGATGATCGCCCGCGAGGCCGCCAAGGGCCACTACCTGCCGGCCTTCATGGAGGGCGGGCCGGAGAACCCGCTCGGCTCGCGCGCCATGTATCTCGGATCCACGCTCTACCGCATCCACGGCACCAACGCGCCCTGGACGATCGGCTACGCCGTCTCGTCGGGCTGCATCCGCATGCGCAACGAGGACGTGATCGATCTCTACGAGCGGGTCGAGGTCGGCACCAAGGTCATCGTCATCTGAGCCCCGACGGCCGGCGTCGGGCACGTCGGCCGGCGCCTGTCACGCCTTCACGGTCCGGCCCGGCGGTCCTGCGGCCGGACTGTGCGCGTTGCGCAACACCTGTGCTAATATTAGCGCCTCATTGCCTTCACAATCGGCCTTTACGGCGCCCCGCCGCTTGAAACGCGACGGGAGTTCGCTAGCGTTTCGGGGAAATGCGACAAAGAGGAAGACAGGAAATGAGGAAACTCGTTCACGCGCTGCTGGCCGGAGGCATCGTCCTTGCGACCGCGCTGCCGGCAGCCACGGCGAACGCTTTCGTGCCGGCAGCAGGTGCTGTGCCGGGCACGGCATCGACCGACGTCATCACCATTGCCCAGCAGAAGCCGGTGCCGCAGAAGTACCAGCGCCGCGTGGTCCGCCTGACGACGGACGAGCGGCCGGGCACGATCATCGTCGACACCAACAACAAGTTCCTCTACCTGGTGGAAGGCAAGAACCGCGCGATCCGCTACGGCATCGGCGTCGGGCGCGAAGGCTTCGGCTGGTCCGGCGTCGTCAAGGTCGGCCGCAAGGCGGAGTGGCCGGGGTGGACGCCGCCGCCGGAAATGGTCATCCGCGAACGCAAGAAGGGCCGGATCCTGCCCGCCTACATGGAGGGCGGCATCAACAATCCGCTCGGCGCGCGCGCGCTCTACCTCTACAACAAGGCCGGCCACGACACCGCCTTCCGCATCCACGGCACCAACGAGCCCTGGTCGATCGGGCTGAACATGTCCTCCGGCTGCATCCGGATGATGAACAAGGACGTCGAGCATCTCTACGCCCGCGCCGATGTCGGCGCCAAGGTGATCGTCGTCGGCCCCGGCGGACGGCAGGGCAAGGTCAGCTTCGACGACCGCGGCGTCGATGTGCTGCGCACGCTGTTCGGCAGCTTCGGCGGATAACGGGCCGCAACGGCATCCCGACGATCACAGGCCACGCGGCTCCGAGCCGCGTGGCCTGTGCCGTTTTCGCGGCCCGGCTGGCAGCCATCGGCCCTCGTCTCACGCCGCCTTGCTGAAGGCGCGGCCGCCCTTGCCGAGATAGGCGTCGAAGGCGGAGGCGGCTATGCGCACGACGAAGCGGTGATGCTCGTCGACGCTCAGGGTGGCGCCGTCGATTGCGATCAAGCCGTCGCGCCGGAGTGCTGCGAGCGTCGGATTGTCCGAAAGGAGCGGCATTGCGGAAAAGCCGTGCCGTTTCGCCACCGCCTCGACGTCGACGCTGAAGTCGCACATCACCCGTTCGATGAGTTCGGCCCGCAACCGGTCCTCCGCGGTCAGGGCGTATCCCTTCGCCGCGGCAAGCTGGCCCTGCCCGATGCGCTCGGCATACTGGCCGAGCGGTACCGCGTTCTGGATGTAGCCCTCCGCAAACTTGCCGATCGCAGACGCGCCGAGCCCGATCAGCGTGCGACATTCGTCGGTGGTGTAGCCCTGGAAATTGCGATGCAGGCGGCCGGTGCGCGCGGCAATGCCGAGATCGTCGTCCGGCAGGGAGAAATGGTCGAGGCCGATCCGCTCGTAGCCGGCGGCCACCAGCGTCTGCGCGATCGCCTCGGCCTGCTCGTTGCGCTGATGCGCATCGGGAAGGGCGTTCTCGTCGATCATCCGCTGGTGCTTCTTGAAGTCGGGCACATGGGCATAGCCGAAGACGGCCAGGCGGTCCGGCCGCAGCGCAACGGCCGCTTCCACCGTCTCGACGCAGGATGTGACGGTCTGGTGCGGCAGGCCGTAGATGAGGTCGAAGCTCAGCGCGGAAATGCCCGCCTGCCGCAGCCTTTCCACGGCGAGCGCGGTGCACTCGACGCTCTGGATGCGGTTGATCGCCTTCTGCACGACCGGATCGAAGCTCTGGACGCCGAGGCTCGCGCGGGTGACGCCGGCGGCGCCGAGGGCGGCGGCCATCTCCGCAGTCAGGGTGCGCGGGTCGATCTCGACTGCGACGTTGACCTTTTCGGCAAAGCCGAGCCGGTCCCGCAGGGCGTCCATCAGGCCCGTGAACTCGGCCGGCTGCATGATCGTCGGCGTACCGCCGCCGAAATGGATCTCGCCGACGTCGAGCGGGCCGCCGCGCGCCGAAGCGACCAGTTCGGCCTCCCGGTGCAGCAGAGCCACATAGTCGATGATCGGCTGGTCATGGCGGGTGATCGTGGTGTGACAGCCGCAATACCAGCACATGGCGCGACAGAAGGGCACATGCAGATAGAGGGAGGTCCGCTCGCCCTTCGGTATCGCGCCGATCCATCCGCCGTAGAGCCCGACATCGTCGAGCGGGCCGAAATGGGGGGCGGTCGGATAGCTGGTGTAGCGGGGCAGACGGGCCTCGCCGTATTTCGCCATGATGGCCTGGGACATCGGTCTTGCTTCCGTTCGTTCTGATCCGGAAGCGACCCTAGGAGGCTCCGCAGGGGCCGTCTTTGACGAATCTCAAACGGGCGGGCGCGTCGACAGTCCCGAACGGGCGATGCACGGAGGCCGCCGGCGCTCGTCCGGCGGCCTCCGTTTCCAATGGCCGTCTCCGTCAGGCCAGGATGAAATCACTGGTCGAGAGCGAGGTCACCTTGCTGAGGGTCGCGACCAGCACGCCGTCGGCTTCGTTGCCGGTGCCGTCGGCGTCGTACCAGAGGCGGCCGTTGTCCTTCTCGAAGAAGAACTGCGGCGCCGAGCCGGTGGCCTTCAGATCGTTGCCCGAATAGAGCGCCAGCTTGGAGAAGCCGAAGACGGCCTTGCTGACGACGAGCTTGTCCTCGCCGCGCTTGAAGTCGGTGATCTGGTCGCCGGAGCCGATGGCCTCGGCGGTGGCGTAGATGAACTGGTCGGCACCCGTGCCACCGGTCAGGAGGTCGCCCTCGCCGCCGCCTTCCAGCTTGTCGTTGCCGGAACGGCCATCCAGCTTGTCGTCGCCGAGCCCGCCCTTGAGCACGTTGGCGGCGCTGCTGCCGAGGATCGTGTCGTCATTGTCGCGGCCGCTGACGTTCTCGATGCCGGACAAGGAAAGGCCCGAGGCGACGCCGCCGTTCCTGGCGTTGTTCTGCAGGTCGACGATCACGGCATGATCGGAGACGATGTTGAACTCGAGGGTGTCGACGCCGCTCCCGCCGGAGAAGAAGTCCGTGCCGGTCTCGTCGGTGTAGCGGACGAAGTGGTCGTTGCCGGCGTCGCCGTAGAGCTTGTCGTTGCCGGTGTCGTCGACCAGGTAGTCGTTGCCGCTGCCGCCCTTCAGCGTGTCGTTGCCCGCGCCGCCGTTCAGGTAGTCGATCTGCTGGCCGCCGGTGACGGTGTCGCGACCGCGGCCGCCCAGGTAGTCCAGCGCTTCCATGCCGTTGAAGGAGGTGGTGGCGTTGACCTTCACCGTACCGGTGCTGAAGGCGAAGTTGACGTCGAAGCTCTCCTCCTTGAAGTCGACGACGACACGGTCGGCGCCGGAGCCGCCGGCAGCGTAGTCGCCGACGTTCATGTAGATTATGTCGTTGCCGGCATCGCCGTAGAGGCTGTCGCGGTCGCTGTCCTTGATGCCGCCGCTGCCGTAGATCGTGTCGTTGCCGTCGCCGCCATAGATCTTGTCGGCACCGTACCAGCCGGTCAGTTCGTCGGCGCCGCCGAGACCCTTGAGCGTGTCGTTGCCGGCCATGCCGTTGATGTAGTCGTCGAGCTTGCCGGCCGTCAGCGTGTCGTGGCCCTGGCCGGACGAGATGTGGACGCGCTCGAAGTTCTTCGCCTTCACGTCGCCGTTGACGAGCGTGGCGTTGGAGGACAGCGTGAACGACAGGTTGGCCCTGCTGTCGTAGCGGTTGACCCAGAGCGTGTCGACGCCCGAACCGCCGTCGGTGCTGTAGCGCCCGGCCGTCGAGCCGCCCGCATTGTTGACGGTCACGGTGTCGTCGCCGGCGCCGCCGAGCATGGTGGTGAGCGCGGTGCCGTATTCGGTGTCGGCGGAGAGGTAATCGTCGTCACTGCCGCCGTCGAGCAGGTTGGTGCCGCCGCCGGAATCGATGAGGCGGTCGTCGCCGGAGCCGCCCTTGACGGTGTCGTTGCCAGAGGTCGAATAGAACTGGTCGTTGCCCTTGCCGCCGGTCATCCGGTTGTTGCCGCTGCCGGCGTCGAAGTCCACATGGCTGAGGCTTCCGGCCGACAGGACGTCGTTGCCGCTGCCGGTCTCGATGGTGAAGCTCTCGCCGCTGGTGATCACCGTGCCGTCCGAGAGCTTGGCCGTCGTGCCGGAGATGCTGAAGGTCAGGTTGCTCTTGCTGTCGGAACGGTCGATCCAGACCGTGTCGAAGCCGCTGCCGCCCCGGATCGTGTCCTTGCCGCCGCTGCCGACGATCAGAAGGTCGTTGCCGTCGCCGCCGTCGAGCACGTCGATGCCGAGGCCGCCGTCCAGGTGATCGTTGCCGCCTTGGCCGCTCAGCGTGTCATTTCCCGAAAACCCCGACAGCGTGTCGCTGCCCGAATAGCCGGTGATCTTCTCGTTCTTCTCCGTGCCGCTGATCGAATAGGCCTCGAAATTGACGATCGTGGTGCCGTTCGAAAGCGTCTGCTTGGTCGAGGACGCCTTGGCGGTGAAGGTGCCGGTGAGGCCGGAGAGCGTCAGCGTGTCCGTCCCGGTCCCGCCGTCGAGCACATCCTTGCCGTCGCCGGCCCAGCTCTCCATGCTGTGGCGGATAGCGTCGTTGCCCGAGCCGCCGCGCACGGTATCGCTGTCGCTCTCACCGGCGAGGCTGTCGTTTCCCGTGCCACCGTCGATGATGTCGCGGCCGCTGCCGCCCTGGACCGTGTCGTTGCCGGTGTCGCCGTTGATGCGGTCGTTGCCGGCATGGCCGTACATGGTGTCGTCGCTGCCGCCGCCGGACATCGTATCGTTGCCGGCGTCGCCGGCGACGTAGTCGCGGCCGTAGCCGCCGGAGATGTAGTCGTCGCCGTCCAGGCCCATCAGCGAATCGCTGCCGTTGCCGCCGTAGAGCTTGTCGTTGCCGGCGCCGGCGTCGATCCAGTCGTCGCCGATCTCGCCCTTCAGGGTATCGTTGCCGGCGCCGCCGACGAACCAGTCCTTCCAGCGGCCGCCGAGAAAGGTGTCGGCGTGGTTGCTGCCGGTCAGGTTGAAGCGCTCGACATTGACGATGCTCGCGCCGAGCAGCGACTTCGCCTTGGCCGGGTCGAAGGCCGTGAACGAGACGCCCCTGCTCGAGGCGGAGAAATTGATGCCGAGTTCGTCGAAGCCGAGGCCGCCGTCGATCCGGTCGCCCGAAAGGGACGGCACATCGAGATTGGAGATGTAGTCGTCGCCGGTGCCGGCATTGATCGTGTCGGCGCCGAGGCCGCCGTTCAGGTAGTCCCGTCCCGAGCCGGTGCTCAGCGTGTTCTTGCCGGCATCGCCGATGGCGCTCTGCGCACCGACACCGGGGATCGTGTAGCTTGCGGCGAGCGGATCGAGCGCGAGCGCAACGTCCAGCGGCGCAATGACTTTCAATTTGTTGCTCATGGGCTTCCTCGATAGTTAAGGTTGCAGCGCCGTCATGACGCTCGCCCACTGCTAGACAACCGCGCAGCCGCCGGTTGTTCCTGCGGGAACAGGCTCGCCCGGCCGAGCTGCGAGCCTTTCCCCCGTCCCGGTCGCAGAAGCCGCCGGACTGCTCCGGCGGCTTCCCTTGTCGGACGCCTTGTTCCCGCTCAGATCAGGAGGAAGTCGCTGGTGGAGAGCGAGGTGACGTTGTCGAGGGTCGCGACCAGCACGCCGTCGGCCTCGTTGCCGGTGCCGTCGGCGTCGTACCAGAGCCGGCCGTTGTCCTTCTCGAAGAAGAACTGCGCCGCCGAGCCGGTCGACTTCAGATCGTTGCCGGAATAGAGCGCCAGCTTGGAGAAGCCAAAGACGTACTTGTCGATGACGAGCTTGTCCTCGCCGCGCTTGAAGTCGGTGATCAGGTCGCCCGAACCGACCGCCTCGCCGCTGGCATAGATGAACTGGTCCGCCCCGGAGCCGCCGGTCAGCGTATCGCCGTGGCCGCCGCCTTCCAGCTTGTCGTTGCCGGCGCGACCGTCCAGCTTGTCGTCGCCGAGCCCGCCCTTGAACACGTTGACGGCGCTGTTGCCGTAGATCGTGTCGTCGCTGGTGCGACCGATGACGTTCTCGATGCTGGACAGCGAGAGGCCCGAGGCGACGCCGCCGTTCCTGGCGCTGTTCTGCAGGTCGACGATCACCGACTGATCGGAGACGATGTTGAACTCGAGCGTGTCGACGCCGCTGCCGCCGGAGAAATAGTCCTTTCCGGTCTCGTCGGTGAAGCGGACGAACTCGTCGTTGCCGCTGTCGCCGTACAGCTTGTCGTTGCCCTTGCCGTCGATGAGGTAGTCGTTGCCGTTGCCGCCCTTGAGCGTGTCGTTGCCGAGCGCGCCGTCGAGATAGTCCTCATTGGTGCTGGCGGTCACCACGTCACTGCCGGCGCTGCCCAGGTAGTCGATCGCCTCCATGCCGGTGAAGGACGTGTTCGCATTGACCTTGACCAGGCCGGTGCTGAAGACGAAGGAGGCGTTGAAGGTTTCGTCGGAGAAATCGATGTAGACGCGGTCGGCGCCGGAGCCGCCGTTGGCATAGTCGCCGGCGTTCATGTTGAGGATGTCGTTGCCGTTTTCGCCGTAGAGTCTGTCGGCGCTGGTATCCTTGATGCCGCCGGCGCCCCAGAGTTCGTCGTTGCCGTCGCCGCCGTAGAGCTTGTCGCTGCCGTACCAGCCGGTCAGCTCGTCGTTGCCGCCGAGGCCCTTGAGCGTGTCGTTGCCGGCCATGCCGTTGAGGTAGTCGTCGAGCTTGCCGGCCGTCAGCGTGTCGTGGCCCTGGCCGGTCGAGAGGTGGACGCGCTCGAAGTTCTTCGCCGTCACGTCGCCGTTGACCATCGTCGCGTTGGTCGAGAGCGTGAAGGAGAGGTTCTTGGTGCTGTCGTAGCGGTTGATCCAGAGCGTATCGGTGCCGGTACCGCCGTCGGCGATGAAGCGCCCCGCCGTCGAACCGCTGGCGTTGTTGACGGTGACCACGTCGTCGCCGGCGCCGCCGATCATCGTCGTCAGGCCGGTGCCGGAGCGGGCATCGGCGGAGACGTAGTCGTTGCCGTTGCCGCCATCGAGCCGGTTGGCGCCGCCGCCGTCGACGATGCGGTCGTTGCCGTCGCCGCCGGTGACCTTGTCGTTGCCGGTGGTGGAGTAGAACTGGTCGTCGCCCTTGCCGCCGGTCATGGTGTTGTTGCCGCTGCCGGCATCGAAATCGACGTGCCCCAGGGTCCCGGCCGACAGGACGTCGTGGCCGCTGCCAGTCTCGATGGTGAAGCTCTCGCCGCTGGTGATCACCGTGCCATCCGAGAGCTTGGCCGTCGTGCCGGAGACGCTGAAGGTGAGGTTCGCGGTGCTGTCGGAGCGGTAGATCCAGACCGTATCGTAGCCGCTGCCGCCCTTGATCGTGTCCTTGCCGCCGCTGCCGACGATCAGAAGATCGTTGCCGTCGCCGCCGTCGAGAACGTCGATGCCGAGGCCGCCGTCGAGATGGTCGTTGCCGCCGAGGCCGGTCAGCGTGTCGTTGCCGGACATGCCCGACAGCGTGTCGTTGCCCGTATAGCCGGTGATCTTCTCGCTGCCCTCCGAGCCGCTGATCGTATAGACCTCGAAGTTGACGATCGTCGTTCCGTCCGCAAGCGTCTGCTTCGTCGAGGATGCCTTGGCGGTGAAGGTGCCGGTGAGGCCGGAGAGGGTCAGCGAATCCGTGCCGGTGCCGCCGTCGAGGGTGTCCTTGCCGTCGCTCGCCCAGCTCTCGAGGCTGTGGCGGATGATGTCGTTGCCCGAGCCGCCGAGAACGGTATCGTCGTCGGCGTCGCCCGAGAGAATGTCGTTGCCGGTGCCGCCGTCGATGTAGTCGCGACCGCTGCCGCCCTGGACCGTGTCGTCGCCGCTGTCGCCGTAGACCTTGTCGTTGCCCGTGTGGCTGTAGAGATAGTCGTCGTCGGCCCCGCCGGCGAGCGTGTCGTCGCCCTCGTCCGCCGAAAGCCAGTCCCTCCCGTAGCCGCCGGACATGTAGTCGTTGCCGGCACCGCCGAGCAGCGAATCGTCGCCGTTGCCGCCATAGAGCTTGTCGTTGCCGTTCTCGCCTTCCACCCAGTCCTTGCCGATGCCGCCGTTCAGGGTGTCGTTGCCGTCGCCGCCCTCGAACCAGTCGTCCCAGCGCCCGCCGGTGAAGGTGTCGGCAAAGCTGCTGCCGTCCAGCCGGAAGCTTTCGACATTGACGATCGTCGCGCCGAGCACGGACTTGGAGACGATGGGATCGAAAGCAGTGAAGGAGACGCCCTTGGTGGAGGCGCCGAAATCGATCGCCAGCTCGTCGAAGCCGAGGCCTCCGTCGATCCGGTCGCCGGTCAGCTCGGCTGCGCTCAGGTTGCGGATCTCATCGTCGCCCGTCCCGGCATTGATGGTATCGCCGCCGAGGCCGCCGGTGATGGTGTCGTTGCCGGAGCCGGTGCTCAGCGTGTTCTTGCCGGCATCGCCGGTGGCCGTCTGCTCGCCGACGCCAGGGATCGTGTAGCTCGCCGCGAGCGGATCGAGCGCGAATGCCGGCTGCAACGGCGCGATGACTTTCAGTTTCTTGCTCATGGGCTTCCTCGACAGTTAAGGTTGCAGCGCCTCTTCGGCGCACGCCCATTGCTAGACAAGCGCGCAGCCGCCGGTTGTTCCTGCGGGAACAGGCCGAACGGGCCGGTTTCCCTTCTTATCTTGCGGCGCGACTTGGCAAATCATATCAACAGGTTCACGCTGCAGATCGGTGCCGAGGCACGGACGGGACGACCGGCGGGACGGGAAGGCAAGGGGCACAGGATGAGCGCGAAGGACTTCCCGGTTTCACCGACGAACAGGGTGTGGCGCGGATCGCTGCGCACGCTGCTCGCCTGCGTCATGGTCGCCCTGCTGCTCGCCGTCTCCGGCGTCCTGATCGCGATCGACTTCAATCGCGCCCGCAACGCCGCCTTCGCGGCGGCCGAGGACCATATGCGCGGCTTCGAGGAGCGCCTGATCACCCGGATGCAGAGCCTGTCCGGCGACACCTCCGGCCTGGTCAACCTGATCGTCTCGATCGCCAATTCGTTCCTCGCCGAGGCGGACGAACGCGTCGCCGACAAGGTGACGATCCTGCGGGCGGCGCTCGCCC
This sequence comes from Mycoplana sp. MJR14, assembly GCF_029210525.1. NCBI lineage: Bacteria > Pseudomonadati > Pseudomonadota > Alphaproteobacteria > Hyphomicrobiales > Rhizobiaceae > Mycoplana > Mycoplana sp. MJR14. Next base: position 658,766 of record NZ_JARGEO010000002.1, read on the forward strand.
GCTCCCCGCAGATCGACGGCGTCTACGCCGGCTATCCCGACGGCAGCTTCTTCCACGCCGTCAACCTTGCCTCGACCGACTGGCGGACCGCCCTGAACGCGCCGCCCAATGCCACGATGGCGGTGCGGATCCTCAATCCGAACGACGGCGCGCCGATCGAGCATGTGCTGTTCTACGATACCGCCGGCAAACAACTGCTGCGGCGGACGGTCACCGGATGGGACTACGACCCGCGGCAACGCCCGTGGTACCGGGCGGCAGCCGGAGGGAGCGGGCCGGTCGCCACCGGGCCCTACACCATGGCGACGACGAAGACGCTCGGCATGACCATCTCCCAGGCGCACAAGGGCAATCGCGACATCGTCATCGGCGCCGACGTGGTCCTCGACCACGTCACCCGCTTCATCGCCAGCGAACGTCTGACGCCGAGTGCGGTCGCCTTCGTCGTCGATGCGCAGAAGAAGCCGCTGATCCATTCCGACCGCCGGCTGATGATGGCGATCGCCGCCTCCAAGAGCGAGCGCGACTTCGACCCGGCAGCCCTGCGGGACCCGCTGTTGGAGGCGATCAAGGCCAAGCCGCCGTCCCTCGACACGATGGGGATCGTCGAGGCGGACGGCCGGCGCTGGGTGGTGCTGGGCTCGGAAGTCGACAGCGCCATTCTCTTTCCCGGTCACATCGCCGTCATCGCCGCCCCGGTGGACGAACTGATGGCGCCGGCGATCCGCGGCCTCTACCAGGGGCTCGCCATCTCGGGCGCGGTCGTCGTGCTCGCCATCCTCGGCGCGCTTCTTCTCGCCCACCTCGTCACCAAGTCGCTGCATCAGCTCACCGACAGCGCCAACCGGCTGCAGGACCTCGACTTCCGCACCCCGATCGAGGTGCCGACGCGCGTCAGCGAGATCGCCACGCTCGGCGGCGCGATGAACCGGGCACGCGACGCGATCTTCACCTTCGGGCTCTACGTGCCGAAGGAGCTGGTGCGAAAGGGGCTGGAGTCGGGCAATTTCGGCCGGACGGCGCGGCGGCAGGAAGTGACCGCCATCTTCACCGACATCTACGACTTCACGACGATCAGCGAGCGCCATTCGCCGGAGGAGGTCGTCAGCATGCTGTCGGAGTACTTCGACATCCTCAACGATACCGTGAGCGCGCACGGCGGCACGATCATCCAGTTCCTGGGGGATTCGATCTTCGCCATGTGGAATGCACCGGCCCCCGACCCCGACCACGCCGAGAACGCCTGTCGCGGGGCGCTGTCGATGCGGGCGCGCATCGACGCCTTCAACGAGAAGCAGCGGCAGCTCGGCCTGCCGCAATTCCGCACCCGATTCGGCATCCATACCGGCACCGCCGTCGTCGGCAGCGTCGGCGCCTACGACCGGCTGCAATACTCGGCGATGGGCGACAGCATCAACGTCGCCTCGCGGCTGGAGGGGATGAACAAGAGCTACGGCACCACGATCCTCGCCAGCGGCGCCGTCGTCGAGCAATGTCACGACAGGATCCGGTTCCGGCCGCTCGGCAAGGGTCAGGCGAAGGGGCGCACGACCGAGCTCGATCTCTACGAGGTGATCGGCGTGGTCGGCCGGCAGGAGGAGCCGGAGCCGCATGTCCTTGCGGCGCGGCCCCTGCCCTCCGGCAGCTGAGGCCACGCATACTGCGCGGGGATCAGAACGTCGGCGGCGTGCAAGCGCTGATGACCTCGCAGGGGGCCGGCCCGACGCAGCGGAAGCGATGCGGCCTGCGGCTTTCGAAATAATAGGCGTCGCCGGGGCCGAGGATGCGCCGCTCGTCGTCGACGGTGACCTCGAGCCGCCCGGACAGCACGATGCCGCCCTCCTCGCCGTCGTGGACGAGCGGCACCTTGCCGGTGTCGGCGCCGGGCTGGTAGCACTCCTTCAGGATCTGCAGGGCCCGGCCGAACAGGTTCTCGCCGATCTGGCGGTAGGAGATCGGGCCCTTGCCGATCTCGACCAGTTCGTCGGCCCGGTAGAAGGCCTGCTTCGAGCGCGCCGGCTCGAAGGCGAAGAACTCGGCAAGGCCGATCGGGATGCCGTCGAGGATCCGCTTCAGCGCGCCGACGGACGGGTTGGAGGCGTTGGATTCGATCAGCGAGATCGTCGAATTGGTCACGCCCGCACGCCTGGCGAGCTCGCGCTGGGAGAGATTGTGGGCGATGCGCAGGCTGCGCAGCCTGTTTCCGATGTCGACCGACATGAGACCTCCCGCAATCCTGCCGCGACCGCCTGTTTGCCTTGTTCGAAATATCGAAACTCCGGCATGCGCGATCCATAGATTTCAATGGGTTCATAGCAGGCAGAAAAGGACTTGTTCAAGATCGCAAAGCATGGCCTCAATCCGGCCAGCCAGAGGAGGTCTCCATGAACGTCCACAACAAGCCCAACGCGCCGGTGCTCGACAGCTACTGGATGCCGTTCACCGCCAACCGCCAGTTCAAGGCGGCACCCCGCCTGCTCGCCGGGGCCGAGGGCATGCACTACACCACCCATGACGGCCGCACCGTGCTGGACGGCACGGCGGGTCTGTGGTGCGTCAATGCCGGCCACGGCCGCCGCCAGATCGCGTCCGCCGTCGAGCGGCAGCTGTCCACCATGGACTACGCGCCGTCGTTCCAGATGGGCCATCCGATCGCCTTCGACTTCGCCGAGCGGCTGGCCGAGATCGCGCCCGGCCCGGAAGGCGCCAGGCTCGACCGCATCTTCTTCACCGGCTCCGGCTCGGAATCGGTCGATACCGCGCTGAAGATCGCGATCGCCTACCAGCGCGCGATCGGCCAGGGCACGCGCACGCGCCTGATCGGCCGCGAGCGCGGCTATCACGGCGTCGGCTTCGGCGGCATCTCCGTCGGCGGCCTCGTCAACAACCGCCGCGTCTTCCCGCAGCTCCCCGGCTCCGACCACCTGCGCCACACCCACGACCTGGCCAGGAACGCCTATGTGAAGGGCCAGCCCGAGCACGGCGCCGAGCTCGCCGACGATCTCGAGCGGCTGGTGGCCCTGCATGGCGCCGAGACGATCGCCGCCTGCATCGTCGAGCCCGTCGCCGGCTCCACCGGCGTGCTGGTGCCGCCGAAAGGCTATCTCGAGCGGCTCAGGGCGATCTGCGACAGGCACGGCATCATCCTGATCTTCGATGAGGTCATCACCGGCTTCGGCCGCCTCGGCGCGCCGTTCGCCACCGATTTCTTCGGCGTCACCCCGGACATCGTCACCACCGCCAAGGGCCTGACCAACGGCGCGATCCCGATGGGCGCGGTGTTCACCAGCCGCAAGGTGCACGACGCGCTGATGCAGGGACCGGAGGGCGCGATCGAGCTCTTCCACGGCTACACCTATTCCGGCCATCCGGCCGCCTGCGCCGCCGGCATCGCCACGCTCGACATCTACCGCGACGAGGGCCTGCTCACGCGGGCGACCGCGCTGCAGTACGACTGGCACGCGGCTATGCATTCGCTGAAGGGCCTGCCGCACGTGATCGACATCCGCACGATCGGCCTGATCGCCGGCATCGAGCTCGCCTCGCGCGACGGTGCCGTCGGCGCGCGCGCCTACGACGTCTTCGTCGACTGCTTCGAAAAGGGCCTTTTGATCCGCGTCACCGGCGACATCATCGCGTTCTCGCCGCCGCTGATCGCCGAGAAGACGCACTTCGAGGAGATCGTCTCGGTGCTCGGCGAGGCGCTGAAGCGGGCAAAATGACCTGGTCGTGCTGAAACAGGAAAGGCCGGTCTTCGCAGACCGGCCTTTCTTTTTGTTGCGATCCTGATGCGGTCAAATCTAGAACTTGACGGCGAGGCCGATGATCGGCCCCTGCTCGACGACATCGAAGACGAAACCGTCATTGCTGTAGTCGACGCCGAGCGCGCGGTAGCCGATCACCGAGGAGAAGGTTTCATTGAACTTGTAACCGACCGTCGCAGCGACGTCCCAGTCGATGTCGGCGCCACCGCCGCCGACCAGGCCCCAGCCGGTCAGGAACAGATTCGGCGTGATGAAATAGGTACCCTTGACGCCGCCGACGGCATCGACCCAGGTGTCGCCGTCGCTCGTCGAACGGCCGTCCAGCAGGCCGCCGCTCAAGGAGATCGTCGTATCGACCGACCAGACGCGAACGCCGCCGACAATATCGAGATTTCCGGTATTGTCCTGCAGGACTGAGTAGCCGACGCCGAGAAGCCCAGCGAATGTCTCGGTATCCACTTTCGCCTCGTCGGCCACAATGCCCCTGGGTGTGCCGGCACTGCCGGACAGCTTTATATAGATGAGATCCGAGAAGACACTGTAGCGATCATGTCGGGCTTCGCCGAGCGCCATGAACGCGAAATCGAGATGATCCCAGATATCGCCGAAGGACGCGTCCACATCGACAGTGGGGTGAAAGCGCCCGATGTTCATGCCGACGTCGCCGGACATGCCTGCCGCCCAGAAATAGGGCGCGACGGTGAAGATCCAGCCGCTCTCGGTCTCGACCTGCTTGACTTCCGGCGTCATGACGGGGGCGACGTCCGCGGCAGCGGCGTCCTGTCCCAGCACGCAGAGCCCGACGCAGAAAAGGGTGGATGCGATGCGAAGCGTCATATGTCCCTCCAGGGGTCGCAAGGCGACCGTTCATATGTCACAGCATTTCCCGGTGGGCACAGTCCCCACTGCCACACCCTCGGCGTCGGGCGAATCATCGATCCCCACGCCCTTGCATGACACCAAGTTAGAGGATGCTTGACAAGCATTTCCGGCCATGACCGGCGCGAGGTGGCTGAATTCAGAAAGAGGATGCGACAGAAATCACGCACCGGGCGCGCCGGTCTCCTCCGGCCTGATCCCGGATTTTTCGACCCGCGGGGCGGATTTTTCCGCCGTCGATGTCGGGATCGGCCGCCCGCAGCCGTCTTTCCTGTGAAGCCTAATTTGGAAACGCACGCGGAGAACGGACATGCGCAAGATCGTTGTCGGAGCCTTCATGAGCCTTGATGGCGTGATGCAGGCGCCCGGAGGACCGGACGAGGACCCCGTCGGCGGGTTCCGGCACGGCGGCTGGGCCGTGCCCTATTTCGACGAGGCGATGGGCGCGGCGGTGGACGCGATGCTGTCCCGGCCCATCGACCTTCTGCTCGGGCGCAAGACCTACGACATCTTCGCCGCCCATTGGCCCTACGCGGGGCCGGACGATCCGATCGGCACCCTGTTCGACCGCATCACCAAATTCGTCGCCACGCGCGATCCGGACTTCGATCCCGCCTGGAAGAACAGCCGCACGCTCGGCCCGGACGTGGTCGCGACGCTGCGCAAGCTCAAGAGCGAGGACGGGCCCGACCTTCTGACGCAGGGCTCGACCGACCTGCTACAGACGCTGTTCCGCGAGGACCTGGTGGACGAACTCTACGCGTTCGTGTTTCCGGTGGTGCTGGGCGGCGGCAAGAGGCTCTTTGCGGACGGCGCCGCCCCGCTCGCCCTGACGCTCGAAAGCTCGAAGACCTCGCCGTCCGGCGTCACCGCCAACCGATACAGCCGCGCCGGCGCGGTCCGGACCGGCTCGTTCGAGTTCGAGCAGCCGACCGCGGCGGAACTGGAGCGGCGGCGGAAGCTGAGGTGAGAGCTCGCGACAGCGGGGCGGCCGGCGGGCTTCCACGGCAGAGGAGACAATCCGATTGCAAATTGCAATCGGTATTGCTACCCTTCCGGCGTTGTCGGGAGGCGAGGAGGAAACCGTGAGCCCCATCCTGTATGCGCACCCGTTCTCGTCCTACTGCCAGAAGGCGCTGATCGCGCTCTACGAGAACGAGACCCCCTTCGAGTTCCGCATGCTCAGCCCGGAGCATCCGGACATCCTGCAGGAATTCGAGGCGCTGTGGCCGGTGAAGAAGTTTCCGGTGCTGGTCGACGGCGACCGGACGCTTCTCGAAGCCACCGTCATCGTCGAATACGTGGCACTCGCCTATCCCGGCCCGTTCAGGCCCATTCCGCAGGACCCGGCCGCGGCAATCGAGGTACGCATTCTGGACCGCCTCTTCGACAACTACATCAGCACCCCGCAGCAGAAGGTCGTCCTCGACGCGATCCGTCCGGAGGCGAACCGCGATCCCTATGGCGTGGCCGAGGCCAGGACGATGCTGGAACGCGCCTACCAATGGCTGGACCGGCATATGCAGGGGCGCGAATGGGCGGCCGGCGCGGCGTTCAGCCTGGCCGACTGCGCCGCCGCACCCTCGCTCTTCTATGCCGACTGGACCCATCCGATCGATCCGGCGCTGACCCATCTTTCGGCCTACCGCGCCCGCCTGCTCGCCCGGCCCTCCTTCGCCCGCGCCGTCGACGAGGCACGGCCCTACCGGAAGTATTTCCCGCTCGGCGCGCCGGACCGGGACTGACGCTCGGCGCAATCGATCCGTCTGAATTTTTGACCGGAGGGCGCCGCACGGGTTGCGGGCGGCGCCGGTCGGGTTGACGCCGCAACTGCTTGCCCACACACTTTGCCCGGTGGATGACGGCGCGCGGCAAGCGTGTCGAAACGGGAGGTCTCATCCGCGGGAGGAACACATGACGGAATCCATCAGGCTCTTTCGGGGCCCGTTCGGCCATGTCTCGCTGCTCAATGTCGGCGGCAATCTCGTCACCCATGCCCATCCGGAAGCGCATATCGTCATCTGGCTCGCCGGCGCGCCGGGCCGCATGACGGTGGGCGAGCGGACGATCCGGCCGGAGCGCGGCATGGCGATCGGCATCAACTCGTTCGAGCCGCACAACCACGTCTTTTCCGAGGGCGAGGTGCCGGGTCAGTTCCTGGCCTTCTATATCGACATGGACTGGCTCAGGTCCCGGCGCGGCCTTCCGGTGGGCGCCGATGCCTTCCACTGCCCCGACATCCCGCTCGACGGCTGGATGGCGGCGAACATCGAGGCGCTGACGTCGCGGCTGATGTCGATCGACGAGGACTACGATCTCATCGCCTACGAGCTCGAGCGCTTCATCGACCACGTGCTCGACACGGCCGAGGCGACGCGGCCGAAGAACCGCGCCTGCCGCGGCGCCCTGACCGGGCGCGACTACCGTATCCGCAAGGCGATCGCGCTGATGGAGGCCAATGTCGGCGAGCGCATCTGCTTCGACCAGGTGGCCCGCAGTGTCGGCCTCTCCCGGCCGCATTTCTTCGCGCGCTTCAAGGAGCAGATGGGCGTCACGCCGAATGTCTACTGGAACACGCTCAGGATCGCCGAAGCCCTGCGCTGCCTGCAGTCAACCGACGAGACGCTGATCACGGTGGCCTGCCATCTCGGCTTTTCCACCCAGGGCAACTTCTCGCGCTTCTTCCGCGAGCATACCGGCGTGCCGCCGACGGTCTACCGGTCCGCCGCCAACGAGGGCCCCCGGCCGCTCACGGACGATGCCGGCGGACGATTGCCCGCGGCCTACTGTCGGTAGGATGCTTTTTCAGACGCTCGGATAGGCCGCCAAGACTTTTCGATAAGCGGGCCCGGATGGCAGGCGTAGGCTGCCGGCAACCGAGACCGACAGGAAAAGATCCATGGCAAACGTCTTCATCTCCTCCGTCATTCCCGCACCGATCGACAGCGTCTGGGCGAAGATCCGCGACTTCAACGGGCTGCCGGACTGGCATCCGCGCATGGTCAAGAGCGAGATCGAGGGCGGCCTGCCGGCCGACCGGATCGGCTGCGTGCGCAGGTTCGAGCTGGTCAGCGGCGCGACGCTGCGCGAGCAACTGCTGGCCTTCTCCGACATCGACCGCTCCGTCAGCTACGCGATCCTGGAAACGCCGCAGCCGATCACCAACCACAGGGCGACGCTGACGCTGCGCCCGATCACCGACGGCGACCAGACCTATGCGGAATGGACCGCCACCTTCGACGCGCCGGCGGAGGAGGCCGACAAGATCGCCGCCGGCATGGGCGCCAACGTGTTCCAGGGCGGCTTCAACGCACTGAAGGAACACTTCGCGGCCAAGGCCTGAGGAGGCGACGATGGGGCTCGCGCTCAAGACCTACCCGACCCTCACTGCGGCGGGCGAAGCGCTCGCCGCGCAGGCCACGGCGCGCTACATCGGCGGCGGCACCCTCGTCGTGCGCGACGCCAACGAGGGCGACCTGCGCTTCGACACCTATGTCAGCGCCAGCGACCCGGCGCTGTCGGCGATTGCGGTCACGGACGGGCAGGCCACGATCGGCGCCGGCGTAACCATGGCAGGAATCGTCCGCGAACCGGCGCTCGGCTTCCTCGCACCGGCGGCCAAGGCCGTGGGCGGCCCCGCGATCCGCAACATGGCGACCGTCGGCGGCAACCTGTTCGCTCCGACGCCCTATGGCGATTTCACCGTGGCGCTCGTGGCACTCGACGCCAGCCTCGACATCGAGGGCGCAGCGGTGCCCGTCACCGACTTTCTTGCCGGACGCGAGACCATTCATGCCCGTGCGCTGGTGCGCGCCGTCTCGTTCCGCCTGCCCGCGGAAGGATCGTTCCGCTTTGCCAAGGTCTCGCGCATCCGGCCGAAGGGCCTGTCGGTCGTGACCATTGCCGCCGTCGTGGAGGAGCGATCGGGGGCGATCACCAGCGCGCGGATCGCCTATGGGTGCATGGCGGACCGGCCGATCCGCGCGCCCGCAGTGGAGAGGGCATTGATCGGCAAGGCGCGCACGAAGGACGGGATCGCCGCAGCGCTCGCGGTTGCGACCGAGGGTACGTCGCCGCCGACCGACGCGATCGCCAGCGCCTGGTATCGCAACGAGGTGCTGCCGGTGCATCTGGGGAGGCTGCTGCTTTCGCCGTGACGGCGGCAGGCCGGCCGCACGGACGGCGCTCGAGGGCCGCGTTTACAATTCCGCCAGTCGAACGACAGGCCAACACGGTTCGGGAGGACCGCATGAAGAAGGTTCCGGTGCAGTTCGTGCTCAACGGCGAGGAAAAGGCCGAGTTCGTCGAAAGCGGCGCCACGCTGCTTCGGGCTCTGCGGGAGAAGATCGGCGACACGTCGGTCAAGGCGGGCTGCCAGCAGGGCACCTGCGGAAGCTGCGCGGTGATCGTCGACGGGGAGCTTCGCCTCTCCTGCCTGACGCTGGCCGAGCGCTGCGGCGGCTGTTCCATCGAGACGACCGGGGGGCTGGCGCATGGCGAGGTGCTGCATCCGCTGCAGCGCGCCTTCAACGAGGGCTTTGCCACCCAGTGCGGCTTCTGCACGCCGGGGATGATCATGGCGGCGAAGGCGCTGCTCGACCGCAACCCGCAACCGAGCCGCGAGGACGTGGTGGAGGCGATCTCCGGCAACATCTGCCGCTGCACCGGCTACGAGCCGATCATCCAGGCGATCCTGGCCGCCGCCCGCGCCAACTCGCTGAGCGCGGCCTGAGGGGGAGACGACGATGGAACTGCGCAAGACCTATTTCGCCGACGAGCGCAAGGACGACCTGAAGGAGATCGGCCAGCCGCGGCTGCGCTCGGACGCGCTCGGGCACGTCACCGGAACGACGACCTTCTTCGCCGACCGCAACCTGCCGGGCCTGCTTCACCTGAAGATGGTGCGCAGCCCGCACCACCACGCCCGCATCCGCTCGATCGATCTTTCCGAGGCCGAGAAGCACCCGGGCGTCGTGCGCATCCTGACGGCGGCCGACGTGCCGCACAACGTCTACACCATCCTGATCCTGATCCAGGTCGGCCCCGAGGACGAGACGGTGCTGGCGAGCGACAAGGTGCGCTGGAAGGGCGAGGCGGTGGTGGCGATCCTCGCCGACAGCGAGCGGGCCGCACAGGAGGCGGCGGCGAAGGTGAAGGTGGACTACGAGGTGCTGCCGGCGGTGCTCTCGATCGAGGAGGCACTGGCGCCCGGGGCGCCGATCGTCAACGAATACCACGGGCAGAACTACTATCGCTATGACAGCGGCGAATGCCGCAAGGTGCGCTACGGCGACGTCGAGGCCGGCTTTGCCGGCGCCGACCACATCCTCGAGCAGACCTACGGCTCCGGGCCGATCGAACACGCACCGACCGAGACGACGGGCTGCATCGTCGTGCCCGAGGGCAGCGGCCGCTTCACCTGCTACACCAACACGCAGGCGATGTTCTTCACCCTCGACAACGCCTCGATCATCCTGCAGATGGACGGCGCCAAGCTGCACATGGTCGGCGGCACCGTCGGCGGCGGCTTCGGCGGCAAGGTCGACGTCACCGTCGAACCGATCGCCATCCTCGGCGCCAAGCTCACCGGCCGCCCCGTCTCCTTCATCTACAGCCGGGAGGAGGAGATGCAGATCTCCTCGCCGCGCGCGGCCGAAAAGCTCGTCATCAAGGACGGCGTGATGAAGGACGGCCGCATCGTCGCCCGCTACGTCAAGGCCTATATCGATGCCGGCGCCTATTCGCGGCATTCGCCCTACGGCGCGCAGAAATCCGCCGCCCACTTTCCCGGTCCCTATACGGTGCCGAACGTCTGGGTGGACAGCTACTGCGTCTACACCAACCGCACGCCGTCCAGCGCCATGCGCGGCTTCGGAGTGACGATCGGCGACTTCGCGCTGGAAGTGCAGATGGACAAGCTGGCGCGGCTCGTCGGCATGGATCCGCTCGAATTCCGCTTCGTCAACGCCTATCGCGACGGCGACATGAAGGCCCATCGCCAGCCGACCGAGGGGGCGGCGCTGATCGAATGCATGCAGGAGGCTTCGCGCGCGGCCCGGTGGCCGGTGGCGGAGAAATACCTTGCGATGTCGTCCGCACGGCGGGAGGGCTGACCGATGGCGATGAAGCGCGGCCGCGGGGTGGCGGCAGTCAACTACCCGACCGGCATGAACCTCGGCGGCGACCCGACCCAGGCGCTGGTGCATTCGACGCCGACCGGAAACTTCATGGTGACGCTGTCGAGCGTCGACCTCGGTCAGGGGATGAAGCAGATCATGGCGCAGATCTGCGCCGAGACGATCGGCGTGCCGACCGAGCGCGTGATCGTCGACACCGCCGACACCGACACCGGTCCGCACTGCATGGGCACGTTCGCCTCGCGCGGCACCCACCGCGCCGGCAATGCCGTGATCGCGGCGGCGAAGGAGGCGCGACAGGTGATGCTGGAGGTGGCGGCCGAGGAGCTCGAGGTCAACGCTTCCGACCTCGACACCGACGGCGCGGGCAACATCCACGTCAGGGGCGCGCCGCAGCGTTCGATCTCGATCTTTGACACGGCCCTTGCCGCCCATTTCAAGCGCGGGCGCTCGATCTCCGGGCGCGGCATGTTCCTGATCCCCCGCTCCTACCCGGACACGGAGACCGGCGCGATGAAGCCGTCGACCTGCTATGCCCATGCCTGCACGGTGGCGGAGGTGGAGGTCGACGACGAGACCGGCGAGGTCAACGTGCTGACGGTGAAGAACGTCTTCGAGATCGGCCGGGCGCTGAACCCGAAGATGGTCGAGCAGCAGCTCGTCGGCGGCTCGTGGATGGGGATCAGCCACGCGCTCTACGAGACGACCGAGCCCTACTATCCGAGCCGCGAGCATGGCGGGCGCGACTTCAACGAATACCTGATGCCGGGCCCCGGCGACCTCGCCGAGACGGAGGTGATCGTGCTGGAGCGCCCGGCGGCGGACGGCCCCTACGGCGCCAAGGGCCCGGGTGAGATGTGCGCCAATCCGCAGATCCCGGCGATCGCGAACGCGATCTTCGACGCGGTCGGCGTGCGGATCGACACGCTGCCGATCACGCCGGAGCGGATCCTGCGCGCCCTGAAGGCGAAGGCGGCGCAGGAGCGCGCGGAGGCCGTGGCGCATTGAGGACGGATGCCCGCCGCCGGGAGCGGACCCGGCGCAAAGGGCGCGGGGCGCAGGAGAGATCGATGATGCGGGAGAATTCCGCGAGCACCATGCTGGACACGCCGGAGACGGTCACCGCACGCCTGGAGGACGTCGCCTACATCGCCGACGACGGGCTTGCGACCGCGGTGTTCCTGGCCGTGCAGCTCGGCAAGCCGCTGCTTCTGGAGGGCGCGCCCGGCGTCGGCAAGACGGAGGCGGCGAAGGCGGTGGCCGACATCCTCGGGCGGCAGCTGATCCGGCTGCAATGCTACGAGGGGATCGACGCCCAGCACGCGCTCTACGAATGGAACTATCAGCGACAGCTTCTCGCGATCCGCCAGGCGGCCGAGCGCGAGGCGGACATCTACGACGACCGCTTCCTGATCGCCCGGCCGCTGCTGCGCTCGCTGCAGGCGCCGGAACAGACGGTGCTGCTGATCGACGAGATCGACCGTTCCGACCACGAATTCGAGGCGCTGCTGCTCGAATTCCTCTCCGATTTCCAGATCTCGATCCCCGAGCGCGGCACGATTGCGGCGGCCAGTCGCCCGATCGTGATCCTGACCTCCAACCGGACGCGGGAACTCGCCGAGGCGCTGCGCCGGCGCTGTGTCTACCACTGGATCGCCTATCCCGACGCGCTGCTGGAGGCGGCGATCATCATGCTGAGAGCGGGCACCGTGGCCGAGCGGACCGCGCGCGCCGTCGCCGCTGCGGTCGGGGCGATCCGCACCCGGCCGCTCGCCAAGCCGCCCGGCATCTCCGAGGCGGTGGAATGGGCGAACGCGGCGACCGTGCTCGAAAAGGGCGGCAGCCCCTGGCCGGAAGCCTTCCGGCGGGCGATCGGCGTGCTGATCAAGGACGAGGAGGATCTCGCCTACATCGCCCCGCAGCTGGACGCCATCGTGGAGGAGGCCCTGGCATGAGGCGCCCGGCCGGCAAATCGAACCCGCCGAAACGCCCCGGGGCGGACAGGCCGCCTTGCGGCAGGGCGGCGCGCGCCGCCCGGAACGGCCGCGGGTCGCGCCGGCACAGTCGCGATCGGGATGGCCGGCCATGATGGCGGCGGCGACGGGCAGGCATGGACGGCGGGCCCTGCTTCCCCGGGAATGCGCCCCCTTCATGACCTTCGTGCAGGCCCTGCGGGCGCATGGGTTCGCCATTGCGCCGGAGCAGGCGACGGGCTTCCTGGCCGCCGTCGCGCTCGTCGGGCCGCGCAGCATGGAGCATATCCGCCAGGCGGCCGTCGCGACGCTGGCGCCGCCGCCGGAACGGCGCGCGGCGTTCGAGGCCCTGTTTCGCGCCACCTTCTTCGGCGAGACGGCCCTTGCAGCCGGCGGCGCGGATGAAGAGGAGCCCCCTGTCCGCGATGCCGGCGGCGCGGCGGAACGGCAGGAGATGCCGTTGAAAAAGGAGAAGGGCGGCGCGGCCGCGTCCGGCACCGAGCAGCTTTCTGTCCGACGCTTCGAGACCGGCTGCGATCCGGCGCTGCAGGTCCTGCGGCGTTCGCTCGCACGGGGAATGCCGGTTCGTCGCTCGTTCCGCCTGACGAAGACCAGTTCGCGCGGCACGATCGACCTCCGGCAATCGATGCGGGAGATCGTGCGGGGCGACGGCGACCTGCCCTCGCCCGCCTATCGCCGGCGCCCGTCGGTGCCGCGCCGGCTGGTGCTCCTGGTCGATGTTTCCGGATCGATGAAACGGCATTCCGAGGACTATCTCCGGCTGGCGCATGCGGCGGTGCAGGCGACCGGCACGGCGGAAGTCTTCACCATCGGCACGCGGCTCACACGGATTTCGCGGGCGCTGAGGGTCCGCGACCGCGCACGGGCGCTCGGGCTCGCCGCCGACGCCGTAGCCGACTGGGACGGGGGCACGCGGATCGGGCCAGCGCTCTTGGCGTTTCTCTCCGTGCCGCGCTTTGCCGCACTCGCCCGCGGCGCCGCCGTGGTGCTGCTCTCCGACGGGCTGGAGCGCGGCGACCACCTGGCGCTGGAGACGGCGATGCGGCGGCTTTCGGCGCGCGCCTTCCGGCTGTCGCTCGCAACGCCGCTCGCTGGCGATCCCCGGTTCCGACCACAGACGGCCGCCCTAGCCGCGATCCTGCCTTTCCTCGACGACCTCGTCGACGGTTCTTCCATTCCGGCACTGACGGATTTCATGGTTTCGCTCGGCCGACCCGCACCGCGCGCCGAGGCGATCTGGGGGAGGAAGGCGCATGAAGCAGGGTATCGTTGATTCCCATTTCCATATCTGGCGGCAGAAGGACCTGCCGTGGCTGAACGGGCCGATGGTGCCGCGCATCTTCGGCCCCTACGAGCCGATCCGGCGCGACTATCCGATCACCGAATATCTCGGCGACCTGCAGGGCACCGGCGTCGAAAAGGCCGTCTATGTCCAGACCAACTGGGCCAAAGCCGACTTCGAGGACGAGGTGGACTGGGTGAGTGCGACGGCGAAGGAATTCGGCTGGCCGCACGCGATCGTCGCCTTTGCCGACATGAGCGTCGACGACGTGCGGCCGCAGCTCGACCGTCTCAAGGTCTATCCGCTGGTGCGCGGCGTGCGCATGCAGCTGCATTGGCACGCAGTCGAGCAGTACCGCTTCGCACCGCATGCCGGGCAGGTCGTCGATCCGGCCATCCGCGCCAACATTGCCAGGCTGAAGGACTACGGCTTTTCCTTCGACCTGCAGCTCTTTCCGGCGCAGATGAAGGACGGCGCGCGGCTGGTGGCGGAGAATCCGCAGACGGATTTCATCCTCACCCACTGCGGCATGCTGGTGGACCGGGAGCCGGCGACGACGGCCGCCTGGCAGGACGGCCTGCGGCAGTTCGCCGGGCTGAAGAACTTCTACGCCAAGCTTTCCGGACTCGGCACCTTCGTCCACCGCAACGATCCGGAGCTCGTCGGCTTCGTCGTCGACCAGGCCGTCGACATCCTCGGCAGCGACCGGCTCATGTTCGGCTCGAACTTCCCGATCGAGAAGCTCTGGACCGACTATCCGACGATCATCGAGACCTATCGGCAAGCGACCGGGCTGCGCGATCCGGCGGCGCAGCGGACCATGCTGCGCGAGACGGCGATGCGGGTCTACCGGCCGATGTGAGGGACGGCTTTCCGGTTCAGAGGAGGCTGCGGGCGGCGAGGTTGCGCATCAGCTCGGCGATGCCGAAGGTCCAGGGCGGGCATTCGGTCGAAAGCCGCACCGTGCTGACCAGCGCGCCGAGCTCGGCGTTCGAGATCGTCACCCGGTCGCCGATCTTGTGGGTGAAGCCCTCGCCGGCGACGTCGCGATCCTCGACCGGGGCGAACAGCGTGCCCATGAACAGCATGAAGCCGTCGGGGTACTGGTGGTGGCGGCCGATCGTCTGGGCGACGAGGTCGAGCGGGTCGCGGCTGATCTCGCGCATCGTGCTCGAGCCCTTGAGAATGAAGCCGTCCTCGCCCTCGATCTTCAGATCGAGATCGGCCTTGCGGACGTCGTCGATCGAATAGGTCTCGTCGAACAGGCGGATGAACGGGCCGAGCGCGGCAGAGGCATTGTTGTCCTTGGCCTTGCCGAGCAGCAGCGCCGAACGTCCCTCGACGTCGCGCAGGTTGACGTCGTTTCCGAGCGTGGCGCCCTTTACCCGGCCGCGGCTGTCGACCGCGAGCACGATCTCCGGCTCGGGATTGTTCCACTTCGAGATCGGATGCAGCCCGACGGAGGCGCCCCAGCCGACGGCGGAAAGGACCGGCGCCTTGGTGAAGACCTCCGCATCCGGGCCGATGCCGACCTCCAGATACTGCGACCAGACGCCCTCCTCGATCAGCGCCGCCTTGACCTTCGCGGCGGCCTCCGAACCGGCCTTGAGGTTGCGCAGGCTGTCGCCGATGATCGCCGTCACGCGCTCGCGGATCTTCAGCGCCAGCGCCGGATTTCCGGCCGCCTTCTCCTCGATGACGCGCTCGATCATCGAGCGTGCGAAGGTGACGCCGCAAGCCTTGACCGCCTGCAGGTCGCAAGGGGCAAGCAGATGGACGCGCGAGAGATCGCCGGCGCCCTCGACGGACTGCGCAAGCACGGCGGCGAGCGGAGCGAGGGCCTCGCCGGCCGCGGCGCGGACATGGGCGACCGGGTCGTCCAACTCGAGCAGATCACGCATCGTCGGCGCCTGCTTGGAGGTTATATCGACCAGCACGCCGTCGCGGACCACGACGAGCGACGGCCCCATCCGGTCCGGCCGCCACACGCGCCCGACGAAAATACCGCGACCGAATTCTCCTGCCTGCAATGCCATGATGCGCTCCTCCCGAACTGCGGCGCTATTCATGGCGAAGACGAGGGCGCGGGGCAAGGGCGAACGTCGTTCCGCCACCACATCGCCTTGACGAAGTAAGGGATTATCCTTACTTTCGTTCGGAGACCATGGAGGCTCGCATGCCCGCTCTGTTGCGGAAAGTCAGTACGATCACCGAGAAGGGACAGGTCACGATACCCAAGTCCGTCAGGGAAGCACTTGGGCTCGACTATGGCGGACGGATCGCCTTCTATGTCGACGAGAATCGCAAGGTCTCAATCGAACGTGACGACCAGGACGAGGACGACCCCGTGATCGACAGCTTCCTCGCATTCCTGGCGAAGGACATGGAGAGGGACCCCTCGCGGATCAGCGCGATTCCCGATGCATTGCGCGAACGAATGCAAGGGCTGATCAAGGGCATGAATGTCGATCCGGACGATCCGATCGAAGGCGACGTCGATATCTAGCCGATGCCTGACATTCACGGCTGGACCGTCCGCGCGCACCCCCTGCTTCTGGATCAACTGGAGAAGCTGACATCGTCGGTGGAGGAACTGGCGCGAAAGCGGCCGGACGACTACCAGGAAAGCGCCAACGCAAAGCTTCTGGCGTCGCTCGTGGCCCTCATCTTCGACAAGATTCCGCGAGATCCCACCTCCACTGCCTATGTGCAGGGCAAGACGCTCGGCACCAAGCGGCGCCATTGGTTCCGGGCCAAATTCGGCAATGGACGATTCCGCCTGTTCTTCCGCTACAGCAGCCAGGCAAAGGTGATCATTTTCGCCTGGGTCAATGACGAGAACTCGCTTCGAACCTATGGCTCCAGAACGGATGCTTACGCCGTCTTCAAAAGCATGCTGGAAAGCGACAATCCGCCGGACGACTGGACGAAGCTGCTGAACGCCGCCTCCGGAAAATCGGTCGAGCAGCGACTGGACAACGCCTACTCCAGGAACGCTGGGAAGCAGGACTAGCCGCGAGGATGGCCGGAGGCGCGGCCGCAGTTCCGGGCGGCGGCGCCACCCGGCCCCCTCAATCCACGCGGTTCCCCTTCTCGTCGAAGACATGCAGGTGCTTCTGCGGGAAATCGACGCGCACCTTCGGGCCGGCCGAGAGCGCCTCGCGGTCGAGGGTGAAGATCTTGAAGGGCAGGCCGTGCAGCGACAGGTGGAGGATGATGCCGAAGCCGGTGGGCTCGACCAGTTCGACGCCCGCCTCCAGCATGCCGCTGTCGCTGATGACGACGTGTTCGGGGCGGATGCCGAGGGTGACGGCCGCATCCGGCCCGATGCCGGTGCGCCTTGCGACCGGGACGACAGTGCCGTCGGAGAGGCGGATGCCCGCGCCCTCACCCGTGACCACGTAGCGGCCTTCCAGGAAATTCATGCCCGGCGAGCCGATGAAGCCGGCGACGAAGAGGTTGGCCGGGGTGTCGTAGAGCTCCAGCGGCGTTCCGACCTGCTGGACGACGCCGCCGTGCATGGCGACGATGCGGTCGGCGAGCGTCATCGCCTCGATCTGGTCGTGGGTGACGTAGATCGAGGTGGCCTTCAGGTCGGCGTGCAGCTTCTTGATCTCGGCGCGCATCTGCTCGCGCAGGCGGGCGTCGAGGTTGGAGAGCGGCTCGTCGAACAGGAAGGCCTTGGGCTGGCGGACGATGGCGCGGCCCATGGCGACGCGCTGGCGCTGGCCGCCCGACAGCGCCTTCGGCCGACGCTCCAGCAGCGGATCGAGGCCGAGCTTGGTGGCGGCGCTGCCGACGGCGCTGGCGATCTTCTCCTTCGCCGTCTTCCGCAGGCGAAGGCTGTAGCTCATGTTGTCGGCGACCGACATGTGCGGATAGAGCGCGTAGGACTGGAACACCATGGCGATGTCGCGATCCTTCGGCGCCAGGTCGTTGACGCGGTTGCCGGAGATGCGGATCTCGCCCGAGGTCACCTCCTCCAGGCCCGCGATCATGCGGAGCAGCGTCGATTTTCCGCAGCCGGACGGGCCGACGAGGACGATGAACTCGCCGTCCCTGATCGTCAGGTCGACGCCGTGCAGGACAGGAAAGGGGCCGTAGCTCTTGCGGACGCTTTCGATATCGATGGAAGCCATTGCGATTGTTCCTTGGGCAATTATCCCTTGACCGCGCCGGCCGTCAGGCCCTGCACGAGATAGCGCTGGATGAGGAGGAAGAAGAGGCAGGCGGGGATGAGGGCCAGCACGCCGGCGGCCATCATCTGCCCGAAATCGACGGAGAACTTCGAGACGAAGGTGAGAAGCCCGACCGGGAAGGTGGCGGCGTCGTTGCCGGAGATCAGCATCAGCGCGAACAACAGCTCGCTCCAGGCCGCGGTGAAGACGAAGCCGAGCGTGGCGGCGATGCCCGGCAGCGTTAGCGGCAGGATGATCTGGCGGAAAGCGACGAACTGGGTGGCGCCGTCGATCATCGCCGCTTCCTCCAGATCCTTCGGAATGCCGTCGAAGAAGGACTGCATCAGGAAGGTGGCGAAGGGAACGTTGAAGGCGGAGTAGACGATGACGAGGCCGGTCAGGCTGTTGGTCAGCCCCAGCGGCGACAGCATCTTGAAGATCGGCGCGACCAGCATCACCAGCGGGAACATCTGGGTGATCAGCATCAGCGCCACGATCCAGTATTTCGCCCGGAAGGTGAAGCGCGACAGGGCATAGCCGGAGAGCGAGGCGAGGATGGTGACGACGACGGCGGTGGCACCGGAGACGATCAGGCTGTTCTTGAAGAAGGTCGGAAAGGCGCTGTGGGCGATGACGAACTGGAAATGCTCGAAGGTCGTGCGCGACGGCCACATGCGCACGCCTTCGCTGTAGAGCAGGTCGTTCGGCGTCACCGAGACCTTCAGCAGCCAGAACAGCGGAAACAGCGCGAAGACCACATAGACGAGGATCGCCAGGCGATGGGCACCGGTGAGGAGAAGCTTGCCGGATCTCATGGTATCAGCCCTTGTTCAGCATGGTCTGGCGCAGAAGCACGATCAGCATCGAATAGACGAGCAGCAGCACGAGCAGCACGAGCGCGATCGCCGAGGCATAGCCGAAGTCGAGCCGCTTGAAGGCCTGGGTGAAGATGTAGCTGGCGACGATTTGGGTGCGGTCGGCCGGCCCGCCATTGGTCATGACGACGATCAGGTCGGCGAAGTTGGAGATCCA
Source organism: Mycoplana sp. MJR14 (assembly GCF_029210525.1). Taxonomy (NCBI): domain Bacteria; kingdom Pseudomonadati; phylum Pseudomonadota; class Alphaproteobacteria; order Hyphomicrobiales; family Rhizobiaceae; genus Mycoplana; species Mycoplana sp. MJR14. The sequence goes on from NZ_JARGEO010000002.1 coordinate 678,032, forward strand.
GACGGTCCGCAAAAGCACGGTGATGGCGATCGTCGGCGCCAGGAACGGCAGGGTGATCGACAGGAAGCGCTGCACCGGGCCGGCGCCGTCGATCGCGGCCGCCTCGTAGAGATCGCGCGGGATCGCCTGCAGGGCGGCAAGCAGGGTGATGGCGAAGAAGGGAATGCCCCACCAGACGTTCGCCACGATCGGTCCCCACATGGCGAGGTTCGGATCGGAGAGGATGTTGTGCGGCGCATCCAGCAGGCCCAGCGCATGGAGCCAGTGCGGCAGCGGGCCGATCACCGGATTGAACAGCCAGGCCCAGTTCAGGCCGGCGAGGAAGCTCGGCACCGCCCAGGGCAGGAACACCAGCGCCTGCACGAGACCGCGGCCGTAGAACGGCTTGTCGAGCAGGAGCGCCAGGATCAGGCCGAAGGTGAACTGCAGCAGGACCGAGGCGCCCGTCCACCACAGCGTGTTGCGCAGCGCGCCGAAAAAGGCCTGGTCCTGTCCCAGCGCGCGGAAATGATCGAGCCCGATGAAGCCGCCGGAGAACGGGTTCAGAAGCTGGATGTCCCGGAAGGCATAGGAGATGCCGAGGACCAGCGGCACGAGCATCACCGCGACAATCAGGATGAGCGCCGGCGCGCTGTAGAGATAGGGCTCGGAGGCATCGGCGAGCCGCTTCCTGAGCGGCGGGCGATGTTTCGCGATCGGCTGGTGCATCATTGCAAGTCTTCCGTTGGCGTAATGGGTCGGCGCACGTGCGTGGGCGGCGCACCGGAAATTGCGAAGCGAAGCCGCCGGGGAAGGTTGGGCGTAGCCGTCCCTCATCCGCCTGCCGGCACCTTCTCCCCGCAGGCAGGGAGAAGGACACTCGCGGCCACGTCTGCGTCCCCTCTCCCCGCTTGCGGGGAGAGGGTCAGGGTGAGGGGCAATCGCTGCCCGTGCCCGAGACGCCGACGGCCATGTGGCTCTCTCCCTGGACCGTCCGCACGTCGCAGTCCGGGCTCCATCACCCTCTTTACGCCACCTACTTCTTGGCGAGGTACTTCTGCTGCGCCTTGGTCAGGTAGTCGGCCCACTGGTCGGCCAGTTCCTGCGGGGTGATTTCGCCCAGCAGCGCCTTCTGGGAGGTCTGGATCACCAGCGAATCCTTGAAGAAGGCGAACTCTTCCAGATAGGTCGGCATCACGGTCGGCACCGCGTCCTTGTCCTCGAGCTCGGCGAACCAGCCCTTGAACTGCTCGCTGGCATAGAAGGGGTCCTTCTCGGCGGAGGTGTGGACCGGCAGCGCGCCGGTGCGCTTGTTCCACTCGACGTTGCCTTCCGGGCCTTCCAGCGTCTCGATCAGCTTCCAGGACAGGTCCTTGTTCTCGCTCGCCGCCATCATCGACCAGCCGGCATAGCCGATCGTCGGGAAGGTCTTGCCGGCGGGGCCCTTGGGCATGGTCATGATGCCGTAGTCCTCGGCCTTCATGCGCTCGGCGATCGCGATCAGCGCGTCCGGGTCCTGGTCGAGGAAGGCGCAGGTGCCGCTGTAGAAGCCGGCGACGATCTCGTTGAAGCCCCAGTTGACGCTGTCCTTCGGCGCATAGCCGTTCTTGTAGAGGTCGATCAGCCAGGTCAGGCCCTTGACCCAGCCTTCGCTGTTCATGGTCGAGGTGCCGTCCTCGTTGAAGAACTTGTTGTCGCCGGCCATGCTGGCGCCGAACATCATCCAGCCGTTCAGGCCGCCCGGGCCGCCGCGCAGGCAGTAGCCGGACTTGCCGGGAAGTGCTGAGACCTTCTTGGCGGCTTCCGCGAACGCGTCCATCGTCTTCGGTGGCTCGGCCACGCCGGCCTCTTCGAGCAGCTTCTTGTTGTAGAACATCGCCCGCAGGTAGAAGCCGTAGGGCAGCATGTAGGCGGTGTCGTTGACGTCGCGGCCGAGTTCGAGCGCGCGGTCGGTCAGGCTCGTGGTGTGCTCCCACTTGGCGAGGTACGGCTCGAGGCTCTCCAGCATGCCGTTGTTGGCATAGAGCGACAGCCAGGTGTCCGGCATCTCCATGACGTCGGGGATCTCACCGGCCGAGACCATGGTGGCGAACTTCTGGAAGGCCTCGCCCCAGGGCAGCGAGATGATCTCGACCTTGGTGCCCGGGTTGGCGGCCTCGAACTTGCCGACGATGGACTTCAGCGTCTCGGTGCGCTCGGGGCTGGTGATGACCTCGACGAGCTTCAGCGTGGTGTCGGCCAGGGCGGTGCCCGACATCATCGCGGCGAACAATGCGGCAGTCAGTAGTCTTTTCATGGTCGCTCCCCCTTATGGGCTTTCGGTTTATTGCTCTTACGTTTGGGAAGCGGCGGCGATCGCCGCCTCCAGATCACTCCACAGGGCCCCGGTTCCTTCGAGGCCGACATGGAGACGCACGGACCGCAGGTGAATGCCGAAGGCATGCGCGGAATTGGGCTGGGCTTTCTGCTGCAGCACGACCTGCCCGGGCACGATCAGGCTCTCGTGGCCGCCCCAGCTGACGCCGAGCTTGAAGAGGTCGAGCTTGTCGGCGAAGGCGCGGATGTCGATGCCTTCGCGGAAGATGAAGGAGAACAGGCCGGAGGTGCCGGTCAGGCCGGGCGGCAGGCGGTTGGCGAGGGCTGGATGCTGGACGCTTTCGACGATCGGGAGCGCCTGCAGGCGGCGGGCGATCTCGAGGCCCGAGGCCTCGTGCGCCTTCATGCGGATCGGCAGGGTGCGAAGCCCCCGCACCAGGAGCCAGGCATCGAAGGGCGAGAGCTTGCCGCCGAGATAGGGATAGGCCTCGGCGCGGATACGGCCGATCAACTCCTTCGAGCCGGTGACGACGCCGGCGACGACGTCGCTGTGGCCGCCGAGATATTTCGAGGCGGAATGCAGGACGAGATCGACGCCGAGCGACAGCGGCTTCTGGAAGACCGGGCTCGCCCAGCTGTTGTCGATCACCGAGACGATGCCGTGGCGCTTGGCAAGGGCTGCCAGCGCGCCGACGTCGTGGACGTCCATCACCCAGCTCGTCGGGCTTTCCATGTAGAAGAGCTTGGCGCCCGGCAGCGCGCGGGCGACCTCCTCCTCGTCGCGGCCGTCGACATAGGTCACCTCGATCTTCATCCGCTTCAGGATCGTGCCGAACAGGCGGAAGGCGTCGGGATAGACGTGCTTGACCGCAACGATGCGGTCGCCGGGCTCGACGAAGGAGAGGACCGTGGAGGAGATCGCCGCCATGCCGCTGGCAAAGCCCATGGCATCCTCGCCGCCTTCCAGCTTCGCCAGCATTTCCTCGAAGGCGCGCACGGTCGGGTTCAGGCCGCGGGTATAGATCGGCCGGACGATCTCGCCGCGATAGGCCGCGACCATCTCGTCATAGGAGGAGAAGGTGAAGAGCGAGGTCTGCACGATCGGCGGCACCACGGCCTCGAAGGCGTTGCTCTCGTCGTGGGCGACGATGAGCGAGGCGAGGTCGATCGGATCGGAGCCGTTGATCATTTGGACATTTCCTTGATGTCTTCCTCGACGACGTCGAGAATCTTGAGCGTTTCGCGCCGGGCAGCCTCGGTGTCCTGGGCTGCGATCGCGTTGAAAAGCGTGCGGTGGAAGGGAAAGGAGCGGCGGGCGAAGTCCGGACGATCGAAGGGCTCGTCCCAGAAGCGTTCGAAGGCCTCGCGCATCTGCTCCAGGAGCTGGCGGAACAGCGGGTTGTGGGTGGCGTCGTAGATCGCCAGATGGAAGGCGAGGTCCTCGGGCCCGGAGGTGCCCTTGGCCAGGTGCACGCGCTCCATCGCGTCGAGCTTCTCCTCGATGACGACCAGATCGGCGGCCGTGCGGCGGCGGGCGGCGACCATGTTGGCCTCGCACTCGATGCCGCGGCGGACCTCCAGCGTCTGCAGCAGCGCGTCGCGCAGGTGCACGGCATCGAAGGACAGCGGCATGTGGATCGTCGCGGTCGTCACCGGCTTCAGCAGGTAGGTGCCGCTGCCCTTGCGGGTCTCCATGACGCCGAGCGCCTGGAAATGGCGGATGACCTCGCGGATGGTCGAACGGCCGACGGCAAGCGCCGTCATCAGCTCGCGCTCGGCGGGGAGCCGGTCGCCGGCCCTGAGATTGGCCTGGCCGATATAGGTCGCCAGCGCCTCGGTGACCTGGCGGGCCCGGTCCATCGGCGGCAACGGCATGATTGCCGGCTTGGCATCCATTCTCGCCGTCATGCGGCCAATTCCCCGTTTGATGTCAGCTTCTCAAATTGGTCTGACATCTGAGCATTATGGAGACACCTTCTCCGGAGTCAAGAGCGCCGCGGGAAATCCTGAAATTTGAAAAATCCCTTCATTTTCCGATACTTATAAGCCAGGCTCGTACCTTTTCACCGCAACCGGTCCCGTTGCATTCGATCCCGCAGCCGGATATGCAGTTCCCTCCGCCAAGCGCCATCCGACAGGAAGCCTTCATGAGCATCATCGACGAACTGCAGACCGCGCTGGGGCCGGACAGGGTGCTGACCGGCACGGCGATCGGCGAGCGCTACCGGAGCGACGAGAGCCTGACGGGGCGGGTCCTGCCGCTGGCCGTCATCCGTCCCAGGAGCGTCGACGAGGTCTCGGCTGCGCTGCGCATCTGCCATGCGCATGGCCAGCCGGTCGTCCCGCAGGGCGGACTGACGGGGCTGGCCGGCGGCGCCAATGCCGCGGGCGGCGAAGTGGCGATCTCGCTGGAGAACCTTTCCGGCATCGAGGAGATCGATACGGCGGCCGGAACGATGACGGTCAAGGCCGGGACCGTGCTGGAGACGGCGCAGATCGCGGCGGCAGACGCCGGCATGCTGCTGCCGATCGACCTCGGCGCGCGCGGAAGCTGCCAGATCGGCGGCACCATCTCGACCAATGCCGGCGGCATCCGGGTGATCCGCCACGGCGTGACGCGCGACAACGTGCTGGGCCTGGAAGTCGTGCTCGCCGACGGCAGCGTGCTCTCGATGCTGAACAAGATGACGAAGAACAACACCGGCTACGACCTGCGCCAGTTCTTCATCGGCGCGGAGGGAACGCTCGGCATCATCACCCGCGCCGTGCTGAAGCTGAAGCCGCTGATGCCGGGACGCCGGACCGCGCTCGCGGCGCTTGAAGACTACGAGGCGGTCGTGCGGCTGCTCGGCAAGGCGCAGCGCGAACTTGCCGCCCTCTCCGCCTTCGAGGCCATGTGGCAGAGCTATGTCGGCTTCAACGCCAGGGCCGCGGCCGTCAAGCTCTTCGACGCCGACTATCCCTTCCTCGTGATCATCGAGCAGGACGACGACGGATCGGATGCGGCGCGCGAGCGCTTCGAGGCCTTCCTCGGCGAGGCGCTGGAGGCGGAGCTGATCGTCGACGCGCTCATCGCCCAGTCGGAAAAGGAGGCGCAGCGCTTCTGGTCGGTCCGCGAGGGCCACCTGATGGGCCAGCTTCTGCCGTCACTGGTCAATCTCGACGTCAGCCTGCCGATCGGCGAGATCGGGCGCTATGCGGAGGCGTGCGAAGCCGCCCTGCTGCAGCGCTTTCCCGGCGCCCATGTCTCCTTCTTCGGCCATATCGGCGACAGCAACCTCCATGTCGCCATTTCCATCGGCGCGGCATCGGAGGACGACCTGCATGCGATCGACGAGATCGCCTATGGGCTGGTGCAGCGCTTCAACGGCTCGATTTCCGCCGAGCACGGCATCGGCACGCTGAAGCGCGCCTATCTCGACCGCTCGCGCAGCCCGGAGGAGCTTGCGGCGATGCGGCGGATCAAGCAGGCGCTGGATCCGAAGGGGATTCTCAATCCCGGCAAGGTCATCTGACAAAAACGGGTGGCGGAACCGTGCCGTTCACCTATAGGCTGCATGCGTGGAACCTAAAGCGGACTGCCCCGTTTCCGGCCCACGAAAGGAAGGGTTCATGCCGGCACGGATATTGCTCGTCGTTCTCGTGGTCATGGTCGCCTCGATCCTGAGCATCGTGGTGCTTCAGCAGACGTCAGGTTCGGGCAGCGATACGCCGCCGCCGGAGGGCGAGCTCCTGTCGACGCCGGCGAAGATGGTGCACGGATCCTAGGCGGCACCGGCCGGACGGCCATCGCCGGCGGGACCGCGCCAGCGCGCCTTTCGCTCCGCCATCACGCATTCTTCTCCTTCCGGTTTTCGTCTTCCGGCTCTAAGCACATCGGGACAAGCACCGGGCGTCCGCCTGCCCGGCCGAACGATCGGCGGGCCGGCCAACATGCGAGGGTTCAGATGACAGACGGCAAACGACGCGTTCTCGTGACGGGCGCAACCCGCGGGCTGGGGCTGGAGATCGCCCGCGCCTTTGCGCGCGAGGGGGCGGCGGTCGCCCTCAACGGACGCGACCGCGACCTGCTCGAGGCGCATGCGGCGCGCCTGCGCGACGCGGGCTGCTCGGCCGCGGCGCTCGTGGGCGACCTCGTTGCCGAACCGGAGGACATCGTTCGCCGGACGTCGGCTGTGCTGGGCGGGCTCGACGTGGTCGTGCATGCGGCGAGCCTGCGCGACCGGCGGCCGACCGAGGCACTCGACGGCGCCGCCTTTGCCGCCCTGCTCGACGTCAACCTGACGGCGGCCTACCGGCTGGCGCGGGCAGCCCTTCCGCTGCTGCAGCAATCCCGTGCCGGGCGGCTGATCTTCGTGACCTCGATCGCCGCGCGGATCGCCCGCGCGCCGGATCCGGCCTATACCGCGTCCAAGGGCGGGCTGGAGGCGCTCACCCGCTCGCTCGCCGTCGAATTCGGCTCCGACACGCTGACGGTGAACGCGATCGCGCCCGGCTGGTTCGTCACCGATCCGAACCGCACCATGGCGGAGGACCCGCGCGTGCAGGCCTTCGTCGATGTCCGCATTCCGCTGAGACGCTGGGGCCGGCCGGAGGAACTGGCGCCGGCCGCGCTCTTCCTCGGCTCGCCGGCCGCGAGCTTCGTCAACGGCATCACGCTGACGGTCGACGGGGGCATGTCGGCGCAGATGTGAGAGAGGCCGGCATGCGCCGGCCCGGCCTCATGCCTTCTGGCAGTGTTTAGCTTCTGCCGCATCGCCCGTCTCGAAATCGCCGGGCTGCGGCGGAGCGATCGGCTTGAACAGCGACCGGTCGGGCTTCAGGTCGAGCAGCGGCGTGCCGTCCAGGCAGTCGAGACCGCGCACCAGCAGGACGTTGCCCTCGACGCCCTCCAAGAGCACGATCGAGCTGCCGATCGGGTTCGGCCGGACGGGAGAGCGCAGCGAGAAGGTGCCGTGCACCTTGCCGTTGCTGGCCGGGCTCTGCAGCACGAGGTCGCGCCGCGACCGGTCCAGCCAGTAGAGCACCTCCAGCCGCTCGAACGCCTCGACGCCGGCGAGCGCCGGCACCCAGGGCTCGAAGATCTCGATCCGGCACAGCGGCCCGTCATGGCGGCCCTGCCGCGGGCACATCAGACGCGATTCCCACGGCGTGCGGATGCGGCCGATGAACGTCAGCCCCGCATCGACGGGCTCCGGCGGCGAGACGGCGACCTCGTTTTCCCGGATTTCGTTTTCCCGTACCATGGCTTGCTCCTGTCATCCCGCAGCCGGACCGTACGTCCTGCTTTTCGCCCGCGCAATGTCCCGGACGGGCGGGCGTTTCGCAAGCGATATATTTCTGGAAATATAACACTAGCCATCAGCCCCAGACCGTTATATCCATTGAAATATTTCGCACAACAGGAGCACAGCATGGAATTCAAACGTCGTCATCTGGCGAGGGTCGCGCTCGCCACGTTCGCCCTAGCCTGGCTGGGCGTCGCCGCCGTGCACACGCCGGCGTCGGCCGCAGACAAGATCACCGTCTTCGCAGCCGCCAGCCTGAAGAACGCCCTCGATGCCGCGAATGCGGCCTGGGACAAGGAAAAGGGTACGGAAACCACCGTTTCCTATGCGGCGAGCTCCGCGCTCGCCAAGCAGATCGAGGCCGGCGCGCCTGCCGACGTCTTCATCTCCGCCGACCTCGCCTGGATGGACTACGTGGCCGAGAAGAAGCTGATCAAGGAGGACACGCGCGCGAACCTGCTCGGCAACCGCATCGTGCTCGTCGCCCCGAAGGACGCCGCCAAGCCGGTGGAGATCAAACAGGGCTTCGACCTCGCCGCCCTCGTCGGCGACGGCAGGCTCGCCATGGGTGCGGTCGACAGCGTGCCGGCCGGCAAGTACGGCAAGGCGGCGCTGGAGAAGCTCGGCGTCTGGTCCTCGGTCGAGGGGAAGGTCGCCGGCGCGGAAAGCGTGCGCGCGGCGCTGGCGCTGGTCTCCCGCGGCGAGGCGCCCTACGGCATCGTCTACCAGACGGATGCCGCCGCCGACCCGGGTGTTGCGATCGTCGGCACCTTCCCGGAGGACAGCCATCCGCCGATCATCTACCCGGTGGCGATCCTCAGCGGTTCGACGAGCACCGAGGCTGCCGCCTATCTCGACTTCCTGAAGTCGAACAAGGCCGCCCCCTTCTTCACCGAGCAGGGCTTCACCATCCTGAAGTGACCCCCCGCCTTCGCGCCGCGCGCCCTTGTTGGTGCGCGGCGTCGATTTTGTTAGAGACTTTGCGCTAGCGTGGCCGTCCCTCGCATCCCGACCTGCGGCTCCGGCCGCCCTGCGCCATCGTGAGTGACCCGAATTGGACTGGCTGACCCTCAGCGAAGACGAAGTGACGGCGATCCGGCTCAGCCTGCTGGTCTCCTCCGTCGCCGTCGCAACAAGCCTGCCCTTCGGCATCCTCGCGGCGCTGGCGCTCTCGCGCGGCCGGTTCTTCGGCAAGTCGATCCTCAACGGCGTCGTCCACCTGCCGCTGATCCTGCCGCCGGTCGTGACCGGCTTCCTGCTGCTGATCCTGTTCGGCCGCAAGGGGCCGATCGGCGCCCTCCTCGACCAGTATTTCGGCATCGTCTTCTCGTTCCGCTGGACCGGGGCGGCACTCGCCTGCGCGGTGATGGGCTTTCCGCTGCTGGTCCGCTCGATCCGGCTCTCGCTCGATGCGGTCGACCGCAAGCTGGAGGACGCCGCCGGCACGCTCGGCGCCAATCCCGCCTGGGTGTTCCTGACCGTCACCCTGCCCCTGATCCTGCCCGGCATCATCGCCGGAATGATCCTGTCGTTCGCCAAGGCGATGGGCGAGTTCGGCGCGACGATCACCTTCGTCTCCAACATTCCCGGCGAGACGCAGACGCTGTCGGCGGCGATCTACACTTTCACCCAGGTGCCGGGCGGCGATCTGGGGGCGATGCGGCTGACGATCGTCGCGATCGTCATCTCGATGGCCGCCCTGCTCGCCTCCGAATTCCTGGCGCACGTGATCGGCAAGCGGGTCAACTTCGAATGACGCTTTCCGTCCAGGTCCGCCATCGGCTCGGCAACTTCCGTCTCGATGCCGCTTTCGAGGCGGAGGGCGGCGTGACCGCGCTGTTCGGCCGTTCGGGCTCGGGCAAGACCTCGCTGGTGCGGGCGATCGCCGGCCTGATCCGCCCGGACGAGGGCCACATCACGCTCGACGGCGACGTTCTCTTCGACGGCAAGCGGGGCGTCTTCGTGCCGAAGCACCGGCGGCGCTTCGGCATCGTGTTCCAGGAGGCGCGGCTGTTCCCGCACCTCTCCGTCCGCGGCAACCTGACCTACGGCCGCTGGTTCGCGCCGCGCGGCGCCGTTACCGAGGAGCTCGACCACGTGGTCGATCTCCTGGGCATCGGCCACCTGCTGGAGCGGCGGCCGGCCAATCTTTCCGGCGGCGAACGGCAGCGCGTCGCCATCGGCCGGGCGCTGCTCGCCGCACCGCGGCTGCTGTTGATGGACGAGCCGCTCGCGGCACTCGACGAGGAGCGGAAGGCCGAGATCCTGCCCTATCTGGAGCGGCTGCGGGACGAGACGAAAGTGCCGATCGTCTATGTCAGCCACGCCGTCCACGAGGTGGCGCGCCTTGCCGACCGGGTCGTGATGATGCGCGAGGGCGAGGTCGAGGCGGTCGGGCTGGTATCGGACGTGCTCAGCGGCCCCGGCCTTGCGACCGCGGCCAATCGCCGCGAGGCGGGCAGCGTGCTCACCGGCGTGGTCGAGGCCTTCGATCCGCCGCACCGGCTGGCGACCGTGCGCCTCAAGGACAATTGCCTGCACGTGCCGAACGCCGAGGTCGGCGTCGGCAAGACGGTGCGGCTGCACATTCCCGCCCGCGACGTGATGCTGGCGACCAGCCGGCCGACCGGGCTCAGCGCGCTCAACATCCTGGAGGGCACGATCGAAGCGATCGCCGACGACGGCGAAGGCATGATCACCGTCCGCATCGGCTGCGGCGGCGACATCGTCCACGCCCGGATCACGGCGCTTTCCGGGGAGCGGCTGGAGCTTGCGCCGGGCAAGGCGGTCTTCGCCATCATCAAGACGGTCGCGCTCGACCTTCGCTAGCGGCGGCCTTGCTGGTCCGCGCCGTCCTGCGCCCGATGGGACTGCAGCCAGTCGAGATCGTCGCCGATCGCCTCCCGCGCCTTCGCCTCCATCTTCCGGAACCGCGCCAGCAGTTCCTCGCCGAAGGCGGTGACGACGGCGCCGCCGCCCTGCTTGCCGCCGCGCTGGGATTCCACCACCGGGATGGCAAACATGCGGTTCATCGTGTCGACGAGCATCCAGGCGCGGCGATAGGACATGTCCATCGACCGGCCGGCAGCCGAGATCGAGCCGGTCTCGATGATCCGGGACAAAAGCATGATCTTGCCGCGCCCGAGCCGCTCCTCGCGCGAGAAATCGATCCGCAGATTGACGGCGATGTCATCCGGGGCGCTCGTTGTCATCGCATCTCTTCCCTCTGAGCTTCCGGCCACGCTAGCCGATGGCCGATACATTGCCAACGCGCGTCTGCGGCATCCACATCCGATTCGACGGTGCAACACCCTTGCGCCATCGCGCGGCGCACGCCAAGAGTGCCGCGGTGGAAACGGAGACGATGGACGGGATGGAACGGGACGAGATCGCGGTCATCGGCGGCGGTCCTGCCGGGCTTGCGGCGGCCGAGGTGCTGTCGGCGGCGGGATGGCCGGTGGCCGTGTACGAGGCGATGCCGACGGTGGCGCGCAAGTTCCTGCTGGCCGGAAAGTCCGGGCTGAACATCACCCATTCCGAGCCGTTCTCCCGCTTTGCCGAACGCTTCGGCACGGCATCCGCCCGTCTCCGGCCGCCGCTCGAGGCGTTCACGCCGGACGACGTGCGGCATTGGGCGGCCGGGCTCGGCATCGAGACCTTCGTCGGCACGTCGGGCCGCGTCTTTCCGACGGCGATGAAGGCTTCGCCGCTGCTGCGCGCCTGGCTGCGCCGCCTCGAGGCGCAGGGGGCAAAGGTCCACACGCGCCATCGCTGGGTCGGCTTCGACGGCGACGCGGTCGTCTTCGAAACGCCGGAGGGGCGCAAGAGCCTGTCCTGCCGTGCCGTCTTGCTGGCGCTCGGCGGCGCCAGCTGGCCGCGGCTCGGCTCCGACGCCGCCTGGGTGGAGCACCTGCAGGAGCGCGGCGTGCCGGTGCGCCCCTTCCGTCCCGCCAATTGCGGCTTCGACCTGGCCTGGAGCGAGGGCTTCGTCGAGCGCTTCGCCGGCCAGCCGCTCAAGGGCGTCACCGCGACCTCCGACGCCGGCACGTTTCCCGGCGAGTTCGTCGTCTCCCGGCACGGTATCGAGGGCAGCCTCGTCTATGCGCATGCCGCGGCACTCCGCGACCGGATCGAGGCGGAAGGCACAGCAACGCTCGTGCTCGATCTGGCGCCGGGGCGGGAGGCGGCCCGCATCGCGCGGGACCTTGCCCGCCGGGGGACGAAGGAGAGCTTCGCCAACCGCCTGCGCAAGGGCGCGGGCCTCGCCGGCGTCAAGGCCGGCCTCCTGCGCGAACTGGTCCCCGATGCGTCCCGATCCGCGCCCGACGCCCTGGCGCGGACGATCAAGGCGCTGCCCCTGCCCCTGCTGCGCCCCCGGCCGATCGCCGAGGCGATTTCCTCTGCCGGCGGCATCGACTGGGTGGGGGTCGACGACGGCTTCATGATCAAGGCGATGCCGGGCGTCTTCGCCGCCGGCGAAATGCTCGACTGGGAAGCTCCCACCGGCGGCTATCTCCTGACCGCCTGCCTCGCGACCGGACGCGCCGCGGCACGGGGCATCATGCAGCGTCTCAAGGACACCCGTTAGGTCGAAAAGACCGAGCGTAGAGCGGCGCGAAGCTCCGCTCTGCACCCTGCCCGGAAGAATATCCGGCGGGTGCCGAAATCCATTCGGATCGTTCTACGAACACCCTCCAGTCGAAAGTCCCGTCGTTTTCTCATCTTTGGACAACCGGATGTATCGTTATGACGCATAACGTACTTAACAAGCAATGAATGTTGATTTGAACCTGCGATAATTGATGATACAAATATATCCAGCACATGCTGGGGCTGTTCGTGACTGAAAAACACAACTTGATCACCTTGCCGGGCAACCGCGTCCTTGCCTCGTTGCGGCCGGATGCGCGCGATTTCCTGTTCGAGCGGGGTGAAATACGACCGATACTTGCCGGCGAGACCGTCTTCGACGACGGCGCAGCGCTGACCCATGTCGTCTTCCCGCTGGAGGGGGTGATATCCTACGTCACGGATATCGCCAGCGGCAGGAACGTCGAGAAGGCCTCGCTCGGCCGCGAGGGCGCGCTGGGGCTGGCCGTCGTCCTCGGCGGCGACCGGGCGCTTGGCCGGTCGGTCGTCCAGGTGCCGGGCCGGGCGCTCTTTGTCGCGGCCGCCGAGTTCGAACGGGCGCTCGCACGGTTCGAGGGCATGCGGAGCGCGATGTTCGGCTATGTCCGCGCCTTCATCGAACAATTGATGGAATCGGCCGCCTGCAACAGCCGGCACACGGCCGAGCAGCGGGTCTCGCGCTGGCTGCTGCAGGCACACGACCGGATGGCCGGCGACGAGTTCCAGATCACCCAGGAGGCCATATCGCAACTGCTCGCGCTGCGGCGCGCGACGGTCAACGCCGTCTGCACCGACCTGATGAACGCGGGCGCCATCACCTACAATCGCGGCCGCCTGGTCGTGCGCAGCCGCCATGTCCTGCACGGTCGCTGCTGTTGCTGCTACGACCGGATGCAGAAGGCGCTGGACGTGTAGTGCCGGGCGCCTGTCCCGGCTTCTTGCGCGCGATCAGAAGCCGCTGATCAGTTCTATCTTGGAGCCGTCGGTGAAGCGCGACAGGCGGAAATCCCGCGGGTCGACGATCGGGGTGTCGCCGGCGACGAGATCGGCCATCAGCCGTCCCGCCCCCGGTCCGATGCCGAAACCGTGGCCGGAGAAGCCGGTGGCGATGTGGAAGCCGGGAATGCGGTCGACGGCGGAAATCACCGGCACCGCATCCGGGGTGACGTCGATCATGCCGCCCCAGCGCTGGGCGACCTCGGCCTTCTCGAACACCGGAAAGGCGCGGCGCAGGTTGGCCAGCGCGTGGTCCGACATCCTCTTCGACGGCACGGGATCGAGGACGCGGCAGTATTCGAACGGGCTCGGCTCGTCCAGCGCCCAGCGGTCGGGAATGCGGGCCTCGTCGAGGAAGCGCCAGCCGGCGCGGAACTTCAGCGCACGCCACTCCTTCTTCAGCGCCGGCAGGAAGTCGACGGCGAAGCGGAAGGATTTCGGCACGATGTCGACGATGTTCTCGTGGCCGGAGGCGACCGTGTAACCGCCGTCCTGGCGCTTGCGGAAGGCGAAGCCCGATGCCCACATCGTCTGCTCGGGCGCGCCCTCCAGCGGCCTGGTGCGCAGCACAGAGTTCAGCACCTTCAGCTGCGGCAGATGGATGCCGAGCGTGCCGGCGAACAGGCTGGACCAGGCGCCGCCGGCCAGCACCACCGCCCGGCAGGCGATCGCGCCGCGCTCGGTGACGACGCCGCAGACCGCGCCGGCCGCCGTCTCGATGCCGCGCACGGCGCATTCGGTGAGGATCGCCGCTCCCCTTGTCCGCGCGGCCTCGGCAATGGCGGGGGCCGCCTTCTGTGGCTCGGCCCTCGCGTCGGTCGGCGTATAGAGCGCCCCCTTCAGGTTCATCGTGGTGCCGGGATACATCCTGCGGAACTCGGCGCCGTCCAGCATGCGCGCCTCGATGTCGTAGCCTTCGAGGTTCTTGATCCAGCGGCCGTGATCGGCGAACTCCCGCTCCGTCGAGGAGGTGAAGATGATGCCGGCGCGCCGGAAGCCGGTATCGCGGCCGGTGCGCTGGTCGAGCGTGTCCCAGATGCGCAGCGACTGCGCCATCAGCGGCACCTCGCGCGGGTCGCGGCAGGCAATGCGCACCCAGCCCCAGTTGCGGCTCGACTGCTCCTGCGCGATCCCGCCCTTCTCGCACAGCGCGACCCGCAAGCCCCGCTCGGAAAGCTCGAGCGCCGTCGACGTGCCGATGATGCCGCCGCCGATCACGACGACGTCGACCTCCTTCGGCAGTTCTGGATCACCGTGGACGGGCACGACATAGGGACCGGGCATGTTGGGAAAATCCTTCGGGCAGGCAGGGGTGGGGAAAGGCGACCGCCTGCCGTCGTCCCGCAGTCGCGCCGCGATGTCAAGCCGGGAGCCACCGCCGCCCGCCCTGAGGCGCGGCGGCGCGTATCTCCCCCTCTCGCACCGGGGTCAGCGCGACCATGTCCAGTCGCGGATCTCCGGCATGTCGTCGCCATAGGCGCGGACGTAGTGATGGTGTGCGTCGAGCCGGCCCTGCAATTCGGCCACGACCTCGGGCGCCCGCTGTTCCAGTCCCGGCACCCACCTTATGGCGGCCAGCGCCAGGTGGTAGCGGTCCAGCTCGTTCATCACCGTCATGTCGAAGGGCGTCGTCGTCGTGCCCTCGTCGATGAAGCCGTGCACATGGATGTTGCCGTGGTTCGCGCGCTTGTAGGTCAGCCGGTGGATCAGGTAGGGATAGCCGTGATAGGCGAAGACGACCGGGCGGTTCCTCGTGAACAGCGCGTCGAAATCGGCATCGTCGAGGCCGTGCGGGTGGCGATACTGCGGCTGCAGCGCCAGCAGGTCGACCACGTTGACCACCCGGATCTTCAGATCGGGGACATGTTCGCGCAACAGGTCGACGGCCGCGAGCGTCTCCATGGTCGGCACGTCGCCGGCGCAGGCCATGACCACGTCCGGCTCGCCGCCCTCGTCGTTGCTGGCCCATGCCCACCGGCCCATGCCCGCCTCGCAATGACGGATGGCCTCGTCGATCGAGAGCCATTGCGGCTCGGGCTGCTTGCCGGCGACGATGACGTTGATGCGGTCGTAGGTCTTCAGGCAATGGTCGCCGACCCACAGCAGCGTGTTGGCATCGGGCGGCAGGTAGATGCGGACGATGTCCGCCTTCTTGTTGGCGACGAGATCGACGAAGCCGGGATCCTGGTGGCTGAGCCCGTTGTGGTCCTGGCGCCAGACATGCGACGTCAAAAGGTAGTTCAGCGACGACACGGGCTTGCGCCAGGGCAGTTCGCGCGACACCTGCAGCCACTTGGCGTGCTGGTTGAACATCGAATCGACGATGTGGATGAAGGCTTCGTAGCAGGAGAAGAAGCCGTGCCGGCCCGTCAGCAGGTAGCCCTCCAGCCAGCCCTGGCAGAGGTGTTCGCTCAGCACCTCCATCACCCGGCCGTCGGGGGAGAGGTGCACGTCATAGGGCAGGATGTCCTGCATCCAGACGCGGTTGGTCGCCTGGAAGACGTCGCCGAGCCGGTTCGATTCCGTCTCGTCGGGGCCGAAGACGCGGAAGTTCGCATGCTTGTCGTTCATCCGCAGCACGTCGCGCAAATAGCTGCCGAGCACCTTGGTCGACTGGCCGTTCGCCTGTCCCGGGCTTTCGACCGTGAGCGCGTAGTCGCGAAAGTCCGGCGTCTCGAGCTCGCGGCGCAACAGGCCGCCATTGGCATGCGGGTTCGCGCCCATGCGGCGGCGGCCCTGCGGCGCCAGGGCCCGCAGTTCCCCCTTCAGCCGTCCTGCGGCATCGAACAGATCCTCGGGATCGTAGCTGCGCAGCCAGTCCTCGAGGATCTTGCGGTGGCCTTCGTCGCCGCGGCAGTTGGAGACCGGAACCTGGTGCGAGCGCCAGAAATCCTCCACCTTCAGGCCGTCCACCTCCTTCGGCCCCGTCCAGCCCTTCGGGCTCCTGAGCACGATCATCGGCCAGCGCGGGCAGGCGTGCCCCGCCCGGCCGGCGCGCGCTTCGGCCTGGATCGCGGCGATGATGTCGAAGACCTCGTCCAGCACCTCGGCCATGCGGGCATGCATCTTCTCCGGTTCGTGGCCCTCGACGAAAAAGGGCTGGTAGCCGTGACCGGAAAAGAGGCCCCTGAGATCCTCGTCGCTCATCCGGGCAAGAACGGTGGGATTGGCGATCTTGTAGCCGTTCAGATGCAGGATCGGCAGCACCGCCCCGTCGCGGGCGGCATTGAGGAACTTGTGCGACTGCCAGCTCCCTGAAAGCGGCCCGGTCTCCGCCTCGCCGTCGCCGACGACGCAGGCGACGACGAGGCCGGGGTTGTCGAAGGCGGCGCCGTAGGCGTGCACGAGCGCATAGCCGAGCTCGCCGCCCTCGTGGATGGATCCGGGCGTCTCCGGCGCCACGTGGCTCGGCACGCCGCCCGGGAAGGAGAACTGCTTGAAGAGCTTCTGCATGCCGGCAGCGTTCTCGGCGATCTCCGGGTAGACCTCGCTGTAGGTGCCTTCCAGATAGGTGTTGGCGACCATGCCCGGCCCGCCGTGGCCCGGACCGCAGACATAGATGATATCCGCATCGCGGGCGCGGATGATCCGGTTCAGGTGGGCGTAGACGAAGTTCAGCCCCGGCGTCGTGCCCCAGTGGCCGAGCAGCCGCGGCTTGATGTGCTCGGCCTTCAGCGGCTCGCGCAGCAGCGGATTGTCGAGAAGGTAGATCTGACCGACCGACAGATAGTTCGCCGCCCGCCAGTAGCGGTCGATCAGGGCGATCTCGCCCGCGTCCAGCCGACGTCTCTCGGTTCCGGTCGTATTCGGTGTCATGGAATGTCTCCTCATTCTTCCCGGTAACGGTCTGGCGAAGGGCGTGTGGCGTTTCCTATCGCAGGAACTGCCTGAAGCGGCGCAGCGAGAAATAGAAGAAGATAGCCCCGATCACGCAGAGTGCCAGGAGCTGCGGCCAGACGACCGACAGCCCCGCCCCGCGGAACAGGATCGACTGCGCCAGGATCACGAAATGGGTGTTGGGCGCTGCGAGCATCAGGGTTTGGATGAATTCCGGCATGCTCTCTCGCGGCGTCATCGCCCCGGAGAGCACCTGCAGCGGCAGAAGCACGAGCATCAGCAGCAGGCCGAACTGCGGCATGGTGCCGGCGACGGTGGCGAGGAAGATGCCCATGCAGGTGGTGGCGAAGAGCTGCAGCGCAGTGCCCGCCAGAAACAGCGCGAACGAGCCCTGCAGCGGAACGTCGAGGATGAGGCGCACGACGACGAGCAGCGAGAGCGCCGAGGCGACGAGGACGACGAGCCCCATCGACCAGATCTTGCTCACCATGATCTCGGTCGGGGTGACCGGCATCACCAGCAGATGCTCGATCGTGCCGTGCTCGCGCTCGCGGATCAGCGCCGCGCCCGTCAGGATGATCGACAGCATGGTGATCGAGGTGATGACGTTGGCGATCGGCATGAACCAGCCCTTGTCGAGCTGCGGATTGAAGGCGGCGCGCAGGACGAGTTCCACCGGGACGTCGGCGGTGTCGCGATGGCGGTTCAGGTATTCGTCGATCTCGCCCGCGACGATCGACTGCACGTAACCGCCGCCGGAAAACGCCTGCGACATGCGCGTGGCGTCGATGTTGAGCTGGATCGCCGGCGACCGGCCGGCCAAGAGGTCGCGCTGGAAGTTCGGCGGGATGTCGAGGGCGAAGGTATCGAGCCCTGCGTCCATGCGGCTGTCCATCTCCGCCTGGCCGATCAGCTTGGGCACGGAGAAGAGCGGCGGGTAGAAGGCGGTGATGATGCGGGAGGACACCGGCGACTCGTCCTCGTCGACGATCGCGATCGCCGCGTGGTTCAGCGTCTCGGGCTGGGCGTTGGAGGCCGAATAGATCGACAGCGAGAACGAATAGACGATCAGGATCAGCAGCACCGGGTCGCGCGCCAGTCCCCACAGCTCCTTGATCCCCAGCCGGTAGACGTTGGCGAGCCTCATGTCACGTCGCCTGCTTCTTGAGGAAGGCCGCGCCGAGGCCGAGGAGCAGCGGGACCGCGATCAGCAGCGGCACGAAGGAGGGGCCGAGATCGGCAAACCCCAGCGCCTTGGAGAACGAGCCGCGCGAGATCGTGACGAAATAGGTGGTCGGGAAGATGTTGCCGACGAAGGCGCCGAAGCCCTGCATCGAGGAGACCGGATCAATCATGCCGGAATACTGGACGGCGGGGACGAGCGTCAGAAGGGCGGTGCCGAAGATCGCGGCGATCTGGCTGTTGATGAAGCTCGAGATGACCAGCCCCATGCTGGTGGTGACGACGACATAGAGAAGGGCGGCGGTGCCGAACACCAGGGAGCTTCCCGTGAACGGCACGCGGAAGACGAAGATGGCGAAGGCCGTCAGGATCACGACGTTCAGGGCGGCGAGCACCACATAGGGCAGCTGCTTGCCTAGCAGGAACTCGAAGCGGGTGACCGGGGTCACGTAGAAATTGATGATCGAGCCCAGTTCCTTCTCCCGCACCACGCTCAGGACGGTCAGCATCGAGGGGATCATCAGGAGCAGGATGGGGATGATCGCGGGCACGATGGCGACCACGCTCTGCACATCGGGGTTGTAGCGATAGCGGATCTCGATCTGGTAGCTTCCGGCGGTGGCGTTTCCGGAGCGTTCGCGCGCCTTCTGCGCCAGCCAGGTGGCGTGCATGCCCTCGACATAGCCGCGCACCGTCTCGGCCCGGGTCGGCATGGCGCCGTCGATCCAGGCGCTGACCTCGGCGCCCTCGCCGCGCGCCACGTCGCGCCCGAAGCCCGCCGGGATTTCGATCGCCAGGCTGATCTCGCCGGCGCGCATGCGCCGGTCCAGATCGTTGTAGTCGACGATCGGCGGCTGCTCGATGAAGTAGCGGGAGCCCGCGATCTGCAGCGCGTAGTCGCGGCTGATCGTCGTGTCGTCGCGGTCGAGGACGGCGAAGGTCAGGTCCTCGACGTCGAGGTTGATGCCGTAGCCGACGACGAACATCAGGACGAGGCTGCCGATCAGGGCGAGCGTGGCGCGGATCGGATCGCGCCTGAGTTCCAGCGTCTCGCGCCGGGTGTAGGCCAGCATGCGGCCGAAATCGAAGAAGCGGCCGGCGCGCGCCTGCGCGGCGGCGGCATCGGCGGCAATCTCCGGCGGCGGTGCGGCAGCGCCGGCCGCCGCGGCCTCCTTCTCGCCGATCGCCTCTTCGAGGAATTCGACGAAGGCCTGCTCCAGGGTATCCGCCTCGCGCATCTTCACGATGTTTGCCGGCGTATCGCTGACCAGGACCTTGCCGGCATGCATCAGCGAGATGCGATCGCAGAGCGCCGCCTCGTTCATGAAGTGGGTCGAGACGAAGATCGTCACATCGTCCTTGCGCGACAGGTCGGCGAGGATGCTCCAGAAGCCGTCGCGGGCGACCGGATCGACGCCGGAGGTCGGCTCGTCGAGGATCAGGATTTCCGGGGAATGCACCATGGCGACGGCGAGCGACAGGCGCTGGCGGATGCCGAGCGGCAAGGCGTCCGGCATCGCGTCCATCACGTCCGTCAGGTCGAACCGCCGCGCCATCTCGGCGATGCGATCGGGGATCGCCGCCTCCGGCATCTCGAACAGGCGGGCGTGCAGATCGAGGTTCTGGCGGACCGACAGCTCGGTGTAGAGCGAGAAGGCCTGCGACATGTAGCCGATGCGCCGGCGCACGGCCATGTCCTTCGGATCGACCGTGCTGCCGAACAGCCGCGCCGTGCCCTCGCTCGCCGGCAGGAGCCCGGTCAGCATCTTCATCGTCGTCGTCTTGCCGCAGCCGTTCGAGCCGAGGAAGCCGAAGATCTCGCCGCGGGGGATGCGGAAGCTGACGTCGCTGACGGCGGTGAAGTCGCCGAAGCGCATCGTCAGGTGCTCCGCCTCGATCGCGATCTCCTCGCCCTCGCGCAGCTGACGCGGCGGGATCGCGAGTGCGACGTGGCCGCGGCGCTTCTCCTCCGGGAGCAGCGCCACGAAGGCGGCGTCGAGGTCGGCGGTCGCGGTGCGCCGCAGGAGTTCGCCCGGCGACCCGGTGGCGAGCACCCGGCCCGCATCCATCGCCACCAGCCAGTCGAAGCGCGCCGCCTCCTCCATGTAGGCGGTGGAAACGATCACGCTCATGCCCGGCCGGTCCTTCCGGATCCTGTCGATCAGCTCCCAGAACTGGCGGCGCGACAGCGGGTCGACGCCGGTGGTCGGCTCGTCGAGGATCAGAAGGTCCGGATCGTGGATCAGCGCGCAGCAGAGCCCGAGCTTCTGCTTCATGCCGCCGGAGAGTTTTCCCGCGGGGCGATCGGCGAAGGGACCGAGGCCGGTGCTTCCCAGCAAGGTCGCGATGCGCGCCTTGCGCTCCGCGGCGTCCTGGCCGAACAGGCCGCCGAAGAAATCGGCGTTCTCGAACACCGACAGCGTCGGGTAGAGGTTCTTGCCGAGCCCCTGCGGCATGAAGGCGATGCGCGGCGAGGTCAGCCGGCGGTGGCGGCTGTCGGCGATGTCGCCGCCGAGCACCTCGATCCGGCCGCCCTGCAGGGCGCGGGCACCGGCAATGAGCGAGAGCAGGCTGGACTTGCCGACGCCGTCCGGCCCGATCAGGCCGACCATGCAGCCGGCCGGGATGTCGAGGGTGACGCCGGAAAGCGCCCGTGTGCTGCCGTAGGACAGCCCGACGTCCTGCAGCCGCGCGACCGGTCCCTGTGCCGCTCCGGTCGCCGGCGCGCTCATTTCACGACGTTTCCGAGCCATTCCGGCCATTCGGCGTCCGGCGAGACCTTGACATAGGCCATTCCCGGCAGGCCGGTCTTCACCTGCCGGACGTACCGCTCCAGCAGCTCCGGGGCGATCCGCGCCTTGATGCGGAACATCAGCTTCAGCCGCTCCTCCTGCGTCTCGACGGTCTTAGGCGTGAACTGGGCGACGTCGGCGACGAATGTCGCCCGCGCCGGCACGACATATTGCGGGATGGCGTCGAGCACGATGCGGACCTCGCTGCCGAGCTCGACGCGGCCGGCCTGCTCGGTCGGCAGGAAGAAGGTCATCGAGACGTCGGTCAGGTCGACGAGATTGAGGACGCGCCCGCCAGCGGACAGCACCTCGCCCGGCTGCGCCACCCGGTACTGGACACGGCCTGTGCGCGGGGAGCGGAGGATGCTGTCGTCGAGGTCGGCATCGATGCTCTCGATCGCCGCATCCGCCGCCTCGACGGCCGCCTTGGCATCGATCACCTGCGCCTTGGCGCTGCCGACGCCGGCTTCGGCGGCCGCCTGCTGCGCCCTTGCGGCGGCAACGGTGGCGACGGCGGCCTGGTACTTGGCGCGGTCGTCGTCGAGCACCTGCTGCGACACGGTGTTGCTCTTCAGGAGCTGCTCCGAACGGTTGCGCCGCGTCTCGGCCGCGTTCAGCTCGGCCTCGCGCTGTTCGATCAGCGCGCTGGCCGCCTCCAGCTGCGCCTGCTGCTGCCGGACCAGGCTTTCCGCCGTCTCGACGCCGACCTTGGCACGGGCGAGTTCGGCCTCCGCCTGGCGGCGGCGGGCCACGAGCTGGGCGGTGTCCATCCGCGCCAGTTCCTGGCCGGCTTCGACGAAATCGCCCTCGTTCACGTAGATTTCGGCAATGCGGCCGGCGATCTTGGAGGAGATGTCGATCTCGACCGCCTCGATGCGGCCGTTGCCGCTGGCGATCCCGGCGGGCAGGCCCGATCCGCGCAGCGTGCTCCAGGCGTAGTAGCCCGCCAACGCCACGAGCGCCAGCACCGCTGCGGCGATCCAACCCTTTCTGGTCATCCGGCGAGTCCCTCCAGTTGCAGGCCATCTAGCGGACGGCGCACTTCTCGACCTTGATTTTTCTCAACGGCCGGTTGACCGGGTCGATAGTAGGAAGAGCATGGAGGGGTGGCAACCGAATTGTGCGACGACGGCGGCGCCGGTTGCAGCTGGAACGCGGCCGCCGCGGGGCGGACCGGTTCAGGTCCGGAAGGCCGGCGCTCCGGGTGCGGAAAGCCCGTCATTGCGGCGCAACCGCCGCAACTGCCTGACGAGCGTGCGGGCGCCGGAGGCGCTGGCGGCCGAGCGTTCGGAACTGCCGGCAATCACCGCCAGCACGCTCTCCGCCTCGTCGGCGGAGACGATGCCGCGCGCGGCGAGGTCGCCGACGAGAAGGATCAGCGCGCTCTCGACCGCCAGCGAACGCCGCTCGACTTCTTTCTGGTTCGACATTTCATGCATCTGACTTTCTCCTTGCGTCGCTAGGTCAACGACATCTTGCCGCAATGGTTCCGATGGTTTTTCGTCCCCGAAGGGCCGGCGCGGTGGACAAGGAGGGTTCCCGAGATCGTCGCTCAGCCCCGATAAAAACCTGCTCCGGCAGAATGGCTCCACATGGATGCCGAGACGCCTGACGGCGCCGCACCATCATCCGGAGAAACCGGCTCACGCAAAGAGACAGTCGCGCTGCGATGCCCGTCGCCCGAATGGCGTATGAACGGTAAGGGACATACCTGGCCGGACATAAATGTCGCAGGTCACCTCAATCTTCCGGACGCGGTTGGCAAGGCCGGAAAAGACGTGTTCAATGGTCTCCATGGCCGTTCAATCTGAGTCTCTGCTCAAGAACCCTGACTGCCGAAAATGCTTCGCCTCCGACGAGACGGACGCCGCAGTCCTTGCGACCGCCACATCACACAAATCACCGGGGATGCCAATTATGTGAAAGGAACATTGATCCATGAAATCCGTTTTCCTGTATAATGATTCCACAGGCCTTGATTCCATCCGACTTACGCCGGTTGTCGCAGGAGACAAACATGCAAAGGGGTGAATCCGACGTCTTCAATCTGTTTTCGGAGATCTACTCCAGCACTGCGCGCGAGGAGATGTCTCTTCAGGAATATCTCCTAGCCTGCCGAGATGACAAAAGCATGTACGCCACCGCACAGGAGCGGATGGTCGAAGCGATCGGCGAACCCACGCTGATCGATACCAGCACCGACGAACGGCTCGGTCGCATCTATTCCAACCGGACCATCAAGATCTATCCCACCTTCTCCGAATTCTACGGGATGGAGGACACGATCGAGCGGATCGTCGGCTATTTCCGCTATGCGGCACAGGGGCTGGAAGAGCGCAAGCAGATCCTCTACCTGCTCGGTCCCGTCGGCGGCGGCAAGTCGTCTTTGGCCGAACGGCTGAAGAAGCTGATGGAAGTTCGGCCGATCTACACGCTGATGGTGAACGGCAAGGTCAGCCCGATCTTCGAAAGCCCGCTGGGCCTGTTCCACCCCGAGCGGATGGCCGATCTTCTGGAAGACAAGTACGGGATCGCCCGGCGCCGCCTCACCGGGCTGATCTCGCCCTGGGCCGCCAAGCGGCTCGACGAGGTCGGCGGCGACATCTCCAAGTTCAGCGTCGTCAAGATGCTGCCGTCGCGGTTGCGGCAGATCGCGATCGCCAAGACCGAACCCGGCGACGAGAACAACCAGGACGTCTCCTCGCTGGTCGGCAAGGTGGACATCCGCCAGCTCGAGAACTACAGCCAGGCCGATCCGGACGCCTATTCCTACTCGGGCGGCCTGAACCGGACGACGCAGGGCCTCTTGGAATTCGTCGAGATGTTCAAGGCGCCGATCAAGGTGCTGCACCCGCTCCTGACGGCGACCCAGGAGGGCAACTACAACGGCACGGAGAACTTCGGCGCCTTCCCCTACCAGGGCGTCGTGCTGGCGCACTCCAACGAATCCGAGTGGCTGCAGTTCAAGAACAACAAGAACAACGAGGCCTTCCTCGACCGCATCCTCGTCGTCAAGGTGCCCTACTGCCTGCGCGTGACCGAGGAACGGCAGATCTACGAGAAGCTCCTGCGGGAAAGCGAGCTCGCCAAGAACCCGTGCGCGCCGGAGGTGCTGGAAACGCTCAGCCGCTTCACCGTCTCCACGCGGCTCGCCGTACACGAGAATTCGTCGCTCTACACCAAGATGCGGGTCTATGACGGCGAGAACCTGAAGGACGTCGATCCCAAGGCGAAGTCCGTTCAGGAGTATCGCGACGCCGCCGGCGTCGACGAGGGCATGACCGGGGTCAGCACCCGCTTCGCCTTCAAGGTGCTGTCGGAAACCTTCAACTACGACACGAAGGAAGTGGCCGCCGATCCGGTCCACCTGATGTACATCCTCGAGCAGGCGATCCGGCGCGAGCAGTATCCCAAGGAGACCGAGGCCGCCTATCTCGACTTCATCCGCTCCGAACTCGCCAGCCGCTATGCCGAGTTCATCGGCCACGAGATCCAGAAGGCCTACCTGGAATCCTACAGCGAGTACGGCCAGAACCTGTTCGACCGCTACATCGCCTATGCCGATGCCTGGCTGGAAGACCAGGACTTCAAGGATCCGGACACGGGCCAGATCCTCAACCGGCAGATCCTCGACAGCGAACTGTCGCAGATCGAGAAGCCCGCCGGCATCGCCAACCCGAAGGACTTCCGCAACGAGGTGGTGAAGTTCACCCTGCGGGCTCGGGCGAAGAACAACGGCCGCAACCCGTCCTGGACCAGCTACGAGAAGCTTCGCGAGGTGATCGAGAAGCGGATGTTCGGCCAGGTCGAGGATCTGCTGCCGGTGATCAGCTTCGGCTCGAAGAAGGACAGCGCCACCGAGAAGCAGCATGCCGAATTCATCAGCCGCATGATCGAGCGCGGCTACACCAAGCGCCAGGTCCGCCGGCTGGTCGACTGGTACATGCGCGTCAACAAGGCCGGCTGACGCCGGATGAAGGCGGTCCGGGGGTGCATCGCCATCCCCTGCCCGCGACCGTTTGCACTCCGCCCGGAGGGATTTCGGACATGGCGGCAACCGCGGCTAGGCGAAACGACCGTCGCAGCGATCGAAGCGCCGGCCTGCAATGGCCGCGGACACCGCCTCCGACATCCTGCCATAAATTACCTGAATTGGCGGTCCACTGTTCGCACGGCTTGTCCATTGCGACGCTCTGCGCCATCCTTTCGGACAGGCGGACGGTTGAGGCAGCAGCATGAATGACAACCACCATCCGGGGCGCTGAAACATGCCGAATTTCATCGACCGGCGTCTGAATCCGAAAGACAAGAGCATCGGCAACAGGCAGCGCTTCCTGAAGCGGGCGCGCGAGGAACTGAAACGCGCCGTCAAGGAACAGGTGAAGTCGATCGGGATCGCCGATGTCGGCTCCGGGCAGAGCGTGTCGATGCCCACGCGCGGCGTCGGCGAGCCGACCTTCCAGCCCGCCGGCGACACTGGCGACCGCGAGCGGGTGCTTCCCGGCAACCGCGAGTTCTCGCCCGGCGACCGGCTGCGCAAGCCGCAGGGCGGCGGCGGCGGCCGGGGCGGTGCCGGCACCGGCGAGGACGAGGACGACTTCCAGTTCTCGCTGTCGCAGGACGAGGTGCTGGACCTGTTCTTCGAGGACCTCGAACTGCCCGACATGGTCAAGCTGTCCCTGAAGGAGACGCTGACCTTCAAGCCGCGGCGCGCCGGCTATGCGGTGACCGGATCGCCGACCAACATCAACGTCGCCAAGACGATGCGCAACAGCCACGGCCGGCGCATTGCGCTGCGACGGCCGAAGCAGGCGGAGCTCGACGCGCTCGCAGCCGAAATCGCCGAGCTCGAGCAGAAGCCCAAGCCGACGCCGAAGGACAAGGAACGGCTCGGCATGCTGCAGGCCGAACTGGAGTGGCTGGATCGCCGGCGGCGGCGCGTGCCCTTCATCGACACCGTCGACATCCGCTTCAACCGCTTCGAGCAGCAGCCGCTGCCCAACGCCAGCGCGGTGATGTTCTGCCTGATGGACGTCTCCGCCTCGATGGGCGAGCGCGAGAAGGATCTGGCCAAGCGCTTCTTCGTGCTCCTGCACATGTTTTTGAGGCGGCGCTACGAGCGGATCGAGATCGTCTTCATCCGCCATACCGACGAGGCGCGCGAGGTCGACGAGGAGACCTTCTTCTACTCGACCCAGAGCGGCGGCACTATGGTCTCGACCGCGCTTGAGGAAATGCTGCGGGTGATCGAGGCGCGCTACCCGGCGAGCGAGTGGAACATCTATGCCGCCCAGGCCTCCGACGGCGACAACATCTCCGGCGATTCCGAACGCTGCGTGACACTGCTGTCGACGGTGATGAAGTATTGCCAGTACTACGCCTATGTGGAGATCATCGACGAGCGCGAGAGCGAGATCTTCGCGCGCACCGACAACGGCACCTCGCTCTGGCGCGCCTACCGCACCGTCGACGGCGACTGGCCGAATTTCCAGATGACCCGCATCGCCAAGCCGGGCGACATCTATCCCGTCTTCCGCAAGCTCTTCGCCAAGCAGCCGCAGACGCTGCGCCAGCCGCGCAAGTAGAAGGATCCGCCATGACGCGCTCCGGCAAGCTGCTGTTCGACGGGTCCGACTGGAACTTCGAAACGCTGTCGCGGACCTATGACGCGATCGAGGAGATCGCGCTCGGCGAACTGAAGCTCGACATCTATCCGAACCAGATGGAGATCATCTCGTCCGAGCAGATGCTGGACGCCTATTCGTCGGTGGGCATGCCGCTGATGTACCAGCACTGGTCGTTCGGCAAGCGCTTCGTGTTCGAGGACCACCTCTACCGCAAGGGCCGGCGCGGGCTGGCCTACGAACTGGTGATCAACTCCAATCCCTGCATCGTCTACCTGATGGAGGAGAACACGATGGCGATGCAGGCGCTGGTGACCGCGCATGCCGCCTTCGGCCACAACCACTTCTTCAAGAACAACTACCTGTTCCGGCAGTGGACCGACGCCAGCGCGATCCTCAGCTACATGGAGTTCGCCAAGAAATACATCGCCAAGTGCGAGGAGCGGCACGGCACGGCCGCCGTCGAGGCGATCCTGGATTCGGCGCATGCGATCATGGACCAGGGGGTCTTCCGCTACCGCCGCCCGCCGCGGCTGTCCTCCGAGCGGGAGCGCGAGCGGGCGCGCGAGCGGCTGGAATACGAGGAACAGACCTTCAACGACCTGTGGCGCACGCTGCCGCCGTCGACCTCGGCCAAGGAGCGGGCGGAGGCCGAGCGCGACGCCTCCGAACGCAAGAAGGCCTTGAACCTGCCGGAGGAGAACCTGCTCTACTTCCTGGAGAAGACGAGCCTGATCCTCGAGCCGTGGCAGCGCGAACTCTTGCGCATCGTGCGGGTGATCGCGCAGTACTTCTATCCGCAGCGGCAGACCAAGGTGATGAACGAGGGCTGCGCCACCTTCGTCCATCACACGATCATGAACCGGCTGTTCGAGAAGGACCAGGTCAGCGAAGGCACGATGCTGGAGGTGCTGCAGAGCCACTCGAACGTGGTGTTCCAGCCCGGCTTCGACGATCCGCGCTACTACGGTATGAACCCCTATGCGCTGGGGTTCGCGATGATGCAGGACATCCAGCGGATCTGCACGGAGCCGACCGCGGAGGACCGGGACTGGTTCCCGGAGATCGCCGGCAACGGCGCGTGGCGGGAGACGCTGCTCGACGCCTGGACGAACCACCGCGACGAATCCTTCATCCTGCAGTATCTGAGCCCGGCGCTGATCCGCAAGTTCCGGCTGTTCCTCCTGACCGACAGCTCGGGCGACAACTACCTCGAGGTCGCCTCGATCCACAACGAGCGCGGCTACCAGGCCGTGCGCGCGGCGCTTGCCCGCAGCTACGACATCGGGGCGAACCAGCAGGACATCCAGGTGGTCGACGTGGATCTCCTGGGCGACCGCCAGCTTCGCCTCCAGCACAACGTCAAGAACGGCGTGTTGCTGGAGGAGACCAGCCGTGACGCCACGCTGCGCCACATCCGCCATCTCTGGGGCTACGACGTCAGCCTCGTCGGCGTCGATGAGAGCGGCGAGGAGCTCTACGAGTGCTCGACCGACGAGGACGGCCTGTAGCCGCCGCCTGTCGCAGGACTATTCGGCGGCGTTGCGCGTCTCGACCTCGACCTCGACGTCGTAGGAATAGCCGTCCAGCATGCCGTAGGCCTGCTCGATGTCCTTGATCTGCGCCTCGGCCTTCTCGATCGCATCGGCGATCGCCTCGCTGCGGGCCCGCAGCATGCTGCCGAAGACGTCCGTCGACGGGCGCTTGCCGACGCGGTCCATGTGGTTGCGGATGCGGGCGCGGTGACGCTCCATCTCCATGATGTGGAAGCGCGCATTGACGATCTCGTTCGTCAGCTTGCGGCGGATGGTGGCGATCGGATCGAAGCTTCCGGGCTCGCGCTCGTCGAGGATCACCTCGTTGATCAGCTTCTCCAGCACCATCAGGCCCTTGAGGTCCTTGGTATCGGCGAGCTCGGGATCATAACCGGTATCGTCATAGACCTTGCGGCGGACGGGATCGAGCAGCAGCTCATAGGCCGCCTTCAGTCGGGCGAAGGTGTCGGCGTCGCCCCCGGAATCGGGATGGGCAGACTTGGCGCGGCGGCGGTAGGCGGCCTTGATGGAGGCCGTGTTGGCATCGCGCGCGACACCGATGATGTCATAGGGATCGATCACAGTTTCACCCGTCTTCGGCAAGTTCGACCAGAACTGGCCTTTTCCTAAAGGCTGGCGCCGCCCGCCTCAAGCCCGGAGAAGGCGTCATGCCCACTTCCTTGCCCTGCCACGTTTCGAAGGCGAGAACCATAGCCGAAATCCGGCAATCCTATGTTCGCACGACAGCGGGACGACCACAATCGCATGCTCATCCACCGATTTCGGAAACGGGCGCCTCGTCGCTGCCGACCCGCCATGCCCGTCGAGCATCGCCGCACCCACGTCCGGCGACGCAATGCGCCCTCAGTGGGGACGCGTGCCCTGATCGCGCATGTCGCCGAGCGCGCGGACGGCATCGCGCTGGCCGGTGGCGGCCAGCGCCTCGAAGATCCGCCGCGCATCGGCATTGCGGTTCAGGCCCTTGTAGGCGTAGCCGCGCAGGACCATGAGGTCGGCGCGTTCGGTGCGCAGCTGCGCCAGCTGGTCGAGAAAGAGGATGGTTTCGCGGAACCGGCCGGCGTCGAAGGCGGCGACGGCGCGGTCCGACAGGATCGCCGCCTGCAGCTCGACGGCGCGCGCGC
Organism: Mycoplana sp. MJR14; assembly: GCF_029210525.1. Lineage (NCBI taxonomy): Bacteria > Pseudomonadati > Pseudomonadota > Alphaproteobacteria > Hyphomicrobiales > Rhizobiaceae > Mycoplana > Mycoplana sp. MJR14. The sequence goes on from NZ_JARGEO010000002.1 coordinate 707,352, forward strand.
GCGGCTGCTTCGCCTTGGTCGCGGCGACGGCGGCCTCCCGGAACAGACCGGCGCGGATATAGGCGAGGCTCTGGCCGTAGGCCGCATCGCGCTGCACGTCCGGCGCCGTCGTGCGCAGGGCGGCGTCGAAGGCGGCGGCGGCTTCCAGCGGACGGTTCAGCTCCATCAGGCACCAGCCGCGCGCAAGGGCCGCAGCCGGCGGCAGGGTCTGCGGATCGACGGTCGTCCTGCAGCCGGCGACGGTCCGGGCGGTGCGCGCGGCGGGCGCGGCCCGTCGCACCGCGCGTTCCTCGCCCACGGGGCGGACATAGGTCACGGGCGCTTCATAGGTCACGACGCGCGGTTCGCCGGTCGCCGCGGCCGCCGGCCGCACGGTCGTCTCCAGCGCGCGTCCGCCGCGGGTCACGGGCTCCGGTTCGCCCACGCGCGCGATGCGCTCCGAGCGCCCCTGCCACAGCGCCTGCACGGCCCGCATCCCCGTCAGGTCCCGCAGCCGGAGGCGGGCAACGGCGAGGCCGTAGGCCGAAGGCTCGTCGTCCGCCTTCCAGTTCAGCGCCGACAGGAACCACTGCTCGGCCGTCTTCGGCTGGTCGAAGGCGAGCGCGTACCAGCCGAACTGCTGGGCGCTGGCCGGATCCTTCTCCTTCAGTGTGGCGGCCGCCATGCGCTGCAGCACGTCCGCGGCGATGACCACGGGGGGATCGGTCGCAAGCGTGTTGGCGACGGCGGCGAGATAGGTCTTCTTCGTCTCGTCGGAAGCGTCGTACCAGCGGAACATGACCTCCTCGGCCTCGAGCGGCATCTTGCGGTCGATCAGGGCCAGCGCCAGCCCCTGCGACGCCGAGGCGGTGTCCTCGATGCTGCGCGCCTTGCGGAACCAGCGCTCGGCCGTCGGCATGTCGTCGCGGCGCAGCGCGTACCAGCCGAGCAGCAGCGCATCCGAGGCGAGGTTTTCGCGCTCCACCAGACGCTCGACGCGCTGGATGTAGGGCACGGCGACGGCGAGCTTGCCGTCCTCGTCCCCCTCGGCGACGAACCGGCGGGCGAGATCGTCGCGGATGCTCTCGAACTCGCGGGTGCCGTCCGGCAGGGTGTTCTCGTAGCCGAGCAGTTCCTGGATGTCGGCATAGCCGAGCAGGGCGGCGGCCTTCTGGATGGTGGCGATCCGCTCGGCCTGGTTCGTGCAGTTGCGCAGCACATAGGTATAGGCATCGCGGGCGCGCATCGCGCGGTCGGTGCCGGCAAACGCCTCGGCCACGCGCCAGAGGATGTCGACGTCGCTGCAGGTCAGAAGGCTCGGCGTCTCCGCGGCGAGGGCCACGACCTCGGCGAAACGCTTCGCGTCCGAGGCGGCGATCAATTGGCTGCGGCGCTCGGCGATCGCGAGACGGTCGAGGAGGTCGGCCGGCGGCGTCCAGCCGGGCTCGCGCGCCTGCCGGTCGGCGATGGCGGTGCGGACGTCGGCGTAGCGCGCCTCGGAATAGAGCTGCCACATGCGTTCCAGCTGCTGGTCGGCGTTCTGCGGCACGGCGAGCGGATCGCGCGGCGGCGTCCAGTTCGGATAGAGCGCGCGCAGGCGGGCGATCTCGGCTTCGAGGCGGGCCTTGTCGCCCTTGCTGGCAAAATAGCGCAGCGCGCTTTCGTCGACGACAGGGGCGGACGGGCCGGGCGCGGGTGCGGGCTGCTGCTCCGGGGTCTGCGCCGGCGCTTGCGTCTGGGGCTGGGCCTGGGCATGAACGTCCCCCTGCCCCTGCGACCGAGACGGCTGGGCGATCTCGGCCGTGTCCGCGCCGACCCTGCTCATGCGGGAAGACACGGCCCTGGCGGCGCCGTCCGGAACCACCGAGGCGGTCTGGTTCATCCTGTCGATGGCCTGGCCGAACACGTCGATCTCCGGCCTGAGCACGCCGACGACGCTGCTGACCGCCGCTCCCATACATGCCATGGCCAGAACTACGGATCTCATCGTGATGCCAGTCTCCACCAAGGGCGTCCGCGCCATGCAGCATGCGCCCCAACAAGAACCGGCCCCCGCACGGATCCGGCCGGGGCTAGCTGCGGACGGACCGGATCGATCCGCTCCTGTGCCGGTTGGCCGGCGGCACGCGATTCCACCGGCAGACGAGATATCGACAAAGCCAGACTATGGTTAACGATCGGTAAATACGGCCGTTCCCTGCCCATGCCTACCTGCGTTTTCCGAAGCGGCCGAGCAGCGAGAAGGTCACGAGGCCCAGAAGCACCGACAGGCAGGCCAGCAGCACCGCGTAGGAGAGGATGTTGGTCGACAGCCAGTTCGCGGCGATCAGCCGGTAGTTCCAGATGGAGAACGGTTGGGTCGGGAGGAAGGAGACGCGGGTCACCGGCCGCGTCTCCATCGGCTTGTCGCCGACCCCGAGCAGCGTCAGCGAACCGGAGAGAAGCTCCCAGTTGGCGTTGCGCACCAGGGTGGCGGCCCCGGCCTGCAGCTTCTCGGGCGTCGGCGCGGTGAGCACGAGCCAGGCGCCGCCGCCGGACGGACCGATGCCCTGCGCCACCACCAGGTTCGCCGTATCGGGCGGTACGAACATCGCCTCGTCGCCGGGCCGAAACCGCAGCGAGCCGAGGGAAATGTCGAAATTCCGGTCCAGCCAGTCGCTGACGGCCATGAACGGCTTCTGCCATGCGTTGCTGCTGGTCTTCTGGCGCCACGCGTCCAGCATGTCGGCGTTGGCGTCCGGGGATGCGCTCTGGGCGGAGGTGCCCCAGATCTTGGCGGTGTCCTCGGACAGATGGGTCTGCGCCAGGGCCACCGGCGGGATCTGCGATATCGGGCCGACGAAGATCGCGTTGCCCTCGCCCGTGGCGGCGGCGGAAGCCTTGGGGACGGTCGCGACCGGCCGCCCGGCCATGACGGCGAGCTGGCTGAGAAGCGTCGCCGTCGCCGAGAGCGTCTGGTTGTCGATCCGGTCGACGATCAGGTCGACGGTCTCGCCGCCCCGGCCGTAGGGAAAACCCGTGCCGGCCACCGCGCCGAGGTTGGGAAGCTGGGCGATGCGGGCGAAATCGCCGACGCGGAACTCCGAGGTGTCGAACAGGGCAAAGCGCGGCTCGTTGCTGGCCGTCGTGCCCGGCACGCACACCTCGTCGGCGCGGGTCTGCAGCACGGCCTCGATCTCGATCAGATTGGCGCCGGGGCGGAAATGCCGCATGGTGAAGCGGATCGGCAGATGGCGCAGCACGTCGCCGCCCGCCCGGGTGATCGGCACCGTTGAGGCGATGCTGCCATTGACATAGACGTCGATGTGGCTGCCGGGCAGGACGTCGCGCGAATAGGCGGCATCGAGCAGGATCCTCGCCTCTCCATAGGCATCCCCGTAGAAGTCGGAGGGAATGCCGACATAGAAGCCGGTGCGGAACCGCCGGCCGCTGAACTCGGCCGACTTCAGGCCGAGCGCCGAGAACGGCAGGCGCGAGCTGCCGGTCAGAAGCGGGGTGTTCATCCCGGTCCAGCGCTGGGTCGCCAGTGCCGACCGGGTGGAATTCTCCGACCGGTTGACCGGCGCCAGGATGTTTTCCACCACGCTCTCGACGGCCTCCCAGCTGGGGCCGGTCAGCACCAGGACGGGCGCCTGCGTGACGGGGTTCTCCATGAAGGCCGCAATGCCGCCCGAGCGCGCACCGTCGGGCAGCCGCGGCAGGATCCCCTCGAGCTCGGCCGCGGTGCCGACGACGACCGTCAGTTCGCCGGAAGCCGCCTTCGACGGCAGGGCGGTCGAGAACTCGAACACCTGGTTCGGCATCGTCGCCAGCATGCCGAGCGCCTGCGACAGCCGCAGCAGCGGCGTCGTCGTCGCGGACTGCTCCAGTTTCGGCACGACGATGTTGAAGCGCGTCTGACCCTTCTCGTCGACGCCGACGGCGCGGATGTCGTCCAGGGTCGGGGCCGCGGTCATCTTGGCGGCGTCGAATTCGAGGAATGTCCGCTCGGGCAGGACATCCGACCAGAGCTCGTAGGTCGACTGCACCGTGCAGTCGGTCCTGTGGCGCTGGGTTGCGCTGAACCCGATCTTGTTCGTTCCCGGCCGCATCAGCCCGTAGGGGATCTCGAAGCTCCTGTCGGCCACGCCGCCCGGCGATTGGACCGGCACCTGGCCGATCAGGGTGTCGTTGACATAGACCGACAGGTTCGAGGCTTCCGGCGCCACATAGATACTGTTGCGGTAGCCGAAGTCGAGTTTCGCGGCCGCCTCGGCCTGCTCGGGAGTAAGGTAGATCGTCCAGTCGCGGGTCGCGTATTCGCCGGCGAGGTTGAGGCGATCGGACGGCACGACGTAGAAGCGCGGGCCGGCCGCCGCGGCGGCGGGCTGCGGCGCAGGCAATGCGGCGGGAGCGGCCGGAGGCTGCGGCGACGACGGCTGCGGACTCGCCTGCGGGCCGGGCTGCGGCGCCAGCGGCTGGCCGGATTGCGGCACCGCCGGCGGGGGGCTTGCGGGCGAAGGGCTTGCGCCCGGTTGCTGCGCCCGCTCACCGCTCATGTCGAAGGGCACCTGCTGCGCGGCCACGGAGGCTGCGAAGGCGCAGGAGGCGATCAGCGTCGCGGCGAGGATGGGCCTCATCGGGTGGCCTCCCTGACGGCACCCGCCTCGGCGGCTGCCGCCTTCGGCTTCATGCTGCGCGCCAGATAGACGAGGCCGCGGCTCGTCTGGTAGAGCGCCACGCGCAGGAACCAGAGGGTTCCGAACAGGATGCCGGGATTGCCGCGCCGGGCCAGCTGGAAATCGCTCCACTGGTTGGAATTGGCGAAGATGAGATCGGCGACGAGGCTGTGATGGCGCGCCACGCAGGGCGTGAAGCGGCAGCCGATCGCGGTCAGGTCGCCATGGCCCTCGACATTGCGCACCTGCACCGGCAGTTCTTCCGGCTCGTCGCCGCCATAGGGAATGAAGCGGATCGCGGCATCCATGTCGAGCCCGACGGTCTGGCGGTCGATGCCGTAGACCTGCACCCGTGCCCCGTTCGCCGAGACGTTCTCGATCGTCGCAGGAAAGCTGCGGCCGTCGGTGACGAAGTCGCAGCGGCGGCTGACGCGGACGCGCCGGCTCGCGGACTTCTCGCCGCGCTCGGAGACGACGCCGAGGGCGCAGCCGGCGATGATCAGGTTGAGCAGGTTCCAGCCGCCGACGACCAGCGTCACGTCGGCCTTGTAGGGCTCGGCATAGAAGCGGTAGACGCTGACCAGCAGGGCCACGAACAGCACGCCGAAGATGACGAAGAACGGCCGGCTGATCTCCGAGAGGCGGCTGACGAGGACGGATTCGTCCTTCGCCGTCACCTTGAACGTCGGCTTGCGCGGGTTGAGGATCACCGAAACGACCGCCGGCAGCAGGTGCACGCTCTGCACATACTCGTAGAGCTCGGAAATCCAGGGCCAGCGGAACGTGCCGTACAGGTAGTTCTGCATCATCATGTTCACCAGCATGTAGGCGAGCGTGTAGCCGAGGAACTCGCCCCCCGAAGCGGTGAAGATCTGCAGGTCGAAGAAGAGGTAGAACAGCGGCGCGATCAGGAACATCGTCCGCGGGAACGGGAAGAACCAGAACAGCGTCGACGACATGTAACAGAGGCGCTGGGGGATCGACAGCCCGCGCTTGAACAGCGGGAAGCGGAACCGCAGGATCTGGATCATGCCCTGAGCCCAGCGGCTGCGCTGGCCGATGAAGCTCGCGAACGTGGCCGGCTGGAGGCCCGCGATCAGCGGCTTGTCGACATAGACGCTGTTCCAGCCGAGCGAATGCAGCGCGATCGCGGTCTCGCAATCCTCGGTGATGGAGACGCCACTGAAGCCGGCGGTCTCCTTCAGCGCCCGCCGGCTGAGGACCGCCGCCGAGCCGCAGAAGAAGGCGGCATTCCACTTGTCGAGGCCGCGCTGGATGATGCCATAGAACATCTCGTTCTCGCTCGGCATCTTCTCGAAGGTCCTGAGATTGCGCTCCAGCGGGTCCGGGTTGAGGAAGAAGTGCGGCGTCTGGACGAGGAAGAGCCTCGGATCGTCGTCGAAGTAGCCGACGGTCTCGCGCAGGAAATCGCGCGCGGGCGCATGATCGGCGTCGAACACGGCGATCAGCTCGCCGTCCGAATGGGCCAGGCCGTTGTTGAGATTGCCCGCCTTGGCGTGCTCGTTGCGGGCGCGGGTGAGATAGTGCACGCCGAGATCGTCGCAGAGCTGGCGGAGCGTGTCGTGACGGGCAAGCGCTGCCTGCGCCTCCAGCACCTTGCTCGAATTCCGCTTCTGCTCGGTGCTGCCGTCGTCGAGCAGCCAGACCTGCAGCTTGTCGGCCGGATAGTCCATCGCCTTGGCGGCGGCCAGGGTGTTGGCCAGCAGCGCCTCGTCCTCGTTGTAGCTCGGAACGAACACGTCGACCTTGGGAAAGGTTTTCAGCTGTCCGCTGCGTTCGGCGCGGGGCGCCAGCGGCATGGAAACGACGAAGAGGCTCAGCGCGAGCATTCCGACGCTGTACATCTCCGCCAGATAGAGCAGGAAGCCGGGGATGAAGTTCTCGAGCTGGCTGAGCGGAGGCAAGGTGCTGGTGGAACGCCAATAGACGTAGCGAAGGACGACCGCGGTGCCGAGCGCCAGCGCGATGAGGCGCCAGATGCCTTCGCCCTTCAGGATCTTGATGACCGCCATCAGCGCCACGATGGTGATGCTGGCGATCAGCTGCGTCTGCAGGTTGATCGGCAGTGCAATCAGGGCAATGACGCAAAACGTGACGACTGCCCAGATGGCGACGGTACCGATCCTGTTCATTCCGATTCCTTCGTCTGCGGGCAGTATCCTAGAATTAGCCGCTTCCCGTTAACGAAAAATTAGCCCGCCAGAAATTCGCGGTCAGGCTTCAATTGCAGCCGGCGGCGCCATAGACGCAGCCGGGCGCCGGCACGACGACCGCGCCGCCGGGTGCCGCCGGTTCCGTGCCGGCAACCGGCGAGGGAACGGCGACCGTCGGGCGCAGCGGCTGCCCGCCCTCGCCGCTCTGAGCCTCGCGCTCGATCGCGACGCGCTGCACCCTCCCGGGGGCGGCGGCCGGGCGGGGGGCGCGTGTCGAAAGCTCGGCGGCGGCGGGCAGGATCGGGCTGGAATCCTCGCCGAGCGTCGGATCCACCGGCCGCGGCGGACCGTAGGGGTTCCAGCCCTGCGGCTCGAAGGTCCCGTTGATCGTGTAGCCATACATGACCGAAAGCAGTTCCCGCTCGTCGGCGTCGCTGTCGCACAGTCGCGCCCGGACCTGGATGTTGCCACGGTTCTGGAAGAGCGTGCGCTCGTCGTCACGGGCGCGCAGCTGCTGCCAGCCGTAGAGACAGGCATCACCCGCGGCACTGCGGCCGAAGGCATAGCCGAACGGACCGTACTGGTTCTGCAGGTAGAGCGGCGAGGTGCGCATGGCCACGCCCGGGATCTGCTGGCGCATCTCGCTGGAGAGCCTGGAGACGTGCACGGGGCGGAAGCCCAGCCGGCTCTGGCCGTCCAATGTCGCCTCCATCGGCCCGTACATCTGGATGCTGAGGTAGTTCTGGCCGGGAATCGTGGAGGAGGTGAAGAGCGAGACCTTCTGCTCCACCGCATTGGAATAGTCGCGCTGGACGACATCGACGACGGCCGGGCCGCCTGCGGCCGGAACGATCAGAGCTTCGTTTTCGGACACGATGCGATTGGCGGCGGGAAGCCGCACGCCGTCGCGGGCCGCACACCCGGCAAGCAAGGCAGCGGCTGCGAGCATGGCAACGCCGGTCATCGGCCAGAATTGTCGTTCGCCGCAAGCCGTTGGCAAGAGCAACGCCCCCGAATCAGATCCGCGTTCCTTCAGTCCGTCTATAGATCACAAGGAAAGGCAGTGAAACCCGCGGCATGAGCGGCAGCGCCCTCGCACAGGGAAATGTCAGGCCGGAACTCCCGATCGCCGGTTCGCCTGCGGTGCGGCGTCAGTCCGCCGGGCGCGCGGCCGAGCGTCCCTCGACCGGAATGTGGCCGGGGCCAGCCGGGCTCAGCACGGCGGTCAGGATCTCCGCTGCGGCCAGGGTTGCGATCACCGCGGGGCGCTTGTCGTGGAGCATCGCTCCGCCGATCGGGCAGACGAGACGGTCGGCAAGCGTAGCCGGCCCGCCCTCGCGGGAGAGCCAACTCCTGAAGGTCGCGCGTTTCGTCTTCGAACCGATCATGCCGACATAGGCGGCATCGTCCCGGCGCAATGCCTCGGCGGCGATCAGGAAGTCGAGCGCATGATCATGCGTCAGGACGACGAAGGCGCTGCCTTTCGGCGCTTCGCGGACCACCGCCTCGGGCACGGCCGTCAGGCGGGTCTCGACGCCGGGGATGCGCGCTGCGGCAAGCTCGTCGGCGCGGCCGTCCACGAGGATCGTGCGAACCGGGGCGAGCGACAGCGCAAGGGCGAGCGCGTTGCCCACATGCCCCGCACCGAACAGATGGACGGAAGGGCGGGCCGCGACCTCGCGGTCCCGCCGCTCGAGGAGGCGCGCGGCGAGCGCCGGGGTGACCGTTACGAAGACGAGCCGGACGCGCCCGCCGCAGCACTGGCCGATCTCCGGCCCGAGCGGAATGGTCAGCGGGGCGGCCGGCTGCCCCTGGCGCAGCGCCCGGCGGGCGTGGTCGATCGCCATGAATTCGAGCTGGCCGCCGCCGATGGTGGCGAAGGTGGCGGTCGCCGAGACGAGCATCCAGGCACCCGCCTCGCGCGGCGTCGAACCGTCCACCGCCGCCACCTCGACCAGCATGCAGCCGCCGTCTGCTTGCAGGAAGGCGCGGAGATCGTCGCAGGCGACAGGCATTGACCAGGTCCTTGTCCGGCCGGCCGGGCCCGTTGGGCGCCAGGACCGGTGAATTTGCACAAGGATGATAGTGCGCAACCACGATCGCGGACAACAAGGCGCTGCATTTTCATCCCGCATGCGCTATCGATCGGCAATCGCCACAGGCAGAACCGCAGCCGCAGGGAGACACGCATGACCGATCGAACCTATGTCGCGCCGAAGGGCGGCGCCCCCCTGCAGACGCAGCTGCTCACCGGCCGGGCCGTCTTCACCGAAGCCTATGCCGTCATCCCCAAGGGCGTGATGATGGACATCGTCACGAGCTTCCTGCCGTTCTGGACCGGCACCCGGCTCTGGGTGCTGTCGCGCCCGCTCTCCGGCTTCGCCGAAACCTTCTCGCAGTACATCATGGAGGTGGCGCCCGGCGGCGGCAGCGACCGGCCGGAGACCGATCCTGCGGCCGAGGGCGTGCTGTTCGTGATGGAGGGCGAGGTGACAGTCACGCTCGGCGGGCAGAGCCATGTGCTGACGCCCGGGGGCTATGCCTACCTGCCGCCCGCCAGCGGCTGGCGGCTTGCGAACGCCGGCGCGGATGCGGCCCGCTTCCACTGGATCCGCAAGGCCTACGAGAAGGTCGACGGGCTCGACGTTCCCGAACCGCTGTTCCTGAACGAAAAGGACATCGCGCCGGCGCCGATGCCGCATACGCAGGGAAAGTGGGCGACGACGCGCTTCGTCGATCCGTCCGACCTGCGCCACGACATGCACGTGACCATCGTCACGCTCGAGCCCGGCGCGGTCATCCCGTTTGCCGAGACGCATGTGATGGAGCACGGGCTCTACGTGCTCGAGGGCAAGGCGGTCTACCGGCTGAACCAGGACTGGGTGGAGGTCGAGGCCGGCGACTTCATGTGGCTGCGCGCCTTCTGCCCGCAGGCCTGCTACGCCGGCGGCCCGGGCAGCTTCCGCTACCTGCTCTACAAGGACGTCAACCGGCACATGAAGCTCTCGCGCTGACGCGACGCGGCAGTCATTCGGACGCCGCGCAAGGACCAAATGCGGCAGGCTCGGCAGCGGCTTGGAAAAAACGGCCCCTCGGCGACCGATTTGCCCGGCCTGCGGATTGCAACGGAAGCCTCGATCGGTAAAGATAAATTTATGGCGCGCAGCAAGCATCGATTTGCGGCCTGCGCTACACGCTATCCCCATTCACGAAGAGGTTCCGATTCGATTCGATATGTTTGCTGATGCCTGACAAGTTACTGCTTTTTCTCTTACTTCTTCCCTTTGTCGGCAGCATCGTGACTGCCTTCCTTTGGCGTACCGCCGCCCGAACGCTTCCAGCCTCGCTCGCAGGCGGCGTGGCACTGGGCGCCACGATCCTGACGGCCCTCTACTATCCCTCGGTGACCGCCGGCAAGGTCGTGCGCTTCGAGGTGCGCTGGCTGCCGGAACTCGGCCTGAACTTTACGCTCCGGATGGACGGCTTCGCCTGGCTTTTCGCCATGCTGGTGACGGGGATCGGCTTCCTGGTGACGGTCTATGCCCGCTACTACATGTCGGCGGAGGATCCGATCCCGCGGTTCTTCTCCTTCCTGCTCGCCTTCATGGGGGCGATGCTGGGCGTCGTGCTGTCCGGCAACATCATCCTGCTCTCGATCTTCTGGGAACTGACGAGCATCTTCTCGTTCCTTCTGATCGGCTACTGGTACCACAACGCCAATGCCCGCGACGGCGCCCGCATGGCGCTGACGATCACCGGCATCGGCGGTTTCTGCCTGCTGGTCGGCTTCCTGCTGATCGGCCACATCGTCGGCAGCTACGACCTCGACGAGGTGCTGGCGGCCGGCGCGGTCATCAAGGAACACCCGCTCTACCTGCCGGCGCTGATCCTGATCCTCATCGGCGCTTTAACGAAGAGCGCGCAGTTCCCGTTCCATTTCTGGCTGCCGAACGCGATGGCGGCGCCGACGCCGGTCTCCGCCTACCTGCATTCGGCGACGATGGTGAAGGCGGGCGTGTTCCTGCTCGTCCGCCTGTGGCCGGCGCTTTCGGGCACGTTCGAGTGGTTCTGGCTGGTCGGGTTTGCGGGGATCTCCACCCTCCTGCTCGGCGCCTACTTCGCGATCTTCCAGCGCGACCTCAAGGGGCTGCTCGCCTATTCGACCATCAGCCATCTCGGGCTGATCACGACGCTGCTCAGCCTCGGCAGCCCGCTGGCCGCGGTCGCGGCGATCTTCCACATGGTCAACCACGCCACCTTCAAAGCCTCGCTGTTCATGGCCGCCGGCATCATCGACCACGAGACCGGCACCCGCGACATGCAGAAGCTCTCCGGGCTGTTCCGCTTCATGCCCTACACGGCGACGCTCGCGATGGTCGCCTGCGCGGCGATGGCGGGCGTGCCGCTCCTGAACGGGTTTCTGTCGAAGGAGATGTTCTTCGCCGAAGCCGTCGAGACGCATGCGGATTCGGTCCTCGACCGGGCGCTGCCCTATATCGCGACGCTTGCCGGCGCCTTCAGCGTCGCCTATTCGATCCGCTTCATCCACACGGTGTTCTTCGGCCCGCCGCCGACCGACATCCCCAAGCCCAACCCGCACGAGCCGCCGCGCTGGATGCGCTTTCCCCTTGAGTTCCTGGTGTTCGCCTGCCTGATCGTCGGCATCGTGCCGTCGCTCTCCATCGGGCCGTTTCTCAGCACGGCGGTGATTTCGGTGCTCGGGCCCGACACGCCGCAATACAGCCTGCACGTCTGGCACGGCTTCAACCTGCCGCTCGCTATGAGCGTGATCGCGATGATCGGCGGCGCCGCGCTCTACTTCGCGCTGCACAACTACCTGGCCCATGCCGAGGATGGCCCGCCGGTCCTCCGGCACCTGCGCGGCCAGCGCATCTTCGAACGCATCCTCGTGACCGTGTCCTGGAAATGGGCGCGGTGGCTGGAGGCGAACCTCGGCACGCGGCGGCTGCAGCCGCAATTGCGGCTGGTGGCCGGCATCAGCTTCCTCTCGGCCTTCGTACCGCTCTACATCTCCGGCTTCGAAGCCAGGCTGCCGCCGCTTTCCGGGGTCGATCCCGCCTTTGCGATGATCTGGGTGATCGGCATGCTCTCGGCGCTGACGGCGGCGGTCGTCGCCAAGTATCACCGGCTTGCGGCGCTATTGATGATCGGCGGCGCGGGCATCGTCACCTGCGTGACCTTCGCCTGGCTGTCGGCGCCCGATCTCGCGATCACGCAGCTGCTCGTCGAGATCGTCACCACCGTGCTGCTGCTTCTCGGCCTGCGCTGGCTGCCGAAGCGCCTGGGCAAGGTCGATGACAGCACCACCTTCTCCGCACGGCTGCGGCGCCTGCGCGACTTTGCGATCGCCGTCGTCTGCGGCGTCGGCATGTCGGTGCTGGCCTATGCGGTGATGACGCTGCCGGTGCCCAACACCATCGCCAACTACTTCCTCGAGCACGCCTATACCGAAGGCGGCGGCCGGAACGTCGTCAACGTCATCCTGGTCGACTTCCGCGGCTTCGACACGCTCGGCGAGATCGCCGTCCTCGGCATCGTCGCGCTGACGGTCTTCGCGCTGCTGCGCCGCTTCCGCCCGGCGGCGGAGAGCATCGAGGTGCCCGAACAGCAGCGGATCCAGAACGCCTACGACCAGGACCAGCCGGAGCGGCAGGAGGGCGACACCGTGCGCGACTACCTGCTCGTGCCTTCGGTCGTGATGCAGTGGCTGTTCCCGGTCGTCATCACCTTTGCGATCTTCCTGTTCATGCGCGGCCACGACCTGCCGGGCGGCGGCTTTGCCGCGGGCATCACCATGGCGATCGCGTTCCTGCTGCAGTATCTCGGCGGCGGCACGCGCTGGGCGGAGGACCGGCTGCGGATCCTGCCGCTGCGCTGGATCGGCTTCGGGCTGCTCGTGGCGGTGGCGACGGGCGCGGGATCGTGGTTCTTCGGCTACCCCTTCCTGACGTCGCATTCGCAATACCTGACGCTGCCGCTGATCGGCAAGGTCCCTGCCGCCACCGCGCTGTTGTTCGATCTCGGCGTGTTCGGCCTGGTCGTCGGCGCGACCGTGCTGATCCTGATCGCCATCGCCCACCAGTCGATCCGAACCTACCGGGTCAAGACCGTGCCGAAAACGGAGGACGCCTGATGGAACTCATTCTCTCGCTCGGGATCGGCATCATGACGGGGTCCGGCGTGTGGCTGATCCTGCGGCCGCGCACCTATCAGGTCATCATCGGCCTGGCGCTTCTCTCCTATGCCGTCAATCTCTTCATCTTCGGGGTGGGCGGGCTGAAGGTGAACGCGCCGGCGATCCTCGCCGACGGCGTCCCCGTCTCCGACTATACCGACCCGGTGCCGCAGGCGCTGGTGCTAACGGCGATCGTGATCGGCTTCGCGACGACGGCGCTCTTCCTCGTGGTGCTGCTCGCCTCGCGCGGGCTCACCGGCACCGACCATGTCGACGGGCGAGAGCAATCGCAATGAGCCTCGCCCAGCATCTCATCGTCGCGCCGATCCTGATCCCGCTCGTCACGGGCGCCGTGCTGCTGCTGTTCGACGAGCGGCAGCGCACGCTGAAGGCCTTGATCGGGCTTGCCTCCACCGTCGCGATCTTTGCGGTGGCGGTCGCGCTGTTCCGGTTCGCCGGCCGTATCGACGGACCGGAGACCGCCCAGCAGGGGGTCTATCTCCTCGGCAACTGGGCCGCCCCGTTCGGCATCGTGCTCGTGGTCGACCGTCTCTCGGCGCTGATGCTGGTTTTGACTTCGACGCTGGCGGTTCCGGCGCTGATCTTTTCGATGGCGCGCTGGCACACCGCCGGTGCGCACTTCCACAGCCTGTTCCAGTTTCTGCTGATGGGGCTGAACGGCGCCTTCCTGACCGGCGACCTGTTCAACCTGTTCGTCTTCTTCGAGGTGATGCTCGCTGCGTCCTACGGCCTCCTGCTGCACGGTTCCGGGCTTCTGCGCGTCAAGGCCGGGCTGCACTACATCGCCGTCAACCTCGCCGCCGCGCTCCTGTTTCTGATCGGTGTCAGCCTGATCTACGGCGTGACCGGGACGCTGAACATGGCCGACCTCGCCGTGCGCGTCGCCACCGTCGGCGCCGAGCAGCGCATGCTGCTGGAGGCGGGCGCCGGCATTCTCGGGGTCGCCTTCCTGATCAAGGCCGGCATGTGGCCGCTGAACTTCTGGCTGCCGCCGGCCTATACGGCGGCCTCCGCCCCGGTCGCCGGCATCTTCGCCATCATGAGCAAGGTCGGCGTCTACGTCATCCTGCGGCTGACGCTGCTGGTCTTCGCAGAAGGCACGCCGTCCTCCGGCTTCGGGCTGCATGTGCTTCTGATCGGCGGGCTCGCCACGATCGCCTTCGGCGCCATCGGCGTTCTCGCCTCGCAGGCGCTCGGGCGGCTTGCCGGCTTCTCCGTGCTCGTCTCCTCCGGGACGCTGCTGACGGCGATCGGCCTCGGCAGCAGCGGCATCACCACGGGCGCGCTGTTCTATCTCGTCAGCTCGACGCTGACGATCAGCGCCTTCTTCATGCTGATCGAACTCGTCGAGCGCGGCCAGGATGCCGGCGCCAGCGTCCTTGCCGTGACGATGGAGGCCTATGGCGATGCGGACGCCGACGACGAGGAGGAAGAGGGCGGCGGCGGCTTCGCCATGCCCGGCACCATGGCGATGCTCGGCATCTGCTTTGCCGCCTGCGGTATCCTGCTCGCCGGCCTGCCGCCGCTGTCCGGCTTCGTCGCCAAGTTCGCCATGCTCTCGGCGATGCTGAACCCGGCGGGCGGCGAAAGCGCCGCATCGGTTCCGGGCTACATCTGGTTCGTCGTCTTCATGATCATCCTGTCCGGCCTTTCCGCCCTGATCGCCATGACGCGGTCGGGCATCCGCACGTTCTGGGCGTCGATGGAGGGCACGGAGCCGCGCGTGCTCGTCATCGAGATGGCGCCGGTGCTGATGCTGCTGCTCGCCTCGCTGATGCTGACCGTTCAGGCCGATCCGGTCATGCGCTACATGGACGCGACCACGGAGGCCCTCAGTGCCACACATCACTACGTGGATGCCGTGACGAACGCCCGCCGCGCCGGCGCGGCCGGCCCGCAGGTGCTGCCATGAGCGTGCTTCCCTACCCGCTCCTGTCGCTGTCGCTGGTGCTGATGTGGATGACGCTGAACAGCTTCACCATCGGCCACCTGATCCTCGGCGGCATCATCGCCACCTTCGCCTCCTGGGGGATGGCGGCGCTGCGGCCGCACAAGCCGCGCATCCGCCGCTGGCACCTTCTGCCCCATCTGATCGCCATCGTGCTCTACGACATCGTCCGCTCGAACTTCGCCGTCGTGTCGATCATCGTGACCGGACGCCGCCGCAGGCACAGGTCCGGCTTCATGACGATCCATCTGGAGGTGAAGGATCCGACCGCGCTCGCCATCCTGGCCGTGATCCTGACGAGCACGCCGGGCACGGCCTGGCTCGAGTACAACTCCTCCGACGGGTCGCTTCTGATGCACGTGCTCGACCTGGTCGAGGAGCAGGAATGGACCGACCTCGTCAAGAACCGCTATGAAAGGCTGCTGATGGAGATCTTCGAATGAGCGTCACCATCCTCTACTACGCGCTCACGGCGGCCCATGTGATACTGTCGATCGCGATGGCGCTGGCGCTGCTGCGGATGATCCGCGGACCGCGGGCCCAGGACCGGGTGCTCGGACTGGACACGCTCTACGTCAACTCCATGCTGCTGCTCTTGACCTTCGGCATCGGCAGCGGCCGGACCATCTACTTCGAGGCGGCGCTGATCATCGGCCTGCTCGGCTTCGTGGCGACGGTGGCGCTGGCGAAATTCCTGATGCGCGGGGAGGTGATCGAATGAGCCAGGCCGCCGACCTGCCACTGTGGGCGGCGATCGCCGTCTGCTTCTTCCTGCTCCTCGGCGCCACACTCGCGCTGATCGGCACGATCGGGCTGACGCGCCTTCCGAGCTTCTACGAACGCCTGCATGCGCCGACGCTCGGCACGAGCTGGGGGACGGGCGGCGTCGTCATGGCGTCGATGATCTTCTTCACCGTCACCGGCGCCCGTCCCGTCTTCCATGAAATTCTGATCGGCATCTTCGTGACGGTGACGACGCCGGTGACGCTGATGCTGCTCGCCCAGGCCGCGCTGCACAGGGACCGCGCGGAGGGCAACGCCAACGTGCCGCCCTCGGCGACCGCGGGAACGGCCTCCGGAAAGGACGCACCCGCCGCCGGTGCCGCCGATTGACGGGCAGTGCGTCCGACACCCCGCAGCCGCCGCCCGCCAGCGCCTCTGACCGGGTCAGACCACGATGCCGCGGACGAGATCGGATTCGCTGAAGACGAGGCCCGGCCGGAAGCCCTGCTTGACGAGAATCTCGCGGCGCGGGTGCTTGGACGTGACGACGGCCGCCGCATCGGCGATTTCGGCGGTCGGGTTTTCCGGCGTCGCGATGACCTCGATTGCCGGATCGAGCCCGAGTTCCTTCAGGACCCCTCCGACCGTCCGGACGTCCGGGAATGCGTCGAGCACGAGATAGCGCAGCCCGGAGACCGCGTTGACCTTGCGGGCGAGGATCTGGAGGCTGGCCATCAGCGGCAGCTGTTCCTTGAGCCTGAGAATATCCGGATGCTTGTCGAGGCCGGCGAGGCAGATGCGGGTGTAGAGCTCATAGGCCTTGATGAACTCCTTCCTGGCCGCCCAGAGCCGCATGGCGACGCTCATGCGGATCGCCGTGAACTCGCCGCAGGCCTGGGCCAGCTTGCTCCGCTTGTCGCCGGACAGGTCCAGCTGTCCGTGCCGCTCGGCCATGTAGATGAGGTACTCGATGCCGCCGCGGTAGCGATCCCAGGCGGTCATGGTCTCCTCGAGGCCCGCCTGGTCGCGGTTCTGCGCGACGGGGCTGTGGGTGACGGAGCGGTAGAACGGCTTGTCGAGGAAGGCGACCGCTCCGAGATCCAGCGCCTGGGCGATATAGGAAAAGGCCCAGTAGCAGAAGTCGCGCGGCACCATCACCGTGCGGAGCACGTCGGCGCGGTAGACCGCGATTTCCGGGAAGACGTGTCCCTCGAGGATGAAGCCCAGGAGCGGCCCGAACTTGCGCTGCTCGAACCGGCGGGGCTTGTCGACCGCATAGAAGAGCTTCTCGTCCTTGCCCATCACCGCGTCATGCAGGTACCAGGGTGCGTGGCAGACGGTCACGTCCGGGTTGGCGTCCAGGTATTCGATCGTCGCACGCAGCCCGTCGAAGATGAGCAGGTCGTCGTCGGCGAGATGCATCGCATACCGGCCGATGGCATTCTGGTAGGCGTTGAGCAGGTTCGGCCAGCCGCCACCATTCACCTCCCGCCGGAAATACCGGATCGGCAGGCCGAGCGCGCGGAACTCTTCCGCGACGGCACCGGTATCGTCGGGGGAGGCGTTGTCGGAGATCACCAGCTCGTAGGAAAAGCCCAGGTCCTTCTGCTCCAGGAAGCTCTCCAGCAGAAAGCGCAGATAGGGGGCGCGGTTGTAGGTCGGAATGCAGATGCTGAGCTTGACGTCGGTCATGCGTCGGTCTCCGGTGTGAAATAGGCGCAGGTCGCGTCCCTGTTGTTCATGGTGGTCGGGGCCATCGGCCAGGCGATCGCGAAGGCCGGATCGTCCCAGCGCACGCAGCGTGCGAGCTCGGGAACGTAGGCCGCCGACATCTGGTAGAAGACTTCGCAGTCGTCCTCGAGGGTGAGCAGCCCGTGGGCACAGCCCTCGGGAATGTAGAAGGCGTTTCTCCGCCGCCAGTCCAGCTCGACTGCGTCCCAGGCGAGATAGGTGCCAGAACCGGGGCGCAGGTCGACGGCGACGTCGAAGACCCGGCCGCGCGTGGCGCGCACCAGCTTGGCCTCCCCATGCGGGGCCGCCTGGTAGTGCAGGCCGCGCAGGGTGCCTCGCACGGCGCTGTAGGAGACGTTGCACTGCGGAAACCGGGTGACGAGGCCGTGTGACGCGAATGTCTCGGCGCAGAAGGTGCGCGCGAACAGGCCGCGCTCGTCGCCGTGGCCATCGACATCGATGAAGAATGCGCCTGCGATGCGGCTCGGGGCAAACCTCATGTCAGCACGGCGAGTTCTGGGACGGCGATGACGTAGCGTCCGCCCCAGGCCGAGATGTCGTTGTTCGCGACGATCTCGGCGCTGATGTTCCACGGCAGGATGAGCACGTAGTCGGGCTTCGTCTCGGCCAGCCTTTCGGGAGCATGGATGGGCAAGCGGCTGCCCGGGAGCAGATGGCCCTGCTTGTGGGGGCTGCGGTCGACGACATAGGCGATCAGGTCGGTGCCGATGCCGCAGAAATTCAGGAGCGTATTGCCCTTTGCCGCTGCCCCGTAGGCCGCAACGCTGCGGCCTTCCGCCTTCGCCTTGCGGAGGAAGGCGAGCAGTCCTTCCCGCACCGGGAGGATGGTCTGCTGGAAGGCGCGGTAGCGGGCGACATCGGCAAGCCCGGCCGCGCGCTCGTCGTTGCGGACCTTCTCGACCCCTTTGGTCGGCCTGTGGGCGGCGGAACTTCCGCGCGCTGCCGTTACCCGCAGGCTGCCGCCATGGGTCGGCAGTTCCTCGACGTCGACCACGACGAGCCCGTGCCTTGCCAGCACGTTCTCCACCGCGAGCAGCGAGAGATAGTAGAAATGCTCGTGGTAGATCGTATCGAACTGCACGTTCTCGATCAGCTGCAGCAGATGCGGGAACTCGAAGCTGACGACGCCGTCGGGCTTGAGGACGATCGCCATGCCGCCGACGAAATCGTTGATGTCCGGCACGTGGGCGAGAACGTTGTTGCCGACCACGAGATCGGCCAGCAGGCCTCTTTCGGCGAGGTCCGTCGCGGTCTCGCGGCCGAAGAAGCGGCATTCGGTCGGAACGCCCGCCTCGCGGGCCACCTTCGCGACGTTCTGCGCCGGCTCGATCCCGAGTGCGGGGATGCCGCGGGAAACGAAGTGGCGCAGCAGATAGCCGTCGTTGCTCGCGACCTCGATCACCTGCGCGCGCGCCGTCAGTCCGAAGCGCTCGATCGCCCCGTCGGCAAAGCGGCGGGCGTGCTCGACCCAGCTGTCGCTGAAGGAGGAGAAATAGGCATAGTCGCTGAAGATCTCCTGCGGCGAGGCGAAGGCCTCGGCCTGCACCAGCCAGCATTCGTCGCAGACGAAGGCCCGCAGCGGATAGGTCGCGTCGGGGGAGCCGGCGTCGGCAGGCTTGACGTAGGCGTTGGCCAGCGGCGTGACGCCCAGGTCGGCGAAGACATGGACGAGCGGGGCATTGCAGAAGCGGCACAGCCTGTCGGTCATGCAAGCAGTCCTTCGTATTCGGAGATCTGGCCGAGCGTGAACGCGCGCATGTCGGCGCCGGCCCGCCAGGCCTTGTACCAGGCGCAGGTCCAGTCGACGGTGCGGCGGAGATCGAGCCGCGGCCGCCAGCCGATCGTGGTCGCGGCCAGCGTCGAATCGAGCGTCAGCTGTGCGGCTTCCGGCGGATGGACGCCTTCGGCCCGCCGCCAGCCGCTGCCGGCGTCCCAGACGCGCGCGAGTTCTTCGGCAAGCTGCGAGACGGTCGCGACGTTGTTCGGGTCGGGACCGAAGTTCAGGGCGTCCAGCTGCGCCGCGGGGTCTTCGTGGAGGGCCTGCGCGAACATCAGATAGCCCGACAGCGGCTCCAGCACATGCTGCCAGGGGCGCGTCGCATCGGGGTAGCGCAAGCTCACCGCCTCACCGGCGCAGAAGGCGCGCACCATGTCGGGCACCAGCCGGTCCTCCGACCAGTCGCCGCCGCCGATGACGTTGCCGGAGCGCGCCGTCGCAAGGCCGATGCCCGCCCCGGCCATGAAGCTCTGGCGATAGCTGCGGCAGAGCAGCTCGACGCAGGCCTTGGAGTTGCTGTAGGGGTCCTTGCCGCCGAGCGCATCGCCCTCGCGGTAGGGCACCCCCGTTCCGGTCTCGGCGTAGACCTTGTCGGTGGTGATGACGAGAACCGTCTTCACCGGGCCTGCCGCCAGCACCGCGTCCAGGAGATTGACGGTGCCGGTCACGTTGACGGCATAGGTCTCGGCCGGCTGGCGATAGGAGCGCCGGACGAGCGCCTGGGCCGCAAGATGAAGCACGATCTCCGGCGCGAAGTCTTTCACACGGCGCTGGAGCTGCTGCGCGTCGCGGATGTCCACCGCGTGGTGGTGGCGGCCGTCCCATGGCCCGGCGAGCGTATAGATGGAGGGGGACTGGTCCGGATCGAGCGCAATTCCGCAGACCTCGGCGCCGAGGCGTTCGAGCCAGAGAGTGAGCCACGTTCCCTTGAAGCCGGTATGGCCGGTGACGAGGACCCGTTTTCCCTTCCAGAACGCCTTCAATTCCAGACCTTCCACGGTGCCCGGCCCGAGTTCCACAGGTCCTCCAGCATCATGCGCTCGCGCAGCGTGTCCATCGGCTGCCAGAAGCCGTCATGGCGGAAGGCTACCAGTTCGCGGCTCTCGACGAGCCTGGCCAGCGGATCGCCTTCCCAGACCGTCGCGTCGTCCTCGATGAGGTCGATGACGGAGGGATCGAGCACGAAGAAGCCGCCATTGATGCGCTGGCCGTCGCCGTGCGGCTTCTCGGTGAAGCGCGTCACGAGATCGCCCTCGATGTGGGCGGCACCGAAGCGCCCGGGCGGCGTCACCGCGCACATCGTCGCCTTGCGGCCGTGGGCGCGGTGGAAGGCGATCTCGGCTGTGATGTCGATGTCGCCGACGCCGTCGCCATAGGTCAGGCAGAACGGCTCGTTCGGGTTCAGGTATTCGCGAATGCGGCGGATGCGGCCGCCGGTCATGGAGTGGAGACCGGTATCGACGACCGTGACGCGCCAGGGCGGGCATTCGCGATGATGGTACTCGATCCTGTTCGTCCGCAGCTCGATCGACACGTCGCTGTGATGGAGGATCAGGTTAACGAAGTACTCCTTGATCATGTAGCTCTTGTAGCCGGCGCAGATGATGAAGTCCGTCAGCCCGTGATGGGAGTAGATATTCATGATGTGCCACAGGATCGGCTTTTCGCCGATTTCCACCAGCGGCTTGGGGCGCAGGATCGTTTCCTCTGCAAGGCGAGATCCAAGACCGCCGGCAAGTATGACAACTTTCATTTCAGACATCCGGCATGAGTTGGCACCAGGAACGCACCAACTCATTATTGATCCTATGTTGCGCGGACCTTGAGCGGCGGCAGGGCTCCTGCACGGCGGCCGGTCATTTCACCAGCCACGCGCCCGGCGCATTGGCCCAGGGGAAGCGGCTGAGCGGCTTGTCGATCTTGCGGCTGCGGGCAAATTCGTCCCAGGCCAGCGTCTCCCCCGGCCACTTGCTGGTCGCATATTCGTCGAGCACGAGCACGCCACCGGGCACGAGCCGATCCCAGCACTCCTCGAGGATGACCCGGGTCGGCTCGTAGATGTCGACGTCGAGGTTGAGAAGGCAGAAGCGGGCCTCCGAGTTCTCCTTCAGCCAGGCCGGCAGGGTCTTGCAGATATCGCCCTTGACGATGCTGCCGCGGTTGGCGGGGATGACCGAGTCGGCATTGTGGAGGGCGAGCAGCGCCTGGAACTCCTCCAGGAAGCTCTCGGAGCTCAGACCGCCCACTTCCTTCTGGATGCTGCCGTCGGTCTTGCCGTCCTCGTCCGCCAGACCGGGAAATCCCTCGAAACTGTCGAAGCCGATCACCTTCTTGTGGGTGGCCGTCGGCGTGAAGGTCTCCAGGAACTTGTGCCAGCTGAAGAACGACTTGCCGAAATAGACGCCGAAATCGGCATAGTGACCGGGAAGGTCGATGGTCAGCTTGAAGAGCTCGTAGTGGGCAAGCTGCCGGATGAAGGAACGGCGGCTCGCATAGACCGGGAAGAGGTCGAGGTAGTGCCGGACATCGTGCGGCCACTTCGCGATCAGTTCCTCGAGCTTCCTGAAGAAGCCGTCCTCGCCTGCCGAGGGGTAGTAGAATGTATCGGACGCCATCATTTGTCTCCGTTTTCCCTTTAGCCGGCCATCGGGTCAGATGCGGCGCAGAAAGCCATCCGCCGAGGCGGTGATGACGATCTTGTGTTCAATGGTCTTGTCGGTCGCAAACTGAAGCTTCGCGCCGTCGGCAGCGGTCCGGCCCTCGCCGGAAAGCCGCTTCAGATATTCCCAGACGGCGGTCTTCGGATTGTCGCCCTTGCCCCAGGGGCGATTGGCGCACATCTCGTCCGGCAGGTCCTCCACGCCGGTGTCCCAGACGACGCAGTAGGAGCCCTTGGACGTCAGCGGCGCATAGAGCTCCAGTTCCGCCAGCACGTGCTCATGGGTGTGGTTGGAATCGAGGAACACCATGATGCGCTCATAGCCCTCGGCATGGGCCCTGACCTTTTCGAACACCTCGGGCGCGATCGACGAACCCTCGACGGTCTTGATCTTGTGGGCGAGCGGATGCGCCTCGATGCCGGCGCGATTGTGGGCGCGGATGTCGATGTCGACGCCCACGACCTTGCGGCGGCTCGCCTTCGGGTCGAGCACCGTGCCGGCGGCGACGGCGTCGCAGTAGTCCAGCATGGCCAGCATCGAGGCGCTGAGCACGAGCGAGCCGCCATGGGCGATGCCAGTCTCGATGATCAGGTCGGGGCGGCAGGTCCAGATCAGTTCCTGGATCGCGTAGACGTCCTGCGGGACCTGGATGACCGGCCTGCCGAGCCAGGTGAAATTCTGCGCATAGTTGTGACGTATGGCCTCTCTCACCCAGATGCTGGACAGGCCGAGAAAGGCCGTATCCTTGCCAATGCCTTCAATGTTTTTGCTGACGTATGCAGCGAACTGGGCTTCTGCCGACATGTTTCTTTCGGTCCTGGGTTCAGTTGAGACGAGTGCAGTGTATGTCCCACCATTGGGTTCGCGGGGCGAGACGATTGCCGCCAAAGTCGCGGACGGTCCTGCTGTAGAGGTCGACCATGTCGTCATATGACATCCACGGCCCTTCGATGTCGGGGCCGAGCGGGCCGGAGGAGCCCGGCGCGAAGACATGGCCGAGGCGGACGTCCGTCAGCGTGGGCACGGTCGACTGGTCGAGCAGCTTGAAGCCGTCGTAGCCGCACGCAAAGAGCGTCTTCATGTATTCAAAGCCGAAGCGGCAGTCTTCGACGCTGACGAATTTCGGCAGGTGGGACACGCTCAGGAGTTGATCCAGCACGACATGGTCCACGCCCTCGACATCAATCTTGAGGTAGTGGGGTACGGCATACTCGTCGAAGAGCTCGGGCAGCGTCACGCAGCGGACGGTGATCTCCCGGCACGCACTGTTGTCCCGTCCGGCCCAGCCGATATCGATGCTGCTCCAGTGGTCGTTCTGCAGATTGACAAAGAAATTCGTCTCGCCCGACGTCTCCCAGACGGCCGCATTTACGATCTTCAGCCGGCCATCAGCCACGGCTTGAGAAAAACGCTTCGAGGCCCGTTCGCAAAGGGCGGGGTTGGCCTCCACGGCGACAACATCGTAGCCGAGCCGCAGGTAATAGTCCGTATCGTCGCCATTGTTCATGCCGAGATCGAAGATGAAGCCGCTGTCCTGCGCAAATCTGGTCATGGCGAAACTTTCCGTTCACGCGGTATCGCATAGACCACCGCGCCCGTTCCGCACCAGCTGTGCAGCCGCATCAGGAAGCGGTAGTCGTCGAGATGCTCCATCAGCCAGGCCGGCGTGCGCCAGATGCCGTCGGCATTGTGATAGGTCGTGACGGCGAGAACGGGCCGGCTGGAGCGGATCGTCTCAAGGCCGCCGCGCAGGGCGTCGAGTTCACCGCCCTCGAGGTGGAGCTTCACGAAATCGGGGAGGAGGCCGAAGCTGTCGAGCGTCCGCGACGTCACGATGCGGCTGCCGGTCTCGGAAAACTGGGAGGCATAGCCGAGGCCATCGTGGAACGTCCGCCGGCGCTCGACCGCGTCGAGCGCGTGCGGCTCGAGGCGGACACGCGCCGCGACCTCGCGCGAAAGCTGCGACTGCATGCGGCCAAATGCTGCGAAATGGTTCTCGTCCGGCTCGAAGGCCACGATCGCGGCGAGATCGGCGCCGGCCTTCGCCACGAAGCGCTCGATGACGCCGCCCCGGTGCGCGCCGCCGTCGACGAAGACGCGGACGCCTTCGAGATGCGGCTCGACCTCGGGGATGAAGAAGCGGTTGTCCCCGGTCACCGGGGCGCCGTCGAAGGTCCACTCTTCCCGCAGCCGCCGCCAGGCGAGGAACTGCAGGTGGTGGGCGCGCGACAGATCGTCGTCCCAGCCGTCCAGCACGGTCGCAGTGCTCTGCAGCTCCCCGGTCGGCAGAGGTTCGGCGAACCAGCCGTTCGAAAGCGGATGACGATGGCGCTGGCTCTCGGCAAGGTCGTAGAAGGGCACGATGTCCGACCAGCCTTCGGCGGCCAGATGATCGCCGATCGCGCAGAAGGGCGCCGTCGCGATGCAGACCGCGAGCTGCGCCGTCTCCTTGAACTCGGCCGGAACCTCCGCGGGCTCGACCAGCCGGACGCCCGCCCAGAAGGGATCGCTGCGCAGGCGCGCGGCATCGCGATCCACGACGAGCGCGACGTCCACGCCGACCGTTCGCAGGTGATCGAACGCCAACCGGCCGAGGTCGCCGGCTCCATAGAGCGCGAGCGGGGCGCGGGGGTGGCGCGGGGCGCTGCGGCAGACGCCGTCGTTGATGCGCGCCAACAATGCGCGCGCCGCCGGACATCCCGGCAGTTCCGGAAAATTGCGACCGCGACAGGGCGCCGCCGGCGGCCCCCCTGCCCTGAATTTCCTGCTTGATAGATGGGCAGCGGTCATTTCAGTTCGATCGCGTGGTTGGTATAGAGATTTCCGGAAACGCGGACGCACGTGACGGAAGGTGGCAATGACCACTGTGACCACCTTTACCAGAGACGACCTTTTGCGAGCCTTGCGATGAGCGTCGTGCTCCTGACCGGCGCCACCGGCTTTATCGGGCGGCAGATCCACAAGGAACTGACGCGGAAGGGCCATCGGGTCCGCGTCGTGCTGCGCCCCGGCACAGCCGCCCGGCTGGCGGCGCCCGCAGCCGACATCATCGAAACCGACGATCTGTTCGCGCGCGATGCCGGATGGTGGGCGGAGGCCTGCGCCGGCGTCGACGCCGTCATCCACAGCGCATGGTACGTCGAACACGGACGCTACATCGACGCGCCGGAAAATGCCGCATGCGTCGCCGGCAGCTTCCAGCTTGCGCGCGGCGCGAGCGAGGCCGGCGTGCGGCACTTCATCGGCATCGGCACCTGCATGGAGTACCGCCTGCCCGGCGAGCGGCTGGCGGTCTCTTCCCCGCTCGAGCCTGCGAACTTCTATGCCGCCTGCAAGCTCTCCACCTTCCACATGCTCCGGGAATGGTTCGCCAGGCACGACACGCTGTTCTCCTGGTGCAGGGTGTTCTACCTGCACGGAGAGGGCGAGCATCCGCGGCGCCTTGCCGCCTACGTTCACGATCAGCTTGCAAGGGGCGAGACCGCGCGGCTGTCGGCCGGCACCCAACTCCGGGACTTTCTCGACGTGGCGGAAGCCGGCGCGATGATCGCCAGCCTCGTCGACACACGCCAGCCTGGCGCAATCAACATATGTTCAGGTCAGCCCGTAACGATCCGCGCGTTTGTCGAACGGATTGCAGATGCCTATGGCAGACGGGACCTCCTGGAGTTCGGCACCGCCCTACCCCATCCCTCCGACCCTGCCGCCGTCGTCGGCGTCTGCAATCTCGTCAAAGCGGCGGGACTGCCGGAGACGAATGATGAAAGCGCAGCTGAAGCCGAGAATCAATCTGGATGACCGGACCGCCCTCGAGACGGTGATCCCGCTCGAGACACCGTTCATCGTCTTCGTCGACCCGGCCAGTTCCTGCAACTTCAAATGCACCTTCTGCCCGACCGGCCATCGCGACATGATCGCCGAGACCGGCCGTTTCCAGGGGGCGATGAAGTACGAGGTGTTCCAGAAGGTCGTCGACGACCTCGGCGCCTTCGACAAGCCGATCAAGGTGCTGCGCATGTACAAGGACGGCGAGCCGCTCCTGAACAAGCGCTTCGCCGACATGGTCGCCTACGCCAAGCAGAGCGGCCATTGCGACTACATCGATTCCACCACGAACGGCACCTTCATCACGCCGGAGCGGATGGCGCCGATCATCGAGGCCGGGCTCGACAAGCTCAACATCTCCGTCGACGGCATGACGCGCGAGCAGTACCAGCGCTTCACCGGGTTCAACTTCGACTTCGACAAGTTCGTCGACAACGTGAAGTGGCTCTACGACAACAAGGGGCAGATGGAGATCTCCATCAAGATCCCCGGCGAGCTGATCACCGAGGCGCAGCGGCAGGAATTCTTCGACACGTTCGGCGACTATTGCGACCGCATCTTCATCGAGAACTTCGCCCCCTGCTGGCCGGAGTTCGACATCGAGAAGCATACCGGTGTGAAGATCACCGGCGGCATCTACCAGCAGGAGATCGGCGACACCGACACCTGCCCCTACATCTTCTACGGCTATTCGGTGAATGCCGACGGGCTCGTCAGTTCCTGCTTCCTCGACTGGGGTCGCAAGCTCGTCATCGGCGACGTGCGCCAGCAGTCGATGAAGGAGATCTGGAACTCCGACAAGATGAACGCGCTGCGCCTCCAGCATCTCGAAGGCCGGCGCCGCGAGAACGGCGTCTGCGGAAACTGCGGCCAGCTGAGCCACTGCCTGCCCGACAATATCGACGCCCACCGGCCGATGCTGCTCGACAAGTTCAAGGCGCATGTGGACATCAACCCCGCCATTCCGGCTCCGGGCGGCATCAAGACCCCCAGCGTGGTCGCCGCCGAATGAGAATCCTGCACGTCGCCGCGCATCTCGGCGGCGGCGTCGGGAAGGCGCATTCCAGCCTGGTTGCGGCCGATCCGTCCTTCGTCGAGCGCCACTACGTGCTGATGGAGGCCCCGCGCGACCCGCGCTATGCCGCGAGCATCGCCGCCTGTGGCGCGGCGATCACCATCGCGCCCACGCCCGAGGAGCTTGCGCGCCTCGCCGCCGAGGCGGACATCGTCCAGATCGAATGGTGGAACCACCCGCGCATCTACCAGTGCCTCTGCGAGACGGCCTGGCCCGTGATGCGCACGGTCGTCTGGTGCCACATCTCGGGGCTTGCCGCCCCGTTCGTGCCTGCGGGCCTGATGACGGCCGGCGACAGGTTCCTGTTCACGTCCTCCTGCTCGCTCGCCTCGCCCACGGTCGCAACGCTCAAGCCAGACGCGCGGCGCAGGCTCGGCGTCGTCAACAGCGGCTTCGGCTTCCTGCCGCGCCAGAAGCGGTCGAGCCGGCGCCGCAGGCCCGGTTCGGTCGGCTATCTCGGCACGGTCGACTTCTCCAAGATGAGCCGGGAGTTCTTCGATGTCGTCGACGCGGCGGCGGTCGACGGCGAGCCGGTCTCCGTCTGGGGTGCGGTCGATCCGGCCTCGGAGGTGATGCAGGCCGCGCGCGCCATGCGGCGGCCGGACAGCATCCGCTTCCGCGGCCACGCCGAGGATCCGGCAGCCGCGCTCGCCGACATCCAGATCCTGCTCTACCTGCTGCGCCGCGACCATTTCGGCACGGCCGAGAACGCGCTCGTCGAGGCGATGTCCTGCGGCTGCACGCCGATCGTCTTCGCAAACCCGGCGGAGGCCGCGATCGTCAGGGACGGCGAGACCGGCTTCGTGGTCGACGACGCGGGCGAAGCGGCCGACCGGCTGGCCTTCCTGCTCGCGCATCCCCAAGCGGCGGTCGCGATGGGAAGGAACGCGGCCGAGGATGTCGCGGCGACGCGCATGCCGACCTACAGCGCCGCCGCCTTCGCCCGGATCTACGGGGCGCTGATCGCGCGGGACAAGCGGCCGGTCGACTTTCTCGCCGCCCTCGGCACATCGGCGGCGGACTGGTATCTGGGAACCCGATCGGTCGACGGTTCGATGATGCCATCGGGCGAAATCGAACGCGGCGCCGCCGCCAAGGGCACGATCGATCACTTCTTTTCCTGCTATCCGCAGGACGAATCCCTGCAGCGCCTCGTCGGGGGCGGTCGCGCCGGCTGAGACGGAGCCCGGACCTGGCCATTGCGCTATCGCGCCGGGCCGCGCGGCGCTATCGTCGGGCCGATCGAAAACAATCCTGCCGCATCCTGCACGCCATGACCAAGCTCAAGCTCGAGACCTTCCTGCCCTATCGGCTCAACCGGATCAGTGCTGCGGTGTCGCGGGAATTCCGCTCCGTCTACGGGCCGGACTTCGACCTCACGGTGCCGGAATGGCGCGTGCTCGCCACGCTCGGCCAGTTCGAGGTGGCGACGGCCAAGGCGATCGGGGCGCATTCGGCCATGCACAAGACCAAGGTGAGCCGGGCGGTGAAGGCGCTGGAGGACCGGCGCTGGCTGCGGCGGCGGCAGAACGACGAAGACCGCCGCGAGGAACTGCTGCAGCTCACCGACCTCGGCCGCGGCATCTATCTCAAGATCGTGCCGAAGGCGGAGGCCTTCGAGAAGCGGCTGATCGCCTCGCTCGGCGACGACGCCGGCGCTTTCCTGCGCGGGCTGGCGATGATCGAGGCGCAGCGCTTCGACAGCGCCCTGCAGGACGGCCCGACCGAAGGCGACTTCGACGAGGGCAGCCAGGTCTAGCGCAGGCGCCGCCGGCGCGGCCCGACAGGATCCGTCACTACGGATCAGTCGCCGGGCGTCAGGCGGAGCAGGCGACCGGGGCTGTTGTCCTCGATGAGCCAGATCGCGCCGTCCGGCCCGACGGCGACGTCGCGGATGCGGTCGTCCATCTCCCAGCGGTCGGCCTCGTCGGCCCCGCCGCTGCCGTCGAAGGCGACGCGGATCAGCGCCATGGCGCCGAGCCCGCCGATCAGGGCCGAGCCCCGCCAGGCGGGGAACATCGCCCCGTCGTAGACCACCATGCCGGCAGGGGCGATCACCGGGTTCCAGTAGAGCGGGGGTGCGGCAAACTCCGGACGGGTCGCGTGCCGGGGAATGGGCGTGCCGCTGTAGTTGTCGCCGTTGGAGACGACCGGCCAGCCGTAGTTCTTCCCCGGCTCGATCAGGTTGAGCTCGTCGCCGCCGCGCGGGCCCATCTCGTGCAGCCAGAGCTTGCCGTCGGGCGCAAAGGCGAGGCCGTAGGGATTGCGGTGGCCCATCGTCCAGGTCTGGGCGCGCGCGCCGCCGGCAGTGGCCTGCGGGTTGTCGGCGGGTGTCGATCCGTCGAGGTTGAGCCGCAGCACCTTGCCGCGGGTGTCGTCCGAATCCTGCGCCGTCTGCGGCCGCATGCGGTCGCCGGAGGTGAGGAAGAGATGGGTGCCGTCGGGGTCGAAGGCGATGATGCCGCCGGGCTGGCCGCGCCCGCCGCCCGGCTGCTGCCGCCAGATCACGGCAAGGTCCTCCAGCGCCGCCGCCCCATCGCTCTCTGCCAATTTGGCGCGGGCGAGCGCGAGGCTGCCGCCGCCGGAGCCCGGCTCGACATAGGTCAGGTAGACGGTGCGGCTCTCGGCGAAGTCCGGCGCCGGCGCGATGTCCAGCAGACCGTTCTGGCCGGCGGCGACCACGTCGGGAACGTTTTCCACAGGCGTCTTCCCGCCTTCGCGGGTGACCAGGAAGATGGCGCCGGGCTTCTCCGTCACCAGCATGCGCCCGTCGGGGAGGAAGGCGATCGCCCAGGGGGTATCGAACGCCGCCACCGCCTCGACCGCGAAGGGCCTTTCCGCCGTTGCCGGGCGCTCGCCGGCATTGATGCTTTCCGCCCTTGCGGCCGTCGCAAAGGCGACAGCCGCAATCCCGAACGCGATCGAAAAGGTCCTGCCTGCCATCCGGTCGTTCCTGTCGCTGACATTGTCCTGCGTCGTACCCAATCACCCCGAACGCCGCGGCGCCAGCGCCGTTTCTTCACGTCTGCGTGTCCCCGCCGTGACGGCGGCTTTGCACGACATGCCGTCGTCGTCCAGCACGATGAGAATGTCGTAGACAGGCTCTACTGGTGGTGACACAAGCCCTAATATCCGCCTCCGGTATCAATCAGGGTCGCACGCAATGGCTGAATTTCCCACACACGCAAAGGTCGTCATCATCGGGCTCGGAGGCATCGTGGGCGCCTCGATCGCCCATCACCTGATCGAGCGCGGCTGGGACGACATCGTCGGTATCGACAAGTCGGGCATTCCGACCGACATCGGCTCGACGGCGCATGCGTCGGACTTCTGCTACACGACCAGCCACGACTATCTCTCAGTCTGGACGACCCAGTACTCGATCGATTTCTACGAGAAGATGGGCCACTACGCCCGCATCGGCGGCCTGGAAGTGGCGCGCACCGGCGACGACACCTGGATGGAGGAGATCAAGCGCAAGCTGACCTCGGCCAAGGCCTTCGGCACCCGCGCGCACTACGTCTCCCCCGCCGAGATCAAGAAGCTCTTCCCGCTGATCGAGGAGAACATGGTGCAGGGCGGCATGTTCGACCCCGACGCGGGCCTCGTCATCCCGCGCTCGCAGACGGTCGCCGGCAAGCTGGTCGACGCTGCCGAGAAGAGCGGCAAGCTGAAGATGTTCGGCAATACGCCGGCGAAGTCGCTGATCGTCGAGAAGGGCCGGATCAAGGGCGTCGTCACCCATCGCGGCACGATCATGGCCGATCACGTCATCGTCTGCGCCGGCATCTGGGGCCGGCTGATCGCCGAGATGGTCGGCGAGGACCTGCCGGTGATGCCGGTCGACCATCCGCTGACCTTCTTCGGCCCGTTCAACGAATTCGAAGGCACCGGCAAGGAGATCGGCTACCCGCTTCTGCGTGACCAGGGCAATTCGGCCTACATGCGCGACACCGGCGATCCGAACACCACCGAGGGCGGCCAGATCGAGTGGGGCTACTACGAGACCGACAATCCGCGCCTCTGCCATCCGCGAGACATCCTGGAAAAGGACCAGGCGCGGCTTTCGCCGTCGCAGCGGGACCTCGAGATGGAGCAGATCCTCGAACCGCTGGAACGCGCGATGGAACTGACGCCGATCCTCGGCGAACTCGGCTACAACGAGGGGCATTCCTTCAACGGCCTGCTGCAGGTCTCCGCCGCCGGCGGCCCCTCCTGCGGCGAGAGCCAGAAGGTCCGCGGTCTCTGGTACTGCGTGGCGATCTGGGTCAAGGACGCCCCCGGTTACGGCAAGCTGATCGCCGACTGGATGACCGACGGGCGCACCGAGATCGACCACAACTCGATCGACTATGCGCGCTTCTACCCGCACCAGCTGGAGGAGAAGTTCATCGAGGGGCGCACCTTCGAGGCGGCGCAGAAGATCTACTTCCCGGCCATCCATCCGCGCGAACCCTATGCCACCGGCCGCAACGTCAAGCGCTCGCCCTTCTACGAGCGCGAGAAGGAACTCGGCGGCTACTTCATGGAGCTCGGCGGCTGGGAGCGCGCGCACGGCTATGCCGCCAACGAGCACCTGCTGGAGAAGTACGGCGACCGCGTGCCGGTGCGCGAGAACGAATGGGACAACCGCCATTTCTGGCGCGTCTCCAACGCCGAGCACCTGGCGATGAGCGAGGATTGCGGCATCGTCAACCTCAGCCACTTCCACATGGTCGACATCGAGGGACCGGATCACGTCGAGCTGCTCGAATGGCTCTGCGCCGCCAAGATCGGCGGCGACGCCAACATCGGCAAGGGCATCTACACCCACTTCCTCGACGACGAGGGCATGGTGCGCGCCGACTTCACCGTCTTCCGCATGGCCGATCGCTGCCGGCTCGTCAACGGCGCCGACGCCGGCCCGCGCGACTTCCACTACATGAGGCGCGTGGCCGAGGATCGCGGCCTCGACGTCACCATCACCGACGTCTCCGAAAAGTTCGTCACCATCGGCATCTGGGGCCCGAACGCCCGCGCGACGCTGAAGAAGGCGGTCGCCGACCCGGCCGGGCTCGACCCGGAGAACTTCGCCTTTGCCGCGATCAAGCCGATCGAGATCGCCGGCAAGCCGGTCACCGCCTTCCGCATCTCCTATGTCGGCGAGCAGGGCTGGGAACTGCACATGAAGTACGAGGACGGCCTTGCCGTCTGGGATGCGCTGCGCGCCACCGGCGTGATGGCCTTCGGCGTCGAGACCTATGCGAACTCGCGGCGCATGGAAAAGAGCCTGCGCCTGCAGAACGCCGACCTTCTCACCCAGTACAACCTGATCGAGGCCGATCTCGCCCGCCCGAAGGTGAAGGACGCCGATTTCCGCGGCAAGGCCAAGCACCTGGAGTACAAGGCCCGCGAGCATCAGCCGGCGATGCTCTGCACGCTGGTGATGACGGAGAACACGGACGCGAAGGGCGTGAAGCGCTATCCGGTCGGCTCGATGCCGGTGCTCGACCCGGAGACCGGCAAGACGCTGGTCGACAGGCTCGGCCGCATCTCCTACACGACCTCGGTCGCCTACGGCCCGACGATCGGCAAGAACATCGCGCTCGCCTACCTGCCGCAGGAATACTGCCAGGTCGGCCGCAAGCTGAACGTAGAGTATTTCGCCGAGACCTATCCGGTCGAGGTGGTCGGCATCGGCTACAAGCCGCTCTACGACCCCGAGAACCTCAAGCCGCGCACCTGATCGCCGCAGCGCCCGGACCGGGTCCGGGCCACCGTCCGACTGTCACCGAAGCCCGCCACCGGCGGGCTTCTTGCCGAAGGGGCCTCCCCCTCGCCAGCGCGGCGCGTTTCCCAAGGGGACGCGGCTACGCCCACGCCCGCATCAGGCGGAAAGACATTCGCGCTCCGCCGGCGCCGTTTCCTGGACGAAATGGCCGGGAGAGACCTCGACATAGGCCCGCTTCGGCGGAACGTAGCCGTAAGGACGGACGGGGCTCTTGATCTCCTCGTCGAGCGGCGGCCGGAGCAGTCCGCGCCGCTTCGGGTCGGGCAGCGGCACCGCGGCGATGAGGCGGCGGGTATAGGGATGCTGCGGGTTGCCGAAGACGGCGGCGCGGGGTCCGATTTCGACGATCTCGCCGAGATACATCACCGCGACGCGGTGGCTGACGCGCTCGACCACCGCCATGTCGTGGGAGATGAACAGATAGGCGAGGCCCCGCTTCTCCTGCAGGTCGAGCAGCAGGTTGGAGACCTGCGCCTTGACCGAGACGTCGAGCGCGGAGACCGCCTCGTCCGCCACGATCAGCTGCGGCTCGAGCGCGAGCGCGCGGGCGATGGAGATGCGCTGGCGCTGGCCGCCGGAAAACTCGTGCGGGTAGCGGTCGGCCATCGCCGGCGAGAGACCGACCTGCTCCAGCAGCTCGGCCACGCGCTCCCTCGCCTCGCGCTTGCCCATCAGCCCGTGCGACAGCATCGGCTCGGCGATCGCGGAGCCGATCGCAATGCGCGGGTTCAGCGAGGCGAAGGGATCCTGGAAGATCATCTGCGAGGTGCGGCGCATGCGCCTCAGCGCCGTCGTCCCCGCCCTCGTGACATCCTCGCCACCGATGACGATCGAACCGGCGGTCGGCTCGATCAGCCGGATGATGGCTCGCCCGGTGGTCGACTTGCCGCAGCCGGATTCGCCGACGAGCGCCAGCGTCTCCCCCGGGCGCAGATCGAAGGACACGTCCTCGACGGCATGCACGCGGCCGTTCGGCAGGTCGAAGCGGACGGTGAGGCCGTCGACCTTCAGGATCGGCGCGACGTCGGTCGCGACCGGCTTCATCTCGCGGCCGGCGGCCGCCTCGCCGGTGTCCGGATCGATCTCGGGGAAGCGCCGCGGCGCCCTGGCCTCGCCCATGGTTCCGAGCCTGGGGATCGAGGCGAGCAGCGATTTCGTGTAGGGCGCCCGCGGCGCCTCGAAGATGTCCCCGGTGGCGCCGGCCTCGATCATGTCGCCGCGGAACATCACCACCGTCCGGTCGGCGACCTCGGCCACCACGCCCATGTCGTGGGTGATGAACAGCACGCCCATGTTCTCTTCGCGCTGCAGTTCACGGATCAGATGCAGGATCTCCGCCTGGATCGTCACGTCGAGGGCCGTCGTCGGCTCGTCGGCGATCAGAAGCTTCGGCCGGCAGGCGAGCGCCATGGCGATCATGACGCGCTGGCGCATGCCGCCGGAGAACTTGTGCGGATATTCGTTGAGCCGGGTCTTCGCTGCCGGAATGCGGACCCGCTCCATCAGCCGCAGCGCTTCCGCCTCGGCGGCCTTCCACGAGAGATCCTGGTGGAGGACGAGGGCTTCGGCAATCTGGTTGCCGATGGTGAAGACCGGGTTCAGCGAGGTCATCGGCTCCTGGAAGATCATGCCGATCGCGCCGCCGCGCACCGCGCGCATCTCGGCTTCGGAGGCCTTCAGGAGATCGCGGCCTTCGAGCAGGATGCGCCCTTCGCAGCGCGCCTTGCCGGGCGGCAGCAGACGCATGGTGGACAGGGCGGTGACGCTCTTGCCCGAGCCGGATTCGCCGACGATCGCGACCGTCTCGCCGGCGTGCACCGCAAGGCTGATGTCGCGGATCACGGCGCGCCAGCCGTCGGGCGTCCGGAAGGAGGTCGTGAGGTTTTCGATGGACAGCACCGGCTGGCCCGCAGAGGCGATTTCACGCATGGTCAGCTTTCCTTCGCAAGCCGCGGATCGACGAGATCCCGCAGGCCATCGCCGAGCAGTTGCAGCGACAAGACCGAGAAGACGATGGCAAGGCCGGGGAAGACCATCAGCCAGGGCGCGTTGTTCATGTATTCCCGCCCCGACGCCAGCATGGTGCCCCAGGTCGGCATGTCGGTGGAAACGCCGACGCCGAGGAACGACAGGCTGGCCTCCGCCAGCATCGCCGATGCGAACACGAACGTCGCCTGCACCAGAATGGGTGAGGCAAGGTTGAGCAGCACGTGGCGCAGCAGGATCTGCCATGTCGGCAGGCCCATGGCGACCGCCGCCTCGATATAGGGCAACTCGCGCAGGACCAGCGTCGAGCCGCGCACGATGCGGGCCAGGCGCGGGGCATAGGTGATGCCGAGCGCGAGGATGACGGTTGCAAGCGACGGTCCGAGGGCTGCGACCAGCGCGATCGCGAGCAGGATGTCGGGAAAGGACATCATCGCATCGAGCAGGCGGGAGATCGGCGCGTCGAGCCGGCGGAAGAACCCAGCGGCCACGCCCAGGAGCACGCCGAGGACGGTGGAGATGCACACGACCCCGAGGCTGACGAGAAGCGAGATGCGGCCGGCGAAGATCGCCCGGGAGAAGATGTCGCGGCCGAACTCATCCGTGCCGAAGACATGGACCAGCGACGGCCCTTTGAGCTTGTTGACGATCGACAGCTTGTTGGGCGCATAGGGGGCGACCCACGGCGCGAGCAGCGCGGCAAGCACCACGACCAGCAGGATGACGGCCCCGAACAGGATGGCGCGGTTGCCGAACAGGCGGCGCAGGCCTGCGGCGAACGGGCGAGCGGCGGAGGCGGTCGTCATAGGCGCACCCTCGGATCGACGAGAATGTAGAGCATGTCCACGGCGAAGTTGATGAGCACGTAGATCGCCGCGACGACCAGCAGCGCGCCCTGGATGACGGGATAGTCGCGGCGCAGCACCGCGGAGACGACGAGGTTGCCGATGCCCGGCAGGCCGAACACCGTCTCGGTGACGACCGCGCCGGCGACCAGCATGGCGATGGAGAGGCCGATGACGGTGATGATCGGGATCATTGCATTCTTCAGCGCGTGCTTGAGGATGACCCGGCGCTCGCTCGCGCCCTTGGCGCGGGCGGTGCGAACGTAGTCGTCGCCGAGAACGTCCAGCATGGCGGCGCGCGTGAAGCGGGTGATCAGCGCCGAGTTGACGATCCCGAGCGCGATCGCCGGCAGGACGAGGTGATGCAGCCGCACGAGGAAGGGCGTATCCGGGCCGCCATAGCCCGACGCCGGAAACCAGCCCTGGCCGACGGCGAGGACCTGGATCAGCAAGAGGCCGAGCCAAAAGCTGGGGACGCTCGCCGCCACCATGGTCAGGGTGACGACGATCTGGTCGAACAGCGTGCCGCGGCGGACGGCGGAGAGGATGCCGACCGGCAGCGCGATCGAGACCGCGATCAGGATGGAGAACAGGGTCAGGAAGAAGGTCGGCTCGGCGCGGGCTGCCAGTGCCTGGGCGACCGGCTGGTTGAGGAAGATCGACTGGCCGAGATCGCCCTTCAGCAGGCCCAGCACGAACTGGACGTACTGGACGAGAAGCGGCGCATCGAGGCCCATCTTCGCGCGCAGGTCGGCGATGTCCTGGGGCGTGGCATCCGCCCCAAGCATGACGGCGGCCGGATCGCCCGGCGTCACCCGGACGATGACGAAAACGACCGTCACCACGATGGCGAGCACGATCAGCATGCCGCCAAGCCGGTTCAAGAGTGTCCGGGCGATCCTTGCCATGGTTGAGAGCCTCAGTTCTTCGGGGTGACGTTCCAGAAATGCGGCCAGTAGGTCGGCGTATAGCCGCCGATGGAGCCCGCCACGCCGGCGACCGCATTGAAGTTGCCGACCTTGAACAGCGGCGCATCGTCATAGATCGCCGCCTGGATCGCTTCCCAGGCCTTCAGCTTGTCGTCGTCGCTGGCGGCTTCCATGTAGGCGGCGACGACCTTGGCCTTCTGGTCGGAGACGTACCAGCCCGGATAGGTGTCGGTGATCGTGTTGATCGTCGTCGGGTCGCCGGGGAAATTGGAATGGGTGATGAAGATGTCCCATTCCTTCGGGTCGGCACGGCGGGTGGTCAGCGTCGCCCAGTCGACCACCTGCAGGTCGACCTTGAAGCCGGCGGCCTCGAGATAGGCCTTGGCGACCTCGCCGATCTTGTAGTGGAACTCGTACTGGCGGCTGGTCATCAGGCGGATCGGGGTGCCGTCGTAGCCGGCGGCCTCGAGGAGTGCCGCGGCCGCCTCCGGATCGCCTTCGCCGTAGCGGGCCACGCCGGCCTCGGTGTGCCAGAAGGAGCCGGTCGGGAAGATCGACGCATCGACGCTGAAGAAGCGGTCGTCGGAGAAGGCGGCCAGCATCATGTCGGAGGGGTTGAGCGCTGCCTGAACCGCCTGGCGGAGTTCCTTCTTCGTCAGCACCCCTTCCTTCATGTTCATGTTGAGCGAGGCCCAGCCGGCGTTCTCGAAGATCACAGGCTTGGCGGTGCCGCTCGCCTCGACGCGCTCATAGGCGCTGACGGGCAGCGCGTCCGCATAGTCGAACTGGCCGGAAATCAGGCCCTCGACGCGGGTGTTCGCATCCGGCACCGGCACGAAGCGGACTTCCTTAGCGATCGCCTCGCGCTTGCCGGCATAGTTGCTCGGCTCGCCTTCGGGCGACTTGTAGCCGTCGAAGCGGACGAGCTGGGTATACTGGTCGGGCTTGCGCTCCTTCAGGGCGTAGGGGCCGGTGCCGACGAATTCGGTGAGGGTGTCGGCCACCTTTTCCGACGGCAGGATGATCGAGGCCTGCGACAGGGTCGCCAGCAGCGGCGCGTAGCGGGACTTCAGCTTGATGACGACGGCATGGGCGCCATCCTCGGCGAGGCTCTCGACGATCGTCGCAACCTGCTTGCCCTTGGAGTTGACCGCCATCCAGCGGGTCAGCGAGGCGACCACGTCCTTGGCGTCGAAGGCGCTGCCGTCGTGGAACGTCACGCCTTCGCGCAGCGGAATGCGATAGGTGAGCCCGTCCTCGGAGACGTCCGGCATCGCGGCCGCCAGCAGCGGCACCGACTTCCACTGGGCGTCATAGGTGTAGAGCGTCTCGAAGATGTGCTGGTCGATCATCAGCACGATGTCGGTGGGCGTCTGCATGGCATCCAGCGTCGGCGGCTCGCCGATGGTGGCAACCGTCAGGATGCCTTCGGAGGCCGCCTGCGCGGGCACGAGCCCGGTGGAAGCGGCCAGGGCGGAGGCCAAGGTCGCGATGAGAAAAGTCTTCTTCATGAGGTTCCCCTTTCTTTCACTAGGATGCGTGCGTTTCGCGCACACCGGTTTGTCGCAACTGCTCGAGGCTTCGGGCCGGCACGGAGGCCGGGCCCGGGTCAGCTTTCCAGCCCCAGCGGATCGGCGACGCGCGGCCACAATTCGAGGCTCGCCTTTCGGTAGGGCGTCGTTGCCGGGTCCGTCGGGTAGGAGGTCGGCGCGGCGATGTAGACGATCTCGGAGGCGATCGGCTGGAACCCCGCGTGAAAGTGGTTGGTCGACTTCACGAGCAGCATGCGCTTGGCGGAAAAATCGATGCCCAGGTTGGAAAAGATGTCCGGCTCGTAGGTCTGGGTGCGGCTGGTGATCAGCACGATGTCGGTTTCGGTCCCGAGCGGGCGGACGACCGCGGCACTGCCGAGCGTGACGCGGCTGTTGCGGAAGCTCTGCCAGCCGCTGTCCACGACGCGCTCCACCCGGACCCGCAGGTCGAGCGGTTCGCCGCCCTGCGGGCCGGACTTGCCGCCGATGCGCAGGTCGAGCTCCGCCCCCTCGCCTGCCGCATGGCAGAAGGAAACGGCAACGGGATCCCAGATCGTCGCCACGGCGATGTCGTCGAGGCCGCGCTCCATCATCCGGCGCAGGACATGGGTGGCATCGCCCGCCACGCCGCCGCCCGGATTGTCCCAGACATCGGCGATCACCACCGGCTTGTCCGGGCAGGTAGCGCGCAGTTCGAGCGCGCGGTCGAGCCCGGCCTCGGTATCGAGCATCGGCATCGCCGTCTGCCGGCGCATGCCGTAGAGCTCGCGGCCCAGCGCGCTAGCGAGCGCGTCACCCTTCTCCCGGGCGTCGTCGGTGACGACGACGATGCGGGTGCCCATGTCGGGCACGTCGCCCGCCATGAAGCCGTGGATGACCGAGATCGAGACGATGCCGTCCTTGCCTTCCATCGCCTTCAGGCGATCGACGAAGGAGCGCATCGGCTCGCGGCTGGTCGGATAGATCGTGATCATCCGGCAGTCGAAGGTGGAGATCACCGGCTTGAGCTTGCCGCTCAGCGTCCTCAGCGCCAGCTCGACGACGTGTTCGCCGCGCTGCTCGAAGTCCGTGTGCGGGAACTCCAGGAAGGCGGCCAGGATGTCGAGATTGGCGACGCGGAGCGCCGTCAGGTGGCTGTGCGGATCGAACTCGGCGGCGACGAGGACATCGGGTCCGACGATCGCGCGGACCCGCGAGAGGAAATCGCCTTCCGGGTCGTCGTAGCCCTGCGCCACCATGGCGCCATGCAGGCCGAGGACGACGCCGTCGACCGGCAGGGCGGCCTGCAGCTCGCCCAGGATCCGGTCCCGCAGCATCTCGTAGGTCCGGCGCTGGATCAGGCCGGCGGGCTCGGCCCAGCACGACGTGCCCTCGATGACGGTGAAGCCCTCCGCCCGCCCGCGGCGGCGCAGGATCGGCACGACGGACGAACAGAGCGTCGGCGTGTCGGGGTGCTCGCCGGGTCCCGCATAGAACGCCGCCTTGAACGCGTGCATGTCGGTCGGGACGGGAGAGAACGTGTTGGTTTCGGTCGCCAGCGAGGCGGTGAATATGCGCATCAGAAATCCCAAATCTGTCCCGGCCGATGGCCGCGTCGTCTGCGGCGCCCATGCCGATCGGCAAGGCCCGCCGCCATTTCATTTGCGACCGGCGTACCCGGAGGGCGCACTTCGACCCGGCGCGCGCTGCCCCAGAGAAGGGACGACGCATGCCCGTTTTCGAATTACGACTGGTTCCGGAGGCTTGCCTGCCTGCTGTTCCTGCTCACCCGTTCACTGTTGTTCAGTGTAATTTATTTTCTTCATAATGCGTCCGATCGCCAGAATGTCAACGAACTTCTGATACGCATCGTCAGTTTATGTAATTCTTTTACATAACGCATACGAAGTCGCGAATATTTTCACGACCTCCGGCGTGCGCGCCGATGGCAGGGCCTGTCCGTCCGTCCATTTTCTTTTGAAGATCAGGAGCTTCCGCGGCGCCTGCGTCCGGGCCCGCCGCGCGGCGCGCAAGCTGGCCATGAAAAACGCGCCGGGAAATCGCGCCCCATTTTCGCCGTCCGGCGCGCCGGCGCCGGGTCCGAAAGGCGAATTCCGGGCCCGGCACGAAAAAAGTTTCAGGTCGGCCGGGGTTTCACCACACCGTGCCGCGCGCATCCACCGTTTCGACGCGGGTCACGACGCCGCCGCGATGGAACACCATCCGGTCGAAGAGATTGCTGACCACGCAGGTGTGGTTGGGCACCACCCTGACCCTTTCGCCGACACCGGGAAAGACACCCGTCACATCCTTCAGGTCGACCACCGCATGCTCCTCCGACAGGGAGACGATGCGCGCGCCCTCTAAGCCCTCGATCATGCCGTAGTCGCTGAAGCCCAGGAGGTCGGAGGTCAGGGCCTTCGAGCCGCAATCGAGAACGGCGCGATCGGGCGCCGGCCGGGAGACCACGGTCGCCAGAATGTGCATGGCGAGATCGTCGGCCGTGCAGTGACCGGCCCGAACCATGCTGCGGTCGTTGTAGACATAGGTTCCGGCGCGGTGCTCGGTGGCGGACGGCACCAGATGCGCCGAAAACAGGTCCGGCGAGCCGCCGTTGGAGCGCACCGGGCACGCGATATCCTTCTCCGCCAGCAGGTTCATGGTGCGGGCGATGAATGCCTCGACCCGCTCCGCCCCGCCGGTCGCCGGATAGGTCAGGATGCCGGCAAAGCGCAGGCCGGGGGCGGCCGCGATCTTCTCCGCCAGGGCTGCGGCATCCTCCGGCGTCTGCACGCCGCAGCGGCGGCCGCCGGTGTCGCATTCGACCAGCACCGTCAGCGGCCCGCCCGCATCGAAGGTCCCCGCGAGCCCTTCGACGACCGTGGCGCTGTCGGCAACCACGGCAAGCCGCCCGACCCGTTCATTGAGCGCGCGCAGGCGCGCGAGCTTGGGCGCACCGAGGATGTTGTAGGTGATCAGGATATCGTCGAAACCGGCATCGGCGAATACCTCCGCCTCGCTGATCTTCTGGCAGTTGATGCCGACGGCGCCGGCCTGAAGCTGCTGGCGCGCGATGGCGGCGATCTTGTGCGTCTTGATGTGCGGGCGGAACACCTTGCCGTGCGCCTCGACATAGCGCTGAGCCCTTGCGATGTTCGCGGCCAGACGCTCCTCGTCGATCACGGGCATGGGGGTTGCGACCTGATCGAGCGGCGTGCCGGCTTCCGGCCAGGGATTGAACATGGATACACCTCTATGGTCCTGCTGAAGCGCCGCGACCTGCGGCAGCGGCGGATTGTTATTTATTTTCGTTGAAGCATCTGCTTCCGTTGAAGCTCCCGCGCACTATGCTATGAAATAGCGCTGGAGAGAAATTCATTTTCACGATTTTGGAACTTCGCGCCGCAGCGCCAGCGTTCAGGGAACTCCCATGGATCTTTTTCACGGCCTCTCCGACGAGGACGGCAAGCTGTCCGGGCTGGAGAAGAAACTGGCGCGGCTGGTGCTCGACGACGTCGAGTTCGTGGTCAACTCCTCGATCATCGAGCTGGCCGAGCGGGCGGGCGTTTCGCCGCCGACGGTGACGCGGTTCTGCCGGCGGCTGGGATGCCAGGGCTATTCGGACTTCAAGGTGCAGCTGGCGCGGATGACCTATGTCGGGCTGCGCTACCTGAAGCCGGAGGCCCCGACGGCCACGCCGGAAGAGGTCGCGGAAGACATCGTCACCAAGGCGCAGAACGCGCTGTTCGAGCTGCACCGCCAGCTCGACCTCGCCACGCTGGACAGGGCTGCCCATCTCCTGCGCGGCGCGGAATTCATCCAGGCCTTCGGCGCCAGCGGCAACTCCGCCATGATCGTCAACGAACTGCACAACCGCCTCTTCCGGCTCGGGTGCCGCATC
The DNA here is from genome assembly GCF_029210525.1 of Mycoplana sp. MJR14. NCBI lineage: Bacteria > Pseudomonadati > Pseudomonadota > Alphaproteobacteria > Hyphomicrobiales > Rhizobiaceae > Mycoplana > Mycoplana sp. MJR14. The sequence goes on from NZ_JARGEO010000002.1 coordinate 749,082, forward strand.
AACGCCTCCAACGACCACAACATGAACGTGATGATGTCGGCCGCCGCGCAGCCGGGCACGGTCGTCTTCGGCTCGTCCTTCACCGGACGCGACCTCGGCCTCGTCCACTGCCTCGAACTGCTCCGCCAGGCCGCCATTCCGACGATCGTCATCACCCAGCCGAACTCCCCGGTGGCCGCAGCCGCCGACGTGGTGATCGCCATCGAACTGCCGGAGGGGAAAAACATCTTCCGCCCCACCTCGACGCGCTACGCCTATCTCGCGGCAATCGACATCCTCGCCAACCTGGTCGCCTATGCCGATCGCACCAAGGCGATCAAGGCGCTGCGCAGCATCAAGGAAGAACTGGTGCGCCATCGCGACGGCGACGACCGCCAGCTGCTGGGCGACTGAGCCCCAGACGGGGACCAGTGCCAGGTCGCGTTTGGGCCGACATTCGTCCGCCGGCACGACGGGCGGGCGTCAGTCGAGCGGCTTGTAGGCGATCACGTCCATCTCGACCTTCGCGTCGACCATCAGCGGCGACTGCACGGTCGAGCGGGCGGGCGGGTGATCGATGAAGTGCTTCTGGAAGACGGCGTTGAAGCTGGAGAAGTCGCGCGCGTCATCCAGCCAGACATTGACCTTGACGACGTCGGCCAGCGTGCAGTCGGCCAGCGCCAGCACGGACTTGATGTTGGCGACGACCTGCTCGGTCTGGGCGACGATGTTGCCGGAAACGACCTCGCCGTCCACCGTCGGCACCTGCCCGGAGACATAGACGAAGTCGCCGGCCCTGACGGCCTTGGCGAAGGGACGACGCTGGCCGCCGGCCTGGTTGTCGGCCGCTTCGAGGCGAACGAGCTTTTTCTGGGACATGAGCGCTCCTGCAATTCATTTTCATATTTTGGTGAATTGGCATGACGATAGCGCCTGAATTCACCGACGTCCATCACACTATGAAAATTATTTCCATATCCCAGGCTGGATCACGGGCCAGTTTGCCGCATTGAATGCGGCAGGCGCGGTGGATATGGTTCCGGTCGCGTCGCAATGGCGCGTTGGGGAAATCATGGTCGGGCGTCTGAGCTTCGTCGAACATTGCATGGTGCGTGCGCTCTGCACGCTCGCCCTGCTGTTCGTCGGCTTCGCGCACAAGCCGGCGATGGCGGCCCCATGGCTGCCGGCTGCGACCGAGCTTGCGCAATACGTGCTGCCGGACGGCACGCTGCCGGTCCTCTGCCTTTCGTCCGAGCACGGCAAGGCCAGCCATGACGGGCAGGACCAGGGCTCGGGCTGCGAGGCCTGCCGGCTCTCGGCCTCCGTTCTGCTGCCGGTGCCGCAAGCGGAGGCCCTTGAGCCGATCCTGCGCGAGATCGCCCGCTCCATGCCGCTCCCGGCCGAAGCGCACCACCGGCAGCTCTTCCCGCCGAACACCGCTCCGCGCGGTCCTCCATCCGGCCCGCAAGCCTGAGCCGCTGCCGCTGATTGCGGCGGCATCTTCAGCCGTGCCGGAAACGGTCTGCCACGAGCGTGCCCGTGTCCGTGCCCCCTTCCGCGCGCATCGACGGCGGCCATCGCCGGACCGCCACCGCCAACAACCCGCCGAAGCGCGCGCCGCGCCGGCGACCCTCACCATCCACCCGCAAACCACATCAAACCCATACTGGAGACAATCATGAAGAAATCGACATCGACGCTTCTCGCCCTCGCCCTGTTGCTGTCCGGTCCGGCCATGGCGCTCGCCCATGACTTCAAGGTCGGGCAGATCGAGATCGACCATCCCCATGCGCGCGCCATGCTCCCCGGGGCAAAGGTGGGCGGCGGCTACCTCAGCATCACCAATGAGGGCGCCGACGACCGCCTCGTCGCGGTCGCCACCGCGCGTGCGGCAAGCGCCCAGCTGCACGAGATGAAGATGGACGGCGGCATCATGGTCATGCGCGAACTGAAGGACGGGGTGGCCGTTCCGGCCGGGGCCACCGTCGAACTCAAGCCCGGCGGCTACCACGTCATGTTCATGAACGTCGCCGAGCCGTTCAAGGAAGGCGAGAAGATCGCGGCGACGCTGACCTTCGAGAAGGCCGGCACCGTCGAGGTGGAGTTCACCGTCGGGCCCGCCGCCGGCGGCGGGCAGGATGCGAACAAGGGACACGGGCAGTGACACGGCACCCTGCCGTCGTTGCGGGGGCCTGGCTGGCGGGCCTCCTCATCGCCGTCCTCGTCGGCGTCATGATCTCGGTTGCCGCCGACAGGAGCAGGCCCGGCCCGTTTCGGGGGCAGTTCGCGCTGGTCGACGACAGGGGCGAGGCCGTCGACCAGTCGATCTTTCATGGAAGCCCGTCCCTCGTCTATTTCGGCTACACCCGCTGCCCGGAGGTCTGCCCGACGACGCTCTACGAGGTCGCCGACTGGCTGAAGGCGATCGGGCCGCGGGGCAAGGGCCTGAAGGCCTATTTCTTCTCGGTCGACCCGGAGCGCGACACGCCGGACGTGATGCACGGCTGCGTGACCGCCTTCACCGACCGCATCCGCGGCATCACCGGCGCGCCGGAGGAAATGCGGAAGGTCGTGGACGGCTGGATGATCCATGCCAGCCGGCTGCCCGGCGCGGACGGGGACTACCACATGCGCCACACCATGTCGCTGCTGCTCGTCGGCGCCGACGGGCGCCTGAAGGCGATGATCCCCTACGGGATGGATCGCGACGCGGCGATTGCGCGCATCGAGGAGACGCTGCTCGCCAGGACAAGCGATCCGGCATGAGAGGCTGCCGGCACCGTTTGTGACAGAATTGGAAAGGAATTGGAAAAGACCGTTACAGCTCTGACATGAGAGCCGGCTAGGGCCTTCCTGCGGCGCGTCCGACAGTCCGAGACGCGCCGGTGCGGAGAAGCGGCCCATGAAAATCATCCAGATCACCGACACCCATTTCAGCCCCGAAAAGACGCATTTCAACGGCAACTGGGCGCCGCTCCTGAACTTCATCGAAGACAGCGGCGCCGATCTCGTCGTCCACACCGGCGACCTGACGGTGGACGGGGCCGACAAGGAAGCCGACATCACCTTTTCGATGGAGCTGATGCGGCAGGTGACGGCGCCGATGCTGATCGTGCCCGGCAACCACGACGTCGGGCATTTCGCGCACATGGACCAGCCGGTCAACGCCGAACGCCTCGCACGCTGGCGCCGCATCGTCGGCGGCGACCGCTTCGTCGAGGACGCGAACGGCTGGCGTCTCGTCGGGCTCAATGCGCTTCTTCTCGGTCACGAGGACGAAGAGGAAGAGGCGCAGTTCGAATGGTTGCGGACCGCATTCGAAGAGCGCGACGGACGCCGGCTGGCGCTGTTTTCCCACAAGCCGCTGTTCGTCGACGCGCTCGACGAGGGCGACACGGGCTACTGGAGCGTTCGGCCGGCGCAGCGCAAGCGGCTCTACGACCTGATCGCCGCCCATGACGTGGCGCTGTTCGCCAGCGGCCACCTGCACTGGGCCTGGCAGGGCCGGTTCGGCAACACCGCGATCACCTGGGGACCTTCGGCCGCCTTCGTCATCGACAAGATCGAGCGCGAGATGCCGGGCGAACGCCTGGTCGGCGCGGTCGTCCACACCTTCGCCGACGACGTCAAAAGCGAGATCGTCGCCGTTCCGGGCATGACCGCGCACGTGATCGACGAGGTGATCCACGAGGTCTATCCGCGCGCGGCGAAGAAGGCGGCGGCGGAATGAGCGCGCTCGTTCTCCGCGACATCGCGAAATCCTTCGGCGGCAACCAGATCCTCAAGGGGGTGACGCTGGAGGCGGAACCGGGCGAGTTCATCGCGCTGGTCGGTCCGTCCGGATGCGGCAAGAGCACCCTCCTGCGCATTCTCGCCGGGCTCGAGACGCCCGTCAGCGGCGAGATCGTGCTTGCCGGCCGCGACATGACCACGGCCCATGCCGCCGACCGCAACATCGCGATGGTCTTCCAGTCCTACGCGCTCTATCCGCATCTGACGGCCGCGCAGAACATCGCCGTGCCGCTGATGATGCGGCGGCTGACGCGCGCCGGGCGCCTGCCTTTTCTCGGTGCCCTGGTGCCCGGCCGGCGCAAGGCGGTTGCGAGCATCCAGCGTGACGTGCGCGAGATGGCGGCGTCGCTCCGGATCGACCACCTGCTCGACCGCAAGCCGGGGCAGATGTCCGGCGGCCAGCGCCAGCGCGTGGCGCTCGCCCGCGCCATGGTGCGCCGTCCCTCGATCTTCCTGATGGACGAGCCGCTGTCCAACCTCGACGCGAACCTGCGCGTCCATGCCCGCGGCGAGATCGTCGACCTGCACCGCCGCGCCGGCGTGCCGACGCTCTACGTCACCCACGACCAGGCCGAGGCGCTGTCGATGGCCGATCGCGTGGCCGTGATGATCGGCGGGTCACTGCTGCAGCTCGCCTCACCGCAGGTGATCTACGACGATCCGCAGCATGTCGAGGTGGCGAAGTTCGTCGGCCAGCCGCGCATCAACCTGATCGCCTCGCAGGTCGAGGAAGGCGGCACGGTGGCGCTGGGCGGCACACGCTGCCGCCTCGCCGACCATGCGGCGGCCGGTTCGGCGGTGACGCTCGGCGTGCGGCCGGAATTCGTCACCGTCATACGCCAGGGCGGCGAAGGCCTGCCGGCCCGCGTCGAGCGCCTGGAATTCCTCGGCTCGGAAGTCATCGTCCATTGCCGGCTCGACGCCATCGGCGAGACCATGGTCGCCAAGGTGAGCCCGGCCGAAGCGGCCGGTCTTTCCGCGGGCACGCCGGTGCGGCTCCATGCCGACGCCCGGCGCATCTTCGTCTTTTCCGCGGACGGCGGCCGCCTGGCGGCCGCGCCGCTCTCCGACACCGTCGTGCGGGAGGCGCTGCATGGCTGATCTCGCCGCCCCTTCTGCCGGACTTGCGCGCGCCGTGCCGCGCGCCGCCACGCCGGAACGGCGCGAGGCGCGCATCGCCTGGCTGCTCGCCGCACCCGCGCTGCTGCTCGTGCTCGTCTTCATCGTCCTGCCGGTCGCCGCGGTGATCGGCCTCGGCTTCACCGATTTCGAGCTCGGCTATGCCGACTTCCGCTTCGTGGGTTTCGAAAACTATGCCGAGCTTTTCGGCGACCGCACCTTCCTGCGCTCGCTCGGCAACACCGCCGTCTATGCCGGCGTCGTCACCCCCGTCTCCATCTTCCTGGCGCTCGCTCTCGCCATGCTGATCGAGGCGGAAGGCATCGGCCGGTCCTTCTTCCGCACCGCCTATTTCCTGCCGGTGGCCTCGCTGCTGGTGGCGATGGCGACGGTCTGGCAGTATCTCTTCCACCCGACCATCGGCCCGATCAACGCGATGCTGGCGACGTTCGGGATTGCCGGCCCGAACTGGCTCGGCGCGTCCTCGACCGTGCTCTACAGCCTGGCCATCATCGGCATCTGGCAATCGGTCGGCTTCAACCTCGTGCTCTTCCTCGCCGGCCTCACCGCCATACCGCGCGAACTCTATGCCGCGGCCGAGGTCGACGGGGCGAAGTCCGCCTGGGATCGCTTCCGGCTGGTCACCTGGCCGATGCTGGGACCGACGACGCTGTTCGTCACGACCATCAGCATCATCAATTCGGTGAAGGTCTTCGAGACGGTCAAGACGCTCACCGAAGGGGGGCCGAACAAGGCCTCGGAGGTGCTGCTCTTCACCATCTACCAGGAGGGTTTCGTCTATCTGCGCGTCGGCTACGCCTCGGCGATGACGGTGGTCTTCCTCGCCATCCTCGTCGTGCTGATGGTCCTGCAGTACCGCGCCCAGGACCGGCAGGTGCACTACGCATGACCGCTTCCAGCCTCACGCCCGGGCGCATCGCCCGCCTGTCCGTCCTCGGCTTCGGCGCCGCCGTCTTCCTCGCGCCCTACGTCTTCATGGTCTCGACGGCCGGCAAGGCGCAGAGCGACATCTTCACCGCGTCGCTGTCGCTGATCCCGCAACAATGGTTCTACGTGCAGAACTTCGCCAAGGCGCTGTCGCGGGTCTCCATGGGGACGCTGCTGATGAACGGGGTCCTCGTCTGCGCCCTGATCCTCGCCTTCCAGGTGGTGATCGCCATTCCCTGCGCCTACGCCATGGCGAAGCTGCGTTTCCGCGCCGCCCGCGCCATGATGGTGCTGGTCATGCTCGGCCTGCTGGTGCCGATCCACGCCACGGCGCTGCCGCTCTATGTCGCCTTCGACCGCGCCGGCGCGCTCAACAGCTACGTGGCGCTGGTGGCGCCCTTCACCATCTCGGTGTTCGGCATCTTCCTGTTCCTGCAGTTCTTCCGCGCCATGCCGGACGATCTCATCCATGCCGCGCGTCTGGACGGCATGAGCGAGCCCGGCATCATCGCCCGCGTGATCGTGCCCAATGCCTTTCCGGCCATCACCGCGTTCTCGATCTTCTCGGTCGTCGCGCACTGGAACGACCTCTACTGGCCGCTGATCGTGGTCTCGAACCAGGCCTATGCGACGCCGCCGCTCGGCCTGCTCTACTTCCGCGCCGCCGAGGCCGGGGACGACTACGGCGCGCTGATGGCCGCCACGCTGATCATCACCTTCCCGCTCGTCGCCGCGTTCCTGTTCGCACAGAAGCGCTTCGTCGAGGGCATAACCATGACCGGTCTCAAGGGTTGACCGGCCTTTCACCAGGAGCCATGCGATGAAGCACTTCAGCACATTCCTTGCCGCCGCGGCGGTGACCCTGTCGGTATCGCTGCCGGCCCGGGCCGAGACGACGCTGACCGTCCACTATCCGATGCCGGGCTTCTTCAAGGACGTGATGGACACGATCTCGAAGAAGTTCATGGAGGAGAACCCGGACATCAAGATCCAGTTCGCCAACCCGTCCGCCACTTACGAGGAAGGCATCCAGACCATCATGCGCCAGGCCGGCACCGACGAGATGCCGGACATCACCTTCATCGGCCTCAACCGCCTGCGCATGGCCAACGAGCGCGACATTCCCGTCGACATGGGCCCGATGATCGCCAAGGACAAGGCGACGATGGCCGAGCAGGGCTTTTCGGACAACATCCTCAAGCTCGCCCAGGTGGGCGGCAAGCAGGTCGGCCTCGCCTTCGCCACGTCCAACCCGATCATGTACTACAACGCCGACCTGGTGAAGGCGGCCGGCGGCAACCCGGACGAGCCGCCGAAGACCTGGGACGAGGTCATCGCGCTCGGCGCCAAGATCAAGGCGCTCGGCGACGGCGTCGATTCCGTCGACTTCCGCTGGCAGGGCGACGACTGGATGTTCTCCGCGCTCCTGTTCGGCGCCGGCGGCACGATGCTTTCCGAGGACGAGAGCGAAGTGGCCTTCAACGGCCCGGCCGGCCAGCAGGCCATGAATGTGGTCGACCGCCTGGTCAAGGAGGCCGGCATGCCGGTCTTCACCAAGCAGGCCGGCGAGCAGGCCTTCGTCGCCGGCAAGGTCGGCTTCGCCTTCCAGACCACCGGCGCGCTGCGCAACACGATCAAGAACGTCGGCGGCAAGTTCGACCTGCGCACGGCCGAGATCCCGCTGCTCGACCCCGTCAACGGCAAGCTGCCGACCGGCGGCAATGCCGTCGTCATCCTGACGCACGACGAAGCCAGGCAGGACGCCGCCTGGAAATTCGCCAAGTTCGCCGCCGGCCCCTACGGCGCCTCGGTCGTCGTTCCGGGCACCGGCTACGTGCCGAACAACGAGCTCGCCGCCAAATCTCCGGAATATCTCGGCGACTTCTACAAGCAGAACCCGCTGTTCCAGGCCGGGCTGAAGCAGATGCCGCGGATGATCCCCTGGTACGCTTTCCCCGGCTCCAACGGCGTCCGCGTCACCCAGACCATCGTCGACAACACCTCGCGCGTCGTCGACCAGTCGGCCACGCCGGAAGAGGCTTTGGACGACGCCGCCAACGAGGTGAAGCGCCTGCTGCCGCGCAGCTGAGCGGCTGCCACGACCTGACCAGCGAGGGCCGTCGTCCGTTCCGGGGCGGCGGCCTTCTCGTTGCCAACTACACGGCGCGCACCGTGCCGCCGCGGCGCAGCAAATGGTCCAGGGCGAAGTGGCGGGGCGGGGCGCCGTTCTCGGCGATGTCGAGCAGCAGCGAGGCTGCCGTCGTGCCCATGCTGGCATCGGGCATTTCGATCGTCGTCAGCGGCGGGTCGAGCATCTGCCCCATCTCGATGCCGTCGAAGCCTGCGACCGAGACATCGCGCGGCACGCACAGCCCCTCCCGCCGCAGCGCGCCGATGACGCCGAAGGCCAGGAGATCGTTCGAGGCGATGATCGCGGTCGGCGAAGACCGGGCGAGCACGGTATCGAGCTCGAGCTGGCTGTAGCCGCCGACGAAGGCGATCTGCAGGGGCTCGAGCGGGTCGACACCCGCCTCCGCCATCGCCTGCAGGTAGCCGTCATGCCGCGACCGGGCGCGGTCGGAGGCGGTGAAGTTTCCGGAGATGAACAGGATCCGGCGATGGCCGAGATCCAGCAGGTACCGGGTCAATTCGTAGCCCGCGGCGACGTTGTCGACGCAGACGGCCGCCGGAAACGCGGCCGTCGGGCGATTGCCGAGGAGGACGGTGGGCGGCAGGTCGGACGGCAGGTGCGCGTTCGCCCCCGGGTCGCACAGGGTCAGGATCAGCCCGGTCGGCCGGTCGTTCAGAAGCGCCTTTACGGCATCGGCCTCGCGCGCGGGATCGTAGTGGGACTGGGCGATCACGACGCCATGGCCGGCAACCAGCATCCGGTTCTCGATGCTGGAGAGGGAGGAGGAAAAGACGGGATTGGTGATGCTCGGCACGAGCACGCCGATGACCCGCCGCCCGGCCTTCCCGCCGGCGGGCGACTGGCGATAGCCGAGTTCGGCGGCTGCGCGCCGCACCTTGCGGATCATGGCGTCGCTGACGCAGCCGTTGCGGGTGAGCGCACGGCTGGCGGTCGCGACCGAGCAGCCCGCTCTCAACGCCACTTCCTGCAGCGTAGTCATCGAACATCCCTTCCGGCCGACACCGCCCATGGCCGACCAGGCGTGGTTTTCACGGTTTCTCATGAAAGATTTGTGTCAGGCGCGCCGGCCGACATCCGCACGGTCCGCATCCATCCGCCAGCACTGGAAAGTTTGTCCCGAAATATCTATAAGCAGGAAATTCGGCCACAAAGGAGACAGCCATGCGCGAGGTCGGCTTCATCATGGAGGACGGATTCCAGGTGATGGGCCTGGCCGCCCTGTCCGCCTTCGAATTTGCCAACGAGACGCTCGGCGCCGATACCTATCGGCTGACGGTGATGTCGGAGAAGGGCGGCACCGTTTTCTCCTCGCTCGGCATCCGCATCGAGACGCAGCCGCTCGGGGCCTTCCCCGATACGCTCATGGTCGTGGGCGAACTGGTGCCGCGCCGGGCCTCGCCCGGCCTGCGCGACTACCTCAAGACGGCCGGGCACGAATCACGGCGGGTCGCGGGCGTCTGCACGGGCGCCTTTCTTCTGGCGGAGGCCGGCCTGCTCGACGGCCGCGGCGCGACCACCCACTGGGCGCATGCCAGGGCCCTGCAGGAACGCTTTCCCCAGATCGCCGTCAACGAGGACCGCATCTTCGTCAATGACAGCAACATCTGGACCTCGGCCGGCATGAGCGCCGCCATCGACCTGACCCTGGCGCTGATCGAGGAGGACCACGGCGCGGAGCTGGCGCGCTCGATCGCGCGGAAACTGGTGGTCTACCATCGTCGCCCCGGCGGCCAGTCGCAGTTTTCCGCGCTTCTGGAACTGGAACCGCGTTCGGACCGCGTGCGCCGGGCCTTGGTCTATGCCAAGGAACACCTTCGCAACGCGCTCAGCGTCGAGGAACTGGCCGAGGCGGCCAGCCTCAGCCCGCGCCAGTTCAGCCGCATCTTCCGCGAGGAGACCGGTCAGTCGCCCGCAAAAGCGGTCGAACGGCTGCGGCTCGAGGCTGCGAAGGTGATGCTGGAGGACGGGCGGCACTCCATGGACATCGTCGCGCGTGATACCGGATTTGCCGACCGCGACCGAATGCGGCGGGCGTTCCTGCGCTTCTTCGGCCAGCCGCCGCAGAGCCTGCGCCGCAGCCTTCGCCTGATCGAAGGCGACAGCACGGAGGACGCCGCCTGAATCGCGACCCTCGCCATGTCCTAAATTGACGTTTCTATGTCATTTGAGACACGACAGGCATGGGCCATGATCCTTCCATCGAAACCGGCCGCGACCGCAGCCCGGCGCGACACCCGAAGGAGCCAGGATCATGCAGACCACCGACAACACCATCTTCATCACCGGCGGCACGTCCGGCATCGGCCGGGGGCTGGCGGAAGCCTTCCACAAGCTCGGCAATAAGGTCATCATCGCAGGCCGCCGCAAGAAGCTGCTGGACGAGGTCGCCGCCGCCAATCCCGGCATCGAGGGCATCGAGCTCGACATCGCCGATCCGGCGGACATCGATCGCGTGGCCGCCCGGCTGATCCGTGAGTATCCGAGCCTCAACGTGCTCATCAACAATGCCGGCATCATGCCGTTCGACGACGCCGGCGGCCGGATCGACGACGCGCAGTCGCGCAGCATCATCGACACCAACCTTTTGGGCCCCATCCGCCTGACCTCGGCGCTGATCGAGCACCTGAAGCGGCAGCCGCGGGCCACCATCATCCACAACACCTCCGTGCTGGCCTATGTGCCGCTCGCCAGCACCGCGGTCTATTCCGCCGCCAAGGCGGCGCTGCATTCCTACGCGCTCTCGCAGCGCTTCCAGCTGCGCAACACCAACGTGACGGTGCAGGAAATTGCGCCGCCGTGGGTCGATACCGACCTGATCAGGAAGAGCGGCGATCCGCGCGCCATGCCGCTCGACATCTTCATCGAAAAGACCATGGCCGGCCTGGCCACGGATGCCGAGGAGGTGATCGTCGACGAGATCCGCGCGCTGCGGGACAATCCGGGAAGCGGCGAACATGCATTCGTCCACGGCTTCAACGAATCCGTCGTCGCCAACCCCATCCCCGTCTGAGCGGAAGGGCCGGACCGGCTGCCCGAAGGGGCGGCCGGTCCGGAAGCAGTCTCTCGCCAAGGCCGCCGCCGCAGTGCATGGCGGCGGCCGGTCTACCAGCGGCGACCCCTGACCAGCATGGGGGCGTATTCCACCACGAAGAGGCCGAACGCGACGAGCCACAGGACGCCGGACACGGCGTAGATCTCGGCGGCATGGTCGGGCAGGAGACCGGCGGCCGGCCGGGCGAATGCGCAAAGGACGATCGCGGCATAGGATATCGTGGTCAGTCCGGATGCCGTCAGGTCGCGCCCGGTATGGCCGCGGGTCGCCCGGGTCATCACGGCGACCATCATGGTCGCGACCGCCCCGATCGTCATGACGTGCAGCGTCGAGGTCGGATCGACAAGGTCGATGGCCGACAACGAGATCGCCAGAAAGCCCAGCGGCACGAAGACATAGGCGACGTGCAGGACGGCGACGAGCATTTCCGCCGCTGTCGTCCAGCCGCGCCAGCGCAGCAGCCGTACCGCATGGAATGCCGCGGCCGCGGCCGCACCGATCGCCGTCACCCGGCTGTCCGGCAGCGCGATCCAGAGGCCCAGCGCGGCGATGCCGATGGCGATCGCGCTCGCGTCGAAGCGGTTGTAGGCAACGGGAAAGTCCGTCCGGCCCTGCTTGTTGATCCAGTTGCGGGTGAAACTCGGAATGATCCGGCCGCCGATCACCATCACCAGACCGACATAGGCTGTGATCGCAAGACGATAGGCCCGATCGGGATGGTCTCCCATGAGGACTTCGTAGTGGAAGCCGGCATTGGCAATCGACAGGGCAAGAAGACCGGCGATGACTTTCAGGTCGTTCCACTTCTTGCCGGCAACGACTTCGCGCACGCAAATGAAGAGGAGCGCGGGCAGGAAGATCATGTCGGCCAGGACGGCGAGATCGACCCCGATGACATCCGACGCCAGGAACGCGATCCGGCCGAGGGCCCAAAGCGAGAAAAGGCCAAGCAACGGCCAGCCCGAGACCGGCAGGCGTCCGGTCCAGTTCGGCACGGCCGTCAGCAGGAAGCCCGCCAGGACGGCCGAGGCGTAGCCGAAGAGCATCTCGTGCGCATGCCAGTGATGGGCGCCGTACTCCGTGGCGAAGTCGACGACGCCCGAGAGCGCTGCGATCCACAGCACCATGGCGGCGATCGCCCAGAGCGCGCCTCCGAGGAAGAAAGGACGGAAACCGTAGGAAAAGAGTATAGGCCCGGTGCGCGCCAGCCCACGCGGCATGCCGCCAGTCCTTACCTGTGATGTCGAAGTGCCAGTCATGCGATCGCTCCTGTATTCAGGGCGATCCCTAAACAAAATGTCGCACCCTTCTTTGATATCTCGCAAGCAATCGCGCAGTAAAGTTTGCGGGGGATCAAAGACCACTTTGGCGCGTGGCGTAGATTTTTCTCCAACGGAACGGGATAGCCCGCTCCTGTTCAAGGAGAAGACCATGACTGAACAACTCCAGATGACCAGACGCTCGATGTTGGCTGGCGCTGCGTTCGCGGGGGCGATGATCCCGATCATTACAGCTACGTTCGCCCAGGCCGCCGAGGAGGCTCCTGCCGTAGAGATGAAACCGGCCGACCTGTCGGCGCTCGAGCACGTCAAGGTCGAGCTCGTCAAGCCGCCCTTCGTGCACGAGCACACCCAGAAGGCCGTGGGCGGCCCCAAGGTCGTCGAGTTCACGCTGACGATCGAGGAAAAGAAGATGATCCTCGACGACGCCGGAACCGAAGTCAACGCCATGACCTTCAACGGTTCGGTCCCCGGCCCGCTGATGGTGGTCCACCAGAACGACTACGTCCAGGTGACCCTCGTCAATCCCGAGACCAACACCCTGCAGCACAACATCGACTTCCATTCGTCGACCGGTGCGCTGGGCGGCGGCGGACTGACGATCGTCAACCCGGGTGAAAGCGCGGTCCTGCGCTTCAAGGCCACCAAGGCCGGCGTCTTCGTCTACCATTGCGCACCTCCCGGAATGGTCCCCTGGCACGTCACCTCGGGCATGAACGGCGCAATCATGGTCCTGCCGCGCGAAGGCCTGACGGACGGTCACGGCAACGAACTCGTCTACGACCGCGTCTACTATGTCGGCGAACAGGACTTCTACGTTCCGAAGGACGAGAACGGAAAGTACAAGAAGTACGAGAGCCCCGGCGACGCCTATGCCGATACGCTCGAAGTCATGCGCACGCTGACCCCGAGCCACATCGTCTTCAACGGTGCCGTCGGTGCGCTGACCGGCGAGAACGCCCTGAAGGCCGCCGTCGGCGAGCGGGTGCTGATCGTCCATTCGCAGGCCAACCGCGACACCCGTCCGCACCTGATCGGCGGCCACGGCGACTACGTCTGGCAGACCGGCAAGTTCAACAACGTGCCGGATCGCGACCAGGAAACCTGGTTCATCCCGGGCGGCACGGCGGGTGCTGCGTTCTACACCTTCCAGCAGCCCGGCATCTACGCCTACGTGAACCACAACCTGATCGAGGCGTTCGAACTTGGTGCGGCGGCACACTTCACCGTCACCGGCGACTGGAACGACGATCTCATGACGGCGGTCAAGGCTCCCTCGCAGAGCTGAGTCATGAGACCCGTGCGGGCCACCACTCTCGGCCCGCATACCTTGCTGCCGCACGTCCGCGTGCGGCAGCGCCTTTTCATCGTCTGGCCCGTCCGGCCATACGAGCCGTTTCGCCTTCGGGGGCCCAAATGTCGATTTTCCCCGCCTATCTCTCCCGCCCGTTCCTCCAGACGCTTCTTCCCGTGGCGATCATCGCCGGACTTGTCGGCGGCATCGCCCACCAGACCGGCTTTCTGGCCGAGCCCCCGGCCACGGCCCAGCTCTTCCAGCCGCAGACCGTCACGATCCCGCCGCGGACGTTCAGCTACCGCGAGGACGGCGAGTTCCTCAAGGCCAACTACGTCACCGACGCGCCGATGCGGACCGTCACGATGCGCCGGCCGTTGATCATCATGAAGCATCAGGTCTCCCTGGCCGAATACACCGCCTGCGTTTCCGAAGGCGCCTGCAGCGCGCCGGCCGGCGTGTCGCACGATCTCGGCAACGTCCCGGTGACGGGCGTCAACTTCGACGATGCCCGCGCCTATGCGCGGTGGCTGTCGGACAAGACGGGTGAGGTCTGGAGCCTGCCGACCGACGAGCAACTGGCCTTCGCAGCCGGCAAGAGCTTCCCCGACGACGCGTTCGGCATCGAGGACGACGCAAGCAACCCGGCCATTCGCTGGCTCGCGGACTATCGCCGCGAGGCGGCGGAGCGTTCGAAGCGTGACCCGGTTCCGCGCATTCTCGGAAGTTTCGGGGAGAACGAGTACGGCCTGTCCGACTTCGGCGGCAACGTCTGGGAATGGACGAACACCTGCCATCGCCGGGTGGAGCTCGACGCGGACAACATGATCCTTCGCAGCGAGGACCTCTGCGGCGTCTATGTCACCGTCGGCAATCACCGCGCGCCGATGACGTCGTTCATCAAGGATCCCAAGGGCGGCGGCTGCGCGGTCGGCACCCCGCCGGACAATCTCGGCTTCCGGCTGGTCAGGTCGACGCAATGGTATGCGCCGCTCCTGAAGGCGCTGCGGGACCGGGGGATCGCACTGTAGCACCGGGAGAGCCGCACGGCGCGGACCGCTCCGCGTCATTCTGATCCATGTCAATGCAAGCATTCGACGAAGCTGCTGCCTTGCGCTGATGCCGCCGCCGGTCGTAAAACCGTGCGGTGGCAGCGAGGGAGAGGCAACAGTGAAGATCGACAAGAGCCTGGTCAGGTCCATCCCGCTCTTCGACCGGATGAGCGATGCCGATCTCGACAAATTCCTCGGCCACGCCATCTCCCGCCGCGTCCCCGTCGGCGAGGCGGTTTTCGAACAGGGCGCGGCCGCCACGCATTTCTTCCTGCTGCTGCATGGCCGGCTGAAGGTCACGCAGGTCACCGAGGACGGCCAGCAGATCATCGTCCGTGTCGTCCATCCGGGCGACCTGTTCGGCTTTGCCAAGGCGCTGCAGCGCTCGGACTATCCGGGCACGGCCCTGGCCGTGGCCGAGAGCATCGCGCTCTGCTGGCCGACCGAGCTCTGGCCGCAGTTCGTCGATCGAAACCCGCGCCTCGCGGTGACCGCCATGCAGACGATCGGCCAGCGCCTGGAGGAGGCGCACACCCGCATCCGCGAAATGTCGACCCAGGAGGTCGAGCGCCGCGTCGCGCACGCCGTCCTTCGCCTCGCCAACCAGGCGGGCCGGAAGGAGGGATCGGGCGTGCGGATCGATTTTCCCATCTCGCGCCAGGACATCGCCGAGATGACCGGAACGACCCTGCACACCGTTTCCCGGATCCTGAGCGCCTGGGAGGCCAAGGGACTGGTCGAGGGCGGCCGCCAGAAGCTTATCGTCCTCGACATCAACGGACTGGCGGCGCTGGCGGACCACGTCAAGGAATAGGCGGCGGACCGCCGCGTTCACGCCAATGTTTGCGCTGTGTCAAAGATGACATGGCCAGTCGGGATAATCTGCTCCTGACGAAGCCGCTAGGGCTTCCGAGCCAGGAGTAAAGAAATGAAGACGTTCCTTCGTACTTTGGCGGGCGCCGCTTTTTTGACCGCCGCACTGGGCGGCTACGCCGTCGCCGCCGATCATGAGATCCACATGCTGAACAAGGGCAAGGACGGCGCGATGGTGTTCGAGCCCGCCTCCCTGAAGATCGCCGCGGGCGATACGGTTTCCTTCGTGCCGACCGACAAGTCCCACAATGCCGAAAGCGTCAAGGACCTGATCCCGGACGGCGCGCAGCCCTTCAAGGGCAAGATGAACGAAGCCATCAAGGTCACCTTCGACTTGCCCGGCGCCTATGCGGTCAAGTGCGCACCGCATGTGGGCATGGGCATGATCGCCCTCGTCGTGGTCGGCGATGCGCCGGCGAACGCCGACGCCATCAAGTCCGCGAAACTGCCCAAGAAGGCGCGCGACCGCCTCGACGCGGAAATCGCCGCAACCGGGCTCTAGTTTCGAAGTCGGACGCATCACAAGGATGGCCCCGCAAGGGGCCGTCCGCTTTCCCGGCCATGCCGGGCCAACCCGCCGCCTCTCCGGAAAAACAGCCATGGATATCGTCGACGATCTGCGCGTTCACCTCGGCTATCTGAGCCGGACCGTGCTGTTGCAGGTGCGGGACCATGACGTCCGGCGGGACCACGACGGGATCCATGCGGAGACGGAGGGGCGCTGCCGCGAGGACGACGGATCGGCCGCCCCGTCGACACCGTCCGCCGATCGCTCGCCGGCAGCAGGCAGGGGCCGCCGCGTTCCCTAGGCGTCCTCCGATTCTACGTCTTGTTTGCCCCGCGACAAAAAGATGCGGGCGACAGGCCGATAGTCTCGAAGGATCGGGGGCGCGCCGGCCCGGTCCCCGATATCCCGACCGGGGGCCGATGGAAAACAACATGTCGAATTCCGAGAACATACCGCTGATCGACGTCAGGACGATTGCTCCGCAGGAGCGCCACCCCAGGATCTTCGGGGTGCTGACCGCCCTTGCGCCCGGCGGCATGATGCACGTCGCGAGCGACCACGACCCGCGGCCGCTGCACTACCAGATCGAGACCCGCTATCCCGAGCAGTTCGAATGGACCTATCTCGAGCAGGGCCCGGCCGTATGGCGGGTGTCGATCAAGAGGCACGACAGCTCGGGCTGCGACTGCTGCTGCGGTCACTGAGCAGGACACCTTTTCCGACGGGGCGATGACGATGCCTGGTGCCACGCTATCCAGATGGACGATGTCCTACTTCGCCGCAGCACTGGTGTTCCTGCTCTGCGGCGAGGTCCTGCTGGCGGCGGGGTTCGGCTACCCGGCCCTGCCGCGCGAGGCACCCGAGACGCTGGTGATCGTCCACGCGCTCGGCATCGGATGGCTCGGGCTCCTCTTCTCCGGCGCCCTTCTGCAGTTCGTCCCGGTCCTGGTCGCGAGACCGCTGAGGGCGCCGTTTCTGGCACTGCCCGCGCTGATCCTCATCATCGGCGGGCTCTTGACCCTGCTTTCAGGGTTTCTCGGCCTCGGCGGCCGCCTCCCCGTCCCACCCGCGGCGCTGCCGGCCGGCGGGGTCCTGCTTGCCGGCGGCTTCGGCGCCCTCGCAGCGAGCCTCAGCGCCACGATATGGTCGGCGCGGCCGCTCGCCCTGCCCGGCCGCTTCGTCGTGGCCGGGCTCTTCGGCATGGGGCTGACCCTGTCGCTGGGGCTGTGCTTCACGCTCGTCCTGTCGGGGCTGGTGCAGGAGAGCCATGCGATCAATCTCGTCGTCGGCGGCGTCGGCCTGCATGCGACGATGGGCCTGTTCGGCTGGATGACGGTCATGGCCGTCGGCGTCTCCTACCGGCTGCTTGCGATGTTCCTGCTGTCGCCGGAGCACGATCGCAACACCTCGCGGATCGTGCTGGCCGCCGGCGTCGCGGCGATCCTGCTCTTGGCGGGGCAGATCCTGGCGACGGCCATGGGGAGCGACGGCACCTGGCCCGCGATCGGCGCAGCCGCGCTGGCGTTCGTCGGGCTCGGTCTCTACGCGGTCGACGTCGCAACCCTGTTCCGCCAGCGCCGGCGCAAGGCGGCGGAGCTGAATACGCTCCTCAGCCTCGCAGCCGTGTCCTTTCTGATTATCTCGGTCGGGCTGTTCACAGTCTCCGCGCTCACGGGAACGCTGGACGACAACGCCGCCACGCTGATCTGGCTCGTCGCCATGGGATGGCTGACCTGCCTCGGGCTCGGGCAGCTCTACAAGATCATCCCCTTCATGACCTGGCTCGAATGCTACGGGCCGGTGCTCGGAAAAGCCGCCGTTCCGCGCGTGCAGGACCTCGTGAACGAGCATCGGGCCGTCTGGTGGTTCGGCCTCTACGTCATGACCGTGGGCGTCTGCGCCCTGGCTTTGTTCGTCCACGACCCGCGTGTGTTTACCGCCGGCGGCATTCTGCAGATACTGGCGACGCTGGGCCTGATCGCGGAGTTCGTCAGGGCGCGGCGGCTCTCCTGGGCGCCAGCCGAGGTCCGGCTGCCTTCGGGCGTCCTGCCCCCTCATCTCTTTCTTACGCACCGGAGACAAAAATGAACGAAGACTTTGCGGAACTGGACGTCCGTCCGATGCTGAAGAACGGCGGCGAACCCTTCCAGGCCATCATGAGCGCCGTGGATGCCTTGCGGCCCGGACAGGGGCTCCGGCTTTTCGCCCCGTTCCGTCCGCAGCCGCTCTACGGGGTGATGTCCAACCGGGGCTTCGACCACGAGGTGATCGAAATGGAGGGCGGCGACTTCGAGATCCGCTTCACGCCCAGGAAATTGCCCGAAATCCAGCTCTCTTCGGATGCCGGCGAGCCCGAGCTCTGGGCGGACCCGATCGTGGACCTCGATCTCACCGGCCTGCTGCCGCCCGAGCCGATGGTGCGGATCCTGTCGGAAGCCGAGAAACTGCAGGACGGCGACGTCATCTTCGCCCTCCTTTCGCGCGAGCCGCTCCTTCTCTATCCGGAACTGGCCAAGCGCGGCCATCAATGGGTCGGCAACTTCGACGAGGCGCGGACGACCTATCGCATCATGATCCGCGTCGGGAAGGACAAGTAGATGCCGGACGACGCCCTCGCCCGGCGGATCCGGGACGCGCTTTCCATCGTCATCGATCCCGAGCTCGGCAGGAACGTCGTGGAGATGGGCCTGATCTATGCGATCGAATGCGGCAGCGACGGAACGGCCGCCATCGCGATGACGACCACCACGCGCGGCTGCCCGGCCGCCTCTTTCCTGACCGAAGCCGTCAGGGCGTGCGCCGCCGAGGTCGCGGGTGTCCGCGCGGTGGACGTCACCCTGACCTACGACCCGCCCTGGACGCCGGACATGATGGCCGGCTGAGATCCGCCGCTCACCGTCACCATGCATGACCGGACGGTGAGAGCGGGCTCGACCCCGGCGTTGAACGCGGTGTCGGTCGTCCTGATGCTGGGCTCCGGCTTCCTGGCGCTGTTGAGCGTCGCGGTCCAGCGGGAAAGACCGCACAGTGGGCGGCGGGCGCGGCCAGGATGAATGAAAAGGTGGGTGAAACTTCCCTGCATGCAATCCACGTCGTTGCCAGACGCCAGAAACGCGCAGCTCCATACGCCTGGTTGCGGACCCGCTGGAGAATGACACGTTTCGAAGGCTCTCGTCCAACGTCACAGCCGCGGGTCTATGGGTTCGCTTTCGAGAGCCAGGATCGCAAAGACGCATTCGTGGGTTTTCCGCAGCGGCGAATATCCGGTAAAGCGGGTCAAGGCTTCATGGCCAAGCGCAAACTCCCTCAGCGCGGCGGACCGCTTGGCGCCCAGCCCGCGCGCTCTGAGCCGCTCGAGGTTTTCCGGCAGGTCATACTCCGGCCCGTAGATGATGCGGAGATATTCAGGCCCCCTCACCTTCAAGGCGGGCTGGATCAACCCCTTGCTGCCGCGCGGTGCGAAGACGAGCGGCTTGACAACCATGCCCTCCCCACCGTTGCCGACAAGCTGCTCCCACCATCCGATGGCATCGGCAATGGCGGTATCGTCGGCCAAAGAGACTTGCCGCATCGCCGTGGGGGCGAGCGACGGCACCCCGGTCTCGACCAGCCGACGGGTGATTTCCATATGCCAGGAATGGTCGCGATCAAAGTGAACGGCGCCCTCGCTGGCGAGGAGATGGAAGGGCGCAACCTTGATGTCGTCGAGCGACGATACCGGCCAGACATAAGGGCTCCAGGCCTTCGCGTAGGCGGAAGCCTTCGCTTTGCGGGCGGCAAACCGGTCGTACAGGTCATTGACCGGTATGCCGCGCTGGATAGCCCTTTCCATGGCCGCGTGGACAGCTGCCAATCCGGCCTCCGCCGACACCGCAACCGGCTCGTACTGTTGCTCGATCAGGCTTGAGGCCTTCGCCGACCACGGCATGATTTCGGCATCGAGCAGCAACCAGTCGGTCGAGAGCTCATCCCAGATTTTCGCCTGATCGGCGGCACACCTCAGCCGATCCAGGATCGCGTCAGTCGTCGCATGATCAGAAAAGAACGAACGGCCGGTGCGCGTCCAGATCGCCCCGGCATCGGTGCCGACGGTTCCGAAGCGCCGACGGGCAACCGCGTCGTCGCGACACAATGCGATGATCGCACGCGATCCCATGTGTTTCTCTTCCAGCACCAGGTCCTGCTGTCCGCGCTCCCGAAAGAACGCGAAGGCCTCTTCCGGTCGCTCCAGAAAGCCTTCCTGCTTGCTGGTCTCGACCGGCGACATGGTCGGTGGCAGATAGATCAGCCACTGGGGCGCAATGGCGAAACGGCTCATCACCTCCAGCGCGGCGGATGCGTTCTCTTCCGCAACCACGATCCGCCGCATCAGGGAGGTATCGATCCAGCGGCGACCGGAGACGTCTGCATAGTCCAGCAGCGCATCGGCTTCGGCCTGCGAGGACGTCCCGGCCGCTGGTATCGCGATCGGACGCAATGGCTCCGACCAGACTGCCTTTGCGGCAACGCTGACGATCTCCTTTTCCGGCCACCGCAGCGCAGTCAGCTTTCCGCCGAAGACACAGCCGGTGTCGATGCAAATCGTATTGTTCACCCATTCGGCATCGACGACCGGCGTGTGGCCATAGACAACCGCCGTCTTGCCGCGATAGGACGCTGCCCAGTCTGCACGGACAGGCAGGCCGAATTCGTCCGTCTCGCCGGTAGTCTCGCCGAACATTGCGAAGGAACGGACGGCGCCCGATCCTCGGCCGATCATTTCCTCCTTCAATCCGGCATGCGCCACCGCAAGCCTGCCGCCATCGAGCCAGTAGTGGCTGCGCAGCTCATCGAGGAAGATGCGGACCTTCCGTCGGAACTCTTCCGTTTCCCCGTGGAGCTGATCGATGGATTGCTGCAGTCCGTGGGCAATCTTGACATCGCGCCCGCCAAGCCAGCGGGCCAGCTTCTGGTCGTGGTTTCCGGCCACGGCATAGCCGACCCCGCTTTCGACGGCAGCCATGGCCAGACGCAACGCATCCGGCGTTCGCGGACCACGATCCACAAGGTCGCCGGCAAAGACCAGTTTGCGTCCATGCGGCGAGAGGATCATTGGCTCGCCCGCGGCCCAGTCAACCTGATAGCCAAGCTGGACGAGTAGTTTTTCCAGTTCATCGGCACAGCCATGGACATCACCAATGATGTCGAAGGGGCCACGCTCCTCTCGCTTGTCCGTCCAAAGCGGCTTCCGCTCGATTTGCGCCGCATCCGCCTGCTCGATGGTGTCAAGGCGCCAGACCTGCCGAAACCCTTCCTTGGGCAACCCACGCAGGCCCTTGCGTATCTCCTGGACCATGCGCTGTGGCACGGATGCCCCGAAATTCCTGTCGGGCCTCGCCTTGTTGCGTTCGATGCAGACGTCGAGGCCCGGATCGAGGACGATGGCGACAGGCAGAGCGTGCCACTTGCGAGCGATCTCGACCCAGGCCCGCCTTTCGCTCGCGCGGACATTCGTCGCGTCGATCACCGTCAAGCGGCGGTGCTTCAGGCGCTTTTCGGCGATGGCCGTCACCAGCTCGAAGGCGTCGCTGGAGACGGACTGATCGTTTCCATCGTCCGAGACCATGGCCCGGCATTGGTCGGAAGACACGACTTCGCTTCGCAGAAACCATTTTGAAGCAAAGGTCGATTTGCCCGCGCCGGTCGCACCAATCAGGACGACCAGGGAGAAATCCGGGATTTCGAGCAGGACCGGATCCAAGACACTCATCGGGTCAGCACCGCCATCTGGGTTGGGGAACCATGAGCGTCGTCCTCGGGGCCAATGCCGCTCAGGTGCGCGCTGTATCCGTAGCGATCCTCAATCCCATTCACCCAGTGCCTGAATTCCTCGCGGCTCCATTCGAAACGATGATCCGCGTGACGCAGGCTGCCGTCAGGCAGGTTCGGAAAAAGGACGTTGTAGTCGCGGTTGGGCGTCGTCAGGACAACGGTCCTGGGACGCGCCTGTCCGAAAACGATCGCTTCGAATGCGGGAAGCCGGTCTTGATCAAGGTGCTCGACAACCTCGACAAGTGCGGCTGCATCCACCTCATGCCATCGCACGTCGCGGTAGGTCAGCGCTCCATGGAGTAGCGCGACTTTATCCTTCAGGCGGCTGCCCGGCTGATCGAGCTTCAGCCGTTCGGCAGCACGTTCCAGCGATCGCATGGATGCGTCCAGTCCTATGATCTTCTGGAATTGCCGCTCGCGGGCTAGACGATGGAGCAGCTTTCCCTCGCCGCATCCAAGATCGGCGACAGTGCTCGCACCGCTCGCCACAAGCTGCGTCAGGACGGTATCAAGCCTGAGATCGTGAAGGTTGATGCGCTCTTCGAGCAGCTCTTCCTGATCTTCTGCCTGTTGCTCGACAATGTCACTCTCGTCTTGCTCGTCCGGTGCGAGGCGGGCCAGAGCCTGCCGCGTCAGGCTACGCTGACGGCGGAGATAGCGGCTGGCGATCTGCTCCCGTGCGGGATGCCCAGGAAGCCAGGCCCCACCCCGCTCGATCAGCTTTGCAACCTCATCCTCGCCGACCCAATAGTGCTTTTCGGCATCAAGGACCGGGATGAGGACGTAGAGATGCGACAGCGCCTCGGAAAGCCTCATCTCGCCCTTCAGAGACAGAGAAACATAGCCCGATGGCCCGGACGAACCGTCGAGACGCGTGATTTCCACAGTCCATCCGAGCGGCTCGAAAAGCGTATGGACGAAAGCGTTCGAGCCCGGCAGCGGCGTGACGTTGATTTCGAGTGGAAGCGGTCTGACAGCAAGCTCAGGCCGATGTTCGGACGTCCCGGTAAATGCTGTTCGAAATGCCCTATTGAGCGCCACGGAAAGGAAAGAGGACGCCGCGTAAGGACGATCGTTGACGTATTGGGACATCAAGCCCTTCGCCGCACCGCGACCACGGACCAGGCCGACCGGATCGACGTCCAGGACGAGGGCAACTTCGCACCGCTCCTCGCTTGCCTCAGGAAAAAACACGGTTGCCTTGCCGAAGCTGAGGTCGAATCCATGCACCCTGTCGGGATGCTTCATCAGCAGGAAACCAAGATCGGCGGCAGGCCGGTATGTCGTTGCAATCGATAGGAACATGAAACACGCAGATCAAAACCAGAGCTGCTTATCGCAACTTCGATAGACTTCCGCAGGTTGTACTGGCGGCAATTGAAAAGGCCGGCGCGGCGACTTGGGATTGCGGCTTGGCGGAACGCGTCATCCGTCGTCCCGATGCCGGTGTCTTCAATTTGCACAAGCGAGCCAAGGGTCGCCGTAGGAGCTTACAGCCCTGCTTATCAGGCGCGACCAGCCCGCGGCCGAACGTGAAAAGCCCCGGCGTCGGCCGGGGCTCTCGGGTAGGCGGGTCCGGGTTTCTAGAACAGCGCGGCCGTGTTTTTCAGCGTCACCCAGATGCCCCAGAGGAGCGGGATGCCGACGACGGCCCAGGCGAGCGCCGCCTTGGCGTCCAGGCCGCCCGTGCCGATGCCGAAGGAGCCGGTCGGGCCTGCCGTGGCTGCGGCGGTCTTGGCCTGCAGCGCGGCGACCTCCTCGTCCGACATGAACCACTTGTCGGAGAGCGGCCGCACCAGGAGGTTGGCGATGAAGCCCAGGGCCAGCATGCCGGCGAGGATGTACATCGTGCCGGTGTAGAGTGCGGGGCCCGGCTCGACGCCGGCTGCAATCTGCGCCTCGCGGATGTAGTTCACCACGACCGGGCCGACGATGCCGGCGGTCGCCCAGGCCGTCAGCAGGCGGCCGTGGATCGCGCCCACGAACTGCGTGCCGAAGATGTCGGCGAGGTAGGCCGGGATGGTGGAGAAGCCGCCGCCATACATCGACAGGATGATGCTGAAGGACAGCACGAAGAGCGCCTTGCTGCCCATGTCCGCCAGGGTCGGAGCCAGGGCGTAGAGCACGATGCCGAGGACGAAGAACGTGTAGTAGGTGTTCTTGCGGCCGATCTTGTCGGAGAGCGAGGCCCAGAAGAAGCGGCCGCCGATGTTGAACAGCGACAGCAGGCCGGTGAAGCCGGCCGCGATCGCGGCGATCGCCGCCTTCTGGCTGGTGTCGAGCTGGCTGAAGGTGAGATCCGGCTGGCCGATGAGGCGACCGCCGAAGATCTCCTGCAGCATCGGCGAGGCCATGCCGATGACGCCGATCCCCGCGGAGACGTTGAGGCAGAGCACTAGCCAGATCAGCCAGAACTGCGTCGTCTTGTGGGCGTCGCGCAGGTGGACGTGCTTGGTGGTGATCATCGTCGACTTGGAGGCCGGCGGCGTCCAGCCTTCCGGCCGCCAGCCGGCCGGCGGGATGCGGTAGCCGAAGGCACCGCCCATCATGAAGCAGAAGTAGATCGCGGCCATGACGAGGAAGGTCTGCCAGACGCCGGCCGTCGTGTCGGTCTTGAAGATGTTCATGAGGATGTTGGCCAGCGGCGCACCGATCATCGCACCGCCGCCGAAGCCCATGATCGCCATGCCGGTCGCCATGCCGCGCCGGTCGGGGAACCACTTGATCAGCGTGGAGACCGGCGAGATATAGCCGAGCCCGAGGCCGATGCCGCCGATGACACCGGCGCCGATCCACATCAGCCAGAGCTGGTGCGTGACGACGCCGATGGCCGCCACGACGATGCCGCCGCACCAGCAGCAGGCGGAGACGAAACCGGCCTTGCGCGGGCCGACGCGCTCCAGCCAGCCTCCCCAGATGGCCGCCGAACAGCCGAGCAGCACGAAGAACAGCGTATAGATCCAGCCGAGATCGGCCACGCGCCAGTTGCAGCTCGTGGTGAAGAGCGCGGAGATGAGGTTGAGATCGGCGCAGGCCGCATCGGCAGCGCCCGGAATGGCCTTGGACAACGGCAGCCAGAACACGCTGAAGCCGTAGGCCATGCCGATGCACAGATGGATGGCGAGCGCGGCCGGCGGAACGAGCCAGCGGTTGAAGCCGGGCCTGGCGATGATGCGCTCCCGGTCGAGGATGCTGCCGGAATAGCCGCCGGCAAAGGTCTCGGTCGATACAGTCATATTTCTCCTCCGCAGCGCATCCCCCGGATGCGCAGATGTCGCGACAGGGAGAGGAACGATTGCCCCCGCAGCCGGCGAACCGCCCGCATCCTCCATGCAGACGGCAGGCCGCCGGACCTCCCGCTGCGGGCCGTTGCAAGGTGCGTGCCAAAGAGTATGACTTTTGAAATCAGCGGCTTAGGGAAACGGCGAGGCGAAAGAAGGACATTTTGTCCCTGCGGCGGACAGATTGTCCGCTCACGCCGCCTCGGGCAGCCAGACGGTGAAGGTCGCGCCCTCGCCCGGCCGGCTTGCGACAGAGATGGTCCCGCCCTGCCGCCTCACCAGCGTCTGGCTGATGGAAAGGCCGAGGCCGGTGCCCTGCTGCCGCTTGGTGGTGAAGAACGGATCGAACACCTTTGCCGCCACGTCCGGGTCCATGCCGACACCGCTGTCACTGACGACGATCGCGACGCCCGGCCGTCCGCCGCGGTCGCTGTCGCGCGTCTCTATGCGGAGCCTGCCGCCGTCGGGCATGGCATGGATGGCGTTGACCATGAGATTGACGATGACCTGCTGCAGCTCCGTACGGTTCATCAGCACCAGCCGCTCGGCCGTGTTCTCCAGCCGCACGTCGATCGCTGCCCGGGCCAGCAGGTGCTGGACGAGCGGCAGGCAATCGGCGACCGCCGGGCCGGGCGCGTGCCGATCGACGAAGCCGGCGAATTCCTCCGGCCTGGCGAACTGCAGGAGCTTCGTGACGATCTGGCTGATGCGCTGGATCTGCTCGTCGAGAAGCTGGAATTCCACCTTCGCCTGCTCGGCCCGGTCGCCGACCACCGCGCGGATGACCTCCAGGTTGCCCTGCATGACGGCGATGGGATTGTTGATCTCATGGGCGACGCCGGCGGTGATCTCGCCGATGGCGGCGAGCTTTTCGGACATGATGAGCTGCTTCGTGGTGGCCTCGAGCTGCCGGTTGGCCAGCTGCAGCTCCCGGGTGCGCTCGTCGACGCGGGCGTTCAGCTCCTCGTTCCAGCTTCGAAGCTGGCGATCGCTCCGTTCCAGTTGGTCGAGGAGATCGTCGAGATGCACGGCGACGCGGCCGATCTCGTCCTGGCTGTCGACCGGGCCGGTGCGCGCGCCGAGATTTCCGCTCTCGACCTTGGCGATGGTGGCGTCGACGCGCTCGAGCGGCTCGAAGATGCCGCGCGCCCAGCGCAGGAAGATCGGCACGCTCGCCGCCGTGATCGCCAGGAAGGCAAGGCCGATGGTGAGCACCGTCTGGTGCTTCGCCGCGGTGAAGGGCGCCTCCAGGAAACCGACATAGAGCATGCCGACCCGCTTGCCATGGCTGTCGGTGATCGGCTCGTAGGCGGAAATGTACCAGTCGTTGACGACGAAGGCGCTGTCGAGCCAGGTCCTGCCCTCACCGAACACCGCCGAGCGCACCGCCGCGGAAACGCGCGTGCCGAGCGCCCGGCGGCCCTCGAAGAGGCGGACGTTCGTGCTGATGCGCACGTCGTCGAGAAACAGCGTCGCCGTGCCCTGGCTGCCCTCCGGCAGGCTCGCCGCGCGGTAGACGAGATCGTTGATCGTATCGATGAAGACGAGGTTCTGGTTGAGCAGGATGCCGCCGACGAGCACGGCCTTGCGCCCGCCGCCGAGCGTCACCGGGCTTGCGCTCTGCACGACCATGCCGCGCGTCTCCTCCGTGCGCTCCGTCGGCACCGCGTTCGGCGTCGGGACGAGCGGCAGGCGCGCGCGGGCGGCAAGGTCGGGAGAGAGGTTCTTCAGGTCGGCATCGTCGAAAATGTCGATGCCCGTCGAAGACCGGCCCGAGAGCGCGTCGCGGATGACGGGCCAGTCGGTGCGAAGGGAAGCCGCGGTCTCGGCGGTGACGGATGTGACGAGCCCGCCGTCCGGATCGATCACATACAGAAAATCGAGCTCCAGCCGCACCCGCGCCGCGTCGAGCAGGGCCTTGAGCCCGGCCGCGTCGTCGGCCGCATCGCGGAAGCGCACCGAGCCGCCGAGGGCGGCGATCTGCTCGCCGGTGTTGTCGAGGATATGGGCGAGGTACTGGTGGGCGATGGTCAGGTCGCCATTGACCTTGGAGATCAGTGCGGCATCGAACTTCTCGTTCCAGCGATAGACGGTGACGCCGAGCAGAAGCGGCAGGATGACCAGCATGGGCAGCAGCGCGATGGCGAGCAGCCGGTAGCGCACCGAGCGCGCCGGGCGGATTGTGCGGCTGCGGTCAATCATCCCAGGCGGCCAGCTTCCGGTCGATGGTCTTGCGGGAAATACCGAGCTGGCGGGCCGCCTCGTCGCGCTGGCCGTTGCAGGCGGCAAGCACGGCCAGGATATGCCGGCGCTCCACATCCGCCAGCAACCCGCCCGCCCCGGCCGCCGGCGCCGCGTTCGAGCCGAAGCCTTCGGGGAAGCGGCCGAGGATCAGCGTCCGCTCGACGAGATTGCGCAATTCGCGCACGTTGCCCGGCCAGTCATGGGCCATCAGCGCCTGGCGCACCGCCGCATCGATGGGGACGGCCGGCATGGCGAGCTGCGCGGAGAGCTTCTTCATGAAGAGCGCCGCAAGCTCCACCGAATCGCCGTCCCGCTCCTTGAGCGGCGGAAGATGGATTTGCATCACATTGATGCGGAAGAAGAGATCGGCGCGGAAGCGGCCGGCCCGCACCTCCTTCTCCAGCTCGGCATTGGTGGCGAAGATGAAACGGAGATCGACCGGCACCTCGCGCTCGGAGCCGACGGGCCGCACCTTGCGGTCCTCCAGCACGCGCAGCAGCTTGCTCTGCGTGGCGAGCGGCATCTCGCTGATCTCGTCGAGGAACAGCGTGCCGCCCTGGGCGTGCAGGAACAGGCCCTCGCGCGCCCGCTCGGCGCCGGTGAAGGCGCCCTTCAGATGGCCGAACAGCTCGCTCTCGATCATGTCGGGCGGGATCGCCCCGCAATTGACCGGCACGAAGGGCTTGGCGGAGCGGTCGGAGAGCGTGTGCAGCGAACGCGCCGCCACTTCCTTGCCGGTGCCGGACTGCCCCGTCAGCAGGACGGAGGTCGGCAGCGGCGCGACGCGGGCGATCGTCTCGCGCACCCTGGCTATGGCGGCGGATTCGCCGATCAGCCGGTCGCGCAGCAGGATATGGTCGGATGTCGCCTTCAGTTCGTGGCGCAGCACGTAGTTCTCGCGCTGCAGGCGGATGCGATCGAGACAGCGCGCCACGGCGTTGAGCAGCTGGTTGGAACGGAAGGGCTTGAGGATGAAATCGACCGCGCCGGCACGCAAAGCCTGGATCGCCGTCTCAAGGTCGGCATAGGCGGTCATCAGGATGGCATCGGCGAAAAAGCCGATCGCACGCTGCTCGGCGAGCCATTCGACGCCGTTCTTCTTCGGCATGATGTTGTCGAGGATGACGACGTCGAAATGATGCTGATCGAGCTTCTGCGAGGCCTCGTTCGTATCGGCCGCCAGTTCCAGCCGCTTGCAGCGTGGCCCGAGCGTGCGCATGAGGAAGTTGCGCATCCCCGGCTCGTCGTCGACGACGAGAATGGATGCCTGCGCCAGCCAGGGGCCGAATTCCGGATCGGCGGACGTGTCGCGCAGCGCGCCCACGGCTTCAATCGGCACCTGGTCTCCTCCTCCCGGCGTCAGTCTTCTGTTGACCTACCATAGGAAGCCTGCGCCGCAAGCACAAGGCGGCGCCGGACAGGCGACACGCGCAGGACTTTCAGACGTCCACTGCGGAGCGCATGGAGAGCTGGAGGGCCTCGAAGTGGCGGTAACGCCGCTGGTGGATGTCCGCGATCTCGCCGCCCGCCGGCTCGTAGGTCGCAGCGACGGTGCTGAGCGCCGCCATGGCGGCAGCGACATCGGCGAAGCAGCCGGAGGCGACGGCGCCGAGAATGGCGGCGCCGAGCAGGACCGGTTCTTCCGCACCCGGTGCGACGACCGGCTTGCCGCAGGTATCGGCAAGAAGCTGCCGCACGATGTCGCTCCGCCCCGCCCCGCCGCTGATCACGACGCGCTCGACGGATGCGCCCTCGCGCGCCTGCGTCTCGATGATCTGCCGCAATCCATAGCCGATACCGCAGAGACCGGCGATATAGAGCCCGACGAGGCTGCCGAAGTCCCGTTCCATGCCAAGGCCGGCGATGACGGCTCTTGCATGCGGATCGGCGAAGGGGGCGCGGTTGCCGAGGAATTCGGGCACCACGTGCAGTCCGGCGGCGAGGCGGACGGCCTCGGTTGGCGACGAGGCCCTGGCCGAGGCCGCCTCGGCCATGAGAACGGGCAGCGGAACGCCGCGCGCCTGTGCCTGCGCTGCCGCCTCCGGCGCGGCGGGATGGAAGGCGAGCAGCTGATCGATCGCGGCCCCCGCCGCACTCTGGCCGCCCTCGTTGAGCCACAGGCCGGGCACCATCGCCGAGTAGTACGGCCCCCAGACACCGGGCACGAAGACGGGCGTTCTCGTCGAGGTCATCGTGCAGGACGAGGTCCCGAAGACATAGGCGAGGTTTTCCGTCGGCCGGCCGCCGATGCCGACCGTGCCGATGCCGCCGGCATGGGCGTCGATCATGCCCGCGCCCACGGCCGTTCCGGGCCGCAAGCCCATCGCGGCCGCCGCTTCCGGCGTCAGCCCCTGGCCCAGTCGCGTGCCGGGGTCGACGATGCGGGTGCCGATGCGGCCGAAGCCCTCTGCGGCGAGCTCGCCAAGGCCGATCCTCTCGAAATAGCCGGGATCCCACCGGTTCTCGTGCGCGAGGTAGGTCCATTTGCAGGTGACGGTGCAGGTCGAGCGCGCGAGGTCGCCCGACGCCTTGAAGGTGAGGAAATCGGCCAGGTCGAAGAACTGCCAGGCAGCGGCAAACACCTGCGGCCGGTTCTCCTTCAGCCAGAGCAGCTTCGGCGTCTGCATTTCCGGCGAGACGCGCCCGCCGACATAGCGCAGCACCTCGTGGCCCATCGCGTTGATCCGCTCCGCCTGGCCGACGGCGCGGTGGTCCATCCACACGATGATGTCGCGCTCCGGCTTTTCCGAAGGGCCGACGGCAAGCGGCACCGCGCCCTTGCCGAGCACGACGAGCGAACAGGTGGCATCGAAGCCGAGGCCGATCACCGCGTCCGGGTCGACGCCCGCCGCGGCCACGGCCTCGCGGATACTCGCGCAGACCGCGTCCCAGATTTCCGTGCTCGACTGCTCGACGATTGCGCCCGCTTCGCGAAACAGCGAAATGTCCCGCCTGGCGGACGCAAGCATCGTGCCGGAAAGGTCGAACAGGCCGGCCCGCGCGCTGCCGGTGCCGACATCGACACCGACGACATAACGGGCATTGCGGTCCGGGGACTGGATCATGGAGCCATACTCTCGGAGGGTTCGACGACCGTGTTCTACCGGCTCGCCACGAAGTCCGCCATGCGGCGGATCAGGAAGGCGCCGACCGTCGCGCCGGCATCCTGCAGGCCGACGGTCTTTTCCTGGAATGCCGCCGCCTTGCCATGTTGGGCGAGCATGGACTTGGTGGCTTCCAGCGCCTGTTCCGCCGCATCCGCCGCCGCCTTCAGAGCGTCGGAAAGCGGCGCGCCGGCGGAAGCCTGCGCCTCGAGCGTCGTCGCGATGGGGTCGAGGACGTCGAGCAGCGTCTTGTCGCCGACCTTCGCCTTGCCGCGTTCGGCGACGCCGTCGCGATAGGCGCGCCAGAAGGCGGCCATGTCGGCGGTCTCCAACGCGTCCCTGCCTTCGACGGCCTTGCTCGCGCGCAGGAACCCGGTTGCCGTCAGCGTTCCCATGGTGGAGGGCGCGGTGCGGGCCATCGTGGCGCCAGCGGTGCGCAGCAGCCTGGCGATGCCGGCCGCCTCGCCTTCGGCCTCCAGCGCCTCGGCGGCGGCGGCGAAGGACTTGCTCATGGTGATGCCGAGATCGCTGTCGCCCACCTTGCCGTCGAGCGCGATGAGGAACTCGCGCTGCTCGGCAAAGAGGTCCTTCCAGCTCTTGAAGAGATCGATGAGATCTGCGGCCTTCAGTGTCTGCATGGTCATCGTTTCACCCCGCCACGTGCTGGAAGAAGGGGGTGTTGGCCGGGGCGGCGACGAGGCGATCCAGTTCCTCGTCGAGATGCAGGATCGAGATCGAGGCGCCGGCCATTTCCATCGAGGTGGCAAATTCGCCGACCCAGACATGTTTCGCGGTGACGCCACGCGCCTCCAGGAGCTGCGAGACCCGACGGAAGAGGATATAGAGCTCTTCCAGCGGCGTGCCGCCGAGGCCGTTCACCAGCACGGCGACATCGTCGCCCGCCTTGTAGTCGGTTTCGGCGAAGATGCGGCCCATCATCTCGTCGACGACGGCATCGGCGGATGCCAGCTTCTTGCGGCTGATGCCCGGCTCGCCATGGATGCCCATGCCGATTTCCATCTCGTCCTCGCCGATCGAGAACGTGGCATGGCCGATTTCCGGCACGACGCAGCTCGAAAGGGCAACGCCCATCGTGCGGGTGCGCAGGCGTGCCTTGTCGGCAAGACGCGTGACCTCGTCGAGCGGGAGGCCTTCCGCGGCGGCCGCACCGGCTGTCTTGTAGATGAAGAAGATGCCGGCGACGCCGCGGCGCTTGTGCTCCTCGCCGACCACCGAGGAGGCGACGTCGTCGTTGCCGACGACCTGCCTGACGGCGATGCCGTCCAGATCGGCAAGTTCGGCGGCCATGTCGAAGTTGATGATGTCGCCGGTATAGTTGCCGTAGATGTAGAGGACGCCGGCGCCCTGATCGATATGCTTGGTGACCTGGTACATCTGCTCGGCGCTGGGCGACTGGAAGACGCCGCCGACGGCCGCACCGTCCAGCATGCCGTCGCCGACGAAGCCGAGGAACGTCGGCAGATGGCCGGAGCCGCCGCCGGTGGCGATGCCGACCTTGCCGGGCTTGGTCTTCGCCGTCACGAGGCAGCGCAGGTCCCCGGCCGCATGGGTGACGGCGGGATGCGCCTTGTAGATGCCTTCGAGCATCTCGTCGACGAAGTTGACGGGGTCGTTCAGGAATTTCTTCATTGGGCTCCTCCGGGGAGTGGGGGTTATTTCTTGCGCTGGCGCGTGACGAAGAAGGCGGCGGCGAGCAGGATGAAGCTGCCGACGACGAGACGCTGCCAGGTGCTGGGAATGCCGACCATGACGAGCACGCTGTTGAGCACGACGATCAGCAGCACGCCCAGAAGGGTGCCGAGAACGGTGCCGGTGCCGCCGGTGATGCGCGCCCCGCCGAGTACGACGGCGGCGATGACGTTGATCTCGGTGCCGACCAGATCGAAGGGGTTGGCCTGCCGGTTGGCGCAGACATGGATGATGCCGGCGAGACCGGCGAGCGCGCCGGCATAGCCGAACAGGAAGACATGCACGGTGCGCAGACTGTAGCCGAGGCGGCTTGCGATGTCGGCATTGCCGCCGACGGCGAAGATGGCGCGGCCCATCAGGGTGCGGTTGAGGATCCACCAGGTGACGAAGGCCGCCACAGGCAGGACGAGGAAATAGAACGGCAGCGTGATGAGCGCGCCGTTGGCGGCTTCGAACTGGACGAGCGGCATGCGGCCGAAGGCGCCCATCTGCGGCGGCAGCGACATGATCCAGACCGTGCCGATGAAGGAGAGCAGGAAGCCGCGGAAAAGATACTGCGTGCCGATGGTGACGATCAGCGACGGCACCTTCAGGTGATGGACGAGCAGGCCGTTGATGATGCCGAGCGCCGCTCCGCCGAGCGTTGCCATGAGGATGACGACGACGATGGGCAGGCCCGGCAGGTAGCTCTGCACCAGCACCGTCATCGAATACATGGTGAAGGCTGCGATCGCCGTGAACGACACGTCGATGCCGCCCGCCGCCAGGATGATGAAGACGCCCAGCGCGAAGAGCCCCATGACCACGCTGGCGCGGCCGATGTCGATGAGCGTCGAAGGCTGCAGGAAGGCCGGGTTGGCGATGGCGACGCCGACGCAGATCGCGACAAGGAGAAGGAAGGTGATCGTCTCCGGGCGGCGGCGCACGAGGTCGCCGAAGCTGAAGGAACGCGACGGGAGGGCTGCGCCGTGGAGTTCATCGGTTCGTGAGGCGCTCATTGCACAGTCTCCGTCGTGGTCGCCAGCATCGCCTTGTAGAGCTGGTCTTCGGTTGCCTGCTCCGCGTCCATTTCCGCGACCGCCCGGCCACCGTTCATGACGAGGATGCGGTCGGCGTTCTGCAGAAGCTCGGGCAGGTCGTCGCTGACGATGACGAGGCCCATGCCCGCTTCGGCGAGGGCCTGGATGACGCGATAGATCGTATCCTTGGAGCCGACGTCGACGCCGACGGTCGGCCCGTGAAGCACGAGCAGTTTCGGCGCGATGCTCAGCCAGCGGCCGATCAGCACGCGCTGCTGGTTGCCGCCCGAAAGCGCGCCGACCGGCAGGTCGAGATCCCTGGTGTTGAGCCGCATCTCCTCGGAGAGGCGGGCGGCGATCCTGCGCCCCTCCTCCCGGTCGACGACGCCGAGCGCATTGGCAAGGCGCGAGACGATGAGCGCGATCTCGTTTTCGAAGATCGACTTGTCGAGGAAGAGGCCTTCGGCCAGCCGGTCCTCCGGCACATAGCCGATGCCCTGCGCGATGGCCTCGCCGGGCGAGCGCACGGAAACGGCCTTGCCGTCGAGCATCACCGTGCCGCCGGTCGCGGGTGCGACGCCTGTCAGCGCCATGGCGAGTTCGTTGCGGCCGGAATCGGCAAGGCCGGTGATGCCGAGGATCTCGCCCTTCCGGACGGAAAAGCTCATCTCCCGGACGCCGTCGGCTGCGAGGCGCTCGACCCTGAGGAGTTCGGTGTCGGACGGCCTGCCGGTGCGATAGCGCTGCGCATCGATGGAGCGGCCGGTCATCAGCTCGGCCAGCTGCTTCTTGCTGTAGTTCGCGATGGGGCCCTGCGCGACGCACTGGCCGTCGCGGAAGACGACGGCATGGCCGCCGATGCGGTAGCATTCGTCCAGCTTGTGCGTGACGAAGAGCACGGCGACGTTTTCCGAGCGCAGGCGCTCGACGACGCGGATGAGATTGTCGACCTCGCGGCGGGTCAGCGAGGTGGTCGGCTCGTCCATGATGACGAGCTTGGCCCGGGTCGCAATGGCCCGCGCGATGGCGACGAGCTGGCGGGCGGCGAGCGGCAGGTCGGAGACGATGGTGTTGAGGAAGGCGCGGTCGGTCGGCAGACCGGCTGTGGCCAGCGCCCGCTCGGCCGTTTCCTTCAGCCGCTTGCGATCGAAGAGGCGCGCGAGGCGGCCATTGGCATCGACCAGCTGCTCGTTCAGCGCGACATTCTCGGCGACCGTGAGATTGGGCAGCAGCGACAGGTCCTGGTAGACGGTCTCGATGCCAGCGGCGAGCGACTGGATCGGCGTCAGGGACGAAAACGTCTCGCCGCCGAGGACGATTTCTCCCGAGGTCGGCGCATGGGCGCCCGACATGATCTTGATGACGGTGCTCTTGCCGCAACCGTTCTCACCGAGAAGATGATAGGCCTCGCCCGGCTGGAGCGTCAGGTCGATGCCGCGCAGGGCATGGACGCCGCCGAACCATTTCTGGATGTTCCTGAGTTCAAGGAGCGCTGCCGATCGCTGCGCGGAGTGTGCTTGTGCCGCCACGGAAATTGTCCTCATGCTGACCGGCGTGTCGCCACGCCAGACGGATCCGGCCGGAAGGCGAGCCTCCCGGCCGGCTGACGGTTCGCGGATTAGAACAGGTGTTCCTTGTAGGTCGCCTTGTCGGCCAGAACCATGCCGTTGCCGAGGATCAGCAGGCCCTTGCCCGGGCCCTGCTTGACCGAGACCTTGTTGTAGCCCTCGACGCCGAGGTCCATGCCGTCGGTCACTTCCTTCTTCTCCAGCAGCAGCTTGGCAACGGCATTCATCGCCATGCCGGCCTTCTGCGGGTCCCAGAAGCCGATGGCCGTGATGGCGCCGGACTCCAGAAGGTCTGCCGAGGGGTTCGGCAGGCCGGTGCCGACGAGGCACACCTTGCCGCTCAGGCCCGCTTCGTCGATGGCGCGGCCGACGCCGAGGACGTCGTTGCCGGCCGAGGTCTGGAAGCCCTTGATGTCGGGGTGCTTGCGCAGGATTTCCTTGGCCTTTTCATAGGTGCCGTTGGCGTCGTCGAAGGATTCGTTGTTCGGATCGACGAGTTCCATGCCGGGATACTTCTTGGCGTTCTCCTCGCCGGCGCCGACCCACTGCATGTGCGTGCGGCTGCCGAGCGAGCCGACGAAGGTCGTCCACTTGCCTTCCTTGCCCATGCATTCGGCCAGGCGCTCGTTCAGGGCCGCGCCGTAGTCGGCGTTGTCGAAGGCCTCGACGTCGGCAAGCGTATTCATCTGGTTGTCGGCTTCGTGGGTGACGACAACGATGCCGCGATCCATCGCGCGCTGGAACGTGCCTTCGAGAACGGCCGGGTCCATCGGCACCACGGCAAGCGCGTTGACGCCCTTGGCGACGAGGTCGTTGACGATCTGCAGCTGCTGGGCGGAGTCCGCCGTCGCCGGGCCGCTCTGGCTTGCCACGACGTCGGGATTGGCTTCCTGATAGGCCTCGACGCCAGTGTTCATGCGGTCGAACCACGGAATGCCGCTGATCTTGACCACGGTGGCGATGACCGGCTTTTCCTGGGCAGCCAGCACACCGATCGAGCCTGCGAGGGCGACGGCTGCAACCGTGGTTCCAGCCAGTACCTTCTTCGAAAATGACTTCATGTTTTCCTCCACGAATTTTCCCTCCTGTTTCACTTCGGCGCTTGAGGGACAGGCACCGAAGGGGTTTGCGCGCGGCGTCCGGGGGACAGGAAGCCGGCGATGTCGAAGCGGCCGACGGCCAGGAACGCGAGCAGCAGCAGGCCCCAGGCGAAGTCGCGCACGAAATTGGAAAGACCGCCGAAATTGAGCAGGCTGGACATGAGCTGCAGGGCGACCGCGCTGAGCACGACGCAGACGACGCGCCCGTAGCCGCCCTCCGGCTTCACGCCGGCCATCACGGCGATGAGGATGGCGATGAG
Organism: Mycoplana sp. MJR14; assembly: GCF_029210525.1. Lineage (NCBI taxonomy): Bacteria > Pseudomonadati > Pseudomonadota > Alphaproteobacteria > Hyphomicrobiales > Rhizobiaceae > Mycoplana > Mycoplana sp. MJR14. The sequence continues at coordinate 785,228 of NZ_JARGEO010000002.1, forward strand.
CAGGTAGGAGCTGCCGTAGTCGAACTTCACGTTGACGTTGCGCGCCGCGATGATGACGCCGACGAGTCCCGACAGCGTGCCGGAGATCGCATAGGTGGCGACGATCACGCCGTTTCTGGGAAAGCCCGCATAGACGGCGGCCTTGGGATTGGTGCCCATCAGCATCAGCCACAGGCCGTAGGGCGTGAACTTCAGCAGCGCGGCGACGACGCCCGCGACCAGCATGAAGACGAGGAAGCTGATCGGCACCGCGGCCACCATGTCGTTGCCGATGCTGGAAAGCAGCGCCGGGCTGCCGACCGTCACCGCCTTGCCGCCGGAGACCACGACCGCAAGCCCCATGAAGGCCATCTGCGTGCCGAGCGTGCAGAGGATCGGCGTGATGTTGAGCCGCGAGATGAGCAGGCCGTTGATGACGCCGCCGGCAAGGCCGACAAGGAGCGCGCCCGCGATGAAGGCGAGGCTGAACGCCGCCCCGCTCTCCGCCGCCGACAGGAAGGACGAGACGATCACGGCAGACAGCACGCCCGAAAGGTTGGCGAGCGCAATGCCCGACAGGTCGATGCCGCCATTGCCGGCGCACATCGCCAGCATGACGCCGATCGCCAGAAGGCCGATTTCCGGCACCTGGCTCGCCATGGACTGGAGATTGAAGATGGAGAGGAACGAGCCGCCGGAGATCAGGCCGCCCGCAACGAGCAACAGGCCGTTGATGACAAGCAGCATCGCCAGCTGAGCGCCGGTTTTTTGCATGATTCCTCCCATTCGTTCACTAAACAAAGTCTAGCTTCACTAAAACGCTAGCAAAGGAAATTTGCGCTGACAAGCCCCGTTTGTGCGGCAAATCGGTTGCGAACCGCGCCGATTTGGCCTAGGTCTCGCAAATATCGGCTAAATCGTTTAGTAAACTTGTTCGCAGCCGCAGCATAAGGGCCAGGCCGTCTCCGCATGAAGAAACCGGGAAAACTGACCATCAGGGACATTGCCGAAGCGGCGGGCGTATCGCCCGCGACGGTTTCGCTCGTGTTGAACGGCAAAGGAGAGATTTCCGGCGTCACGCGGGCGCGGGTGCTGGAGGCGGTGGCCAGCCTCAACTACGTGCCCCGGGCGACGCGCAGCAGCGCCGAACCCGGCGAAACGTTGCGCTTCCTGAAGATCGCTAAGCACGGCCACACCGTCAACCGCGACCACAGCGTCTTCATCTCCGACTACATCGACGGCATGTCGGCCGAGGCGACGCGGCGCAACTACACGCTGGAGGTCGTCAGCTTCGAGGGCCAGCCGATCAGCACGGTGGCGGAATCGCTGGCCGGCGCGCCGATTTCGGGCGTGATCGCGCTCGGAACGGAGCTGACGGAAGCTGATATCCGGCTCATCCAGGGCCTCGGCCTGCCGACCGTCTTCATCGACACGTTCTACGACGTGCTCGAGGCCAACTTCGTCGACATGAACAACGAGGACGCCGTCTACAAGGTGCTGTCCCGCTTCCGCATGCAGGGTTTCCAGCGCATCGGCTTCGTCGCCTCCCATGTCGACACGACCAACTTCCGCCTGCGCCGCGAGGCCTTCTTCAAGAACATGGCCCGGCTCGGCCTGCCGGTGAACGAGGCCGATATCCTCTCGGTGGAATCGACCTATGACGGGGCCTATCTCGATACGCGCGCGCTGCTTTCCACCGGGCTCGAGCTTGCCGAATGCTATTTCTGCACGAATGACATCATCGCCTACGGTTTCATCCGCGCGCTTCGCGAACACGGCGTCTCGATCCCGCAGGACGTCTCGATCATCGGCTTCGACAACCTGCCGCAGAGCGCGACCATGGAGCCGGGCCTGACGACCATCGACGTCTCGAAGCGCAAGATCGGCTACCTCGCCGTGACCGTGCTCGACGACCTGATCGCCGCCGCCGAGCCGCAGCCGCCGGTCAAGATCCTCGTCGGCGCGGAGCTCGTCCTGCGCGCCAGCCACGAACACGGCGTATCCAAGACCACCCAGGACCGCCCGCGGCGGACGGCGCGGCAGCCGGTGGAACAGCCTTAAGGAGGAAGATCATGGAATACAGGACGCTCGGCCGCACGGGCCTCAAGGTTTCGGCCATCGCCATGGGCACCTTCTCCTTCGGCGGGGTCGGCGCCTTTTCGCGGGTGGCCAACCAGGGGGTGGCGGACGCCCGCCGCCTGATCGATTGCTGCATCGACGGCGGCGTGAACCTCTTCGACACGGCCAACATGTATTCGCTCGGCCGCTCCGAGGAAATCCTGGGCGAAGCGCTCGGCGACAAGCGCGAGAAGGTGCTGATCTCGTCCAAGGCCCGCATGCGCATCGGCGACGGCCCCAACGACGAGGGCACCTCGCGCTACCACCTCATCCGCGAGTGCGAACTGAGCCTCAAGCGGCTGAAAACCGACCGCATCGACATCTATTTCATGCACGAATGGGACGGGGTGACGCCGCCCGAGGAAATGCTGTCGGCGCTCGACACGCTGCGGCAGCAGGGCAAGATCCGCTATATCGGCTGCTCCAACTATTCCGGCTGGCACATCATGAAGGCGCTGGGCGTGGCGGAGGCGAAGAACCTGCCGCGCTTCGTGACCCAGCAGATCCACTACACGCTGGAGGCCCGCGAGGCCGAATACGAACTGCTGCCGATTTCCGTCGACCAGGGCCTCGGCGTCATGGTCTGGAGCCCGCTGGCCGCCGGCCTCCTCTCCGGCGCCTTCGGCCGCGACAAGTTCCCCGCCGATTCCCGCCAGGCGGCCGGCTGGAGCGAGCCGCCGATCCGCGACCAGGAGCGCCTGTGGTCGATCGTCGATGCCCTCGAGGCGATCGCCACGGCCCGCGGCGTCCCGGTCGCACAGGTCTCGTTGGCCTGGACCCTGTCGCGACCCGCCATCGCAAGCCTCGTGGTCGGCGGCCTCAGCGAGGACCAGTTCCGCGACAATATCGCAGCCGTCGACCTCAAGCTCACCGAGGACGAGCTCGACACCCTGAACAAGGTCAGTCGCCCGCCCTACATCTATCCCTACTGGCACCAGCACAATTTCGCCGCCGACCGTTTCAGCCCCGGGGACCGGGCGCTGCACGACAGCTATGCCGATCTCGGCATGATCTGATGCGCCGGTGCAGGCCGGACAGTGGCGACCACTGCGGGCCTGCGCCTCCTGACGTTTCATCCAATGACCGGGTGCAGCGCGGAGCGGCGCCGCCTCGACCGGACCGGCTCTATCGCTACTGGACCTCACCTTTCTGGGCGGTGACGACCAGCGCCGGCATGTCGAACTCGACGCGACCGTCGGCGATGACGAAGGGCCGAAGCGCGGTCTCGGCCTCTCGGAGAAGCCGCGTGAACTGATCCTCGTCCAGGATCCCGCCGAGCGTCCAGACGCACGCGCGCTCGGTCGAGACCAGATCGACGATCGATTCGAAGCGGACCTTGCCCTTATGCCGTGTCACCGTTGCATCCGGGATCCCGGCCTTTCGGGTGATCTCGCGTAGCCGCCCGACATTGCCAAGTGCGAAAGGCGCCCGAAACGCGTCTCCGATACCCTTGCCGAACAGTCTGTCCAGCAGTTCCGCGAAGGCGGCATAGCCGGGTGCGTTCTCCACGGCGTCGCACACCGCAACGGCCAGTCTGCCGCCCGGGCGCAACACGCGCATCATCTCACGCATCGCCGCCGGCGGATCGGTAAAGAACATCAGGCCGAACTGGCTCACGACCGCATCGAAGCTCTGGTCGTCGAGCGGCAAGGCCTCGGCCGCCGCCTCTATCCACTCGACATGCAGCGGCTTGCGACGCGCCACGGCGAGCATCTCGGGGTTGGCATCGATTCCGACCACGGAGCCCTCTTTGCCCACGCATTCGGCCACGGCGCGCGTGAGCGCGCCGGTGCCGCACGCGACGTCGAGAACGCGGTCGCCCGGCCCAATGCCGGCTGCGGCAGCGACGACGGGTCCCCATTGCGCAAAGAGCGCCGGAACGAAGAACGTGTCATAGATCTCGGCGGGGTTATGGCGTTCGGCTTCGGCGTGCATGGTTGCACCTCCGGCGGATGGCGCGCTGCTTGATGGATTGCACGGAACCCGCAGTGTATATTGCCGCATGGCTCGGTCCCATGCCCGCGCGTCTGCATTGCTTGCTCGCCCGTCCGTGATGGCACCTCCGCCCGGCGGGCCGCATCCGCGCGCCGAGACGACGCCGCGCCTTTCCGATGGAGGGCTGACGGGTGATCCGCTGTCCGATGTTCTGCGGATGGTGAAGCTGACCGGAGCCCTGTTCTTCGTCGTCCATGCTTCCTCTCCCTGGGGCATCGAGGTTCCTCCCGCGGACGCGTTTTCCGCGATCATTCTGCCGCGCGCGCAGCACGTCGTGTCCTATCATATCGTGCTCAAGGGCTCCGGCTGGGCCAGCGTTCCCGACATCGGTTCCACTTCGTTCCATGCGGGCGACATTCTGGTGTTTGCGCACGGCGACCCCTACGCGCTGCTCAGCGCGCCCGGCCAGCCACCGGAATTTGACAGCACCGGGACCGTCCGGTTCTTCCGCGACATGGCTGCCGGCAGGCTTCCGTTCGTGGTCGAGGAAGGCGGCGGCGGCCCGGAGCAGGCGCAGTTCGTCTGCGGCTATCTCGGCTGCGACATCAGGCCTTTCAATCCGGTGCTCTCGACCTTGCCGAGGCTCCTGCATGTGCGCAGAGGCCAACTGGCGTCCGGAGGCCTGCTGGATCGGCTGATCGAACTCACGCTCGCGGAGACGCAAACCCGCAGGATCGGCGGCGACTGCGTCCGCCTGGGACTGAGCGAACTCATGTTTGTCGAGGTCGTGCGCCGCTATCTCGAAACGCTGCCCGCCGGCCAGGTCGGCTGGCTGTCCGGGCTGCGAGACCCTGCGATCGGCCGTGTCCTGCAGATGCTGCACGACCATCCCGCCCATGGCTGGACGCTGAACGAGCTGGCGGAGCGCGCCGGCGTTTCCCGCGCGATCCTCGCCGAGCGCTTCGTCCACCTCGTCGGCTGTCCGCCGATGCACTACCTGACGCTGTGGCGCATGCAGGTCGCCGCCCGCCTTCTGGTCGACAAGGCGATGAAGATCGCCGCTGCGGCGCACGCGGTCGGCTACGAGTCCGAAGCAGCGTTCAGCCGCGCGTTCAAGAAGGCCGTCGGCGTCTCCCCCGCCGCATGGCGGAGCCATCAGGGCGCGTCGCCGAGCGAAGCAGGTCGTTTCTAGCGATTGTTGCGGCGGGCGGTTCGGGGTTGCTGCTTCGGACGAACGGAGGCTACAGCGCCCGGACTGGCCTCGGTGTCGCCTGCCATCGCGGCGACCGGATCACCTTGCGGGGCGGGTACCGGTTTCGTCGCCCATCGTCTCGAACAGCAAGGACCGGAGCCACCGGTGACCGGGGTCACGATGGGTTCGATCGTGCCAGACGGCGATCTTGGAAAAGCCCGGAATCTCGACCGGCGGCCGCAGCATCTTCAGGCCGGCGTCATGCCGCACGAGCCGGCTCGGGACGACCGCGACGAGATCGGTCGTCTTCAGGACCTCGGCCAGCACGAGAAACCCCGTCACCGACAGCACGACCCGGCGCTGCCTGCCAACCGCCGCCAGGGCATCATCGGTGACGCCACGAAACCGCTGGCCGGCATAGGAGACGAGGGCGTGGTCGAGCGCGCAGAACCGGTCGATATCGATCGATCGTCCCGATGCATCCGGATGGTCATGGCGCAGCGCGCAAACGTAGTTCTCGTCAAAGAGATGGCGCGCATGCAGGTCCGGCGGGGCCGTCTCCGGCGTCACCAGGGCCAGATCGACTTCGCCACGCTCGAAACGGGCGTGGACATCGTCGTTCTGCACGGGCTGGACGGAGACGCGAATGCCCGGGGCCGCGGCCCTCAGCCTCGGGAGAAACGGCATGACGACCGCATGCAGCGCATAGTCGGTCGCCGCCAGCGACACGGTCAACTCGGCCGTGGCCGGATCGAAAACGCTTGGCTGCAGCAAGGCCTCGACCTCCGACAGGATCTGCCGAATGGGACCGGCGAGCGCGTTGGCTCTGGTGGTGGGAAGGATGCCGCGCCGGGTGCGGATGAAGAGCGGATCGTCGAAACTGTCGCGCAGGCGGCCGAGCATGCCGCTCACTGCAGGCTGGGTGAGGCCGAGCCGGTCGGCCGCACGCGTCACGCTGCCCTCGTCAAGAAGTGCCACGAATGTCTTGAGCAGGTTGAGATCGAGCGACCTGATATCACGCATTCTTATCGCCGTAATCACGAATGCCAATTTTCCTTATGTCTGCACATCTGGCATCAGGACGCAACCGAACGACCTCGCCAACAGGACGAACAGACATGACCATGATGAACGCCATCGAATGGCCGGAAGGCTATGTGCCCGGCTTCACCGAGAACTTCTGCTCCAACGAAGTGATCGTCCCGGGGCTTACGACCGCACAGGTCTGGCCCCTGTTGAGCCACGCACAGGCCTGGCCGGGCTACTACGGCAACGCGGCCAACATCCGCCTGCACGACGGCAACGGCCCGGAGCTGGAAACCGGCCGTCGCTTCTCCTTCGAGACCTTCGGTTTCCCGGTCGAAGCGGAGGTCGTCGAATATGTCGCTCCCGCCGACGGCAGGCCTGGGCGCATCGCCTGGCACGGATGGGCCGGCGAAGGCGACACGCGCCTCGACGTCCACCATGCATGGCTCGTCGAAGATCTGCCGGGCGGTCGCGTGCGGATCCTCACGCAGGAAACGCAGAAGGGAAAGCCGGCGGAAGATCTCGCCAAGGCAAAGCCCAATCCGATGATCAACGGTCACCAGGACTGGCTGGACGGCCTCGTCGCGGCCGCCCGCAAGGCCTGATCGTTTCAGGGGCAAAACCGAGCCCCTCCCCGCGCCGATCCCCCTCAGGCAGAACCGCCTGATCCGCGCGGCGGGCACCTGCCCCGCCACAGCGCAATCTGGGGATCGCGGCGGACGGAATGCAATTCGAGGGAGCTTCGGTCCGTCCGTCATGACGAAGACAGGCTGCTTGACGGCGGCACCGTCGATGAGGGTTCCTGCAGCAGGCTAGTCCATCGCCGGCGCACCTATCGCCGCCCTTCGGCCTCGCGGCGTTCCCCCCGTCCCTTGCGTTCGATCGCGGCCGGCGGTCGCGCCGGTTTGCGGTCCGGCCGGCGCATCCGGGTGCCGGGGTGTTCGGGCAAGGCGGCTTCGGCGGGCTTTGCGTCCAGCATCCAGATGCCGCTTCCCAATAGGAACAGGAACCAGGCATAGGTCGCGGCCCAGAAGTGGACCGTGCAGCCGACGAGCATGAACATCACCAGGCAGATGACATAGCCGGAGCGATAGGCTTCGACCTTCTCGTCGACGCCCTTTCGATAGGCCACGCCGCAGATGGCGGCCAGGCAGGCTGCGAAGATCAGGAAGACGCCGGGGATGCCGTGCCGCATGGCGATCAGGAGCCAGAAGTTGTCGACGCTGTCGCCCATCCACGGCAGCCGTGCCCAGTCCCCCATGCCGATGCCGAACAGCGGGTTGCTCGCGACCGTGGCAGAGCCGAAATCCCAAATCAGCAGGCGATACCAGCCGGTCTGCGGATCGAAGGTGAAGCGGGATATGTAGAACTGCACCGGCGTCTGGTTGGAGCCGAATTCGACGACCAGATAGCCGAGGAAGACGATCCCCCAGAAGATCTTCCAGCGATAGCTGATCCGATGCAGCGCCAGGTTCCAGCCGATGAACGCCAGCTGCATCACCATGCCCGCAATGGGCGCCGACGACATCGACAGGAAGGCCGTGAACGAGACGGCCGCCGGCCGGACCCAGCGCGACAGGCCCTTTCTCCCGTAGCCCAGCACCTGATAGGCGAGCGCGAGCAGGCTGCCGCAGAAGAGACCGAAGACGATCGAGTGGCCGAACGGCCCCTGGACGCGCCAGAACCCCATGCGCGGTTCCATCCGCGTCATCTCCACCGTCGGAAACACCGTCTCGAAGAGCGTCAGCAGCGGCTTCTGGCCGGTCACCCACTCGTACAGGGCGAACGGAAGAAGGATCATGACCAGCCAGCAAGCGAGCCGGACCATGTTGCGGAAATCGTCCGGCGTGCGGATATAGCAGCGGGCGAGGAAATAGGCGCCGAGGGTCTCGATGTTCAGGATGCCGATCGCCTCGATCATGGTCGTGAGACCGTGGACCACGACGAGGCTCAGCGAGGCCCAGAGGCTGAACGACAGGACGGCGACATCGGCAAGCCGGATCGGGCCGGCCCTGCCGCTCACCCACATGAACAGGCACGGAAGAAGCGTGGCGAGCAGGACGATCCGGTACACCGACAGGTTCATGGGCCCGATCGGGATGATCCAGGGAACGACGAGGCCGATGAGGAAGACGGCGATGGGCCATGGCAGCCGAGCCCTCGCCTTTCTGCTCGCTTGGGCCGGCGCGCGGGCCGCAGGATAGCCGGGCGCATCACCTGCAGCGACGGCGGTCGTTTCGGGCGCACGTCCGCGACGCGGCTCCGGGCGGGGCCTGCCGCTGCGGGAAAAATCGTCTCTCATGACCGTCGTCAGCATCTGCACTGCCTATGTCTGCCGGGTCTGCACGCGGCCGTCACGATTTCGGGGCATGGTGCCTGCCCGGCACAGGCGGCCCCTGACGCCCGCGTCAAAAATAGAACCGCGGAACGTGGATGCCGGTGTAGCGGGCCCAGTGCCAATCGAACCTGTGGAAGATTTCCCGCTCCGCGAACAGCCGCAGACGCGCGCTTTGGCGGGCGAGCGCCGCCTGGAGCGGGCCTCGTTCATGGCGGCGCTCGTCGGCCACCAGCGCCCGGTATCCCGAGGTGGCGACGATGCCCGGCCACAGGGACGCTGCGAACTCGCGATACTTCGCCGGCGACGCGTCGTTCTCTGCGGGAAAGTCGCAAAGCCGGCGCGCATGCCGGAGCGCCAGGATCGCGAGCGAGCGTCTTGCGAGGGCGCTCAGTTCGTCCCGGTCCGGCAGGGCCGCCCCCTCCTTCGCGAACGCCGCCTCGAACGCCTTGTGTCGCCCGTCCAGGTCGAACAGCACGCCGGCATGGATGGTTCGCTGCATGCTGAGGACATGCACCCGGTAGTAGGCCTGGTCGGCGCCATGGACGCGGCCGATATCCGATATGGCGGCGATCCGCAGCCACATCTCCATGTCGGCGGAATGGGGAAGATCGGCGCTGTAGCCACCGATCCGCCGCTGAACATCGGCGCGCACGACCGCCTCCGGGCAGACGACGAAGTTCTTTCCCGACCGACAGACGTGCCGGATCCACTTGTCGCCGCTCCAGATGGAGGTGCTGCTCGCGCCGGTGCGCGCCGGGGGAAGGACATCGGTGAAGGAGATCGGCTGCCCGTAGGTCATGCCGACATGGGGATTGGCCTCCATCAGCGCCGTCGCCCGCGAAAGGGCGCCGGGCGTGAGCAGGTCGTCTGCCGAAAGCAGGACGAAGTAGTCGCCGCGGATCTGCGCGATTCCCTCGTTATAGGTCGCGATATGCCCCTTGTTGGTCGCGTGACGGATGACCCTGATGCGGGGGTCGCGGCGCATGAGAGCGGCGCAGACCTCCGGGGTGTTGTCGGACGAGCAGTCGTCGATGACAAGGACGTCGACGTCCACCCCCTCCTGGTCGAGAACGCTCTGGACGCATTGTTCCAGGTATCGGGCATAGTTGTAGCAGGGAACGAGGACCTGAACCGTCGCCATGTGGAGTTTCTCGATGTTTCCTCAGCGGGGTCGGATTCTAGATGATCACCGACCCGAGACAAGAATTACGGCCGTCACCCTTTTGCAGTAGGACCGAACGGTGCGCGCGGTGCATCCGAAGCCTGAAGGGGGAATGGCGGCCCAGCGGACTGCGAACCGCCACTAGCCGCCCCTGCCGGAGGCGCTGTAGCCGCGTTCGCCGGCTGCGGCTCCCGGTTGTTCGTTCGGGCGGCCGCCCGCCAGGGCCCGACGGAGCGCTTCGTCGACCATGCGGCCGGCGGTGTCCCAGGACGTCGCGGTCACGCTGGCTGCGGCCAGTTTCGAAACGCTATCGAAGTCCGCCGCGAGCACCACCTCCTCCAGCGCCGCGGCAAGCGCATGCGGGGTCGGGGCAGCGTAGCGGACATAGGGATTGTCCAGCACGACCCGGTTGTGTCCGGCCTCATTGACGACGGGAATGCAGCCCGACGCCAGCATCTCGTGGGGCACCAGCGAGACATTCGTCAGCGACAGGGTGAGGCCGGCAAAGCAGCTGTTGTAGATCCGGTTGAGCTCGGCGGGCTTGACCAGCCCGTGGTTGGTGAAGCGGAACGGCAGCTTGCCCAGGCGCGCACCGAAGAGGTGCAGATCTATGTGCGGCTGGCGCCTGGCAAACAGTTCCAGCGCCAGCAGGCCGAGCTCGACACCCCTTCGGGGCGTGCCCGTGCGTGCGTAGAAGGCGACGCCGGATCGCCTTGCCGACGGCTCGAGGCGATAGCGCGCCGTATCGCATCCGAAGGGGAAATGGTCGGTGTCCATGCCGAATTCGCAGGACAGCTTGTCGGCCAGCCACCGGCCGGCCGTGATCCCGTGAAAGCCCATGCGATAGGTGTTTTCGGCAAGCACGCTGTTCGTGCCGACGGGATAGAAGCTCGGTTCAAAATCCTGGACGAAGTAGAAGCGCTTTCCGGCGCAGCGCGCATTGTAGACCGGGTAGGCCGTCTGCCAGCTGGTGGCCATCACGGCATGGGCATCGGCCATGCCGGCGCGGACGTCTCCGATCTCGCAGGTGAAGCCATAGTGCTTGCGCGCGAGAATCTCGTAATATTTCCGGTCGCCGGCATAGGGGTCGTAGAAGTAGACGCGGTTGGTATAGCCGTGCGCCTGGAGGTAGGCGACGATCCTGGAGATCGTCGTGTGTCCACCAGATCCCGGCCCCGCCGGCCCCATGACCCAGTTGATCGTGATCGGCTCGCCTGCCGCCACCCTCGGCACGGATACCGGCGGCGGGCGCGTGAGATCGGCGGCGATGACGTCGTCGGGAAAGACTTCCCAGGTGAAGTTGCGGGGTTTGATCCAGTCGGAAGCCTTGGCCCGGACGCGATCGACGAGCGCGCCATAGCCTTCGGTGGCGACGATATCCCGGACCTGACGCGAGCGCCGGTCGACCTGCAGTCGCGCCGCCTGGAATGCCGAGCCGAGTGTTGCACCTACCATCCCCGACAGTCCCTGCTTGCCTTGCGCATTGCCCAAACCCTTTCGCCGCACCCGCGTCCCGAGATCGCACCGTCTTCCAACCTGCAGCGCCGCCGGCCGCGCCATCCGCCGGCCATGCTCCGGCCCCGACCCGTCGGGCTCCCCACTCTTGTGCCCATGTGGCGCGCGCCGCAACGCCCCCCTTTGGTCGATGGCAACCCATTTGCTACGCTTTTGGTGAGGTCGGGTACCCGATCCGGACTGCCGGCATCGGCGTCGGATCATTGCGGGGAAGACGCCACCGCATTTGCCGGTGAATGCCGAGCCAGGGCGCAGAACGATCCTTCACAGTATTTTCTGATCTGCATCTGTCCGGCCGGCGTATCTGCAACTGGCAGACATCATTGTACTCTGGTATTCTATTGAGGCTGGAACAATCTTAACGCGAGGGAGAACCCCATGGTAGCGTTAGTTAATTTCACGCCAAGTCAATCTGCGAAGTATCTGAGAATCACCAGCCGCGTTCCTAGTGGTTCGAAGCCGGAAACTTCCGGTCTTCTGACGGTCGGCAAGCTTTTTCCTGTAAAGGTCGGAACTTTTGACGAAGCGATCGGCCTTGTAAAAGTCGAGGTAAGTACCGACGGCAAGAGTTTCGCAACGCATCACGAAAGAATGCGGGTCGTCGAAGGCCCCCCGTACGAGATCGACGACAGCAAGCTTCCCCAGGCGAAGAAGCAACAGCCGACGGCAGCCTAGAGCTTCGTTGCGCGAACGTGCACGGCGGTCTCGCGGTGACGACGCGCGAACAACAAGCGTGACGCGAACCCGTGGGATCGCGGCGCGCTGCGGTGCCGGTTGCGCCTTGCGCGGTTGCAGGCTGGCGGCCGTCAGCCGCCATTGCCCCCGCCACGGGTCAGCCGACCACCTCGATGTCCGAGCATGAAGCTGTTGCCGTAGGTGTTCGGATTGCGGTTTCCGGGGAGATTGGCGTTCAGGACGATCTCCTCGGCAAGGTCGCTGCTTGTGGCGAGTTCCATGACGGGCGTCTTCTTTGTGATCTGCCACATCGCGTAGCCGAGATCCTCAAAGCCGCATCCGACAGCCGGAGCCGCTGCCACGCCTGCGCGGAACACCAGGAGCTTTGGCTTGTCAAAGCGATAGCACTGGCCCTCGAAGGCATAGCCGTATGCGGCCGCAATCACCATCACGCCCGGATCTGCCGGATCGTCCGACCCGATCGGCACGACGGCAAGCCGGACGAAATGGCCTTCGAACGGAAGATTGGCCATCCTGTCCGTCGCTTCGAGGTTCAATGCAACCCCGTAGAGCGTAATCTGATCCGGCAAGAACCGCCGCGGATCGGGCGCTGCAGGAATGTGGTCTGTCGTCATGGAGTGTCTCCCTCTGGATCGCTTCGACGCCTACGACATCCGTCGCCTGCGTCGACTGGCCGTCATGGCCCCCATTCATCAAACGGCATGCCTTGCTTCACAAAATCCCGCGCCAGGCGAAATTGTCGATGATGCTGCCCACAAAGCGGCCACAGCGCCCCTCCTCGGCCGCCACGATCATCGCCTCCGCCGCCCAGCGGTAGTCGAGGGTTTCCGGGTCGAGCTCTTCCCATGAGCGGACCAGCGTCTCGCCGACAAGATCGCGCGCCTCTTCCAGTGCCGACTTCAGCGCGAAATGCCGGCCTTCGTTGCCGCTGAGCGAGGCCGACAGCTGCTGCTCCAGGTCGTCTTCCGACAATTCGCTCCTGAGATCGCGGAATTCGCGCGGATCGAGGTCGGACAGCTCCCGCTCGAAGAGCAGCACCTGGTAGATCTCGATCAGAATGTCGAACAGCGCGCCGGCAAAAGGCTTGGAGAGATCGTGCACCTCGGCGCTGACGTCGCTCATCCGCAGCGAATGGCTGAACAGCCGCACCTGCTTCTCGTCGGAAAGCTCGCCGAAGCGATCGAGCTCGTTGGCGATCAGAAGGTTGCCGCGCGTCCGCCGCAGAAGCAGGTCCATTGCCGTATCGAAGTGCAGCAGGCCGATGAGCGCGATGAAGTCCGAGACGGCCTCGTGATAGCCGAAGTACTCGTGCGGAGGGTCGAACTGGGGCGCGCCCATGACGCCGAAGATGATCAGGTGGCCGATCTCGTGGGCGACGGAGTCGAAATTCAGCGCGAAGGGCTGCGGTTCGCCGCGCGCCAGGTCCTCCCCCATCTCCAGAAAGCCGTAGCCCGACTGCGCATTGTCCCAGCGCAGGCGCGGCACGATCTCGAGCCGGTCGTAGGTCGGTTCGAAGAACCAGGGAATCTCGCGCCCGAGATAGCTCTCGCAGATATCGAGCACGCGCCGGACGCAGGCATAGACGTGTGCGGCCTCGAACTCCGGCGTGCCGATCGGTATCGTGTCGAAGTGACCGTCCGGGCCCGCGGTCGCAGGCGCTTGCAGGGCGCCGGCATAGGGAGGCAGGTAGGGAAACTGGTAGGGTTGCTTCTCGGTCAGCGGGGAAACCACGTACATCCGGCGGTCGGCCGGTCCCGGGCCGATCCGGTCGGGCGGAGTGGAAACCCAGATTGTCTCCGGCCGCTCATAGCCAGGGATGAAAGGCGGTTGCGGGAAAACGAGGAAGCGCGTTCCTAGGCGGGAAACCGCGGTCCTCTCGCCAGACTGCCATTGTCCGGTAGAATCCATGCTGGCGCCCCCGCCCCTCTCCATCACAGGAGATGAATGAAGTCATTCTTAAGTCATTTTGCTACTGCCCGCAAGTATTGCTGCAATATCGTCGCCCCACAGCCCTGCCGCGTCGAGGTCATATGCCCATGACTCGGTCAGCTGAAAGGGCGGCGTGTCGGTCCGCCGGACAATCAACTGCGGGTAGCGGGCGAGCTTGTTCAACAGGCCGAGCGCGTCCTCGCGCTTGCGGTCGAGCGCCCCGGACGGGAGCCAGTCTGCAAGGCGATCCAGCGCTCCGCCGAACTCGGGAGGCAGCGTGGAACGCGCATCGGCGAGAAGGCGCGCATAGCTGCGATCGACGAAATGCGTGTCACGCGCCAGCGTTTCGAGCGCTCGTCGCTCAGGCGCGGTCACGATCCCGCTGCGCAGCGCGCGGCGCAGTGTGAGGCGGATGTTGATCAGCGCCTCGCTCAACGGCGCCGCGCCGATTTCCGGCGGGCTCATGGCCACCGCCACCTCGTCGTCATCGGCGAGAGGCGTGAGCGCATACCACCGATAGATGAAGCCGTGCCCCTGCATTCCGACCGCCGCCAGTTCCGCCGCCCGGAGCGCGCCCATGCTGGCTGCCCCGAAGACCGGGACCCCTTTCGCCAGCGCCCAGAGGATCTCCTTGTGACGAACGGCCGGCGCGGTTGCGAAGGAACCGTCGATCAGCACGATCGCGCTGGGAGAATAGGTCCTGACCGCGCGCACGACGGAGCCCTGCTCGGCCGGCGGCAGATAGACGGCATCGAGCACGGCAGCGGCCTCGGCGCGCCGTAGCGTCGGTCCCAAGAACACGACCAGTTCACCTTCCATCGCTTCACTCTCTGATGAGATCCCTGAGTGGCGGTACGACGAGGCGGACAACCTCGATGTCCGGATCCTTGCCGCTGTAGAGAGGAACCACGAGTGCCGCGAGCGCCCCGGCAGCCTTGAGCGCAGAGAGCAAGGCGGCCAGCGCGGCCGCACCGGAGGCCGGTTCGTCGCGATCGACGGGAAGCGCGACTGTTTCGCTAGACGAGCGGAACGCCTGCCGGCGCGCATCCAGATATTTGCGATCGTAGCGCTCGGGATAGGCATCACGGGTGATGTCTTCGCGCCCGCCGGCAAGCGCAGTCACCCGTGCCTGCGCCGCCTCCATCAACGCTGACGCCAGGGCACGGTCATAGGTGAAATCGCACGCAAACCCCTCGCCCGGCAGCGGCGCGATCTCCCGATGGCCCTCGGTCTCGATGACCTGGCAGCGGAAGACGGGCAGGCCATGCTCGGCCGGGATCAGCCATATGCCTGCGACGAGATCCGATGCCCGAAGCCGGCGCAAAACCTGTAACGCCAGGGGTCCGCCGACGCTGGCCGGATCGATCCGAAGTTCGGGGTGGGAGCGCGGGTAGCGTTCCGCCTCCGCAACGCTCGCCCTTTCCAGGATTTCGAGCGCCGCATAGATGATCGCCGCATGCAGGGTTGGACCGGCGGCCAGTCCCCGGGTCGAGCGTGGAAATGCGACGGGGTGCGGCGAGGGAAGCGTGTAGACGGTGTCGACCATGGCGACGGGGACCGGCAGGACGCGCGCCGTGAGGAGGTCGTAGCCTTCCACCCACCCGAGCTGCAACCGATCCCAGCCGGCGTCGAAGCCGTGCACGCGGCAGCCGGCGTAGAGATTGCGAACATCATTCCCGAGGTCGCGTGCGGTCGCGACCCTGATGCGCGCGGGTGCAATCCGTTCGGCCGCCCACGATTCGAGCGTTTCCATCAGGGCCGATGCCGTCGCCTCCATCAGGGTTGCGCCCTTGCCCTGGGACACGGCATTGGACAGCGACAGCGGCCGCACGACCTGGGCCACCGCAACGCCGGCACGATCGAGCCGGGTCAGCGATCCGACCCGGGTTATTCCGAAACGCCGCCGCGCAGACAAAAGCGCATGGACGAGTTTTTCGGTGGCCGCGGGTTCGCGGCTCCGGAAATCGCCGAGAACGCCTGCCTCCTGTTCGAGGCGCGCCCCCAGCTGAGCGACGGCTGCCCCACAGGTCCCGTTCATGCGTCGGGCGCCGGGGGATGCATGCCGAGCCGCTGCAGATCAAGCCGCGCCCGGGAAGCAAGCGTCGACGCATGCTGCTCGGTTGCGACCTGGAGTGCGCGGCCAAGGTCCGTGGCGATCGCCTTTTCCGGCTCCTGGCGGGCATGGCGAAGGAGCGCGCGCTGGCGAAGCAATTCCGCGAGCCAGAAGACCTGGCCGCTGCCGATCGAGGCGTCGATCGCACCGTCCAGGATCGATAGGGCTTCGTCGTTCTTTCCGGCGCGCTGGAACAACTCCGCCCGCATCCCTTCATAGACCGGCGCTCCCTCGTATGTGGCGATCTCGCGTTGCAGCTTCAGCCCCGCTTCGAAGTCCGCCAGGCCGGCTTCCGCGTCCTCGCTGAGACCGCGCGCCCAGGCGCGAAACAGCGCCGCCTTGGCAAGTACGCCGGGTGCCGCCGGTGCAAGTTCGGCAATCCTGTCCGCCGTCGCAATCACGCCCGCATGGTCGTTCCGGTAGCGCTTCAACTCGATGTCGAACTCCAGCGCATGAAGCAGGCTGTTCAAATGGTTGATATGCTCGGCCCATTGCTTTGCCGCATCGATGCTTTGCGAGGACCCGGCGTCGTCGCCGATGAACCAGAGGGAAAATGCCCGCTCGCCCAGGCCGCAGACCCGGGCGTCGTGGCCGCCGTAGCGACCGCGGCTGAAGCGCGCGCGGCTCTCGTCATAGAGCTTGAGACCGTCCTCGACGCATTTGAGGCAGTGCAGGTGCAGCCCCGCATCTTCGCTCGTCGCCCAGGCGCAGTGGAGCGACTGAAGGCGGACCTCCGGGTCTGCCGAGCCCTCGAGGTCGCGGACGAGGATGTCGGACCGTGCGCGCTGTGTCTCGTAGTCGGGGGCGGTAAACCACCAGCCCCAATAGAGCGGGAACCATTTGGCGCGGTCCTGATCCTTGTGTTCGGCGCACAGCGCAACGCCCCGTTCATAGATCGAGCGCGCACGCTCGCCCCCTCTGCCGAAGAGCGCCGCGGAAACCGGCCCGCGGATCGTGAGAAGGCGGAGCAGTAGGTCTTCCGCGTCCTCGCCGCTTCCCGCCTGCGCAAGTTGCTTCTCGGCAACGTCCAGCAGGTGATCGGCCTCATACATGGCCGAACGGACCCCACAGGCCTCGGCCGCCTGAATTCCATAGCGCGCCGCCTCGAGCGGTTGGCCGGCCAGTTCGCAGTGCCACGCCATGGTCTCGTCCGGGAGCGGTGGCACCGAACCTGCCTGAACGAGGCGAACGATACGTTCGTGGATTTGCCGCCGCTCCGATTTCAGGAGGCTGTCATAGGCCGCCTCCTGTATGAGAACGTGGCAAAATCGATCATCTGTGCCCGCGGACCTTCGGCGAAAGATGCCGGCATGAACGAGTTGCTCGATCGCCTCGTCCAAGGGAACGGGGAGTTGCTCGGTCTCCATCATGGCGACGAGAAGCGTCCGTCGGACCTCCCGCCCGATGACGCTCGCGATCTGCGCCAGGCGCCGCAACGGACCGAGGTTGGCAAGCCGGGTGGCGATGAGGTCGCGCAGGCTGAGAACGCCCTCGCGAAGCGGCACTTCCCATCCGGTGCGATCCCCGACGCCCCCCTTCGCGCGTGCTCCCAGCAGCCGGGCGAGTTGCGCGGCAAACTGAGGCGCACCGTCGCTTTCCGCCTCTTTTGCGCGCTCCCTGAGCAGGAGGGCAAGTTGCTCGGCGAACAGAGGCACACCGTCGCTCTTCTCGTAGACGAAGGCAGACAGCTCGTTTGGAGGCGTCGTCTCCCAGATCCCCCCGAGCAGCTCCGAGGTGGCTTGAGGCGTGAGGCTGGACAAGGGCATCGCGAGAACGTTCGGATCGTCCAGAAGGGGCGGATCGATGGCATCGCGCGACGTCGCAAGGGTCAGAACGGGCCTTGCCGCGATCCACTCGGGCAGGCGGGCGACAAGCGCGCGCGTGAGCGTGTCGGCCCAGTGGAGGTCTTCGAGCACGATGAGAAGAGGCTTGGACGCGGCGGTGGAGGTCAAGACCGCCAGCATGGCCTCGACCGCGCGGGCGCGAATTTCCTCGTCCGAAAGATCCACCAACCAGGCTTCATCCGACACTTCCTGCGTCTTGCCGAGCAGCAGGAACGCAACGATCTCCGCGTCCAGCTCGCCCACTTCGCAACTGAGGGATCGCAAGTAGCGGACGATGGCATCCCGATCCGGCTCGGCCTGGCCGCTGGCCTCTACGACGAGTTCCCTGATGAGCTCCAGAAAGGGATGAAGCGGTTTGGTGCGCCCCCGGGGATGGCATTGGAACACGACATTGTTCACACCCTGCCTTGCGAGGTTGCGACGAAACTCGGTGATGAGCCGTGACTTGCCGATGCCTGCATCACCATGCAGAAACACGAACTGGCCGTTGCCGTCTCGGGCGCTTGTCCAACGCTGCCGGCACACCTCGATCTCATCGTCGCGGCCGACCAGCGGCGCCGACACCCGGCGAGACGCCGTGAAACGGTCGGTCCGCTGTCTTCGGGCGATCGGTCGCCACAGCGCGACCGGTTCCCCGAAGCCCTTCAGCTCCCGACGGCCGATCTCCTCGAACTCGAACACCCCATTGGTCAGCCGATAGGTCGCTTCCGCCACCGCAACGCTGTTCGGAGCCGCTTCGGACTGGATGCGGGCGGCGAGCGCGGGCGTGATGCCGATGACCTCGGTCTGGTGCGGCAGCGCCGGGTTCGACGCTTCGGCGAGGACGACCATGCCGGTGGCGACGCCGACCCTGACCTTCAGGCCGGATCCGAAATGCTGCTCGCAGCGCTCGACGATCTCGAGGGCCGAGGCGACCGCATATTCGGCCGCATCCTCGCTCGGTCGGGGAAGCCCGAAGAACGCGCAGCCGCCATCGCCCTGGATCCACTCGAGATAGCCGCTGTTGTTCCTGATGACCGTGGCCGCCTCGTTGTGGAACGTCCGCTGCATGACACCGAACTCTTCGGGATCGAGTTCGTGCAGCAAGGCGGTCGAGCCAACGATGTCGTAGAAGAGCGCGGTAACCTGCCTCCGTTCCCCCGAAAGAGAGCCGGCTCGTATCTGCCATCCTTTTGTCGACATTGAACAGCCTACAAATTTCAACGCCACTACGATCGCCGCGGCACCATCGTAACCAAACTCGCCCCCGACCGCGAGCCCCCACAGGCAACAAAAAGCACGCCCCGGCGCTGGCGAGCCGGCAAATGCCAATTCGCCCGCAAATGTTTTCACGGATCGTCGACAACGGGCACCTGCGATAGGAGCAAGGCGCCCTGCCTCCTCGACGCATGTGCGGAGGCGCTCCGTGTTGGGAGGGGACGTCCCGCCGCGACTGCCACGCCAGCAGTCGCCCGGGCTGCCGCCCCGGTCGGTCGCCCGCTACCAGGCCGGGAACGGGTCTTCGAGGGTGAACCAGTCCTGCGGGTCCGCGCTGGCCAGACAGTTGTCGAGAGCGGCGCGGACGCCTGCTTCGTCCATGCCGACGCCGATGAAGACGAGTTCCTGCCGCCGATCGCCCCAGGTACTGTCCCATTGGCCTTCCAGACGCCGACGAAACTGCGGATGGTTCGGCCAATCCTGCCGGGGAACGGCCGCCCACCACAGTCCCGCGGGTTCGCAACGCCGCTGCACGCCGGCGGCCGACATCAGCCCCACATGCCGCGGGCGGGTGGCGAGCCAGAAATGGCCCTTGGCGCGAATGACGCCCGGCCAGGGCGCGTCCAGGAACGCGCGGAACCGCATGGGATCAAAGGGGCGCCGCGTGCGGTACACAATGCTCGACACCCCGTATTCCTCCGTCTCCGGAACATGCGCCCCCGGGCTGTACAGCTCCTTGTGCCACAACGGGTGCGCCGCCGCTTTTTCCTCGTCGAACAGGCCGGTGTTGAGCACGGTCGCGAGAGGGACCCTGCCGAAATCCACCTCCACCTGGCGCGCATCGGGGTTGAGGGCCGCGACCACCTTGCGGACCTCGGCACGCACCGCCTCGGTCGTGTCCGAGACCTTGTTGATCACCACGACATCGGCAAATTCGATCTGATCGACCAAGAGGTCGATGAGCGTCCGCCGGTCCTCGCCGTCACGCTGCAGACCATGGTCACGGAGCAGATCGGCGCTGCTGTAGTCGGCAAGCAGGCTCGCGGCGTCGACCACGGTGATCATCGTGTCGAGCCTAGCAAAGTCGGACAGCGAGACCCCGTTCTCGTCGCGGAAGGAGAACGTGGCCGCGATGGGACGGGGCTCGGCGATGCCCGTCCCCTCGATCAGCAGATAGTCGTATCGCCCTTCCTCGGCCAGTCGCCGCACCTCCGTCAGGAGGTCGTCGCGCAAGGTGCAGCATATGCAGCCATTGCTCAGCTCGACCAGTGTCTCCGTCGTATGCGACAGGTTGCAGCCGCCGTCGCGAATGAGACTGGCGTCGATGTTCACCTCGCTCATGTCGTTGACGATGACGGCGACCCGCAGCCCCTCGCGATTGGTCAGCACGTGGCTTAGGAGCGTTGTCTTTCCAGCGCCGAGAAAACCGGCGAACACCGTTACCGGCAGCCTTTCCGCCCCGTTCATCGGCACCCCTTCACGATGGTCCCCACGACAGGACCCTGCCTGGTGTCGGCCGCATCCAGCGGCCGCACCTCACCTCGTCCCGCCCTCATCCGGCGAGCTGCGGCCGGAAGACCACGTCGGCCCAGTAGTTCGCCGAATCGTAAGTGCTTGCCGGGAATATGCCCGTCGAGGCGGAACCTCCGTAGGCATAGACCCCGTTGCCACCGGCGGTGAGGTTCGACGGCGCCGTCAGCGGACCGTTGGTAACGGGATTGGCGAAGAATTTATTCGTGGCCACATAGGCGCCGGTGGTGTGGTAGGAGGCGATGTAGGTGGTGTTGGCGGCA